>JAJPHR010000102.1 GCA_021325145.1 Verrucomicrobiota bacterium | reverse complement strand
ATTCTTTGGGTTTACGTTTCATCGGTCTGAGGAACCATTACTTCTCTCATCCTACCCACACAGATCAATATCGCCAGCTTTTAAGAACAGTGCGTGGATGCGCCCGGGCAGTCCTCTGTCCATCGTCGGTGCGCACGGCGTGACGTGTCCCACCGAGAAAGCTCCAGATTCCAGCCCGTTTCTTTAGTGAAAAGTCCGCGCTGCCTAGTTGGGCGATGTCCCCATGGCACGAGCCGCAATCCGAACGAATTTGGGGAAACGGCGGGATGTGTTTTTGAAGAAGCTGGCCAACGACGCGCGAGCGGAATATCAGCCCGCAATACATTGAAGGAGATTTTATGAAAGCAGTTGTATTCCATGGCATTGGAGACATCCGGTTGGATAATGTTCCGGAGCCAAAGATCAAACACCCGCTGGATGCGATCGTCCGGTTGACGGCCAGCGCCATTTGCGGCACGGATTTGCATATGGTCCGGGGCACGCTTTCGCCGATGCAGCCGGGAACGATTCTCGGTCATGAAGGTGTGGGCGTGGTGGAGGAGTTGGGGGCCAAGGTGCGCAATTTCAAAAAAGGCGACCGGGTGGTGATCGGCTCGACAATTGGCTGCGGAAGTTGTCTCTATTGCCGCACCGGCTACTATTCCCAATGCGACAAAGCCAACCCCAACGGACCCTCGGCCGGCACCGCGTTTTATGGCGGTCCCAAGAATTCCGGTCCTTTCAATGGATTGCAGGCGGAGTTCGCCCGAGTGCCGTTTGCCAACACCAATCTCGTAAAATTGCCAGTGGCGGTGACGGATGACCAGGCGATCATGCTTTCGGATATTTTTCCCACCGGCTATTTCGGGGCGGACCTGGCCCAGATCAAGGATGGTGAAATTGTCGCGGTGTTTGGTTGCGGGCCAGTGGGGCAATTTGCGATTGCCAGCGCGTTTTTGCTCAACGCGGGACGTGTGATTGCGATCGACACCGTTCCGGACCGGCTGGCCATGGCGCGCGACCAAGGGGCCGAAGTCATCGATTTCAACGCTGAAGATCCAGTCGAGGCAATCAAGGAATTGACGGATGGCAGCGGCGTTGACCGCGTCATTGACGCCGTGGGTGTGGACGCTGAACCGCCACAACGCGGTCCAGCGGTTGAACAGGCGGCGAAGTATCGGGAATTGTTCGAGGAGGAACTCAAGAAGATTGCTCCCGAAGCCAAGCCCCAGGGCAAACTTTGGAAGCCGGGGCAGGCGCCGTCGCAAGTGCAGTTATGGGCGGTGGACTCCGTCTGCAAAGCGGGCACCATTGCCGTGATCGGAGTTTATCCGACCACGATGATGTGGTTTCCACTTGGCAAGGTGATGAACCGGGACCTGACCGTGCAAGCCGGTAATTGCAATCATCGGCGTTACCTTCCCGAACTGATTCGAATTGTGGAACGCGGAGAGCTTGATCCCGAACATATCCTGACCAAGCGGGAACCGCTCATGTCCGCCATCGACGCCTACAAAGCTTTTGACCAGCGGCAGCCTGGCTGGATCAAAGTCGAGTTGGAACTCGAAGCCGAGGGTGAAGCGCCCAAACCCCGCTTCGCTGTGGAGGAATCATCATCGCGTCGAGGGCGACGCTAGCAAGAGAGAGCGGAGCTGTCTTTCATTTGCGAGGAAAAGTGATATGAATAAAGCGGATAAGGCTCCGTTGCCAAACTTCCCCCAAGACAGCGGACGGCGGCACTTTTTCCGGACGGTGGGCATGCTTGGTTTAAGCGCTGCCTTGGGCGCAAATGCGAGCGCGGCCGAACATGACGGGCCGGCGGATGCGGGACAGGGGCAGGCAACCAATGCCGGCGAAATTCCCCGGCGGACATTGGGCCGCACCGGGGTTCAGATTTCCGCCCTGGGCCTCGGCGGCCACCACCTTGGCGACATAAAGAGCGCGGACGAGGCAATTCAAGTGATTCATGGGGCGCTGGATGCGGGAGTCAGCTTCTTCGATAATTGCTGGGAATATTACAACGGCGAAACTGAGAACATCCTGGGTCGCGGGCTCAAGGGCCGAAGGGACAAGGTCTTCCTCATGACCAAGGTTTGCACCCACGGGCGCAGCGGCGAACTGGCCATGCGCATGCTCGAACAGTCGCTGCGACGCCTCCAAACCGACCATTTGGATTTGTGGCAAATTCACGCGATTAGCTATGACAACGATCCCGAGCTGGCCTACGCCCGGGGCGGTGTATTGGAGGCGTTTGATAAGGCCAGGCAACAGGGAAAGACGCGTTTTGTTGGTTTCACCGGCCACAAGGACCCGGCCTTTCATTTGCAGATGCTCAAATTGGGCTACCCGTTCGACACGGTGCAGATGCCCCTCAACCCGTTTGACGCCACGTTTCATAGCTTTGAAAAACAGGTGCTGCCGGAAGTCAACCGGCGCGGGATGGCGGCGCTGGGCATGAAGAGCATGGGCGGGACGGGCGAGGCGGTGAAGAAAGGTTTGGTCAAGGCCGAGGAACTCCTCCGCTATGCCATGAGCCTGCCGGTGGCGACGACCATTAGTGGAATCGATTCACTCAAGATTTTGGAGCAGAACCTGCGCGTGGCGCGCGGCTTCAAACCCATGACGGAACAGGAAATGGAGGCTTTGCGGACGCGGTGCGCTCCTTTCGCGGCCGACAGCCGCTTTGAACCTTACAAGGTTTCGCTGCGATTCGACAACCCGGTCACACGTCTCCCGCATGGCTTCCCCATCGACAAGGATGAGAAGGAAGTCAAAGCGATGTTTCAGAAGGGGAGCGGAACCTGGGAAACAGTTTAGGCCGGAATGTGCAACGCGGATTGCGACATGAGCCGCGCCAGGAGAATCGGGTATGAAAAATGAAAGTGAATCCACCAGCCTTTCCGGAGCCATTCCAAATCCCGGGCGGCGGCGTTTCTTGCGGACGAACCTGGCTGGCGCAGGGGCCATCTTGGCCGAGTCGCTGCTGCGCCGTTCTGCGGCTGCCGCGCTGGCTCCGTTGGAAATGACCAACACAGGCCCGGGGAGCATCCCGCGCAAGCCGCTGGGCCGCACGGGAGTGCAACTCTCGATTTTTGGCCTTGGCGGTTATCATTTGGGAACGGTTGATTCCGTCGATACCGCAACCCGGATCGTCCACGAGGCCATCGACGCTGGCATCAACTTCTTCGATAACGCCTGGGAGTATAATCACGGCCGGAGCGAGGAGTGGCTGGGACAGGCCCTGCAAGGCCGGCGGGACAAGGTTTTCCTCATGACCAAAGTCTGCACGCACGGACGGGGCAAGGATGTTGCCATGCAGCAGTTGGAGGAATCGCTGAAACGGTTGCGCACCGATCACCTGGACTTGTGGCAAATTCACGAAGTCATCTACTACAATGATCCGGAACTTCATTTTGCCAAAGGCGGAGTCGTTGAAGCGCTGGACGAGGCCAAGAAACAGGGCAAAGTCCGGTACGTTGGCTTTACCGGTCATAAGAATCCCGCCATTCACCTCAAAATGCTTGGGCACGATTATCCGTTCGACACGGTTCAAATGCCGCTCAACTGTTTCGACGGAACCTACCGCAGCTTCGAGCAGCAAGTTTTGCCCGAGGTGCAGCGCCGCGGCATGGCGGCGTTGGGCATGAAAAGTTTGGGTGGCGACGGTCAGCCGCTGTTGCATGGGATTGTGAGCGTGGACGAGGCGTTGCGTTATGCCATGAGCCTGCCTGTGGCCACGACGATTTCGGGCATCGATTCACTGGCAGTGCTCCATCAAAATCTTGCGATTGCCCGGGGATTGAAGCCGATGACTTCAGAAGAGATGCAATCCCTGCGCCAGCGTTGCGCCGCTTTCGCCGCCGATGGCCACCTGGAATTATACAAGTCGAGCCTCAGATACGACGGAGACGTCGGACGCGAGCAGCACGGCTTTCTTCCGCAGGAGCAGCTTCCGCTTTGAGATTCGTCAGAGCGGGGTCTTTCCGCCCGTGGCTCCAAAGACTTCCCCGGTGACATAGGAAGATTCCGAGGAGGCGAGAAAAACGTAGAGCGGAGCGAGTTCCGCCGGTTGTGCAGGACGCTCGTAAGGCGTGTTCCCGCCAAACTTTTCGATTTTTCCCTCGGGAGTTGTCGAGGGAATCAAAGGCGTCCACACCGGCCCCGGCGCAACGGCATTGACCCGTATCCCGTCTTTCAACAGGAGTTTGGAGAGCGCTTTGGTGAAGTTGACAATGGCCGCTTTCGTCGGCGCATACGCCAGCAGCCCCGGGTTGGGCAGGAAGGCCTGGATCGAGGCGGTGTTAATAATCACGCTGCCGGGCTTCATTCGAGGTGCGGCCGCCTTGCACAGATAAAACATCGAGTAAACGTTGGTGCGAAAGGTGCGGTCCCATTCCTCGGCGGAAATTTCCTCGATGCTCTGATAAGTCATCTGGTAGGCGGCATTGTTCACCAGAATATCCAGGTGCCCCGCTTCCGCGAAAATCTGTTCGACGAGGTCCCGGCAGTGGTTTTCATCCCGAATGTCCCCTGGCATTGTAAAACTTTTTCGTCCGGCTTCTTCGACCCAGCGTTTGGTTTCCTGGGCATCCGTTTCTTCCTCGGGCAGGTACGCAATTGCGACATCGGCTCCTTCGCGGGCAAAAGCAATTGCCACCGCGCGGCCAATGCCGCTGTCCCCGCCCGTAATGAGCGCGGTTTTGCCAGCCAATCTTCCCAGCCCGCGATAGCTTTGCTCGCCGTGGTCGGGCCGTTGTTGCATCTCTTCCTCGCGCCCGGGGAACTGCTGTTTCCGCTCTCGAAACGGCGGTTTGGGATGGAGTTCCTTGGGGTGTCTTTCCTGTGGTCTTTGTTTTGCCCTGGTTACAGCCACAAAATTCTCCTTTGGTATCCGAATGAATTCAACTTTGCGTGGGCACGATATTGCGCCCTGTTAATCATCGCCTCTGCGGCGAAGGCCGCGCAAACGCGCACTCCACAGTGTTCAGAGCAGCCCTGCTGGCGTCCGGACAGGCCGTCGCTCGCAACGCTATTTTCTCTTCCTGCTTTTGTTCTTCATGACGGTTCGCGCCGCCACTTCCTTGGCTCGCTTGCCGTAGCGCCTTGATTTTTGGGCTGATTTCTTGATGTGTTCGTATTGCCGTTGCTCTTTGGAGCTGGCGCCTCGGAGGTGTCTTTTAACTGCCATAAAGATTTGGTCTTGAATATGCGGAAACAGCCGGTTTGACGCCATGGGGACAAGTCCCCAAAGCAACCCAGGCTTGATGGGGATGATTGCTCCCGAGCACCGGAGGTTCCGCGCTTCACTTGGCGAAGACCAAAGGCATGGCCACCAGGTGTTCGGACAGGAACCACACCTGAAGTTCATTGGTCCGCAACACATCGCTCACCAGAAGGTCATTGCTGCCATCATCTTGCAACTCAGTCGCGCGATGAGCGCCGGAGCGGACTTCCTTGATGATCGCTTCATGAGCTTCCAGCAAACGCGAGATCTGGACCGGCACCTCTTCCCGCCCTCGTGGCGGGCGGGCGATAATGGTGGTTTCAGCGACATCATGCGCCATGGCGATGCTGATGCCGCCCAGCACCTGGATGCGTTCGGCGATTTTATCCACCAACACGACCTGCTCCGCGTAGTGTTTGTCGTAGAGCAGGTGCAGTTGATAGAAAGTCGGGCCGCTGACCTGCCAGTGGCTTTTCTTGTAAAGATCACGCAGGCTCATGGTATCAGCCAGGATTTGATTCAATTGCTGAACCATTTCCTCCCGCGCCGCGACTGGCAGGTCCAGGGGCAGGTCGGCTGTTACCGTGTCAAAGTCCTGGGTTTCCGGAGCTCGCTGATGCAAGGCGGGCTGTGCGCGATCAAGATTTGAACGGGGTGATTGTGGACGGAGTTGCTTTCTTGGTTTTACCATACGGTTTCCTTTGGATTAGCCGCCAGCCCACGCTCCCTTGATGGCACGTGCTTCGGCCGGATACGGACGCGGTTTATGTTGGACAGCGACCCGTTGCCAAGGCCTCGACGGCCCATCGTCCGTTGAAACGGCCGATGCGCCCCTGATGGTCTCAGCTATCGCTATCATGAGCTTCTCTACAGGCTGCTGGCTGCCGGTTCAATAGGGTCTGCACCGGGCTTGCGCATTTGCCATGAGGTCGCTCTCTAAAAATAATTCTGAAAAGTGCTATCTTGGGATTGATGAGCACGTCGGTTGTCGTATTGGGAGGCGGGATTGCGGGCCTTGTGGCTGCGCGGGAGTTAACACGCCACGGAATTGCTGTGACCCTCATGGAAGCGAAAGAGCGTCTGGGTGGACGCGTTCACACGACGCGCGAAGGTTCCCTGCCGATCGAACTCGGCGCGGAATTTGTCCATGGCAGAGATCCAGCGCTGTTGAAAACCATTCGTCAGGCAGGCCTTTCCCTCCGATCTGTGCCCGACCGGCATCAGCTATTCCTGGCGGGCAAACTTCAATCGGTGAAACTCTGGGAACGAATCGATCAGATCATCAGCCGCGTAAATTTGCGCAAACCGGATCAGTCCTTCGCCAGATTTGTCACCGGCCAATCGCTAAAGGAATTGGACCGCCGCCTGGCGCTTGATTTTGTGGAGGGATTTGACGCGGCGGATGCGCGGCATGCCAGCATCCACGCGCTGCTCCAGGCGCAACGGGCTGCTGAGCGCATGCAGGGTGACCGGCAGTACCGAATCGAGGAAGGATACTCCGCGCTGGTAAATTTTCTTGCGCGTGAGATCGAAGCCAAAGGCGGCAAATTGTTAAAAGGCGCGCAGGCGCGTCATTTGCGATGGAAACCCGGGCAGGTGGAGGTGTCGGTGCGGCAGGGGCGTCGATTGGAAACGCACCGTGGCGCGGCCGCCATCTTTACGCTCCCGATTGGGGTTTGGAAGGCGGGGACAGTCGCAATCGATCCGCCGCTCAAAGCCAAAGAAGAGGCCGTCCACGAGTTTGCGTTCGGCAACGTGATGAAGTTGATCTTTGTTTTTCGGGCTCGGTGGTGGCCATCGATTTCGAGGTTTGTTCATGCCCCGGACGAGCCGCTGCCAACGTGGTGGACCGATTCCCGGGGGCCGGTTCTGACTGGGTGGGTGGGTGGCCCCCGGGCAGACGCACTCCTGGCCTCCTCACCGGTCAAGCTCAGGCGGCTCGGTCTCGAAATTCTGGGCCGAATATTTTCGGACCGGGCCTCGGTCATTGGCAAACATTTGATTGCAGCCCACCATCGGAATTGGGCCTGTGATCCGCACATTCGCGGGGCGTACAGTTATATTCCGGTAAATGGAATGGATTTGCCCGCGATGCTTGCCGCTCCGGTGAAAGACACGTTGTTTTTCGCCGGTGAGGCGCTGGTGAATGACGCTCAAACCGGCACGGTCTTTGGCGCGTTGGAGAGCGGCTTGCGGGCGGCTCGTGAAGTGCTGCGTCTGAAACACGATTCGTCCACGTAAAACGCGGGGCGCTGGGTATGATTAAAAGTGGGAGAGGTGCAAGTGGGCAGCCTGCCGTTCCGGCCGGCTACCAGCCGACCGGAATGTGAATGAGACTGGATAAATACCCCGGGCTGGCTGATTTGAAGGGCCTTGCCCGTTCCGCCGGGCAGAGGTTCTCCAGCGGGACAGGCGGGCTTGTGCCACCCTTGCCATCCCGCGCTTGCAGGATTCTTACGTTCTTGGCCCACCTTTTAATTACCGGGAAGCACAGCATGTGAGATATTGATGTGAAGGCATCAGCAATAAGCGTATGAGTTCCAGCATTCATCCCGACCGCTCTTTCGAGTTCTACTTTCCCGATCTGGACACACTCCTCCTGGTGGAGGAGGCGGAAGACAGGGTGGTTATCCGCGCCTCGCGAAACTCGTTTTCCGAGCAGCGCAAAACGTTTTTTCTTCACGAACTGGCTGCGGAAGGCTTCATACCCGACCGCTACCAATGGGTTTCGAACTTCGAGTCGAACTGGTCGCTGGTATCCTGGTTCGTGGACGCTTCGTGGGTGCGGGTCCATGAATCCAATACCGCCCGAACCCGCAAGTTTATGGTTCGTCTGCTGCTTTCAGCGGCGTTTTGCTGGCTGGGAATGATGGCGGCATGTTTGTTTGGCTGGATTTAACCGGCGTCCTTCGTTCCCACGGAAACTGTCCAGGCGGCATCTCGCTTTTTCCCGCAATTTGCGAGGGTCGGAATTGTTCCTCTTGCAACTTGCAACGTCCATGCTTCACAAAATCGCAGCAGAAGCGGGGGGCCAGGCATTGGCACAGTTTAAGCGAGTAAAAGCGACCGTGTACGCCTGCTTATGATCCAGAATGGACCTCAGCTCAACTTCCCATGATCTGTTCAAGACCCTCGCTTTTATTCTCGTCCTGCTCCGGCGGGTGGGGTTGGTCTGCTCCCGCTCCCTGGTCAGCGCCTGCCTTGTCGTGCGTGCCCCTGCGCTCGCCGTCGTTTCGGACCGGTGAAGTGCGGGAAGGCGAAAATCGTTTGCGGATCACACCGGGCGATGCGCACAGGCAAGGTCGGCACTCCCTCCCTTCGTGGCCAAAGGGACAGTGATTCGGGAGGCGAGAGCCTGTTTCGGCAGGATAATTCTTTGCCCGATGCCGGCGTGCACGGAGTGACGCGCCCTGCCAACCTGGCTTTAAATTCCCCCGGTTCGCAACTTCATCAGACTCCGAAGGGGAAGGTTTCTTCGGGTTCACC
The DNA here is from genome assembly GCA_021325145.1 of Verrucomicrobiota bacterium. Taxonomy (GTDB): domain Bacteria; phylum Verrucomicrobiota; class Verrucomicrobiia; order Limisphaerales; family Pedosphaeraceae; genus JAJPHR01. Next base: position 84,354 of record JAJPHR010000102.1, on the reverse strand, counting down.
GCGCTGCCAGAGGGCGGTGGTTTCCAGTGGTTCCACGGCGCGGGTTTCATCGAAGTGCAGAATGGCGTCGAATTGATCTGGGAGACGGGCCTGAAAATAATGGCTTAAGCGCTCCGTTTCGGGGCGGTAGATGACGCCGATGGCGCGTTCAAGCCGGGGTTCGCGCAGCGCCTCTCCGGCTCCCCGCTGATCGCGGAGCGGGAGGAAGAAGCGCGGAAGGTCCGCTTCGTGGAACAGCAACTCATAACTGCCGTTCAATGCCGGACGCACTTGCTTTCGTTCCGCGGGCGCATCCCAATCGGAGGCGGCGGTGACGGTGCCGTGGTGCGTCGCGAAGCCGATCAGCACGGCTTCGCTGCCGTAGTCTTCGCGCACCAACTGGCCGAGGTTCAGTTCGCCTTGCTGGCCCATCTGAGTGGCGCGAGCGTCGCCGAGATGGGAATTGTGCGCCCAAACAACGAGTTTCGGACGGAGCCGGAGGCGTTCGAGATGGCCGACCAGCGCCTGCAAGGTTTCGTGCATGTGCTGGTCGCGTAAATTCCAGGATTCGACATGTCCCTGGAACATCGAGCGGTAATATTCCTCCGCGTTTTTGACCACCAGTGCGTTTTGTTCGGCATGGAACATTTCGTCTTCGGAAATGCGTCCGTCGCGATGCGCGTACTCGTAGGCGCGGCGGCGCAATTCGACCAATTGGGCGACGACTTCGTCGCGGCAAGACTCGTCGAGATCGAAGTTCGCAGCGTAACCGTAAGCCTGAGCATCCTCGCCGAAATGATCGAAGCAGGAATACCGATAGCGCGCGCGTCGGGCGGCTTCGGGATCCACGTGGTCGAGGAAATCGAGCACGGCGGCCCGGGAGGCATTCAGGCTATAGAGGTCCAGGCCGTAAAAACCAAACCGCTGCGCCCCCGGCGGCTGGCGGTCATTGTGCTCCCGCAACCAGCCAACGAGGTCAAGCACGTCCGCGTTGCGCCACATCCAGGTGGGAAAGCGCTTGAAATCCGCGAGGGCCTCGACGGCTTCCTTGTCGTCGCTCTCGCCCTTGAGGAAGCGATTGACCCGATAAGCGTTCGGCCAGTCGGCCTCGACGGCCATGGCGGTGAAGCCTTTTTCCCGGATCAAGCGTTTGGTGATCTCCGCCCGGGCGCGATAGAACTCGTGAGTTCCGTGCGACGCTTCTCCAAGCAGGACGAAACGCGCGTCGCCGATCAACTCCAGCAGCGGGTCGTAGTCGGAGGCAGCGCCGGTCAGAGGGTGAGCGGCCTGGCGAATCATTTCGGCGCCGGGCATTTCGGCCACGTTAAGATTGTGGGGTTCCATTGATTCCGTTCCTATCATTGGTTGCCGGAACTGTGTTTTCCGCCGCGGCTTGCTCGAGCAAATCGTGGACTTCCTCGTCGGTGACCTGTGGAAAATGACGATAATAAATGCCGACGGCGTAGAAAGGGTCGGGCGTTTCGAGACAAATGAACTGTTCGACTTCAGCTTCGAGTTCGGCGACGGTTTCGGGCGGGGCAACCGGGACGGCGATGAGAATGCCGGCGGGTTCCTCCTGCCGGATCGCCGCGACGGCGGCGCGCATGGAGGCGCCCGTGGCGAGGCCGTCATCGATCAGCACCACAATGTGGCCGCGAACTTCGGGCCGCGGGCGATTCCCGCGATAGATTTGTTCCCGGCGGTGCAATTCCCGCGCTTCCTGTTCCGCCGCCTCTCGAACCACGTTTTCGGAAATCTCAAGCATGCGCAGGACCTGTTCATTGAGGACGAGCACGCCGCCCGAGGCAATCGCGCCCATGGCCAATTCCTCATGGCCGGGCACGCCGAGTTTGCGCACCAGGAAGACGTCCAGCGGCGCCCGCAGTTCGCGCGCGACTTCATAGGCGACCGGAACACCGCCGCGCGGCAGAGCGAGCACCAGCACGTCATTGCGGCCGGCAAAGTAATGCAACCGGCCCGCCAGGACCTGGCCGGCTTCCGTGCGATCTTGAAATAAATCTGGCATGAACTTTTTAACCTCGTGGTTTCACCCTCGCGACCAGCTCCCGCCTAAACCTCAGTTGATAAGGGAAGCGGGCAACGTGGGTGATGACCTGCCTTTTGGCCTGCCGAAACAATTCCCGGATGAATACCGGCGAGATTATCCGGGCGGTTCGAAAGCGGCGCTTCACGCCGCACTCCAGGACCTGGCGGAATTAGTTAGCTGCCGGCTTCGGTGGCCTGGGCTTGTTTGAGGGCTTGACGGAGTTCTTCGGCGGTGTGGCGGACGTGGGGTTCCATGAAAATATTTTCGTGCGCGCCGGGGATGAAGCGCAGGGTGACACCACCACCGGCAAGTTCGCGCCAGCCATACGTGGGATCGAACGAGCACCAAAGGGGCTGGCGGTGGGTGCGAAAGAGATGGACGTGTCCCGGGTAAGGCGCGGAAACATGGTCCTCAATGATGCGGAGGTGCGCGTGCCAAAGCCTGCGTTCGCTTTCCGGGATTTGGGAAGCGTCCACGATGCTGTCCAGGTCGATGGGGCACGCTCCGTCGGCGGGACGTCGCGCACGCCAAACCAGCTTGCGGAAAGCGGATTGCATTTTGCGCCGGAGAAGGCTGCGACGGGCTGACGCTTCCAAGCTCATGAGATAGCGCAGCCAGTGACCCAGGTTGAGCGTAAAATCGAACGCGAAGCGCGGGCGCCACCAGCGGGGGCGTTCAAAGCCGCCTTTGATCGGGCTGGCTTCGAACAAAGCCAGGAACGCCACGGGTTGGTGCTGCTCCCAAAGTTGCCGCGCCATTTCCCACGCGATGTTGCCGCCAAAGCAGTAACCGCCGAGATGGTAAGGTCCCTCTGGCTGCAAGGAACGCAGCTCATCCACGTACTGACGGGCCATTTCTTCTAGGCATCCAAATTCCTCTCCGCCTTGCATCGCCCGCGATTCAATGCCGTAAACCGGCTGGTCCGGCCCCAAATGCATGGCGAGGTTCGTGTAGCCCCAAAGCATTCCGCCGCCGGCGCCGTGAACGAGGAAGAGCGGCGGCCGGGAACCGTTCTCTTGAATGGCCACGAGCAACGAACGGGTGGGGGAGGCACTCGTCGCGCGGATCAGATCAGCCAGGTGCTCGATGGTGGGCGTCTCGAACAGGGCGGCGAAAGGAATGCGTTTGCCGAATTGCTTTTCGATCTCGGCAAACAGGCGCACCGCCAGCAGCGAATGCCCGCCAAAGTCAAAAAAGTGGTCGCGAATGCCAATGGGTTCGATGCCCAGCAGCGCCTCCCAAACCGCGGCTAACTGAGTTTCAAGCGAATCGCGGGGCGCGACGTAGTTTTCCTCCAGGTCCGATCGCCGGCCATTGGGCGCGGGCAGGCCGTGGCGATCCACTTTTCCGTTCCTGGTCAGGGGGAGCGATTCCAGGCACAGGAACACCGAGGGCACCATGTAATCGGGCAGGGTTTCGGCAAGGAAACTGCGCAGTTCCACCGCCGTGGGCGCAGACTCCCCGCGCACGGTGAAATAGGCGACCAGCCGTTTTTCTCCAGGAACATCTTCGCGCGCGGTGACAACGCCTTCGCTCACGGCCGGGTGATCCTCCAGCGCCCGCTCGATTTCACCCAGTTCAATGCGAAACCCGCGAATCTTTACCAGCAGATCGGAGCGCCCGAGGAATTCGATATTTCCATCCGGGAGAAAGCGCGCCAGATCGCCCGTCCGATAAAGCCGCGTTCCCGGCTGAAAGGGATTGGGAATGAACTTTTCCGCAGTCAGTTCGGGCTGGTTCAAGTAACCGTGGGCGAGGCCGTCCCCGCCGGCGAACAACTCTCCCGTCGCGCCGATGGGGACCGGTTGCAGGTCGCGATCCAGGATGAAGCATTGCGTGTTGGAAATTGGCCGGCCGATGGGAATGGAACGGCCTTCGACGGACGAACGCGTGATGGGATGGCAGCAGGTGAAGGTGGTGTTTTCGGTCGGTCCATAGCCGTTGATCAAGCGGCCTTCCCCGAGCCGTTCCAGCGCCTGGCGCACATGAGACACGGACAGGACGTCGCCGCCGGCAAGGATTTGCCGCACGCCCTGGAGGCTGTCCAATTGCTGCTCGACCATCTGGTGGAACAAACCGGCGGTCAACCAGAGCACCGAGATCCGTTGTTTGCGGATGAACGCGCCAAGTTCGGCCAGCGACAGCAACAACGGCGGGAGGACGACCAACCGCGCGCCATTGAGCAAGGGCCCCCAAATTTCGAAGGTCGAGGCATCGAAGGGAACAGGCGCATATTGAAGAAAAATGTCAGACGGCAGGAAGGTGATGTAGTTCGTATTCCTGACCAGGCGAACCACGGCGCGATGGGGAATGGCCACGCCTTTGGGCCCGCCGGTCGAGCCGGAAGTGAAACACACGTAAGCAAGATTTTCCGGAGTCCCCGCCGGGCGTGGGTTGGCAGTGTCCATGCGGTCGAGGAGGCGGCTGTCGTTTTCCAGGCAGACGAAGCGAGGAACTTCGCCAAGCTGGCCCGCCGGCGTCAGGGCCGCGGCCACGGTTTCCCGCTGAAGCCTGGATTGAACCACGATTACGGCCGGTTGCGCGTCCTGAAGCATGGAACGCAAGCGGTCCGGGGGAGTGGCGGCGTCGATGGACAGGTAAGCGCCGCCAGCTTTTAAAACGGCGATCAAGGCGACGATGAGTTCCAGCGAGCGTTCGGCGCAGACGCCCACAACGCGATCCGGACCGGCTCCCAAATGGCGCAGGTGGCGCGCCAATTGGCTGGCCCGGGCGTTCAGCTCCGCATAGGTCAACCTGTGATGTCCAAACACCACGGCCACTTCACCAGGCCGGGCGGCGGCTTGCTCCTCGAACAGTTCCTGAATCGTCTTCGCCGGGTAATTGGTTCTGGTCTGGTTCCAGTCGACGAGCAATTTCCGGTGTTCCACCGGTGTGAGCAATGGCAGCTCAGAAACCGTTTGGGCGAAGTCGCTGATCGTGGGTGTTTGAAATGAGTTTTCCGGCCGATCCGGCATGGACCCTCGCTACAGCAGACAGTTCAAAAAGTAGTTGGCTTGGGTATGCAGCCGCTCCGGGCACTCCTGAGGACGATGGCCTATTTCCCGTCAAATGGACTTGTAAGGCTTGCGGCCAGCACTAATTAATCCATTCGGAAAATTTCAACTAGGGACGTGGAAAATCCGAGCGGGCCACGGGCACGACGCGTTTTCTTAAGCGCAGGCGAAATGTCGAACCTGCCGGGCACGCGATCCGGGCTGGCCGGCTTTCTCTATGCCGGCGGCAAGCTTGAATGGGGCCTTTCCAGCGGCCGACCCTGGTTACATTACCCCCGGTGGCCGCGCGCCTGTTGCCGGCGACAACTCGCACCACAATTTCCCGCCGGCACTCGACCGCAAACCTGCAGGCAAGCATGGTGGGCAAAAACCGGAGGCTGGTCGGAGTATGATACTCATTCCTTCCCATGTAAAAACGGTAGCTTGTTCACGCGTCCTGCTTCCATGGGGAAAAACCCTGAGGCTCCGTCCGCGCCGCCGCAATCAGATCTCTTCCGGCATGGATCGCGAAAGGGAAAGGTGTAAAACGGAGTATATTTAAGCTTTTTTATCAGGCGCGTCCGGGTTCGTAAGCTGCCGCGCCCGGAGCCGGACGCCGGCTGGAAAAGAGCGGCGCGCTCACTTTTCCGGCTCACGGATGATTTCGAACGTGTGGTCGAAAGTCTGCCCATTGCGATCGTAGGTCAAATGCAGCTGCGCAGTGCCGGTTTTCCAATGCCAGTCGTAAACGGTCCTTATCTCGTAGTAATAGGATGGCGGCCCGTAGAAATCATCGAAAAAGGGATCGTAATATGGTGTGTACGGCATCCAGCCCCAGCCCCAGCCCCAGGCGACGCCGGGCCCCCAGCCATGGACGGTAATTGGCCGGGGTGGCAATGACATTCCGACATAACTATGCGGCGCAATTACCCGGCCGCGCACTGGATGGCTCTCGCCGCGGGGATCGATCACGTAACTTTTGCTACCCAGCAGCACGATACGGTCGTCCGTGGGATTGAAAATCCGCACGCCAAGCCGGTCGTCGCGGCGCACCAGCCGGTATTCCAGCGGATCGTAAGGAACGATTACGAGCTGGTTCCGGATCGGCTGCGCGACCACGGGCGGTTGGACGACGCGATACTGGTAAGTGGTGCAACCGCTGAGCAGGGCGGCGGTGACCACAAGCAACGGGAGCAAGCGATTTGGTTTCATGCCTTGATGCGCATTGCGGGCCAACCCGCCCCATCATCCCACGTCGCGGTCGTGCTCGCTAAAGTGCGGAGAAAAACTCGTTCCGCCGGCGGCAGGCTACAATGGGGTGTTCCGCCGGGTGCGTCTGGGTGAACGTTGCGCCCCCTCCCTCTTGCGGAGCCGCTGAAGGCAGGTGAACGCTGTCCCAGCTTCCGAGTAAGAACGTGTCGGGATACGCTCACCAGTGTATCCGGGGAAAAATATACTGCGTGGCATCAAGGATTCCGGCATAATGCCGCTGATGCAGGCGCGGCCAACAGCGGCATGAGCAGTCCTCAAACGTCAACGGGCAAGCCCAGTGAACGTTCCGGGGCAATCGTTCCCTGCCTCGCGGTGGTGATTCCGGTTTATAATGAGGCCGCGACCATTGCCGAGGTTGTCCGAACGGTTCTGGCGCAGCCGCTCGTCCAGGAATTGATCGTGGTGGACGATGGTTCGCAGGACGGCACCTGGAACGTTTTGCAACCGCTGCAGGCATTCGACGCGCGGATCAGGTTGCTTCGGCACGATTTGAACCAGGGCAAAGGGGCGGCGCTGCGGACGGGTTTTGCGCAAGCCACAGCGCCTATAGTCGTAGTTCAGGATGCCGATCTGGAATACGATCCGCAGGAATATCCGCTTTTGGCGGCGCCGATCCTGGCCGGGAAGGCGGATGTGGTGTTTGGTTCGCGGTTTATCGGTTCGAGCGCGCATCGCGTGCTTTACTTCTGGCATTCCGTTGGCAACCGGGTCCTCACCACGCTATCCAACATGGCAACGAACTTGAACCTCACGGACATGGAGGCAGGCTACAAAGCGTTCCGCCGCGAGATCATCCAGAAGATCAGGATAGAGGAAAACCGGTTTGGGTTCGAGCCCGAGATCACCGCCAAGATAAGCCGGTTGAAAGTGCGGATTTACGAGGTGGCCATTTCGTATCACGGCCGAACTTACGCCGAGGGCAAAAAGGCGGGCTGGCGTGATGGCATTAGTGCGTTGAGGTGCATTCTTCGATACAATTTTTTTCCGCGCGGCCAGTCCTAAGCCGTAAGGATGCAGTTGGATCGGGGCGCGTGTGCTCCCCAATATCAACTGTGTCGTTGCGGCTAAGAACCTAACCCGGTACGGGCAGTCCTCTGCCCGTCGTCGGCGCGCACGGAGTGACGCGCCCTACCGAGATAGGTCCTAAGCTAAACGCCAGGCTCCAAAAACCAAACACCCGAAAAGCACCAGGCAGCAAACAGCAAGTGTTCTGACGCGCGCTCCTGGTGTTTGGCGTTTCGGGTTGGAGTTCTCACATCTTCTACCGATGCCAGATGTCTCCTTCGCCATAACTAAACCAACGGCTCGTGGTCACTTTGAGTTGGGTGAAGAAGTGCACGCCTTCGCGGCCTTGCATGTGGAGGTCGCCGAAGAATGAATCATCCCAGCCGTTGAACGGAAACCACGCCATGGAGGCGGGCACGCCGATGTTGATGCCGACCATCCCGGCCTTGATGCGATGCTTGAATTCGCGCGCGGCTTTGCCCGAGCGTGTGAAGATGGACGCGCCGTTGCCATAGGCGGAGCGGTTGGCCGTTTCGATGGCCGAGTCGAGATCGTCCATGCGCATGACGTTGAGAACGGGGCCGAAGATTTCCTCGCGCATGACGGTCATCCCGCTTTGCACCTGGTCGAGCAGCGTGGCGCCGACAAAAAAACCGTTGGGCGCGGAATCGATTTTGACGCTCCGTCCATCGGCCAGGACCTTCGCGCCTTCCTTGACGCCCGCTTCAACGAGTTCGCAGACGCGGTCGCGATGCTGCCGCGTGATGACCGGACCCATCTGGGGTTGCGGGCTGCGGTCGGTGGGGCCGACTTGAATCTTGCGGGTGACTTCTGCGAGCGTGGGAAGAACGGTCTTGACGGCATCCCCCACCATCACGGCGGTCGAGCCGGCCATGCAACGCTCGCCCGCACAACCGAAGGCGGCTTCGGTCAACCCTTTAACGGAGTTTTCCACATCCGCATCCGGCATCACGAGGATGTAATTCTTCGCGCCGCCATTGGACTGCACGCGCTTGCCGTTTTTGGTGCCGGTTTCAAAAATGTATTTGGCCACCGGCGTCGAGCCGACGAAAGAAATGGCTCTAACTTTGGGATGGGTCAGGAGCGCATCGACGCATTCGCGGCCACCGTGAACGAGGTTGAGGACGCCTTTGGGCAACCCGGCCTGTTCGAGCAATTGGGCGATGCGAATCGCGGTCAGCGGGACCTTCTCGCTGGGTTTCAAGACAAACGTGTTTCCAGCAACGATGGCTATGGGATACATCCACAACGGCACCATCGCGGGAAAATTAAACGGCGTAATGCCGACACACACACCGAGCGGCTGGCGGATGGCGTCGCAGTCAATGCCGCGCGCGATGTTCTCGAGCACTTCGCCCATCAGCAGCGACGGGACGCCGCAAGCGAACTCGACCATCTCAATTCCGCGGCGGACGTCGCCGCGCGATTCCACCAGTGTCTTGCCATGCTCGCGAGTGACGCTTTGGGCGAGCGCCTCGAAATTCTCCTCCAGCAGCATTTTGAACTTGAAGAAAATCCGGGCGCGCTCCGTGGGCGGGGTTTCCCACCACGCCGGAAACGCCTGGTGCGCCGCATTCACCGCATCGTCCACGTGCCGCGTTGTGCCCATGGGTGTTTCGGCGATGACTTCGCCGGTGGAGGGATTGTGAACCGGCGAAGTGGCGACTCCGGAAACCGGGAGCCATTCGCCGCCGATATAATTAGGGCATGGATTCATGAAATAAAAGCATCAGGCAGAAGCATCAAGCATCAACATCCAAGCTCCAGAGAAGCTCCGAATCCCAAGCGCCAGAAAAGCACGGTTTGGAGCTTCTCTGGAGCTTGGATGTTGGTGCTTGAATGTTTGTTTTTTGTGGTTTCATCTACGGATGCGGTGGTATGGGCATCATTTCGCCGCGCGCCATTTTGGCCTGATAATCGGTCCAGCTCATCCGTGGCTTGCCGGTTTCGATTGAGGTCATGGTGATGCAATTGTCCACGGGGCAGACGAGCGAGCAGAGATTGCAGCCGACGCAATCGTTTTCGCGGACCTTGGGAATCGGTTTGCCGGGAACTCGTCCCGGGCCAAGGCCGTAACCGTTCGGATCAACCAGGTCAATACATTGGTGCGCGCCGTCTTCGCACGCGATGTAACACAGGTTGCAACCGATGCATTTGTCGTAATTGATGCGGGCGATGCGCTGATAATGCAAATCGAGTGATTCCCACTTCTTGAGTGTGGGCACGGCCAGGCCGCGGAGTTGCGCGACATTGGTGAAGCCTTTGGAATCGAGGTAATCGTTCAAGCCCTCAACCATGTCCTCCACGATGCGAAATCCGTAGTGCATGATGGCCGTGCAAACTTGCACGGAGGTCGAGCCGAGCGCGATAAATTCGGCGGCGTCGCGCCAATTCGAGATGCCGCCGATGCCGGAGATCGGAAGCTGGACCTCGGGGTCGTCGGCGCAGCTTTGAACCATGTTCAGCGCGATGGGTTTGACCGCCGGTCCGCAATAGCCGCCGTGCGTGCTGAACCCGGCCACAAAGGGTTCCGGCACGAGGTTGTCGAGGTTGACCTGGGTGATGCTGTTGATGGTGTTGATCAGCGAGATGGCGTTGGCGCCGGCGCTTTTTGCGGCGCGCGCGGCGTAGGTGATGTCGGTTATGTTCGGCGTGAGCTTGACGATGACCGGGATGGTCGCGGCTTCCATGGCCCAACTGACGATTCTTTCGGTCACGGCCGGTTGCTGGCCGACAGCGGAACCCATGCCGCGCTCGCACATGCCGTGCGGGCAGCCGAAGTTCAATTCCACGCCGTCCGCGCCGACGTCGGCGGACCATTTCACAAACTCGTGCCAGCGTTCGCGGGTATCGACCATCAGCGAGGCAATGACGGCGTGGTTGGGCCAGCGTTTCTTGACTTCAGCGATCTCGCGGAAATTGGTTTCGGGCGAGCGGTCGCTGATGAGTTCGATGTTGTTGAAACCCGCCATGCGCACGCCACCCAGGTTCATGGCGGAATAGCGCGAGGAAACGTTTACGATGGGCTCGCCGATGGTCTTCCACACCACACCGCCCCAGCCCGCTTCAAAAGCGCGGTGGGCCTGGTAAGCGGTGTTCGAGGGCGGCCCGGAGGCGACCCAGAAGGGGTTGGGGGATTTGATACCGGCGAGGTTAATGGAAAGGTCGGCCATATTAGAAGCTCCAAGTTCCAACCTCCAAGCACCAGAGAAGCTCCAAAAATTCAAGCTCCAATGTTCCAGGGCTGGGCGGCATGCGGTTGGATTCGAAATTTGTTCCAGGTATTTTCATTTCCGTCCTTTGCGGTACATGCTGGCGAAGATCATGTGTAATTCATGGCATTCGCGATAAAGCTCGCGGGCTTCCTTGACCAACAGCTCTTCCGAGGCGGCGACCATGCGCAGGAAGAATTTTGTTTCCTTCGCTTCCTTAACGCAACGGCTGGTTGAAAACAGGAAATCCTTTTTGGAAACACTCTCGTTCGCTTCGCGATAATTTGCCCCTACGCTCGTGCCGCAACCGACCAGTTGGTCAATGAGACGATTGTTGCCCGGATCACGCGGGATCTTCTTTGAAAAGCGCACAATGGCCTCGCCGAACTGGGCGGTCCGTTCTTCCAGATCAAACGGATGCCCAGTGGAATCAGGTGCATTCGGTTCCTCATTCAACACCCATGCATGCGACGAAACGTGTGAATATTTGATAATACTCGATTTCTTCCCAGACGTATTTGGAGCTTGGCCATTGGAGCTTTTCTGGTGCTTGGATGTTGGAGCTTGGTGTTTCATCACGGTTTCCCGAATTCCTCCTCCAGTTCCTTGACACGAATCGGATGGTCGAAGCCGGAACCAGCCGCGCCGTTTTTTGCGCCAAGGCGGGAGGGTTGCACCGGGCCGGTCACTTCGTGTCCGGAGAGAAAGGCATGGATGCCGCGGGCGGCGCGTTTGCCCTCGGCGACGGCATTAACCACTTCGCGGCCGCCGTTGGCGCAATCCCCGCCGGCAAAAATCTTGGGGAGGTTGGTTCGCCCGGTGGCGAAGTCATACTTAACCGCGCCGCGCTTATCAAGTTCCAGCTTGGGGAGCAATTTTTTGAGCAGAGCGGCTTGTTTTTCCTGGCCCACCGCTTTGATGACCATGTCGAAAGGCTCGACGAACTCCGTGCCGGGAATGATCCCGACTTTTCCAGCGGCGTTGACCTGCGTGCGGGCAAGCCGCAAGCCGGTGACGCGGCCATCCTTGCCGGCCAGAATTTCCAGCGGGACGGCATGGAAGAGAAATTGTCCGCCGTCATTTTTGGCGAGTTCATATTCGAAATCGTAGGCGGACATATCGTCTTCACCGCGGCGATAGATGGCGAGGACGGTTTGTGCGCCGAGACGTTTGGCCTGGGTAACAGCGTCGATGGCGGTGTTGCCGCAGCCGATGACGGCGACGCGTTCGCCGACCGGCACCTGGTGCAACGGTTCAGCATGGATCTGCTCGATAAAGTCAATCGCATCAATGACTCCGGGCAACTGTTCGCCCGGAATCCCGAGGCGCGTGCCGGCGCCAAGCCCGAGACCGAGGAACACCGCGTCGAACTCCTGCTCCAGTTGGGCGAGCGAAACGTCGCGGCCCACTTCGACACCGCAGCGGAATTCGACGCCGAGGCTCTTCACCAATTCGACCTCCTCCAGGCTGACCTGGGGTTTCATTTTATAATAAGCGATGCCGTAAGTATTGAGGCCGCCCGCGTTGGGTTTTTTTTCGAAGACGACGGCTTGATGGCCGAGTTGGGCCAATTCTGCCGCGCAACCGAGGCCCGCCGGGCCGCCGCCAATGACGGCGATGCGCCGATTGGTGTGGGCGGACGGCTTCTTCAAGACCTGGAGGTGATGTTCGTGGACGTGGTCAGTAGCGTGCCGCTGCAAAAGGCCGATTTTGACAGGGTCGCCTTCGAGGTCGAGCACCACGCAAGCGCCTTCGCACAACTCCGAAGTGGGACAAACGCGGGCGCAACTCGCGCCGAGGATGTTGGCGCTCAGAATCGCGCGCGCCGCGCCGGTGGGGTTGCCGTTGGCGATCTTTTTGATGAAGGATGGGATGTCGATGCCGGTGGGGCAGGCCTTGATGCAAGGCGCGTCGAAACAAAACAGGCAGCGGTTCGCTTCAATGACGGCTTCCTGGGTGGTGAGCGCGGGGTGAAGCTCGGCCAGGTTGGCCGCGAGAGCCTCGGGTCCGAGCTTGGGACTGAGTGGCATATCGATCTAATTTTCAGCCTGCCAAAGCAGGTTAGTTCTCTTCATTCTACCAATGGCCAGCCTAAGACATGATGGGACGGAATGGAAGCGTCAATTCCATGCGTCGCAAGGAAGTTGCGGTGAACCATTCCTTGTCAAACGTGGTTGTTGGGCTTAGCCTGTGCGCCGCAGCGAGAGAACGCAAAAGCATCGCCGGCAGAAGCCAAATGAGCTTTTCCCTGAACCCAAAACGCACCGTCGCCGAACTCAAGGAACTTCGCAGTCTCACGGGGGATGAGAACGGGGCGCAACGGGTTGCTTTTACCAAAACCTGGGCGACGGCGCGAAACTGGCTCAGAAAAAAGCTGGAGGCGCTGCCGGTCGAAATCCATACGGACGCCGCCGGCAATTTGTGGACGACGTTGCGCGGGCAATCCGAACGCGCGCTCTTGATCGGCGGCCATATTGACTCGGTGCCGAATGGCGGCTGGCTCGACGGTTGTCTGAACGTGCTGGCGGGTGTCGAGATTCTGCGCCGCATCAGCGCGCAATACGATGGCAAGCCGCCGGTGACAGTCCGCCTGGTGGATTGGGCGGATGAGGAAGGAGCGCGCTTTGGCAAAAGTTTGTTTGGATCGTCGGCCTGCTCCGGCAATCTCAACCTGGAGGAGGCGCGCGGTTTGAAGGACAGGGATGGCATCCGCCTGCCGGACGCGTTGAAGGAAATCGGCGTGGACTTCGAGCGGGTGAAGGAGAGCGGCAAGGAGTTGAAGGACGCGGCCGCGTACCTCGAATTGCACATTGAGCAAGGCCCGGTGCTGCTTGATCTGGATCTGCCGCTGGGCGCGGTGTTGGGGACGTTCGGGGTCGAGCGCCACGCGATCACTTTCCTCGGGCAGGCGGCGCATTCCGGCAGCACGCCGATGAACCGGCGCAAGGACGCCTTCCTCGCCGCCGCGAAAATGAGCCCGGAGATTTATCGCATTGCCGAGCGCAACGGCGGCGTTTGCACCATCGGTTCGTGCACGACCAAGCCGGGCATTGTCACGAGCGTGGTTGAAGAATGCCGCATCACGCTCGATCAACGGCATCTGGATGCCGCCGCGCTCGCCCGCATGCTGGCGGAGGCGAGGGATGCCAGCGCGAGGTTTGCCAGTGAGGGGAACGTCAAGGTTTCGTGGGAACGGTTGTGGCAAATTGAGCCGGTGCTGTTTAACAACGATTTGATCGCGATGTGCGATGAAGCCATCGGTGAAACCTGCGGGAAACGCCATCGCCTGCCTTCAGGGCCGTTGCACGACGCTGCGGAGGTCGCGCGTGCGGGCGTGCCCACGGTGATGATGTTCGTTCAAAGCCTGCACGGCATCAGCCACAATAAGATCGAAGACACCCGGGAGGAACATCTGGAGTTGTGCGTGGCTGCGTTTGACAAGCTCGCGGAGAAGGCCATGAACTGGGTGCGGGCGAAATAGTTTTTCTTTGGGGCCGGATTGGTGATTGGTGCTATGCCACGTTACAAACTCGAATGGCTTAACTCGTTGTCGCAGGAGGAATTCGTCCGCGTGGTTGGGCCGGTGTTTGAACATTCGCCGTGGATCGCGGAAGCAGCTTGGGCGCAGCGGCCGTTTGCGAGTGTGGAAGAGTTGCATCGGGCGTTGGTGAAGGTGGTGCGGGAGGCGGGCGAGGAGAGGCAGTTGCAGTTGATTCGCGCGCATCCGGATCTGGTCGGTCGCGCGGCGCTGGCGGGGACGCTGACGCCTGAGTCGAATCGCGAGCAGGCGAGCGCGGGCTTGGGCCGGCTCACGCCGGAGGAGATTGCGGCCTTTCAAAGCAATAACCAGGCGTATCGCGAGAAGTTTGGTTTCCCGTTTGTGATTTGCGCGCGGCTAAACAAGAAGGAAGCGATTCTTAAAGGTTTTGAAGCGCGGCTCAAGAACACGCGAACCCAGGAGATAGCGGCGGCGTTGGAGGAGATTAGCAAGATCGCGTGGTTGCGGTTGATGGATTTGATGGATGGTGAGGAGAGGGCGGTTTGAAGCCTGGAAGAACGGACCGGGCAAAACACCCAGCGCCAACCGCCAAGCTCCAGAAAAGCTCCAAACTTCAAGTTCCAGGCGTCCAATCCTGGTTCGACGCCTCCAATGGCACATAAATATCCGTTAGCCCAAACGTCGGCGGCATCCCCTCCGCACCATTCACGGCTACCAAAAACGACGGGGCCTTCCGTGCTTTGCGGCCGCTTGCGGGCAGCCATGAGTAGAACAATTTCTCATAACCCTTGGCGATCGCCCCGATCGGGCAATTCCTCGCCACCACATAATCGCCGCCTGCTATCGTTCGCACACGCACCGGCTTCGTGGGCAGGTACTTCTCATCCACCGTCACGCAGGCGTCATAACGTAATTTCTCCGGCGGGGTGTCCTTCGGATTATCCAAGGGCACGCCAATGAACAACGAATCCTTGCGGGGCAGCCCGTCCTGCTTCAGCCGGGTCATGAAATCCAGCCATATCCCATACGCCCCGTTGTAGGGCCCCACCCGCCGCATATACGCGACCCGCTGCGGCTCCAGCGTCCTCACTTCGATCTTCATCTGCCGGGCTTTATTCCGGGGCCGTTTCGGCTGCAACGGCATATAAATATCCACCCGCTGTTTCTTGGGCGCGACCGTGTCCCAGGCGCCCACATGCACGATAAAGCCCGGCGCAGGCCGCAACTCCCGGGAACTCCGCGCGAGCCATTTGCTGTACAGAAACTGAAAGGCGTCCTTGATTTTCGCGACCGGGCAATTTTTCACCACGGCGCAATCGCCGCCGGGGATGGTCTGCAACTCAACCGGCTTCTTCGGCTCATATTCTTCATCCACCGTGATGCAGGCATCGTAACGAAGCTCCGCCGCCGGCGTCACTGATGGATTATCATGCCCGATGCCAATGAACATCGAACGCTTGCCAACCTGCTGGTCCGCCGAGAGTTGTTTTACGAGGTCAACCCACGTTTGCTTGACGTCTTCGTATGGCCCGACATGCCGCAAATAAGCCACGCGCAGCGGTTTGATTTTTTTGGTGATGACTTTCATAACTTTTGTTGTGAGGTGATTTGTGTTGAAAGTGGTCAAGGGAACTCCCGGCCGAAAATGCACGCCGGACGGCGCGGCGAGAATGGCGACGGGCCCCGTCGCGCGGCGAAATTCCGCCGGTGAAACTCCGTAGGCCGCTTTGAACGCCCGCGTGAACGCCTCATGCGCTCCGTAACCCGCGTCCAGCGCCACTTGAATCACCTGCTTCCCGCCCGCCCTCAATTCCATCGCCGCCTGCTCCAACCGCAGCCGCCGCACATGGTCCGCAAGCGTTTCACCCGTCATCGCCGCGAAGACACGGTGAAAATGAAAACTCGAAAAACATGCCACCCGCGCCAACGCCTCCAAATCCAGCGCCTCATCCAGATGCTCCTGGATGTGCGTCAACACCCGCAAAATGCGCTCCCGGTAATCGTTCCACGTTGTTTTATGCTCGGGCTGTGTGCCGTTCATTGCGCGCTAAACTAGCAAACACGATGGCGGGCTGCTTGACTAATCTTGCGGTCTTGCAGCTCCGACATTTTCATGCGCACAGGTCTGCAACCCCGTTGGGTTGAGGAATTTTAGGACGGTGACCAAGGGTAGCTCGTGCCTCCCGTCTTCGCTCCGCTACGACGTGGCGCGCGCAACCCTGGGCTGAGTGATGGAATCCCTTCGGGATTCCTGGAGGGGAATTCCTCGAGGAGAATTGGTTGCTGAACTAATGTTATATTTTATGCAGATTTAAGATTGCGCTTGGCACTGAAGTATAGTAAAGTTCACGGTGTGAAAGTAAATGTCCATGGCCCAGGCTTAAGGATGGCGGCTGCGTTGGGAGCGGGAAGCGCGGCCGCCGGGGTGGGAGGATGGGCGGCATGGACGCCAACACCAGGAACCAAATCCCAAACCCACAAGGCAAATGAAGACCCGCGCTCCCGCAAAGACAAAGACAAATTTAAATCCGAAATCCGAAGCCAGAAATCCGAAGCCCGAAGGCCGGAATTTGAAGGAAGGGCGGAAGGCGCGCGAAACGGAATCGAGGACGAGGACGAGGACGAGCACGAATGAATGCGGGGCGCGGTACCGGCATGGGAAGATTGCGCGGCTGCCGGTGGGGATTCGGGAGGGGCTGAATCGGGCGCTGGCGCAGGGGATCAGCGGGCCCAAGTTGCTGGAGTGGCTTAACGGGCTGCCGGAGACCGGGGCGCTGCTGCGGCGGGAGTTTCGGGGGCGGGCGGTTTCGCAGCAGAACCTCTCGCAGTGGCGGCAGGGTGGTTTTCGGGACTGGCTGCTCAAGCAGGAGGCGCGGGAGGTGTTCCAGGAGTTTGCCAGCGGCAACCAGGATTTGGCGGGTTTGGAGCTGGGGGAGAAGCTGGCCTTGTGGCTGGGCTCGCGTTACGTGGCGCTGGCGCGGTGTTTGGAGCGGCAGGGGCCCGAGGAGAGCTGGCCGGTGTTGCGGCAGTTGGGCCGGGATGTGGCGGCGTTGCGGCGCGGGGACCATCGGGTGCGGGAGATCCGCTGCAAGGAGCAGGCCAGGCGCCAGGTTACGGAGCAGGAGCATCGGGAATGGGCCCTTGAGCCGGGGCGGCTGGAGTCGCTTGGCCAGGAGGCCCGGGAGCAGGGCCAGCGGGAGGATGAGCGCACTCGGCAGCTTGAATTTGCAATTTTTGGCCAGTTGAGCGGCAATGGCCCGGAGCGCCTGGCCTGGGAAGCCCGCAAGCGGGGCATCAGCCTGGAGGAGCTTAAGGCGGAGCGGCGCTCGCCGCCTGCGGCGGAAGCACCAAGCACCAACAACCAAGCCCCCGCCTCCGCGGGGGAGCTTCGGCGCGGCCAGCACGAGCCTTCACAGAATGGGTTGCAGCACAACGGTTCCGCCGGGAATGGAACGACTGGGCACAAGGTGGAACAAGGTGAAACAAACAAAAACAAAGTAGAACAAAGTGAAACAAGGTGCGGTGCGCCAGGCGAGAACGTGAGTTTAAAGGCGGGGAAAATGGGAGCGAGGACGAGCACAAGCACGAGGGAAGCGCCAAGCACCAACAACCAAGCACCCGCTCTCGCCGGGAGGCTTCGGCGCGGCAAGCCGGAAAAGCACCAAGTGCCTGTGGCCAGACAGGGGACGGAAAATGATCCATGTCCAATGACCAAGTCCGAAATTCAAAATGGAGAAGCAGCGGGTGAAGAGCGGCATCCGCAGCAGGGCGGGAGCGACGGCACGCACGAAGTGGCGCGCCCCATTCCGGCGGAGCCGATGTTTCGGTATCGGTGTTATTGCGGGGCCAAGGGGCGGATGAACGCTGCCGAGTGCCCCCACTGTCACTTGCGATGGTCAAGGACGATGCCGGTGTGCCCGTGTCATCAAGGAGTGATATGAAATCCGAAACCCGAAGTCATAACGTGTTGCCCAAATCGGAGAAGGGCGGCAACGACTCCCTGCGTGTTCGGTCTTTGCCTTTCGGATTGCCAGCACCTGCCAAAACTTTAAGCTGCGTACATTATTTATGCCTGCCAAACTAAGCACCCATGTTTTGGATACCGCCAATGGCTGCCCGGCGGAGGGCATGCAGATCGAACTTTGGTTGGTGGAGGACAACGCCCCGAGGTTGCTCAAGAGTGTTTGGACCAATGCGGATGGTCGCACGGACCTGCCGCTCCTGGGTCCAGCGGAGATGAAAGTTGGACAGTATGAACTGATTTTTTACGTGGGCGGCTATTTTGCGGGAAAAGCTTCCCCGGCGAAGGTGCCGTTTCTGGATCGGGTGCCGGTTCGTTTCGGAATCGCCGACGCCGCGGCTTCATATCACGTCCCGTTGCTGGTGTCGCCGTGGGCCTACAGCACGTATCGGGGAAGTTGAGCCCGGCGCATGGCGACTCAACAAACCTCCCTTCCGGCCAAATCTGGCGCGGCATTTGCTGCTTTTTGTCAGGATCTTGGACAGTTTTTGCCATGAGCACGATTGATCTTGCGCAGGTGGTGGTGGAACGCATCGAAACGCTGGGGCGAATCAGCGAGGAACCGGACCGCTTGACCCGCACGTTCGGTTCGCCGGCGATGCGCAAGGCGAACGAACTCGCCGGGTCCTGGATGCGGGAAGCGGGGATGACGGTCTCGGAAGACGCCATCGGCAACCTGATTGGGCGTTACCCCGGCGAGGACGACCGGGCCAAGACTTTCATGCTTGGCTCGCACCTGGACACGGTGCGGGACGCCGGGAAGTTCGACGGCACGTTGGGAGTGCTGGCGGGCATCGCGTGCGTGCAGCAACTTCACCAAAGCCAGACTCGACTCCCGTTCGCGATTGAAGTTGTCGCGTTCGCCGACGAGGAGGGCGCGCGTTTTCAGACGACATATCTGGGAAGCAAGGTGCTGGCCGGCCGGTTCAACGAGCAGGATTTGAAGCGATTCGATTCGCGCGGCGTTTCGCTGTCCGAGGCGATTCGCGCGTTTGGAGGCGACCCGGACAAACTTCAGGCGGCGCGGCGCGATCCCCAGGATTTATTGGGTTATACCGAGTTGCATTTGGAACAAGGGCCGGTGCTGGAAAAGAAATACCAGCCGGTCGGGGTGGTGACGGCCATCGCGGGCCAGACTCGCGCGAAGGTGCGTTTCACCGGGCAGGCCGGGCACGCGGGCACCACGCCGTTGAACCTGCGTCATGACGCGCTGGCGACGGCGGCGCAGTTCATCACGGCGGTGGAAGCCAGCATGCGCGATCATCCGGGACTGATGGCGACGGTGGGACAGATTGAGGCGCGTCCCGGCGCGAGCAATGTCATCCCGGGCGATGTGGTCCTGACCCTCGATGTGCGGCATCACCTGGACGCGACGAGGACGGCCGCTTGCGCGCGGTTGCAGGAGGTGGCGCATCGGAGCGGGGAACAGCGCGGCGTCATTGTGGATTGGGAAGTGGTGCAGGAGACGCAGTCGGTGCCTTGCTCGCGCGAGTTGTCGGGGCTGCTGGCCAAAGCCGCGCGCCGGCATCTGGTCGAGGTGACGGAATTATCGAGCGGCGCGGGCCATGACGCCGCGGTGATGGGCGACATCACGCCCATGGCGATGCTGTTTGTCCGCTGCAAGGGGGGCATCAGCCATCATCCGGATGAATTGGTGCTGCTGGAGGACGTGCGCGTGGCCATTGCGGTGCTCAGCGATTTTCTGCTACTGTTGGGCAATCAGCTAAGTCCGCTGTCGAATCGAAAGCATGCCTGAATTTGATCTCCTCCTGCGCGGGGGAACGGTTGTCACCGCCACCGAAGCGATGCCGCTCGATGTCGGCGTGGTCGCGGGCAAAATTGCCGTTCTCCAACCCAGCGTGCAGAGTTCCAGCCGCGAGATTATTGACGCCAGCGGGCTGCACATTTTTCCTGGCGTCATCGATGCCCACGTTCATTTCAACGAGCCGGGCCGCGCGCATTGGGAAGGGTTCGTGACGGGCACCCGGGCGCTGGCCGCGGGCGGCGGCACGCTGTTCTTCGACATGCCGCTGAATGCGCATCCGCCGACGCTGGATGCGGAGAGCTTCGATCTGAAGCTGGCCGCGGCGCGAGCCGGTTCGTTGACCGACTTCGCTTTTTGGGGCGGGTTGGTGCCGACCAATTTGGATCGATTGGAGGAATTGGCCGCGCGCGGAGTGGTGGGCTTCAAAGCGTTCATGTCCAACAGCGGCATCGAGGATTTTGCGAGCGTGGACGATGCGGTGCTTAAGGAGGGCATGAAGCGCGCGGCGCGGCTCAAGAAGATCGTGGCGGTCCATGCGGAGAGCGATGTCATTACCCGCGAAAACACCGAGCAGTGCCTTCGCGCGGGCAAAATCGCCATTCGTGATTATTTGGATTCGCGCCCGATTGAAGCGGAACTCGACGCCATCCAGCGCGCGCTGGCGCTCGCGGGCGAGACGGGCTGCGCGTTGCACATTGTTCACGTCAGTTGCGGCACCGGGATTGCGTTGATTGCCTCGGCGCGGAATGGAGGCGTGGATGTGACGTGCGAAACTTGTCCGCACTATCTGGTCTTGACCGAAGACGATGTCGAGGAACTTGGCGCGGTGGCCAAGTGCGCGCCGCCGCTTCGGCCCAAGCCCGCGCAAGACGCGCTTTGGGAATACCTGCGCGCCGGACATGTGACGACGGTTGGCTCGGATCATTCGCCGTCGCCGCCCGACCTGAAACAGAATCCAAACTTCTTCAAAGTGTGGGGCGGCATCTCCGGAGCGCAGCACACTCTGCCGCTGTTGCTGACGGAGGGCCACGTAAAAAGGGAGATCGCGCTGCCATTGATCAGCCGGTTGGTTTCGTTGAATGTGGCTGAACGTTTCCATCTGCCCTCGACCAAGGGCCGGTTGGCGGTCGACGCCGACGCCGATCTCGTCCTCGCCGATTTGCGGCAGGCTTTTGCCGTGGATCGGAACGAGCTGCTTTACCGTCATCCCCAAAGTCCTTACGCGGGGCGAGTCCTCAGCGGCAGGGTCATTCAGACCGTGCTTCGTGGCCGGACGATATTCAAGGACGGCAGGATTGCGGCTGAGCCGGCGGGCGAATTGGTCAAACCCACTGATTCACTGACTTAGTGAGCCGGTTTTTACGCCAGCGGCAGAGTTGGTTTTAATAGCGCACGCGATAGTAAATTCTCGCTGGCCCGTTGGTCAGAGGCACAGTGGCATTTGTGCTCGCTGCGGTGAGCGCCTGACTGGAAAAAGTCAGCTGCAAAGGGACGGTAAGAATGCCAGGCTGATCCCGCCTTTCACTAACTTATATTCATATCCATCAAAGAATTCCCTTCAACCTCCCGGAACCTCGGTATAGATTGGCGCCCAACAAAATGACCGAACTCTTTGGAGCCACGCGGAACGTCGTCAAAGACCGTTACAGCCTGCTGACCCCGGCCGGGTTCGTGACCAGTTACCTGCCGGGTTGGGAAAAGGCCACTTGCATCGTGCTGATCTCCCCGGCGATGGGCGCGCGCTTTTGCCAGTTTCTCATCACGCTGGGCAAGGACGGCCATGGCCGCGGGAACACCGGCGCGACCGAGTATTTCGCGTATCTGCTCGAAGGAACGGGGAGTCTCGCGCTCAATGACAAAAAGCACCGCCTCGAACCCGGCAGCTACGCCTATGTTCCTCCGGGCCAGGACATTCATTTTCAAGGGTCCAGCGACGAAGCCAAATTCCTCATTTTTCAAAAGCCGTATCAACCGCTTGCGAGCGTCGGCAAACCCGAACCCATTTTCGGGCACGAACGCGAAGTCAAAGGCCAGCCGTTTCTCGGCAACGAAGATGCGCGCCTGCAAGTCTTGCTGCCTGACAATCCCGCCTTCGACCTGGCCGTAAACATCTTCACTTACCAACCCGGCGCGACCCTCCCTTTTGTGGAAACTCACGTCATGGAACACGGCCTCCTGATGCTCAGCGGCCAGGGCGTTTACCGGCTCGATGCCGATTACCATCCCGTCCGGGCCGGCGACGCCATCTGGATGGCTCCCTACTGTCCGCAATGGTTCGTGGCAATGGGCAAGACGCCCGCCCGCTACATTTATTACAAGGACGTGAATCGCGATCCAATGTGACGAGCCGGAGACGAAGAATCGTTGGCGCAACCCAGCCGGGTTTAAACTTGCCGCAGTCCGCCGCGTCTGATTAGCGTTTATCAATGGCAAGCTGCTTGTTTACACTTGGACAACGCAAAAAGCCCCCGGGCATTTTTTGCGTTGCCTGGATTGCTTTGACCGTCATTTTCCTCGCTGGCTGCGCAACGGAAGGCGGGAAGGACAAACCGCCGGATCTCACCAAATACAAATCGGTCTGCTTTACGCAACCGGCTCCTTTCGACCAAATCTACATGGCGCGCGTGGCCGCGGTTTTGAACAAGTTTGGCTTTGACGTATGGCCCGCCAAGGTTGGGCCGGACACGCTGGTTTGCATCATGGGCACGAAGGAAGGCAGCACGTTTGATTACAGCTTTGTGATTTCCCTTTGGTCCAACGGCAAGAAAGTCCTGATGGTGGAAGCCCGCGATCCGAGTTATGGCAGCCACACCACGACCAAGGAGGCCAGCGAAGAACTCGTGAAGGAGGCCCTGGAAAAATTGGAGAAGGAACTGGCCAAGGCGCGGAACCCGCCAGCCGCACCTTCGAATTAATCCGGTTTACCTGAGATATTTTTCAATCGCATCCGCGAGGCGATAACCCGCCAGCGCCGCCTGGCGTTCCGCGACTGCTTTTGCGGACTTCGTATAATCGGCTGGCAGGCTCGGGGCCGTTTCCCAGTCCGTGCCGCCTTTCAATTTACCGCGCAGATACGCCTTCTCGATCGCGAGCTCGCGGCTTTCCAGGCTCCAATCCTTCGGTGTCCGGGCCCGGTTGAGTTCCGGCAGGGATTTTCTGGGATGTTCGGCCTCGATTTGGATGGCCTCGTTCCATTGCGAGCGCGGACGAACGGAGCGGCCCAGCAGCCCGTCCCACAAGCTGTGCAGGCTGATGCCTCGCTCCCCGGGCTTCACGTAAAAATCGTTCCCGCCCTTGTCACCCTTCGGATAGGTTTTGTCCACGAGCGAGCAACAATGAAGCGGTTGATGAATGTCTCCCACCAGATGAATCAGGTAGGAGAGATAAACCGCGCGAAGTTCAGCCGGCGCGCGGGTGTCGGCCAGGGTTTTCTCGCACTGTTCGATGCCAAAGAGCACGTCCTCCGTGGAGGATGGCGCGGGCTCCTTCGGGAACGACTTCGGTTTCAACGGATAATTGATGAAGTGCCAGTGCGGATGGTTGTACTCGCTTTTCGTTTCGCGGATTTCGTCGGGCCAAGTGCTTGCGCGCATGAAAATGAAAGCGTCAGCATCCATGTCCGGCGCCTCCGTGGCAAATGCCTTCTCCCATTTCGCGTAATCCGGATGGTGCTTCAGCAGCTCGCTCGCGCGCTTCTGGAACTTGGCGGGCAATTCCCGCCAGGCCTCCGCCGCGATGATTATGTGCCCCGGAGCGTTCCAAGCCAGCGCGCGGCCAACCGGAAGGAACACCAAACCGGCGATTAACAGGAGCAATCTGACTGAGGTGCGGAGTCCCGGCTTCAGCCGGCAGGGCACTCGCATTGTCGAACGCAGAGAGTTTACAAAATCGTGTTTCCCGCTAAAGACGGGTGGCACCATGCTTCACGCCCGCGGCGGCAGTTTCTTTTCCACGCGCACCTTTTCCAAAACGACGTACTTGGGCAGGCCGCCTTCCATCGGAACCTTGACTTCGCCTTCGATCAAGGGGCGGGCGTATTCGACAAATTTTTCGTTCGGCATGAAACCGTCCTCGCTGACCCAATCGCGCGGCACGAAATGCTCGACGTTCGCCACGTCAGCCAGGGGTTGCAAATCCGTCGTCCACTTGTAAGGCGCTGAACTGAGCCGGACAATTTTCGCCATCACGCCGCTCTTGCCTTCGACGGCCGCTTTCACCGCGGCCACGCCGCAGGCGAACGCCTCGTCCGAGTCCGTGGCGCTCGCGCAATGTTCGGCGGCGCGTTGCGCGTAGCCGAGTTTCACCGTGCGCGTCTTGAGGCTGATGCGTCCCTGAATAATCTCGGCGAGCTTCTCGGCCGCGCCCGAAAGCAAAGGATGCCCGAAGGAATCCACGCGCGATTTGTCCGCGCCGATTTCCTCGCCCGCCTTGTTTTTCAGCCCCTCGCCCACAATGACGATGCAATACTTCAAGCGCGCCACCGTTTCCTGGACTTTGCCCAGGAAGGCTTCTTCGTCAAAAGGAATTTCGGGCAACAAAATGATATGCGGCGGGTTGTCCGCATGGCCCTGTTTTGCCAGCACCGTGCCGCCGGCGATCCAGCCGGCGGACCGCCCCATGACTTCGATGATGCAGCAGGAGCCGTCGTCCGTGGCCATGCAGGCGACGTCGAGCCCGACCTCCACGGTCGTGACCGAGCAATACTTGACCGCCGAGCCGTAACCCGGGCAATGGTCGGTGTGCGGCAAGTCATTGTCGATGGTCTTGGGCACGCCGTTGACGCGCATTTCATAACCGCGCTTGACCGCCTCTTCGTGAATTTTGTTTGCGGTGTCCTGCGAATCGTTGCCGCCAGCGTAAAAAAAGTACCGGATGTTGTGCGCCTGAAACACCTCGAAAAGGCGGTTCATATCCCACGCGGCCTTCTCGGGTTTTTTCTTGAAATCAATTTTGTAACGGCACGTCCCCAACGCGGCGGCGGGAGTGTATTTCAATCCGGCGATGGTTCTGGCTTTCTCCTCGTTGATGTCGATCAAATCTTCGTTGAGGATGCCGAGAATGCCGTTCAGTCCTCCGTAGATTTCCTCAATGCATTCATTTTTTCCGGCTTCCTGGATCACGCCCGCGACGCTGGCATTGATCACGGCCGTCGGGCCGCCCGACTGCGCCACCAACAAGTTTCCAACTAATTCTGGCATAATTCACTCACTTCTATCAGGCTGGGATTTTGGCGGGATCGCCAACAAACTCCAGTAGTTACCAATCCACAGTACCTTGCCCCATCAGCGGCGCTTCTGTAAAGCGGAAACCCGCGCAACGCGTATAATGCCCTGGTGACGACAGGCGCTCCGGCGCGGGCGTTTCCACCCAAGGCCGAGGGATTAATTTTTCGGTTCGCGAGAATTCGCGTTCTACAGCCCAAACATCCTCTTCGCATTCCCGTAAAGCAGCTTTCGCTCGATCGCCTTCGTGGGTGCCAGTTCGCGCACGGCGGCGATGGTCCGCGCGCCCTGGCAGCCGGGCCCGCGGCCGATGGAGTCGTTGCAATCGCTGCCGTAGAGCAATTTGTCCTGGTGCCGTTCCAGAAAGCCGCGCGTAAAATCCTGGTCGCGGTTCAACGCGTTCAAGCCCGAGCCCGCCGAAAGATCGCCGTACATGTTTGGGTATTCGGTGAGCAAAATATCCGTGATGCCGCCCGGCGTGACCTTGCCGAGGGGATACAGCGTTTTCTGGTCGCAATTTTTGTCGATATTGCTCCACCACGTCTGCGCATGACCGATGAACTTGACCTTCGGAAATTTTTCGAGCGTTTTGTGCATCCGCTCAATGTGCAGGTTATAGACGTTGTGTTGGAAGTGCATCAGCACCGGCGCCTTGAATTCCTGCGCAAGTTCAGCGACCAATTCGATGGCCGGCGAGTCGCAATCGACATGGAACTTTTGCTCGCCGATTCCCAGCGCGCCGCGTTTGAGATATTTTTCAATCTCCGCCCGCGCACCCGGCAAATTGGGAACTTCGTTGGCGAAATAAAAATATTCGCCCGGATGATCGAGCGCAAAATTCCAAACCGCTTCGTTCCCGGTGCAATTTGCCGCCAGACCATAAAGCGAACCCGCCGGCAACAGGATCGTCTGCGTGACCCCCATCGCCTTCTGATGCGCCAGCAATTGTTCGTCCGTGCGAAAGCTGTAATTCGTGTGCTGATGGATGTCGATGATCGGCTCGGGATTCTGCGGCGCGGCTTCAACGGCACGCGCGGCGGTGCCGAGCAGCAGAAGACCGGAGGCGGCTAGAAATTCCCGGCGTGTGCAATGGTGATTCATGATCACTCGAAATGCTTAAATGTCATGGCTTTGAAAGCTATCAACACGCTTGACAACGCGATGGCACCGGCTGAAGCCGGGACTCCATGCTTCGGAGTGCGCTGGAGATGCGCAGCTCTGCGCTCCGTCCGGGATGATTGAGGCATCGCTCTCACTCCATCGGATATTTCAACCCCCACTGCGCCCGCAATGTATCCAGCGTCTTCATGATGCTGAGCGTTTCATCCAGCGGCATGATTTTGTTATCCAATTCACCCGCGCGCAAGCACTCCATGAACGCCTCAGCTTCGAACTGATAACCGTTCCCGGTAAACGGGAAATCCAGGAACTCCTCGCCGCCCTGGTCCAACGTCAGCGTCATGTCCGAACCCTTCCACCAGCCGCGATGCAGCCGGATGCGTCCGCGTGTTCCCGTGACCGACGCCTCCTGGAAAGTATTCACGCGGATCGAATTGTGCAGCACCGCCAACTGTCCCTGCGGATGCCCCAGCACAATCGCCGCCTGCTCATCCACACCCGTTGGCCCAATCTCCGCCAATCCCGTGATTTGCGTCGGCGGCCCAAAAATCATCGAAGCCAGCGACAGCGGATAGATCCCAATGTCCAGCAACGCTCCGCCGCCCAATGCCAGATCGAACAAACGGCCCTCCCGCTTCTCGCGTTGAAATCCGAACCCCGCTTCGAGTGTCCGCACCTCGCCGATTATTCCCTCGTTCAGCATCTCGCGCAGCCGCACAATAGGCGGCAGAAACCGCGTCCACATGGCTTCCATCACCAGAATTCCTTTTGCCCGCGCCGTTCGAATAATTGATTCAGCCTGGCGCGCATTAATGGCAAAGGGTTTCTCGCACAGCACCGGTTTGCCGGCCTCGAGTGCCATCAGGGTGTTCTCGACATGCAAGGAATGCGGCGTGGCGATATAGACGGCATCCACGCGCGCGTCATGGGCCAGCGCCTCGTAACTGGTGTGGCGAAAAGGCACGTTGAATTGCTTCGCGAAATCATCCGCGTTGGCCTGCGAACGGGAACCCACCGCCACCAGTTCCGCATCGAGCAATGCGCCCAGCCCTTCCGCAAACAGCCGCGCAATCCTGCCCGTTCCAATGATGCCCCAACGAATCTTTTCAGCCATAAGTTACCTCGTGTTCGGAATTTGACCGCTCCCAAGCCCGGTTCGGTCCGCACGCCTGAAGGATAGCGCGGTTTCCAATGGATGCCTACTCAAATGGCGTTCAGACAACATTCGGGACGTTTCGATATTGGTGTAGCCCAACGCGCTTAAAATGGCCCAAAACTTGCGTCGGATGGGACCCGTGAGTTTGCGAAAATTGCCTTTATTGAAACCATTTACGGTTGGGGACCGTCTGGATAAGAACAGCCGGGCTGCTGAGGGACAGGCCGGCCTGAGAAGTAAATCTTATGAACATCAATGAGCATCGAGCCAAACCCGAGGATTTTGCCATCAATCGCCGCCAGTTCCTGAGCCGATTCGGCATGGGCTTTGGCGCGCTTGGTCTCGCCAGTTTGCTGAGCCAGGAGTTTTTCACCAGCACCGCTCGCGCGGAGTCGGACCTTTCGCCGCTCGCGCCTAAAAATCCGCCGCTGCCCGGCAAGGCCAAACGCGTCGTTCACATCTTTGCCCAGGGCGCCCCGTCGCAAGTGGATACCTGGGACCCCAAACCTGAACTTGCCAAGTATGCAGGCCAATCCTTGCCCAATATGAATGGCGTGGCGATGCCCTCGCCGTTCAAGTTCAGCCCCATGGGCCGGTCGGGGATCGAAGTGAGCGAAGTTTTCCCGAAAATCGGCGAGCACGTGGATGACATGGCCATCATCCGGTCGATGTACACGGACATCCCGGCGCATGAAGTTGCGACAGTGATGATGAACACCGGTTCGCTGCGGCTCGCCAAGCCGTGCCTGGGTTCGTGGACGGTTTACGGATTGGGGACGGAAAACCAAAACATGCCCGGGTTCATTTCACTTCGGCCCGGGGGTGGATTGCCGCCAGGCGGAACGCAAAACTGGCAGGCCGCATTCCTGCCGGGCGTTTATCAAGGCACGAGCATCAATACCTCGGCTGGATCGGTCGAGGAGATGATTCAGAACATCAAGAACCCATACATCTCGTTAAAAGAACAGCGGCGGCAGTTGGACCTGATTCATCAACTCAACGAACTGCATTGTCAGAACCTTCAGAAGGACGCGCAGTTGGAGGCGCGCATCGAGGCGTACGAGATCGCGTTTAAAATGCAATCGGCGGCTTCGGATGCGTTCGATTTCCAAAAGGAGCCACAGAATGTCAAGGAGCTTTACGGCAACACCACGCAGGGACGGCAGATGCTGATCGCGCGCCGTCTGCTCGAACGCGGCGTTCGTTTCGTGCAAGTCTGGGCGGGCGGCTGGGACCATCACAACGACATCGAGAAGCGCCTGCCGGAGTCCGCTTCGGAGATCGATCAACCGCTGGGCGCGTTTATGACGGACTTGAAGCAGCGCGGTTTGTTGGACAGCACGCTGGTGATTTGGGGCGGTGAATTCGGCCGCACCGCCACCCGCGATCGCAACGGCAACGAAAATCCGGGCCGCGATCATAACAGCAAGGCGTTCAGCGTTTGGATGGCCGGCGGCGGAGTCAAAGGCGGGACGATTTATGGTTCGACGGACGAGTTTGGCGCGCGCGCGGTGGATAACCGCGTGCACATCCACGATCTTCACGCCACGATTCTGGCGCTGCTCGGATTCGACCACACCAAACTGACGTATCGTTACAATGGCCGCGATTTCCGTCTCACCGATGTTGCGGGAAACATCGTCAAGGGAGTGATGGCGTAAGCGAATGCAAGCTACAAGCGCCAATATCCAGGCTCCAGGAAAATCCCAGACCTCAAGCTCCAGGAATCGTTGGAGACTTGCGATAGGGCTTGCGGCTCTTGGCTGTGCTCAATCGCTTCTGGCAGCGGAACCAACCAAAGCCCAATTGGATTTCTTCGAAAGCAAGGTTCGGCCTACGCTCGTAAACAATTGTTACAAATGCCACAGCCACGAAGCCACCAAACTCAAGGGCGGGCTTTCGCTGGAATTCCGCGAAACCGTGCTCAAAGGCGGCGACACCGGTCCGGCGGTTGTTCCCGGCGATCCCGAGAAAAGCCTTTTGATAAAAGCGGTTCGCTACACCGATCCGGATTTGCAGATGCCGCCCAAGGGCGAAAAGCTTTCGGACGACCAAATTGCCAATCTAATAAGCTGGATTAAAATGGGTGCGCCGGATCCGCGCACCACGAACTCGACGACCTACGGAAAGGAATGGGCCAAATCCGAAAAAGACCACTGGTCGTTCAAGCCGGTGAAGAAGCCGTCAGTTCCCGAGGTGAAGGAAACGAATTGGTGCGCCACGCCGGTGGATGCGTTTATTGTCGCCAAACTGGAGGAGAACGGCATGAAGCCCGCGCCGCTGGCGGACAAGCGGACGCTGTTGCGCCGGGCGACGTTCGATTTGATCGGCCTCGCGCCGACGTTGAAGGAGTTGCAGGATTTTTTGGATGACAATTCGCCGGACGCGTTCGCCAAGGTGGTGGACCGGTTGCTCGCCTCGCCGCAATACGGCGAACGCTGGGGACGCTACTGGCTCGATACGGCGCGCTATTCCGACACCAAAGGCGACGTGAAACGGCAGAAGGAGGACTTTCGCTATCCGTACGCGTGGACGTACCGCGATTACGTTGTTCGCGCGTTCAATGAAGACAAACCGTACAACCGGTTCATCCTGGAACAAATCGCGGCCGATAAGTTAAACGCGCCGGATCGCAGCACGCTCGCTGCAATGGGTTTCCTGACGGTCGGCGAACATTTCAACGACAACATCAATGACATTATTAACGATCGGATTGATGTGGTTACGAAAGGAACGCTTGGGCTGACGGTGACCTGTGCGCGCTGTCACGATCACAAATTCGACCCGATCCCGACCAAGGATTATTATTCGCTGCACGGTATTTTCGCCAGTTCGGTTGAACCCGAGGACGAGCCGCTGATTGAGCCAATCAAGATGACGCCGGATTACCTGGATTTCGCGAACAAATACAATGCTCTGAATCAGGAAATGGCCGCGCTTAAACCTGTGAAAGGCGGCGGGATGGGCAAGAACAAAGAAGTGCAGCAAAAGCGAATTCAGCTTCGCCGTGAGATCGCGCAATTGGAATCAACCCATCCGGGATCACCGGCGCGGGCCATGGTGTTGGTGGACAAACCCAGACCGGCCGATTCGCATGTGTTCATTCGCGGCGAGGCGGAAAACCAGGGCGACGTTGTACCACGACGATTCCTGGAGATTCTTTCCGGTCCGAACCGGCCTGTGTTCCGGAACGGCAGTGGACGCTTGGAACTCGCAGCCGCAATTATCAGCACCAACAACCCGCTGACGGCGCGTGTGATGGTGAATCGAATCTGGCTGCATCATTTCGGCGAAGGCTTCGTGACCACACCGGACGATTTCGGGAACCAATCCGCGCCGCCCAGCCACCCTGAGTTGCTCGATTATCTTGCGGCACAGTTCATGGAAGAAGGCTGGTCGGTCAAGAAAATGCACCGGCTCATCATGTTGTCGAGCGTCTATCAGGAGAGCAGTGAAAACAATCCGCGTTACGCACAGTTGGATCCGAACAACCGCTGGCTGTGGCGCGCGAACATCCGGCGGCTTGAATTCGAGGCGGTGCGCGATTCCTTATTGGCGATCGGTGGCCGGCTCGACAAAACCATGGGCGGGCATCCAGTGAACCTGGGCGCGACGCCTTATTCCACGCGGCGCACGCTCTATGGATTCGTGGACCGCCGCAACCTGCCGGAGGTTTATAACCAATTCGATTTTGCGAACCCGGACATCACGACCGGCAAGCGGTATGAAACCATTGTTCCGCAACAGGCGTTGTTCATGATGAACAGCCCGCTGGTGGTCGAACAGGCGCGGAACCTGGTGAATCGCCCGGATTTCCGCGACGCAAAAGGTCCCGAGCAGCGAGTCAAGCTGCTCTACGATCTCATTTATCAACGCGAGCCGACCCCGGTGGAAATGCAACTGGGTTTGGGCTTCCTGACCGAGTCGCCACCCATGGAAACCCCCGAGGTGACACCTGTGAGCAACGAGAACCGCCGCGAGCAACGCAAGAAAGGCGGCGGTGGCAAGAAGAACACACCGCCGGCAATGAGTCTGGCGACCATTCCGCCTGCCGGACTGATGCCCGTGGGCTCCTGGGCGAAATACGCCCACGCCTTGTTGCAGGCCAACGAAGCGATGTTTATTAACTAAGGGTGCGAGGAACAACCCTCAGGCAGCGGTTTCTTCCTTGCGGTTTGTTGCAATGGACGGATTGGTTGCTTGTTTCTTGGTTGCCGGCAAATCCCCCATTTTATAACCTACGGTGACAAAGCAAAATCTGAACGCAAATCAACTATGAGAACTGCACCCGCATTCCTGCTGTTAGGCGCCATTATTTCCACCCTGGCTGCAAAAGCCGATGACAAATGGGACATCGGCAAAGTGGACGTCAGCAAGTTGCCACCTGCTGCTGATAAGACGGGCGTTACTTATGCCACGGACATACTTCCGATTTTCAAAACATCCTGCCTGCGCTGCCATGGTGAAGAACGGCAGAGAGGGGAGTTACGGCTGGATACCCTTGAGGCGGTGCTCAAGGGCGGCAAGGATGGCAAGATCGTTGTCCCCGACGACAGCAAAAAGAGCCTGCTGGTTGCCGCTGTGGCGCAGTTGACGGATGGGATCGCGATGCCGCCCAAACGAGGCCCCGGCGGCCCGCGCGGGCAAGGTCCGGGCAATCGTCCTCCCGGAGCTCCAAATGGCGGCGGTCCTCCCCCGGGCGCTCCCGGGGATGGCAATCCGCCGCAGGGTGGCCCTGGTGGCCCTAATGGACTTGGCGGACCTAATGGCGGACCTGGTGATCATGGTGGTCCAGGAGGTGCCGGCGGCCCTGGCTTTGGAGGTCCGGGCGGTCCCGGCGGGCCACGCGGTCCGGGCGGTCCTCCGGCTAAACCTTTAACGCCGGCACAAGTCGGATTGATTCGTGCCTGGATTGATCAGGGCGCCAAGTAAGAGTTATTCATTTCGACGGAGAAACGTTGTTTTAACAGCCATGAAGATACCTGTTATCCTTTCTGGCGCCGCGGCCACCCCACTACTGCTGCGGCTTTCTTCGTCGCCGTTTCATTGCTTCCTTAAATTATGCAGGCTATGAAAACAGACCTTATTATTCCGGGCGTTACGGCAAGCCCCAATCGTCGTGCTTTTCTGCGTCGGCTCAGCCTTGGCGCGGCACTGTTCACCGTACCCGGCGCGTTCGCCGCAGAACTCGCGCGCAAGACCGCGTCAGTCGAAGAAGGCCCGTTTTACCCGCCAAAGCTCCCGCTGGACACGGACAACGACTTGATCATCGTCAATGACTCGATCACGCCTGCTGTCGGAGAGATAACACATTTGACCGGACGGGTGCTGGATAGCCGGGGTGATCCGATTCGGAATACGACGATTGAAATCTGGCAAGTGGACCATTCTGGCATCTACCTGGCGGACCAGCCCAACCAAAGCAGGTTTGATTCGCACTTCCAGGGTTTTGGCCGTTTCCTGACGGGATCGACCGGTGAATATTACTTCCGCACCCTCAAGCCGGTTCGTTATCCCGGTCGCCAGGCCCCGCACATTCATTTCAAGATCAAAACGAAAGGGCGCGAGCCCTGGACCACCCAATTGTTCGTCAAAGGTTTTCCCGGCAACGAGCAGGACGGTATTTGGCGGAATATCGGCGACCAGCAAGCACGCGCATCAGTGACGATGGATTTCGTGCCGCTCAAAGACTCGCGCATCGGCGAGTTGGGCGCGCGGTTTGACATTGTGATGGATGTGACGCCGTCAGCCTGAGCAACGCCGGCCATTTCCCTTGCCCAAAAACAAAACGCCCCACCGGTTTCGGTGGGGCGTAATGCTCGTTTAGGGATTAACGGCAGTTTCTTCTGCGGACCGAACTGCAAATTAGTTACCTGCGGGTTTCGCGGTCGCCGAGTCCGTCGAGGAGTCCTTCTTTTTCTTGCCGCCGAGGCTCACGCCGGCTTTATCCATTTTCTCCTGGTCTTCCTTGCTGATTTTCTTGGCCTCGTCCTTGTCCACCTTGCCGTCTTTGTTGGTGTCGTATTTCTCGATCATTTCCTTGCGCAGCGCCTTTTGCTCGGCAGTGAGCTTGGTTTTCTTCGGTGGAGCATCGTCGGCACGAACGACGAGAGACATGGCGCAAAGGAGGGTGAGAGCGGCGACTGCAAGTTTCTTCATATGTATGAATCTCTGACTGATTGTTCGACTTTAGGTTGTACTGTTGGTTGCATTCGAACAGACGCCTGGTAATTGCAAGTGGTTACACGGGGAGCCAAAAATAAACAACCAGCCAGTTTCCAATGCAAATCGCTTGAAATCAGGCGCTTATGAGGAGCTTGGGCCTTTATTTGCGACGGCTGAGAAGGCCGGCAATCACCCCGAGGCCGAAGGCGATGCCAATGGCCGAATACGGGTATTGCCGCAGGGATTGTTCGGTGGTGTAGATCCCGGCGTTGGCGCGGTCTTTGATATCGTGACAGGTGGCCTTCATCCGTTCGACGGAGCTTAGAAATTTTGCTTTTGATCGCTCCGCCAAGGTGCCCCCGGTCGCGCGAAATAATTCCTCGGTATCCTCCCGCAAGGTGCTCAGATCGTGCAGGAGTTGCTCCGCTGTGTTCCCCTCAGGGGTGAGGTTTTTAAAGAATATTTCCATAATCGTGCCAGTTTTGCCGAACGCTTTCCTTTGAAAGCACCGCTTCTCACCATACAACATAAAAGCGGGATTTAAAGCGGAAGTCACTTCTGAAAATGCCTAATGCCCAACCGTTACCCGAATGCCAGGGCCTCAATCGGAACAGGTCATTTTTTGGCATTAATAATAGTTGCCAGTTCGCCCAATTTTGCTACGTTAACCAGCTCGTTTCGCGGGATTCCGGTGACCGGGACCTGTGAAATGAGGAAAACGGCCTTAAATTATACAGTGCCTGCTCTCGTGCGAGGGCGGGTGGCCACAACAACACTGAAAATAATCCCGTGTTCCGCGGGATGGTTCGCCGCATGTTCGGCGGGCTCTTAACCAAAGGAAAATTGTGATTAGCATTGGCGTAAAAGAATTGTTGGAAGCGGGCGTCCATTTTGGACATCAAACCAAGCGTTGGAACCCCAAGATGAAGCCGTTCATCTTTGATGCTCGCAACGGCATTCATATCATCGATTTGAGCAAGACGCTCGCCGGCCTGGAGGCCGCCTGTGACTTCCTGTCCGCCACCGTGCTCAAGGGCGGCCGGGTGCTGTTCGTCGGCACCAAGAAGCAAGCCCAGCAGGCGGTCAAGGAAACCGCGAAGGATTGCGGCCAGTTTTATGTCACCGAACGCTGGCTGGGCGGCACGCTCACCAATTTTCAGACCGTCAAAAAATCCATCGCCCGCCTCAAACAGATCGAGAAGATGGAAACCGACGGCACCATCAACAATTACGTCAAACAGGAGCAGTCGGTTCTGCGCCGTGAAGCCGCGCGCCTGTTCAAGTATTTCGACGGCATCCGTTCGATGGACAAATATCCTGCGGCCATGTTTGTCGTGGACATCAAGCGCGAGCATAACGCCATCGCGGAAGCGCGCCGGTTGAACATCCCGGTCGTGGCCATCGTGGATACCAATTGTGATCCTGACCTGGTGACTTATCCGGTTGCAGGCAATGACGACGCAATCCGCTCCGTCCGGATGATTTTGGCGACGGTGGGCCAGTGCGTCACGCAAGCGCACGCCGAGTACGAGACCAAATACGCCCGCCGCAAGGAAGCGGAGGCCCAGCAACCTGCGGGAACGGAACCCACCGCTCCGGCGCCAGCGCCGGTTCCAGCGCCTGCGGAAACCCCCGCCACGCCGGAACAACTGGCAACCTTGCAGGCTTAGCACTCGCAAGGCAGATTGAGGCAAGGGTGACTCGCTCCCCCATTGTCTCGATCAACGATCAACGCACAAAACCTTAACTTTTCGAAATCATGGCTGATATTACTCCTGCTCTTGTCGCGCAACTTAGGGAAATGACTGGCGCCGGTCTCATGGACTGCAAAAAGGCCCTCGTTGAGGCCAAGGGTGACCTGGATTTGGCGGTGACTATTCTTCGCAAGAAGGGCGCGGCCTCGGCTGAAAAAAAGTCTTCGCGGGCGGCAAATGAAGGCGTGATCGTCCAGAGCATTCAACCTGGCGCGCGCGCCGGCATTTTGGTCGAAGTGAATTGCGAAACCGATTTCGTCGCCCGCAATGAGGGCTTCCGCGCTTTCTGCGATGAAATCGCCCGCACGTTGCTGGCCAATCCCAAGGCGGATGTCGAGTCGATGCGCACCGCGCAGGTCGCGAAGATCGGCGAGAACATTCAGATTTCCCGTCATCACCGGATGGAAGTGACCGGCAACGGCATGATCGCCGCCTACATTCACACCGGCGCGAAGGTCGGTGTGCTGGTGGAAGTTGGCGCGGGCAAGGAAACCACGGTTGCAAACGAGGATTTCAAACAACTCGTGCGCGACATCACGTTGCAGATTGCCGCGGGGCATCCCTTCGTTGTCTCCCGCGACCAGGTGGATGCGGCTGTGCTGGCGAAGGAAAAAGAAATCGCCGCCGAACAGGTCAAGAACAAGCCGCCCCAGGCCATCGCAAAGATCGTCGAGGGCAAACTGGAAAAGTTTTACCAGGGTTACTGCCTCGTGGACCAGGGTTTCGTGAAGAAGAACTCGGAAGTCACCGTCAAGGAACATGTTGCCTCGGTCGCCAAGCAATTGGGCGATGAGATCAGCATCCGCCGCTTCGTACGGTTCCAGGTGGGCGAAGCGGGCGCCTAGGCGGAAACGCACCTGGCCCGCGGCCACATTCCGAAATCATTTCTCCGCCCCGTCGGTGATGCCTTGCCTGAACGGCTTCCCCGCCTCATACAGCGCCAGCCGTTTCTGAATCTCCCCCGCGAGTGCCGGGTCTTTCGCCGCGGCCAGTTCCGCCGCTTTCTTCGCCGCGCTTAGGGCCTGCGCGAATTGTCCGGCTTCGGCGCAAGCGGCGCCTTGCGCATCCCAGACTGTAGGGTCGGTGGGCGCGAGTTGGATCGCGAGATTTGCCAACCGTAATGCTTCCGTTGCGTCGCGCAAGGTTGGATCTGGACTCGTTGCCAAAATCCAGGCCAGCTTCTTAAGCGGTATCGGCGCGTTGGAATTCGCCTGCAAGGCCAGACGATAGTGCTCGATGGCTTCCTTCGTCCGCCCCAAGTGGTCGAGGGCCACGCCGATGTTGCCATGGGCATCTGCAAAGTCCGGGCGCAACCGCAGCGCCTCGGAATAATGTTCGAGGGCGGCGGCCCATTGCTGTTGTCGAGCCAGCGCATTGGCGAAGTTGAATTGCGCTTCGAAGTAACCCGGTCGAAGGCGAATGGCTTCCACGTAATTGGTTATGGCCTCTTCCATTTTCCCCTGGCTCAACCAGGCGTTGCCGAAATTGTAGCGGGCTTCGGGAAAATCAGGTTTGAACTGAAGCGCCGCGCGCAGATGTTCCGCCGCCGCTTCGAACTTTCCCTGCGCCGCCAGGATTGCGCCCAAGCCGTTGTGGGCTTCGGCCAGGTCCGGTTTGATGGCCAGGGCTTGCTGATATTGGGCGCCCGCTTCGTCAAGTTTGTCCTGCGTGTCCAGGGCTTGGGCCAGGCCGTAATGCGCATACGCGTTGTCGGGCGCGATTTGGAGCGCTTGCCGATAGCAAACCATGGCTTCCTCCTCCTTGCCTTGCCGGGCGAGCGCGAGACCCAGGTTGGCCAGGGCCGTGTCGTCTTGGGGATTGCCGCGCAAGGCCGCGTGGAAATGCTCGATCGCTTCGTCCAACTTGCCTTGTTGCACCAGCACGAGGGCGAGGCGGTGATGCACCGCGCTGTCATCCGGGTGGGATTTCAAGAGGGAAGTATCGAAATTGACGGCTTCATCCAACTTGCCTTGAAGCACCAGTGCCTTCTCCTCGTTGATCTGCGCTTCGCGATAAAAAGGCCTGATCCGTAGCGCCTCCTGGAAGTGGTCCAGGGCCTCGGGCAGTTTTCCTTGCGCTGCCAGGGCGGCTCCGAGATTGGACTGGGCCAGGGCGTTATCCGTGGTGACGTTCAGCGCCTGAGTGAACAGCGTAACACTGTTTCGCCAGCAACGTAATTGCACAGCGGACGCCGTCAGGCTACCAGCCAGGCACAGCACCGCCAGCGCGCCCGAAATCCATCTGCCGCCAGCGCGCGCGCCCAATCGCTCGGAGGCTTCCCACGCCAGCATCAGAAACAATCCGATGCTGGGCAGGTACGTGTAACGATCCGCCATGGCTTGTTCGCCGACCTGCACCAACCCGATGACCGGCACCAACATGATGAGGAACCAAAGCCAGCCGACAATCAAGTACGGCCGATTGCGCGCGCACCGGGCGGTAATCACGGTGATCGCCAACACCAGCAAGGCCGCCGCAATCACACGCGCCAGAGGCAGATGAAAGGAATAGGGATAAAGGATGCACAGGCGCTGCGGCCACAGCAATTTTTCCACGTAACTCAGGCAGGAATTGAGGGCATTCTCAAGGCGCATCGACATCGGTACGTCGCTGGCGGCCACGGCTCCGCCCTTTCGTTGGACTAGAAAAGTCACGACGCACGAGATGAAAGTCAGTGCAAAGAAAGGAACCTTTTCCAGCAAAAGAGGCAGTCGGGAGCCAGTGACTCTTCCCAAGGGCCAATAATCCAATAGCAGAAGCACCAATGGCAGCGTCACCACCATCGGTTTGGAGAGCAAGCCGAGAGCAAACAGGAACAGCGCGATGAGGTAAAAGACCTTGGACTTTGGACTTTGGACTTTGAACTCTTCCGTGTAACGCCAATAGGCCCAAATGGTCAGGATCCAAAAGAGCGCACTCAACACATCCTTGCGCTCGGCCACCCAGGCGACGGATTCGACGTGCATCGGATGCCAGGCGAAGAGCGCGGCGACAAAGGCGCTGCGCCAAAAAGCGTTCGTCAATCGGCGCAACAGGCCGAACAGCAGAACGGTATTGGCTACATGAAACAGGACGTTGGTGAGGTGATGACCGCCGGGGTTCAGACCGTAAAGCTGGCAATCCAGCATGTGCGACAGCCAGGTGAGCGGATGCCAGTTGCCGGCATAACCGGTTTGAAACGCCCAGGCGACATTTCCCGGGGTAACGCCCGCGTGAATGCGGCTGTTCTGTGTAATGTATTGCGAGTCGTCGTAATTGTTGAACTCGAACTCCCTGACCGGCCAATACAAGGCGAAGGTGACCAGTGCGAGCAACAGGCTAACCAACCGTTCGCGATGAATGGTTTTGGAATCCGGCGTTGGCATTTTGAATATTCCGTCGAGCGTAGAGAACAAACGCTGAGCGTTAAACACCAAAACGCCGTCGGAAACGCCAAGTTCCAAGCACCCAGCTCCAGAAAAGCTCCAAACTGGCAAATACCAAGCGCAGTAATGTCTCGAGTTGGTGTTTGGAGATTGATGTTTTTCTGGAGCCTGGTGCTTCGTTCTTGGTGTTTCCAAAAGCGCTTATCATTTGACGTTCGCATCTACCATTGTTACAAACCTGTGCCAGTTTGCGTGAGCCATGATCGCATGAAAAAATCCAATAAACCACGATACCGCCGGATTCTGCTCAAATTGAGCGGGGAAGCAATGGGAGGACCAACCGGCGTCGGCATTTCCCCGGAAGCGGTCCACGACATGGCCCGGCAGATCGGTGAAGTGCGGGAGCTGGGGGTTGAGGTGGTGGTCGTTATCGGCGGGGGAAACATCTTTCGCGGACTGGCGGGCAGCGAGCGGGGCATCGAGCGCGCCACCGGCGATTACATGGGAATGCTGGCCACCGTCATCAATTCGCTGGCATTGCAGGACGCCTTGGAGAAACTTGGTGTCGCCACGCGCGTCCAAACGGCCATTACGATGGCCCAGGTGGCCGAGACCTTCATTCGCCGTCGCGCTGTGCGCCATCTCGAAAAGGGCAGGGTGGTGATCTTCGGCGGCGGCACGGGCAATCCCTACTTCTCCACCGATACCGCAGCGGCGCTCCGCGCGAACGAAATTGGCGCCGAGGTGATCTTGAAGGCGACCAAGGTCGATGGCATTTACGATTGCGACCCCAAGACCAACCCCAACGCCAAGCGCTATTCGCAGATCACCTATTCGGACGCTCTGCAACAACGCCTGAAAGTGATGGACTCCACTGCCTTCTCGTTGTGCATGGACAACAAGATGCCGATCGTGGTCTTCGATTTTTTCCGCCCGCATAATCTCAGACGTGTGGTTCTGGGGGAGAAGGTTGGGACGGTGGTCACGTCTTGAGGGTTTTGGCAAAAGCCCCGGAATCTTAAGGTGGAGTGCGCCGTCTCGGGCGCACTCCACCTGAGTATTTGGTGTTTCGGACGTTCCTGCGCAGGCCCTCTTACGTATTGAATTTACCCGGGGATCAGTTAGGCTGTTACTCCTTTTATGACGCTGACCGAGAAAATACTGGCGCGCGCGGCGGGCAAGGCCCGTGTCGAGGCGGGCGATAATGTCTGGGTGAAGGCCGATGTGCTCATGACGCATGATGTGTGCGGGCCGGGCACGATCGGCGTGTTCAAACGCGAGTTTGGCAAGACGGCCAAGGTTTGGGACCGGCAGAAGATCGTCATCATCCCGGACCACTACATTTTCACGGCGGATTCGAAGTCGAATCGGAACGTCGATATTCTGCGGGATTTCGTGAAGGAACAGGGGCTGCCTTATTTTTACGACGTGATCGACGATCAAAACGGACATTGGGTGTTCGATCCGTCCAAGGGCGCATTGAACCGGCAATACGGCTCGAATTACGCGGGCGTTTGCCACACCGCGCTGCCGCAAAAGGGCCACACGCGGCCGGGGGAAATTTTGTTTGGGACGGATTCGCACACCTGCATGGCAGGCGCTTTCAATGAGTTCGCCACGGGCATCGGCAACACCGACGCGGGCTTCGTGATGGGCACCGGCAAACTCTTGCTCAAGGTGCCGGAGACGATGCACTTCCGTCTCGAAGGCGCATTGCAACCGGGCGTCATGGCCAAGGACATCATCCTGCATTGCATCGGCGAGATTGGTTTCGACGGCGCGACGTATCGCGCGATGCAATTCGACGGGCCGGGCGCGTCGAATTTGTCCATGGACGACCGCATGACCATTGCGAACATGGCAATCGAGGCCGGTGGCAAGAACGGGATATTCGAATTCGACGCGCAAACCAAGGCGCAGGTGGATTATCGTTGCAAGCTGAACGGCACCAAGGCGACTTACGAGCCGGTGGAACGGGATGCCAACGAAAAATTCGTTTATGACCTTGTGGTCGATTTGTCCAAGCTGGAGCCGACCGTTGCCTGCCATCCCGATCCCGGCCAGCGGAAGAAAGCCAAGGAGATGGGGAACATCAAATTGGACCGCGCGTATATTGGCTCCTGCACCGGGGGCAAGACGAGCGATTTCCTGGAATTCGCCCGCGTGTTGCGCGGCAAGCGCGTGGTCATTGACACCTTCGGCGTGCCCGCAACACCGGAGATCGTGCATGATCTGCAAACCGCCCGTTGGGGTGACAAAACGATCTGGCAAATCCTGCTGGACTCGGGCGTGCAGATGACGGAGAACGCCGGTTGCGCGGCCTGCCTTGGCGGGCCGGTGGACACGTTCGGTCGCATGAACTCCCCGATGAAATGCATTAGCGCGACGAATCGGAATTTTCCGGGCCGCATGGGCCATAAGGAATCACAGGTGTTTTTGGCTTCGCCGGCGACCGTCGCCGCGAGCGCAATAACGGGAAAGATCACCGATCCGCGGGAGTACTGGAGCTAATGGTCCCAGGAAACTCAGCCACGCCATGAATCCTGGAGCGCCTCCGGAAGGGCTACGCGAAGGGAAAATCAGCATCCTGGGCATCTCGGCCTTCTACCATGACAGCGCAGCCTGCCTGGTTCAGGATGGGAAAATCGTAGCTGCGGCGCAGGAGGAACGGTTCACGCGCAAGAAGCACGATGCAGCATTTCCCCGGAACGCCGTGGACTTTTGCCTCAAAGCGGGCGGCATCACGATCAAGGAGGTTGATTACGTCGCGTTCTACGAAAAGCCATTTGTCAAATTCGACCGGATTTTGCACAGCTATCTGGCC
The DNA here is from genome assembly GCA_021325145.1 of Verrucomicrobiota bacterium. Taxonomy (GTDB): domain Bacteria; phylum Verrucomicrobiota; class Verrucomicrobiia; order Limisphaerales; family Pedosphaeraceae; genus JAJPHR01. The sequence continues at coordinate 42,935 of JAJPHR010000102.1, read as the reverse complement.
TATGCGCCGGTCGGGCTGAAGTCGTTCCTGAAGGCCATCCCGCTGTGGATTCGCGAGCGAATTTGGATGAAGGATCTGATCCAAACGGAATTGAATTACGAAGGCAAAATCCTTTTTCCGGAACACCACGAATCGCACGCTGCGTCCGCATTTTTTCCGTCGCCTTATCCCGAAGCGGCCATTCTCACGGTGGACGGGGTGGGGGAATGGACGACGACGAGTTTCGGAGTTGGGCGGGGCAATCACATCGAGTTGCTGAGCGAATTGCATTTTCCACATTCGCTGGGGCTGTTGTATTCCGCGTTCACGTATTTCACCGGGTTTCGCGTGAACTCGGGCGAGTACAAACTGATGGGTTTGGCGCCGTACGGCGAGCCAAGATATGTCGATAGCATCCTCAAGGAATTGATCGACCTCAAGGAAGACGGCTCGTTCCGGTTGAACATGAAGTATTTCAACTACGGCGTAGGGTTGACGATGACGAACGAGCGGTTCAACCAATTGTTCGGCGGCCCGCCGCGCAAACCGGAATCGAAGTTGACGCAACGCGACATGGATTTGGCGCGCTCGATCCAGGAAGTGACTGAGGAAATCATGTTCCGAATCGCGCGGCACGTGCGCCAGGAAACGGGCATGAAGCATCTGGTGTTGGCGGGCGGTGTGGCGCTGAATTGCGTGGCCAACGGACGGATTTTACGCGAAGGCGTATTCGATGCCATCTGGATTCAGCCGGCGGCCGGAGACGCCGGCGGGGCCCTGGGCGCGGCGCTATTGGCCTGGCATCAATATCTGGATAAACCGCGCCAGGCCGATGGAACGAGAGACACGCAACGCGGTTCCTACCTGGGCCCCAGCTTCTCGCGGGATGAAATCCGGGAGTATTTGAAACGTGAAAACATCCCCTTCCGGGAACTGGACGATGAAGCCATTCCGGAGACGATTGCCGATTTAATCAAGGCCGAGAAAGTGATTGGCTGGTTTCAGGGTCCGATGGAATTCGGGCCGCGGGCGCTCGGTGGGCGGTCCATCATCGGCGACGCGCAATCGTCGAAGATGCAGGAAGTGATGAATTTAAAAATCAAATTCCGGGAAAGTTTCCGGCCGTTCGCGCCTTCGGTGTTGCGCGAACGCGTGAGCGAGTATTTTGAGTTGGAAGGCGAAAGCCCGTACATGCTGCTGGTCGCGCCCGTGGCCAAATCTCAGCGGCGGGAGATGACCAAGGAGGAGCAGAAGCTCTTTGGGTTGGAGAAGCTGCTGACCATCCGCTCGACCATACCGGCAGTCACGCATGTGGATTATTCGGCGCGCATCCAAACGGTCACCGAGGTTGATCATCCGGTTTATTACCGAACCATCAAAAAATTTGGCGAGAAATATGGGTGTCCGGTGATCATCAACACTTCGTTTAACGTGCGCGGTGAACCGATCGTCTGCACCCCGGAGCATGCTTACTTGTGCTTCATGCGGACAAATATGGATTACCTGATCGTGGGTAATTTTCTAATGGAAAAGACCGTGCAGAAGCCTTTGGAAAAAGATATTAATTGGCTGAAGGAATTTGAATTGGATTAGCCGCATGCTGCTCGAAGACATCAAAGAACTGAAAACCGGCCCAAAAGAACTGCGCAAGTTCGGCCTGTTGGTGGGGGGCGTGTTTGCAGTGTTGGGATTCCTGTATTGCCTGCGCGGAAAGCCGGTGTACCCCTGGTTTCTGGCTCCGGGCGGGCTGCTGATCGTGCTTGGCGTGGTGTGGCCGACGGCGCTCAAATGGATCTACCTGGCTTGGATGTCGGTGGCGGTGCTGTTGGGGTTTATCGTGTCGCACGTTCTGCTGACGCTGCTGTTCTACCTGGCGTTTATGCCGCTGGGCCTGCTCGCAAGGTGCCTGGGCAAGGATTTTTTGAGCTTGCGATTGGATTCCAAAGCGGGCAGCTATTGGATCCGCCGCGAGCGGGGAGTGGCGCGGCAACCGGCCGATTACGAACGCCAATTTTAATTTCCGATGGTTGAAGCCGCGCCAAAAAAGTCCCGCTGGAAAGGCCTGCTCCAGAATCTGGCGTTGATGGCGGGCACTTTTTTCCTGTGTGTGGCGGTTTTCGAAATCGCCTTGCGGCTCAAGGGATATGGCAACCTGGAGATTTACGAACCGGACCCGGTCCTGTATTGGAAGCTCAAGCCAAACCAGGATTGCTACACGAAAGTGGACCACAAGCCGGTCCACATCAACTCCCAGGGGACACGCGGTCCGGAGTTTCAGCCGAACAAGCCAGCGGATACGATTCGCATTCTTTCACTCGGGGATTCGCGAACTTTTGGCTGGGGACTGACCGAGCAGGAAACCTATTCGAAGCAGTTGGAGCAATTATTGCAGCAATACGTGGGCGGCAAAAGGAAAGTGGAAGTCATCAACGCGGGGGTGAACGCCTGGTCGTACCCGCAAATGCTGGCCTATCTGCGCGAGGTCGGGTCGAAGTATCAGCCGGATTATGTCATTCTGGCCGAGGCGAATCTTTGGACGCAGTTCTCCGACAAGAACGACCCCGAGTTTGTGCGGAAGTTCATGTCGCGTGTGCGGTTAAAGAATTTTCTGCGGCGGTTCGCAATCTACCATTATATCGTAGAAGTAAAACTGCAGGCCTTTTACCAGGCAAACCGGGCCAAGTTCATTCCGGTGGACCCGAAGCAGGACGTGTTGTTCAAGGAGCAGCAGCAGAAAGATCCGGATGCCGTGTTTCGCTCGGCCATCGAGGATGTTTGCGCGCTGGCGCTTTCCAAAGGTGAGAAGCCATTCCTGCTGTATTTGCCGCCGCAGGGCGATTTGGAACGAGGCGAACAGAGGGTGCTGAAGACGAAGCAGGCGGCTGCCGCGAAACTGAACGTGCCGGTGGTGGACCTGACGCCGGCATTACGGGCGGCAGCGCGGGAGAAAACCCTTTACTTGGATGCGGATCCCATTCATTTTAGCACCGAGGGCAACCGGATCATAGCCCGTGAACTTTTTGCAGCCATGACCAATTCGATAACGCCATGAACAAACTCGCGATTCTGAGGGAATTCTGGAGCTTTTTGCGGGTGCGTAAGAAATGGTGGTTGACGCCGATCGTGGCTTTCCTGCTGTTGCTTGGGTTTGTTCTGGTCTTTGCCAAAGGTTCGGCGCTGGCGCCCTTCATCTATAGTTTGTTCTGAGCGTGGACCGTGAGAAACTGGATGGGTGGTGTGAGAAGGGGATTCTGGGCCTGGTGCTGGCGTTGCTGGTCTTCGGGCCGCTGGCGCTCGGTGGGGTGCTCCCGTGGCAATTCCTAATTTTGGAGGGGTTGACGCTGGGGGCGGTTTTGCTCTGGGGAATCCGGCTCTGGGCCAGCCCCCGCCCGCAATTGCTCTGGCCGCCCATCTGCTGGGCCGTGCTCGCCTTCGTCGCTTATGCCAGCGTTCGCTATTTTCAATCGGACACCGAATATGCGGCGCGGCGGGAACTCATCCGGATCATCATTTATGCCTTTCTATTCTTCGTTATCCTGAACAATCTGCATCGGCAGGAATCGACGCAGCTCGTTGTCCTCACACTCTTGTTTCTCGGAACGGCGATTTCGGCCTACGGACTCTTCCAGTTCGTGACCAAGTCGCACAAGGTCTGGAACATGGTGAGCACCTACGAAGGCCGCGCAGGCGGCACGTTTTACAATCCCAACAACCTGGCGGGCTTTTTGGAAATGCTGCTGCCGCTGGGTTTCTGCTATGTGCTGGTGGGGCGGCTTTCGCATGTGACCAAGATCGTTTTGGGTTATGGCGCGATGGTAATGATCGGCGGAGTCGTCGGCACGGTTTCACGAGGCGGAGCGATGGTTACCGGCGTGGAGTTGGTGCTGCTGTGCGGCGTGCTGCTGTTTCAGCGGAATTACCGCATTCAGGCACTCGTGCTGGCGGTGGCATTGGGAGGCGCGGCGTATGTGGTGGCTCCAAAGTTGAATGCGGCGCGGGCGCGCTTTGAGGACCTCAACGGCGCGGGCCACCTCGCGGGCGATATGCGGACCCGCATCTGGCAGTCGGCCTTGCGAATGTGGGAGGATCATCGGTGGCTGGGCGTTGGCCCGGCGCACTTTAATCAGTGCTTCCCGGAATATCGGCCGCTTGAAGTCCAACGGCGTCCGAACCTGGCGCATAATGAGTACCTGAACACATTGGCGGATTACGGTGTGGTGGGCGCAACCCTCGTTGCCGCGGCCTGGTTGCTGCTCTTCATGGGCGTGGCGAAGACATGGCGATTCGTGCGGGCGGCGCCGGATGATTTTGCGCGGAAGAAAAGCAACAAGTTCGCTTTTCTGCTGGGTGCGTCGCTTGGCTTGGTGGGCATCCTCGGACATTCCGTGGTCGATTTTCAGATGCACGTTCCGGCGGTCGCAATTCTAGCCGTCACGTTAATGGCGTTATTGAGCAGCCAATGGCGGTTTGCCACGGAAAGATATTGGTGGCGCGTCGGGTTGGGGCGGAAGCTGGGTGCAACCGTTGTGATACTGGCTGGCCTGACGGGCCTGGGCTGGGCCGGCTGGCGTGCGACAATGGAAGATCATTACCTGCGGCAGGCCAGTCAGCAACCCGCCTATTCCTACGAGCAAATCGAGAAATTGAAACAGGCCGCGCAGGCCGAGCCGAAGAATTACGAGACCACGTATGCCCTCGGGGAGTGTTATCGGACCAAGAGCAGCATCGGGGGCGACGGGTATGTGAACTTGGCGAAGCAGGCCATGCAATGGTATAAACTGGGTATGAAGCTCGATCCGCATGATGCCTACAACTGGCTTCGTTATGGCGGGTGTCTGGATTGGATTGGACCGCAGGAAAACGGACCGGAGGACTCGCAGTCATACTTCGACCGCGCCAACGAACTGGATCCGAACGGAATGTGGACCACGTTGTGGACCGCGTTGCATTATGGGGCCAAGGGAAACTACGCGGCGGAACGGACCTGGCTTGAGCGCTCGCGCCGGCTGGTCTGGGTGCAAAATGTGGCCGCCGATAATTACCTGCAGATCGTCGAGCAACGGATGACCGAGGCCGCACAGGGATTGACGCTGACTCGCGAGGGCTTGTTCCCAGACACGGCGGCGCCGTGGAAATCAGATGATCGGAACCCGAATGAATAGCAGGAATTCAAAACCGGGTTGGTCGCGGAACGCGTAGGGCGTCTCCGGGCTTGTCGTGGGAACAAAAAATGCTATGATTGAGCTGTGACAACCGTGACAGGCGACGACAGGAAACAGTTGCGGATGGTGACATGTACCGGCTGTGGTGCCAAGGTCTTCATTCCCGGAGACTTACAACCGCTGGCGACGACACCCTGTACCAAGTGCGGCTATGCCATCATGATGCCGCTGCGGATGCGGCAGTTTGAGCTTCGCGCATATATCGCGTCAGGAGGCATGGGCACCGTGTACCGAGCGTTTGATACCATCCTGGAACGGGAGGTGGCCCTCAAGGTGATGAAGCCGGAATTGGCGAATGACCCCCAGGCGCTCGAGAGTTTCTACCGGGAGGCCCGCGCCTGTGCTTCGCTCAATCATACGAACATCATTCACATCTACACTTTCGACGAGTGCGAGAAGCAAAAGTATCTGGTCATGGAACTTGCCGACCAGGGCAGCCTGGACGGGCGCATCGAACTCTACCAGCGACTGCCGGAACTCGATGTGCTGGACATCGGCGCAAAAGTGGCTGACGCGCTGGATCTGGCGCTCAGACATAATTTCCTGCATCGTGACATCAAGCCTGGCAACATCCTTTTCAACGCGGATAACGAGCCCAAGCTGATCGATTTTGGTCTCGCCCGCAAAGCCGAGGTGGAACATAACCCCGATGACGCAGCTTGGGGCACGCCTTACTATGTCGCACCGGAGAAGATGAAGCGTGAGCCCGAAACCTTCCTTTCGGACATGTACAGCCTGGGTGGAACACTGTACCACGCCTTGACCGGACACGTTCCTTTTGAAGCCGCCACGGCGGACGAAGTGGCTGCGGCACATGTCTATACGCCGCTGACGCCGCCCGACCAGGTCGTGCCCGAAATCAGTCCGCAGGGCAGCGATGCGCTCGTTCGCGCCATGGCCAAAAACCCAGCCGACCGCTTCCAAAGCTACTTCGAATTCAGAATGGCCCTCGAAGCCGCCCGGGCTGATTTGCTCAGGGAACGTTACGTGCAGGCTGACACCCAATCCCCGGCGAAAGCCAAGGGCGCCTGGTGGAAGAAGCGCTGACTTCACCAACAAAAAAGGCAGGCCGCGCGGCCTGCCTGGGAGAGTAAATCAGAAGATTATTTGGGCGCGGGAGCGGGTGTATCGCTTTCCTTCTTCTTTTTCTTGCCGGCGCGGCCACCCCAATAAACATTGCGCGCCGTCATTTTGCCATCCTCACCCTTCATATAAGACCCGGTGACCTCCTGGCCGACGACACCTTCTTCGAGCGTCGAAGGTTTGTTCGCGTCGTTTTCGTTCTTGTAGAACTTCGTTTCCGGACTGACCGCGATGGTGAGTTTTTTTTCCTTTTCCTCGACGGTGAACGTCTTGGCCGTTTTGTCGATCTCCCCGAGTTTGCCAATGAAGGTCGTTCCCCTGGATTTCTTCGGCGCTTCGGGCGCGCTTGGAGCCGCGGGTGTTGCGGGCTTGCTTTGATCCTGGGCTGCCGCCTTGATCGGCACACCTAAAACGATGGCAGCCAGGAGGCCCGCCAATGTGACTTTTCCAATGCTTTTAATCATATAGTTTTTAGTTATCGGTTGCTTCTGTGAACTGCCGCATACTGTCGCCAAACCGTCTGGAATCGCAAGCCATTTTTGGCGTTCACTTACCCGGTTTTGACAACCCCATGCCCAAAATCACTCATTATGCGCGAAATCCACGCGAACCCCACGGCCACAACGACTTTCGTATGGCCCTTAACGAAAATATTTCTACTGCCGAATCCAATGACCACCGGTTCCCCAATTCCTATTCCCAACGCCGAAAGCCTGCCAGATTGGCCCTTTGCCCCAGAACCTTCGTCGGCCATTAACCTCGGGTTACTACCAGGTCCCATCCACCAACAGCTCCGTGGCCTTCCTCGCCAGATCCTCCGCCAGCAACGGAATCGCCTGCCGCTCGGCGCTCGGCAAATCATTGCCCGCCCGCAACGATGTCCGCCCAATCACCGGCTTGTCCACCAGCACCCGGCCCGTTGCCCGTTCGCGCGCCGTAAGCTGCATCGTCAGGTAAATGTCGTAATCCAGCACCGTCACAACATCCGTCGGCAGATAACTCAATTCCGACCGCCGATACGCCAGGATTACTCCCGAGACGATAATGTCCCCCTGTTCGTGCGTGGCGAGCCGGTAGGTCCCGTCCTGCTGCAAATCCTTGCGCAGCGAGTTCATCACGTAATCTCCCAGGCGCGGCTCCGACGTTTTATTGACCAGCGGGCTGATCTGCACCGACCGTCCGCTCGCGGCGAGACCGTTCGTCGGTCCCAGCCGGTAACCGGCGCAACCCGTCAGCAGCAACGCCAGACATGTAAAAACTGAGTAATACGCTCGCACTTCACTTTATTGCGCCGGTTTGCCCAGGCGCTTGTTCAATTCCGAAATGCGCTGCAACGAAGTCGCCGCGTAAGGCGAATAGGGATCCAACTGCAGCGATTCGTTGTAATAAATGCGCGCCGCCTCCCAGTGATGGCCCTTCTCATAGAACCGTGCGATCTCGAAGTTCCCCCGCGCCTGCTCCGTTTTGAGCGAAGTAATGATCTTTTCGCCCTCCTTCACGCGCGGGTCGTCGGGATAGAGCTGCATGAAATAAGTGAACGTGTCGATTGCCTGGCCCGCCGTGCCCTGGTCGTATTCCGCCGTGCGCGCCTGCTTGTTGTAAGCCAGCCCGGCTTTGTACATCGCTTCCGAGGCGACCTTGGGCCGGTCGTGGTAACGGTCCGCGGCGGTTTCATAAGCCTTGGCCGCCTCGATATACGGCTCCTTGTCATGCACGAAAAACCGGCTCTGCCTCTCGCGGGCCTCGCCGATGTTCATTTGCGCCTGCGGCGCGATGTCGCTGTAAGGCCCGTTCTTCACCACCTTGTCGTACATTTCCACCGTTTTGTCCATTGAGGGCCCGTAGGGAATGTAACCCCAAAGCTTGAACCATTCACCCGCAAGAAAGCGGTTGCAAATCGCGAACTGCCGCCCGAGGATTTCCTGGTAATTGTCCAGCTTCGGGTACTTCTCCAGCAACACTTGATAGGCCTTGAACGCCTTCTCATCCTGCTTCTGCTCCTCGTAGCACCGCGCCAGCAGGTACTGCCCGCGCGGCGCGTAATCCGACAGCGGCCAGTTGTTCACCAGCCGGCGCGCAGCCTTCACGCACAGGCTGTAATCCTTCTTGTCGTACGCCTGTTGCGCCACGTCCAGTTGGTCCTTCGCCCGCGTCCGCTGCCATTTCCCTTCGCCGCCCACCGGCTCATACGTCCAGCCCTCGCCGGCCCGATAAATCAATGGCGCTGGCGATCGGAACGGCAATCCAACCACGATTCCGGCCACCAACAAAACACAGACAAGCCAGCGTTTCATGCCGCGAGCTTAGCCAGCCGCACTCCGTAAGTCAAGGAACCGCGGCGAATTTGAGGCTCGGCTCCGAGCGTAGTATAGTGGAACGCAAGTCGCTTGATTTTTCGCCTGGTTATACTTTCTCCTCACCGCATGGGTAACACCTCAGGGGCGCCGATGGCGGGCCGAAGATTGCCCTACGGTGATGGCTTCTTACCGGGCGTCGCCGATTTCAACTCCACCGCCGCCGGGGCGGCATTTGTTTGCTGCGCCTTGGACTCCTGATCGTCAATGTTGTGAAGCAGGCGCATTTTCTGGGTAAAGAACATTTCGTTGGTGACACCGTTGAGTTGCTCGCGCGCCTGGGCAAACCGTTCGGCATGAAGTTTGAACCGCGCCAGATGGATGTACACGCCCTCGCGTTCAAGCTCGTTCTCGGCCACGTTCAACGCATTCGTCCACGCGGCCAGCCCTTCATCAGCGCGGAACGGCTTGATGCCGTAGTACGTCTCAGCAAGATTCTGGGCCAGCTCGAAATCGTCCGGATCCAATTTCCGCGCCTGCTGGTACAAGGCGAGCGTTTTGTTGAACACTTGTTGTTCGTCGATCTTGTAATATTCCATTGCATCCTTGCGGAACAAGCCGACGACGTCCGCCAGGTTGCGGTAATAAAGCGGCTCTTTCGGATTCAACTCGATCGCCTTCTCGAAATACTGGATCCCCTCCTTGGTTTTCCCAAGGTGGCCGCCGGTGTAAAGCAGGCCCAGGTTGTTCCAGCAGGCGGGGTTTTTCGGGTCCAGTTCCAGCGCCTTTTTCCATTGCGCCTCCGCCCCTTCTTCATCCTTGATGTCATTCAGAAAACTGCCGTACGCCAGCCGGGCACGGACGTGTTCGGGATGGCGCTGGATAAAATCCTCATAGGCCTTGATGGTGCCGGCGAACTTGGCGTGGATGCGGGTATTGAGCGTGTCCGCCGGGATACCGCCGCCCTTTTCCGCGAAGTCGTTATTTTCCCTGATCCAGCCATCCACTTCGGCCAGGACCGCATCATCATCCGTCATGATCTTGTGAAATTCCTTTTCCACCGGATCATTCGGATCAGGCACGTTGACCGTCAGCCCGGTTGTTTGGGTGATGAGATTGCTCACCGCCACCGGCTGATTGGTCGCGATCAATGCACCAAGCAAACCAATAAGCAGATTATTCACCTTGCCAAGCTAGCACGGAACAAACGGGAGTCGAGTGCGGAAAGACCCGGGTGGCGGCAGTTTAAAACAACATTCGTAGTCGCCGACGCAAGGAGGCTACGATTTAAAAGCCTTTGCTTTCACGCCGTCAACCGCCCCGCCAGATCATTCGCCCCGCCCACATCCGTCAGCCGTTGCTCGCGGCCCTGGAACAGGTAAGTCAATTTCCGATGATCCAACCCCAACAACGAAAGAATCGTCGCATGCGCATCATGGATGTGCACCTTGTCCTCGACTGCGCGCAAACCAATATCATCCGTCGCGCCGATGACTTTCCCGCCGCGAATCCCGCCGCCGGCCATCCACATGGTGAAACCGTTGGGATTGTGGTCGCGTCCGAGCGTGCTTTGCGACGTGGGGGTGCGGCCAAATTCGCCGGACCAGACGATCAACGTTTGTTCCAGCAATCCGCGCGCATCCAAATCGCGCATCAACGCCGCGATGGGCTGGTCCACTTTTCTCGCCTGCCGTAACGTCCCCGCGTACACGTCATCGTGATGGTCCCAGTCTTTGGCGTCGCCGCTGCCGGAGATCACCTGCACGAATCGCACGCCGCGTTCCACCAATCGCCGCGCAATCAGGCAGCGCACGCCAAAACTCCGGGTCCGGTCGTCATCGAGTCCATACAGTTTTTTTGTCGCCGCGGATTCCTTCGAAACATCCACCGCTTCCGGCGCGGCCGATTGCATGCGGAACGCCAGTTCATACGAGGCGATGCGTGAATCCAGTTCGGCGGTGGCGGAGGAAGTTTCCGCGCTGAATTTGCGGTTCAACCATTGCGACAGGTTCAAAATCTGTCGCTGGCCCTGTTCGGTGATTCCTTGCTGGCGATTCAAATAGAGAATCGGCGTGCCGTCGCTCTGCACCGGCGCGCCCTGGTAAATCGCGGGCAAAAAGCCGTTGCCCCAGCAGGGCGTGCCGCCTTTGAGTTTGCCGTCGGGTTCAGCCAGGACGACCATCGCCGGCAGGTTGTCCGCGACCGAGCCCAGGCCATAGGTGACCCACGCCCCGACACTCGGCCAGCCCATCCGCGATTGGCCGGTCGTCAGGAAATATTGCGCCGGAGAGTGGTTAAACGCCTCATGGTAACAGCTCCGGATGACGGCCAGCCTGTCCGCCTGCTGTTGCAGATGCGGAAACGCCTCGGAGATTTCGATGCCGGATCGACCGCACTTTTGGAAATTCAGCCTGGAACCGAGCAGCGGCTGGGCCGTGACATCCGTGAACTGGGCCTGAATGCTGCCGAAACTCGCCGGCATTGGTTTGCCGTTCAGTTTGTTCAGCACCGGCTTGGGATCGAACGTTTCCATTTGGCTCGGCCCGCCCGCCATCATCAGGAAAATGACCGAGCGCGCTTTCGCTGGAAAATGCGGCGGTTTCGGCGCGAGCGGATTGCCCAGGTCGGGGCCGGCCGCGCGCAATACCTCAGCATGGCCTTCGCGCTCCAGCAAATCGAGCAGGGCCCAGGAAGCCATCCCGCAACCGACACGCGTGATCCAATGCCGCCGGGAGATTGTCTGAGGTTTAGGATTCATAATGGTTGCGTGGTCGAAGCTTGGGCAGCGCGACCACAATGGCATCGCTATTGCTCATAAATAAATTCATTCGTGTTAAACAGCGCGAGGCACAGTTCTTCAATGGCTTTCTTTGTCTGGTCGCCGGCTTTTGCCGGCGAAGCTTCCATCTGCGCTTTGAGAAACCGCGCGGTTTCGCGTGCTTCGTCCGGTGTGATCTGCCGTCCGTAGGCGTAACGCCACGCCAGCCCTGGCACCGCCTCCAAATTCCCGTGCGTTTCGCGCAGGAGCCGGTCGGCAAACGCCGCCGCTTGTTCCTTGATCGTGCGATTGTTCAACATGGCCAGCGCCTGGTTCGGCACGGTGGTGGTGTCCCGCCGCCCGCAACTCACCGCATTATCCGGCAGATCGAACGCGCTCAACATCGGAAAGCGAAAGGAACGCTTGAGCAACAAATAGACCGCCCGCCGGTTTGATTCCGCGGGCGTGCTGGTTGGCCAACGGCGAAAATTTCCGATCTGTTCCTGGTCATCCAACGGCGGCGCAAACGGCAGGCCATACATCTCCGGGTTCAGCGTCCCCGCCACCGCGCGCAGGCTGTCCCAAATCACCTCGGCCTCCAGGCGGCGCGGCTGGAACCGCGTCAGCCACCGGTTATCCGGATCGCGCGCCAACGTCCTGGGCTTCGCGATCGAGGACATTTGATACGTGCTCGACAGCATGATGAGCCGGTTCAGATGCTTGATGCTCCAACCGTGTTCGACAAATTCGACCGCCAGCCAATCCAGGAGTTCCGGGTGGGTCGGCCGATCGCCGCGCGTGCCAAAATCATTCGGCGTGCGAACCAGGCCCTCGCCGAAATGCCATTGCCACAAGCGATTCACGATGACTCGCGCGGTCAGCGGATTTTTTTCGGAGGCAATCCAATTGGCGAGCGTCGCGCGCCATTGGTCCGGCGGTTGGCCGGCGAGGGTCGCGCCACGAGCAAGGCTGGCGGGGAACGCCGGTTTCACGAGGTCGCCCCAGTTGTCCAAATCACCGTGATTCAACACCCGGGTTTCGAGCGGCTTTTCCCGATGGGCCAGCACGCGCATGGGAATTTCCGAATCTTCCGCGCAGTGTTGCTTCCCAATGTCACTGCGCAAAGCATCCACGTCCTCAATCAAATTGGCGGGCTTTTGCAGTTCGAGGTTCTCCTTGCCGTACGCGATGAGGAAGCGGCGCTTCTCACGCGGCGTCAGCAGTTTATTGTATTCCTGGCGCGTACGCTTGCTGCCCAAATCAAGCATTCGGTACCCGATTTCGTAGAGCAAATCATCCCGCTTATCTCCGGAAGGCGCGTAAAATGTTTCCTGCTCCTTTTCCGCCTGGTTCCCGTCCGCGTCCTGCTCGTCGGCATTATTGCCGGCGGCATTGTCCGCCGTCGCGAGTTGGACCGCGAGTTTTACCTCGGCGCTTTGAACGGCATTGGCACTGTGAGCGCTCGGCCCAATCCCGACCTCCGCCAGCGCCGGTTGATATTCCTCCCGCACCCTGGCCAGTGCCAGGTACCGGCGCGATTGCTCGACGCGCGCGGCCAGGTCCTTGTCCTTCTGGATGAAATAATCACCCACCTGGCGCAAAGCGGCTTCGCGCAAAGCCGGGTCGCGCTCACGGCGCACCCGGGTCTTGGCCTGTTCGAGTTCGAACTGCGTCAGCGTATTCTTCACCGCCGCCTCTCCGCTGATCTTCTTCCCGTCCGGACCGAAATCGAACTGGTCGCTCGCGGAGAAAATCGCCTGCATGGCAAAATAATCCTTCTGCGAAATGGGATCGTATTTGTGGTCGTGGCAGCGCGCGCATCCCACTGTCAAGCCGAGAAAAGCCGAGCCGGTCGTGTCCACAGCGTCGGTAAACAGATCATACTCGAGCTTGCCCTTGACCATGGCGGATTCTTCCAGGACAGGTCCCGTGGTGTACAGGCTCGTGGCAATCACCGCCTCCTGGTCCTGCGGATACAACTCATCGCCCGCAATCTGTTCCTTGATGAACCGGTCGAACGGCTTGTCCGCGTTGAAGGACTGAATCACGTAATCGCGGTACCGCCACGCGTGCCCGAAGAAAATGTCCGTCTCGAACCCGCCTGAATCCGCGTAGCGCGCCACATCCAGCCAATGCCGCCCCCAGCGTTCGCCGTAATGCGGCGAGGCCAGCAGGCGATCAACCAGCTTTTCGTACGCTTCCGGTGAGTGATCCATGACGAAAGCGTCGATTTCCTCCGGCGTGGGCGGCAAGCCGGTCAAATCCAAAGTCGCCCGGCGAATCAGGATTTCACGCGACGCCTGCCCGGCCGGCTTCAATTTCTCCTGCTCCAACCGGTTCAGCACGAAGCGGTCGATGGGAGTTTTCGCCCACCTGGCATCATGAACCTTGGGCAACGCTGGCCGCTGCGGCGCTGTGAACGCCCAATGCGGCGAGTACCCCGCACCCTCCGCAATCCAGCGCCGGAACAATCCAATTTGATTCGCGGACAGTGGCCCTCCCTTGTTGGCCGGCGGCATGCGATCATCGGGATTAGTGGCCGTGAGCCGCGTGATGAGTTCGCTGGCTTGTGGCTGGCCCGGGACGATGGCCGGGCGCGAGTCCCGTTTGGCCAGGGCGCCCTCGCGCACATCGAGGCGAAGATTGGCCTTCCGATGCCCGGCGTCCGGACCGTGACACTCGAAACACTGCGTGGATAGAATCGGCAGGACGTCTCGGTTAAAATCGACCTTGTCCGCCAGCGCACTGAACGCAAGCAAGGCAAGGCCGGTTACGGCCGGGATAATCTTCAAGCTGCCTTTCATGCTCCAAAGCGAATTGATAGTTATAATCGACGATTTCCGCCGCGGAAGCAAGCGGAAAGGGAACTCGCAGGTAATTGGACAAGGCTTGTTCCGGTTCGTTTCACACCTTGTTCGGTTCGACCGGCTCTAATACCGCAACACGGTGAAGGGCGCGTCGAACCAGAGGCCGTTGAAATCGAATTGCAGATTGGGCGGGTCCCAGGTGCCGCTCACCCAAAGCAGTTCGTTGCGTGGCGCGAGTAGTCCGCACATCTCCTCGACCATCGCCGCATCCAACCCGATGATCTGGTAGCGGCCCCGGCGCAGTTCCTCCCTGGCCATGGCTTCGAAGAGGTGCTGGGCGGCGGCGGGCGAGCGCTTCACGATCCAGATCTCGGCTTCGGACGCCTTGACGGCCAGCTTGTGTAATTTGCTGACGCCACATTCCCCGCACTCGATCCAGAGTTTGGGGCGCAATTCATAATCAAGTTGGATCAAATCCGGCACGAAAGGGATGCTGACTGTTTCCAGCCTGGCCTCGATTTGCAACCGCTCGCGAAAGAAGATTAGATAACCGAGAAATTTTAAGACCACGTGGACGGTGGTTTCGGTGTCCTGCCGGCCCAGAATGATCTTGTGCGGCAACTCGCGCTGCCGATCCTGGCTTTGAAGATGGAAGCTGTACTTCGTGCTCATGCAGGATGCCCGTCTGCCATTGAATAACAGACGCGGCAGCAAGCTCCAACCATCAAGCACCAAGCTTCAGAAAAGCTCCAAGTCTCCAGCTCAACGGCGGGACTCCACACGGGAGGCTAATCGTGCCTTCCAGACAAGTGCTTCGATAACCCTGCATCTCTCATTTGACCGTAATCAAGTCATCCGTGGCTGGATTGACCTCGATTTGCACGTCCTTGTATTCGTCAAACAGGCCTTTGTTGTGCATTTGCCAGGCGATTGGGCCAGTCCGGCCTGCCGTGGGGTCTTTGAAATCGAGGACTTCGACGGCTTTGCTCGACACCGGCTGGGCGACGGCCATGCGGGCGGTTCCGGTCGTGGCATCGACGAGAATTTCGACGCGGCTCCATTCGTGCGGGTTGAACTTGGGGTTGGTCAAGCGGGTGAACTCATCGTTGGCGGCATTATTGTGTCCTTTGCGGTAATCCCAGTGCCCGCCGTTGGGGACTTGGAACTGGATGCCACCCAGCGCGTCCAGGCCTTTCTCTCCCTCGGGCGGACGGGCGCAAAAGATCAGCACGCAGGCCTGGTGATCCGGTTGCCCGGAGACATGCCTCATGGTGAATGTGAGCCGGTAACGGCTGTAATCGTTGGTCGTGTAGATCACGCCCCGGCCGGCGCCCAGGCTGGCCATGACGCCGTCTTTGACTTCCCACGAGTTGGTGGGGAATTGAGCCCAGCCGTCGAGAGACTTGCCGTCAAACAGGGAGAGGGGTTGCGCCTGGGCGTTGGCCGGGGTTGCAGCCAGCCAGGCCAAACACAGGGTGAACAAGGACCCAAATTTCAGGTGGCAACTCGGTTTCATTTTTCAGCGTGGTTTGTCCCAGTATGCAAAGTGGCGGGTCGGCGTCAAGCGCGCCCGGTCGATGATAAGGCGTCAGCCACGCAGGGTAGGGACATCGCGCTGGGCACGGACTCATCACATAGGTGACAATTTAGACTCAACACATGTGTTACACTTTTTGGAGTGGTGCATGAGAGGCGGGGCGCAACGCACCGTCCCAACCAGGCTAAGGACCCGTCTCGGTAGGGATGGCAGTTCTCTGCCTGCCGTCGGCGCGCACGGAGTGACGCGCCCTACCGAGATGGGCTCTCAGCAAATACGCCTCTCCCGGGGCGCGGTTGTGTGGTAAGGTGCTTGGGACTGGGGATTCAACAGCAAAACCAAATCCGATTATGAACTATAAACTGCTTGGGAAATCCGGCTTGCGGGTTTCGGAAATCTCGCTTGGCACCATGACTTTCGGCGAAGATTGGGGCTGGGGCGCGAACAAGGACGAGAGCCGCAAAATGTTCGACCGCTTTGCGGCGGCGGGCGGGAACTTCATTGACACGGCGGACGGTTACACGAACGGTACGAGTGAAAGGATGGTGGGCGAATTTGCCGCGTCGGACCGCGAACGGTTTGTCATTGCCACCAAATATTCGTTCAACAGCAAACCCGGTGATCCGAACGGCGGCGGCAATCATCGCAAACACATGGTCGAGGCTTTGCACGGCTCCTTGAAACGGCTCGGCACGGATTATGTGGACCTGTATTGGGTGCACGCGTGGGACGAGCTGACGCCAATCGAAGAAGTCATGCGCGGCCTGGATGACGTCGTGCGCGCGGGCAAGGTGCTGTATGTGGGTATTTCGGACGCGCCCGCGTGGTGGATCGCCCGGGCCAACACGCTGGCCGAATGCCGGGGGTGGACGCCGTTCGTGGGACTGCAAATCGAGTACAACCTGATTGAGCGCACGCCCGAACGCGAACTCCTGCCAATGGCCGATGCGCTCGGTGTGGGCGTCACAGCGTGGTCGCCGCTGGCGAGCGGGTTGTTGACCGGGAAATACGCCAAGGTCTCCACCGAGGAGAAGCGCCTGGAGAAAGCGCCTTCGTTTCAAAAGCAGTCGGAGCGGAACCTGGCCATCGCCAACGCGGTGGTGGAGGTGGCAAAGGAAGCCGGCAAATCCCCGGCGCAGGTGGCGCTCAATTGGCTGCGCGCCAGGGCAGGGGTGATCCCGATCATTGGCGCCCGGAAGTTTTCACAGTTCGAGGATAATATGCATTGCCTCGACTGGTCGCTCGACGCCAGGCATGTCGCGCGTTTGGATGAAGTCAGCCGGATCGAACTTGGGTTCCCGCTGGATTTTCTGCACCGCAAGGAAGTTCGCGAATTCCTGCATGGGGGGATGTTTGAGCGGGTTCAGAGGAGATGAGCGAGTGGCTTGCGGACTCGCTTCCATGAGGGAGTTAGCGGAGCGGGTTGGTAGTGATAGCGATTTAAAGGTTTCACGAGTGTATGCGCCGGGTGACGGAAGAGAAACCGTTAAAACGGTTGGGAGTTTCGGGCGCTGGTCTTAATTGAAACAAGGGGTTAATGAAATCGGGCGGGATCGTTTTGCCGGGTTGAGGGACTATCGGCCGAGCGCCTGCAGGAAGGCCGACAGATGATCGAGTGGCGGGTCGATGTCGGACTGGCTGCGTTTTGGCTAGTGCTGCTTCCCTCAGTTCGATGCCGTCGTAAAGCAACCGGTTTGGAATTGGCTTGAGCATTTCCCGTTCGGGCGCTATCAATCACAGACGTGAACCACTGGAAAGCAGTCGTGGCGCTGGCGGTATTGATGCTTTGGGCGTCATGCACTCTCAGTTGCCACGCCCATTCCGTCGGGACGCCGTGCTGCGATGACGCGGGCGAAGGATCGGGTCACGCACCTGCGCATCCCGATCACTGTATTTGCAGTATTCTTTTCTCAGGAGGATTCATTTCCGAAAGCAGTGACATCGCGATCCCGGCGATGAGTAGCGTATTGTTCTTCTCTCTCGAATTGCTGCAAACCGCCGTATTCGCGGCAGTGCCAAGGTCGCCCCGCCCCGCCCTTCCACCTCCCAAATCCGTCACGGCCTGGCAATTCTCCATGCGCGCCACCGGACGGCCACGTGCCCCTTCTGCCGCTTCGTAAATAAGCCCTCGGCCTGAGGATTTCCGAATTGTTGAGCAAATGCTCACACAAAAGTGTGTGCGATTTGGAGCCTTCCTCCTCTCCATTAAAAAAGAATGACCCCAAGACGAATTGCTAACATGAGCGACTTTAAGAATCGATGGTTGTTGTCGGGATGTTCGATATTCGGCTGCTTAATTGCGGTCGTTGCAGTTCCAGTCAACGTGGCTTTCGCAGCCGAAACCAACCATACCGAATTGCATTTCATAAACCCCATCATCACTGAAGAGGTTTTGCCAGACGAACCTGGGGAATTGACGTTGCGACTTGGCACAGAATATCGCCAGAGAGGCAGTGAAGCGAACGGGAGTTTACCCTATGTCGAGGCTTGCTTCGGTCTCATCGAGAGGATTGGCGCCACGGTAAACGTTCCTTTCGCTTATCAGAAGGAGGCGGCTGACCAACAACATGGTTTGGGGGATATTTCTGCCCGACTCAAATTCCTGGCAGTCCGGCCAAGTTCAGATACTCCTGCCGTCGTCTTTGGAGTCCAAACCATGTTTCCAACGGGCGATCACAGTCTCGGACTCGGTGAAGGCGCATACGGGTTGACGCCGTATGTCGCGCTTCTCAAGGAGTTCGGGCCTTTGCTGGTGCAAGGCGACGTCGGCTGGTCGAAACACGTGACTGGCGAGAGGAAAGCCGCTTGGATTTACAATTGGGCGGCAGCGGTCCCTGTTTATAGGCGCAACCTCTACCTGCTTACCGAAATCAACGGCGATTGCGGCCGTCCCAATCACGCGGCTGTCGCTCCTGGTTTCAAATATCTCTTTTCCGACCGGTTCTCCGCTGGGGCGGTGGTTCCCATCGGACTCAATCGACACACTGAGGCTTGGGGGGTAGTAACTCAGTTCCAATTTGAATTCTAATGCCAATTTTCGGTTTGAACAAACCTGCTTGCAGGTTGGTAGTGCCTTAATTTGAAACCCGACCGTCACTTTCGGGCCTTCTTAATCTGATAAGCAACCCCAACCTTAACCGCGCTCTGGGGTGAATCGACGGGCGGAATTTCCAAGACCGTGATGAATTCCTCTGGCTCGCCGTATGTCCAGCCGTAACAGCGCTTGGCCTTTGGGTGCCCGGTCAGGCTGAATACCTCATGAGCTTGGCGCAAGCATTGCCGACGCGCTTCCCGAGGCTCATAATGGTGTTCTGATTGACGCCCGTGATGCGTTCGACAGCCCGGATGCTGGAGCCTTCCGCCAGCATGGAAATCACCGCGATTTTCTTTTCGATTGCGAGCTTGTTTGCCATATCAAATTTAATGTTGACTAACGGTAAGACAAAAAGTATATTCTGTCAACGATTATTTTCGTCTTACACAAAGTATTTATGAAAACCAAGATGGGCAGGCCGAAAGTTCCGAAAGCCAAGAAACGCGGCATTATGGTAAATGCGAGGGTATCGCCAGAGGAACACCAGAAGATTCTTGAAGCCGTGGAGCGTGCCAAAGATTCCAAATCTGATTGGATACGGAAAACATTGCTCGCCAATGCGGTTTGATATGGATGCGGCGAGCCTCGGACTCGCAATCCGCGATTGTAAGGAACGCGGGTTTGGCCGATTAACTTACGCACCCAAAGCGAAGGAAAAATTGCACACATATTGAGGATGTCAAATGCCAGATTCATTGCCTACTCCTGAAGAAAGCGGCGGTGATGGCACTCCCGAAGAAGCACCCCGTAAGAAAAAGCAGAGCAAGCCAAAAAAGAAATTCGACCCATCGAATCCGAAGCCAGGAATAGCAAGACGTTTGACTCCCCTTCAATGGAGCGGATTTACGGGGCTCCTGAGCGGCAATGTTCTTTGGGCATGGCCTGATCTTATTCATGCTCACGATGTCGCGGATATTTTGCTTTATTCAGCTACGATCTTGATTGCACATTCGGCGTGTTGTTATTTTCTTACAAAACTTCTAAATCGACGCTGGTCAATCTCATTATGGGTTTTATCAACGATTGCTGTCGGTTGGGTTGTCTACAGAAATGCAATGGTGCCTATAGGATCGTCCGAACAGCCAAATCTTGACGCAACCTGTATAATTGACTCGGTAACATCGAATTCGGTGTGGTATCATTTCGATCTTGTCAACAATGCAAGCACAGCAGCAGCGTACCATATCCACCACAATACGGAATCTGACAGCAGCTACAGTAGTGAAAACCTTGCATCGACAATAAACGAAATCGCTCCCCATGCCTTCCAAAGCACTCTAAAAGAACTGTTTCTAAATCGTCAGGCCACAAACGATTTTTCCGTTCAGCTTGTTCTTTATTACAGCGGGAGTTCATCGATAACGACCAATCAGTTTCATAAGCAATTTAATTTTTTTGAACTTCACCGTTTTCTAAAAGATGGACAGACGCTCCATCCGGTGGATGCGCTCGAACACAGCCCGATTGATGACAATTGGGCGCAGCGTATTTCATCTAGTCTTGACCATACGGAGGGAAGCATTGTCTTTACATTTGCCGAAACGAATGTTGATTCATCCCTCTCCCGCACCGCGGTACGTGGCAGCAATATTTTTATCGTAGTTGACTGTACAAATCGCATGGTGGTCGTTGGCACTTGGTCTCGCAACGGGAGCCAAGTGAACGGTCAAGCTGCCAGTGTCGCGATCCAACGCACGAAGAATGGCGTGCATACTTTTCACTTGATTTGGACACCCACAAACTTTGATTTAGCTCTTGATTTGCACAAAACAAACTTTGTCAGACAATTTCCACAGTGAGTATCGTTCAAAATTTGAGTCGCGGCAGAGGCAAATTAAGGCACTACCTGCAGGTTCGGTTGTAGCGTTTATCCTGCGCCTGATGA
Organism: Verrucomicrobiota bacterium; assembly: GCA_021325145.1. GTDB lineage: Bacteria > Verrucomicrobiota > Verrucomicrobiia > Limisphaerales > Pedosphaeraceae > JAJPHR01. Next base: position 22,276 of record JAJPHR010000102.1, on the reverse strand, counting down.
CAGCTTTTGACTGTATTCCGGCCTTGAAGGCACTCAGCGAGCCGATCCGCCTGCGAATCGTCCGGCTGCTGTCAAAAGAACATTTGAGCGTGAATGAGATCGCGGCCCGGTTAAAAATGCCGCAATACAAAGTTTCAAGGCATCTCCAAATCCTACGGGAGGCCGGGTTGCTCGAAATGCATAGTCAGGGCAAAAAGCATCTTCATAAGGTTCCGATCAAACAACTGGCCCGCAAGGGAAGCACCCTGGACTTGGGATGCTGCGCGTCTCGTTTCGACAAGCTGTGCCGATAGTTCTTTTGTTTTGCGGAAGACAATCAACTTGCCGCGCTTGCCCTACGGTGTGCGCCTTTCTTTCGCGCTCGCATACTGGATGGAACTCGCCCGGAAATACCCGCCAGCCCTTGCCGCTTTACGGAAAATCCGTGACAAGAAGACGGCAAGTTTATCGAGAGGCAAGGCAGACCGGGCTTTATTCCATGATGTTGAATCGATCAATGACCGATTGAAAGAATCTGCCGCTACGGTTGCGCTGTTCAAGAAAATCGACAAAATGAATGAGCGATTTGCGTCTTCGATTTACGACTTGGCCGATGAAGCTATCATCGCTGCTGGAGAATACGTGCTGGCCAGAAAGCACTTGGGCGACCCCACCATGCGTTTTGAGATTGCGCAGCGCAATTTTGAAGAGGGTATGCAGCATGCGGAAACAAGCCGGTATAAAGCAGCATCGAGACGCGCGCACAAGGCAATCTTTGTTGGTGACGTCGTGCGCCTCGTCACAGTCCTCGACAAAGCCGGCGAACTCCACGCGGCAAAACAATTTCAGTCGAAGGCGCTTAAACTTTACAACCATAAAGCTATCCGAAACGCAATCAAGCGCCGGAGGCGTCATCGCTTCAAACCTGATGCTGCAACCTGATGCCGTTTACCACCTCGCGTTCAGGGATTCGAAATGGTACGCGCATCCGGTAACACTCCGGAACCCGGCACTGATCCAGTGCAGCCACCGGAACTGATGACTGTGGAACAAGAAAAATGCAGTTGCATTCAGGCAAGAGGTGTGCTTTAATTCGGGGGCAGTGAAGTGAAGGATTTGGAGGGCGATCCTTGAGGCGGGAATGATGTGCGCGCATCTGATTGGATGCGTGCCATGGGTGAATTTTGCCTAAGTCCGTTGGGAGCCTTGAGTCGGGGCACTCGGTCTGAACCTGGGCTGGTTCTTTGACAATTGAATGCGAAGGCTGAAAGGCTGGAGTCCAAAACCGGCAAAACCGAGTGACAAAGTCTAAAATGAGCGCCGGGTTTTCCCTTATTTCCACTTATCCCGAAAAATTGGCGGGAGCGGCAATCCGGGCGGGTGGCTCTGGCGGCTTGGGCGTGAGGCGACCGGGGAAATTAAGGTCAATTAGAGGGTGTTCCGAAAGTTTTTGTAAATGCTTTGGCCGCAGGTAGCTAGGCCGAATTTAGTGGGGTGCCAGCCGCCGTCTCCTGAGTTAGGATCCGCAGGCATGACCACCTTGCCTCCCGTTGGAACCACCCGGCTTTTGGAAATGTTGGCGCCTTATGTGCCGGATGCTTTTATCACCCAACTCTATCCCCGCGCGTCGACCGGGGGGCGCCGTTGCACCCTGAGTGCAGCGCAGCTTTGGCGCGTGCACTTGTTGGCGGTGTTGACCTCCTCGCACTCGCTCAATTTGATTGTGGCACAATTGCCGGAGCAAGCGGCTTGGCGACGGTTCTGTGGCCTGTGTCGGGCCTTGCCCGGGCCGCGCATGTTGCATGAATTTCGCCAGGAGGTTGGCGTCAGTGGCCTGCGCCAGATCAATCAACATCTGCTGACCCGGTTGCTGTCTCGGCGCGGGGTTCAGCCCCACGCGGTGGCCTTGATGGATGCGATCGATTTGCAAGCGGCTTGTGACGGTTTCAAAAAAAAGCCTCTGGGGCCTACACGGCCGCGCGGGCCGCGATGGGGTGGCGCACCTTTAAGACGGGTCAAAGCCGTTGGTTTGTCGGCTACAAGAAGCACACGCTGCGGCTGTGGCTGCCCACGCGCCATGCGGCGGTAACGCTGCTGCCGCTGGTCAGTTGGGTGGTGCCAGCCAATCTGGCCGAGGTCGGTTTGCTTTTGCCCAGTTTGCGCTGGTGCCAGAAGCAACTGGGTTGGTGGCCGGGGCTGGTCGTGGCGGACATGGGTTACTTGTCTGCCAAACACAAGCGCGCCGCCCGCACGGGCTGGCAGACGGCGGTGGTGACCAAGCTGCGCCAGGGGATGGAGTTGATCGCCCCCTACGCTAGTGAGCAGCTGGTTCAATGTCCGCAAGGCCAGACCTTGGAATGGTGGGAGTATGAGGTGGAGAGTGCGACCCAATGGTTTCGCACGCCGCCCGCGCCGGCCTTGTGCGGCCATTGTTGGGAAGCCGCGCATTGCCCGCGTCACTTCGGTTACCCGGCCGCGCAACATGAAACCTTGCTGGGATTACTTCCCTTGGCCAGCCGCACCGCCCAGCGTTTACTGCGCCAGGTCCGACCCTGGATTGAAGCCGCCCAATCCTTTGAGAAAAACCAGTTGGGTTTGGGGCGGATGTTTTTCAACAGCTTGCGACTAACCTGGCAGATGAGCCTTTGGGCCGACAGCGCGGCGCTGTTGCGCACGATGGCGTGGTTGGATCTGCCGGTGGAACAGCACCCGCTCAGAAATCTCCTGGGGCAACAATTGGAATTTGGCTTGGAGGAGGAAAAACCGCGGTAGCAGCCAATTCGCTCATTTTGCTAAGAAACTTGCAAAGTCGGCTCGGGCCTTTCGGAACACCCTCCAATTAAAGTAAATTAAACCAAATTAAACCTCGATTTTTTCTGCGGCGGATGGCTGCCAGCGGCAGAAAATGCGCGCAATCGATTGATGGTCAGCGAGTTAGGTGGAAATGATGGGGTTCTGGCTGTTTTAGGGTGGGATGGCCAGTCCCGCGTGAACCGCTGCGTTCGAATGGGCGAAGTTTTCTGGCATCGTCGTGAAGAGGGGACGCAAAAACCCCATCAAGACCAGAAATTCGACCGGCAACGGCGACAAGGGTTTGAGGGCCAAATGGCACGGGCTGTCACGGGTTGTCACGGGTAATGTCACGGGTTGCGTCTCATAAAAGGCCCGTCTTTATTGAGTTGTCACGGTGTCACGGGTCTGGACCCCTCTTTGGGGGGCAAAAGAATGACTGATGGCAAATGCCCGAGGACCAAGGGCCGAGGACGACGACGAGGACGAGCACGAATGTGGGGCGGAACAAGGGAGAACAAGGTGAAACAAACCTGTTGTTTAGCCTTGGACCTTGTGACTACTGACCCGCCAGCGCTGACGCCTGGGTTGCGTCTTGCGCTCCCTTGCCTGCGGTGCGGGAGTCGAGGGTGTCGCGGATGAGTTGGGTGAGTTGGGGAGCGGCGTAGGGTTTGGGGAGAAACGGAATGTCCGGAAGTTCGGTGTCCTTGGCGTTGATGTCGGCGCTGTAACCGCTGGTGTAAATGACTTTGAGGGCGGGCGCGCGGGATCTGAGTTGGAGGGCGAGATCGCGGCCGGTCATGCCTTCGGGCATCACCATGTCGGTGACCAGCAGGTCGAATTTGCCGTTGTGCTCGTCCCACATCTTCAAGGCTTCGACGCCGGTGCCCGCTTCGGTGACCCGGTAGGTTTGTTCTTCCAGGACTTGTTTGACCCATTCGCGGAGGATCGGTTCGTCTTCGACGAGGAGAATGCTCTCATTGCGGCCGAGCGGGCCGGCGCGTGAAATCACCGAGGTGTCGCCCGTGTGCTCGACCGATTTGGCGGCGGCGGGCAGGAAGATATGGAAGGTGGTGCCGATGCCGACTTCGCTCTTGACGTCGATCCAGCCATGGTGCTGTGAGACGATGCCGTAAACCGTGGCGAGGCCGAGGCCGGTGCCTTTGCCGACTTCCTTGGTGGAGAAAAACGGTTCGAAGATGCGGCCCAAGGTCTGGCGGTCCATGCCGCAACCGGTGTCGGTGATGCTCAGGCAAACCGCCTTGCCGGCGCGGGCATCGGGATGCTGGCGGGCGACGGCGGCATCGATTTCGATGGCGGCGGTTTCGATCAAAAGCTGGCCGCCTTTGGGCATGGCGTCGCGGGCATTGACGGCGAGGTTCATGATGACCTGTTCCATCATGCCTGTATCGGCTTCGATGGCCGGAAGATCAGGCGCGTACTTGGTTTCGACGGCGATGTCTTCACCGAGCAGGCGGGCGAGCATGTTGTAAAGATTGCCCAGGACGGTGTTGAGGTCGATGACCTTGGGTTGGAGCACTTGCTTGCGACTGAACATCAGCAGTTGCCGCGTGAGCGCGGCGGCGCGGCGGCTGGCGTGCGAAATCTGCTTGAGCGGCCCGGTCAGTGCGCCGTCGCCGTCGTGACGGGCCAGCAAGTGGTCCGAGTACCCCTGAATGACGGTGAGAATGTTGTTGAAATCGTGAGCGACGCCCGCCGCCAATTGGCCGACCGATTCGAGCTTTTGCGAGTGGCGGAATTGGGCCTCCAGATTGAGCATCTCGGTGATGTCCGTGCCATAGCAATGCACGACGCGACTGGCCGTGATGGGGAAAAAGGACCAGGAAATGGTGCGGCCCTCCATGGCCACTTCCTTGCGCAACTGACTGGTGGAACTGGCCAGGCATTGCCGGGCGATCTCGGGCGCGTTCGACGGCAAAATGGCAAAGGGATGTTTCTGGCCGAGCGAGGTGGAGAGTTCCTCAGCGGCCTGGTTGAAGTAGGTGAGATTGCCTTCGGCGTCGAACTCGAGGACGGGATTGGGATTGACCTGTGGAAACGCGGCGAGCTTTTGGATTTGCGTCTCGGCTTGTTTGCGTTCGGTGATGTCCGTGAGACTGCCGGACGTGCCGAGAACGCTGCCATCACCATCGAGCGTAAGCTGGGCATAGACTTCCACCCAACGGACTTTGCCATCCTTGGTGAGCAGGCGCGTTTCGTAGCGGCAATAGTCGAGCTTGCGTTCGATGAGCTGGAGGAAAATGAAACGATTACGCTGGCGGTCATCGTGATGGATAAACTCGAGGAACATCGTGCCGAGGACTTCCTTGACCTCGAAGCCGGTGATTTCAGTCCAGGCGGGGTTGAGCGAGGTCCATTGACCAAACTCGTCGACCTGGAAAACGACTTCCTTGATGGTTTCGACCACCGTTCGGAAACGATCCTCGCTCGCGCCCAGGGCTTCCTCGGAGCGCTTGCGGTCGATGCAAAGAGCGATGCCGTTGGCGACGGAGCCCATTTGCTGGATGACGGCCTCGGTCAGGGGGTTGACGGAAAAGACGGCCATGAAGCCGATGAGCCGGTTTTCCAGCATCAAGGGATAGCCGGCGTAGCCCTGGATTTTTTCCTGCCGCACCCATTCCTGGCAGGGGACGCGCGGATCATCCACCGCGCGGTTGATGAGCACGGGTTTGCCTTCACTGATATGATCTTGCTCGGGATTCAGCGACGTGAGGGGATGCGGCTGGCATTGGGTTTCGTTGATGGCGCCGGCGGAGGCCTTCAGGTGCAGCATTTTTTCGGCGGAATTGAGCACCCAGAGCCGCGCGAGATGGACGTTCAAATACCGAACCATGGCGTCCGCGCAACGATAAAGGATCGCGTCGAGCGCATCACGCTGGGTGAGCGCAAGGCCGATGTCCGCGCCAAGGGCGGCGAGGCTGGCCTGTTCAAAGGCGGCGCGGGCGGTGGCGCGTTTGCGTTCGAGGGCATAACGCACGGAACGTTCGAGGGCATCCGCCTGGAGACTGGCTTTGACAAGATAGTCAGCCGCGCCGGCTTTCATGGCCTCGAGATCAACCTGGTGTTCGCCGAGGCCCGTGAGGAGAATGATGGGAGCTTGGCAACCGCGCTGGTTGGCTTCGCGCAACAGATCGATGCCGTTTCGGGCGCCGAGGCGATAATCCACCAGGCAGACGTCGTGCTGGTTTCGGATCATGGCCTCCAGCCCGAGATTATAGGAGGTGAACCATTCCAGTTGGAAGCGGTGCCCCCGGACTTGGTTGAAAAGCCCGCGGGTGAGTATGTAATCATCCTCATCATCCTCGACGAGCAACACCCTTACTTGTTCCATTTCGCTCATGAGTTTCAGGCCTTGGCCGGCAGCACGACGACATCAAGCCAATACGCGCCGATGGCCTTCATCACCTTGACCAGCGCTTCGAACGCGGTGGGTTTGGAGATAAAGGAGTTGGCGCCGAGTTCGTAAACTCTGCCGATGTCCGAGTCCGCGCGGGAGGTGGTGAAAATGACCACAGGAATCTTGCGCAGTTCGGGATCGGCCTTGATCTCTCTCAGGGCTTCGCGGCCATCCTTCCGGGGCATGTTCAAATCGAGCAGGATGAGGCTGGGGCGGGGCGCAGTGGTGGGGACGGCGTACTGGTTGCGCTGACGCAGGTAATCCATGAGATCGGCGCCGTTTTCCACGAAACGCAATTCACCCGCGAGACCCGATTCATCCATGGCTTCGCGCGCGAGCAGACGATCATCCGAGTCGTCCTCCGCCATCAGGATGGTGGGAGATTTGGATGCGGTGGTCATTTCGCCACCTCAACCTTGGGCTGGCGGAGCGGAAGGATGACGATGAAGATCGCGCCTTCGCCGGGTTTGCTTTGGGCGGTGATCAAGCCGTCATGGCGGTCAGTAATCCGGCGGCAAACGGCGAGACCGACCCCAGTGCCTTCGTACTCGCTGCGGCCATGCAGGCGTTGGAAGACGGCGAATATTTTTTCGAGGTACTGTTCTTCGAACCCGATGCCATTGTCCTGCACGGTGAGCACGCAGAATTTGTCGTCCGGCCTGGCGGTGGGCGGGGGCTTGGGAAAGACGGCCTCTTCGCTGATCTGATCGCGGGTGACCATCTGGGCGTCGATTTTCACGACCGGAACGTTGTTGGGCGCTTGAAACTTGAGAGCGTTGCCAATGAGGTTCTGGAGCAACTGGCGCATTTGCAAGGGGTCGGCGTGAATGGTGGGAAGCGTGCCGACTTCCACGCGAGCTTGGGTCTTCTCGATGCGATGTTCGAGATCGACCAGCACCTCCCTGGTCACCGCGCCGAGGTCCACCGGCACGAACGGCTGCGAGGAGCTGATGACGCGCGAGAACGTGAGGAGATCGTTGATGAGCGTTTGCATGCGGGCGGCGGCGTTCTGCATGCGGTCAAGGTAATCGCGGCCTTCCTGGAGCTGCACGGCTTCGCACTTGAGTTTCAAGCGGTCGCCAAAGGCCTGGATTTTGCGCAGCGGTTCCTGCAGGTCGTGGGAGGCAACGAAGGCGAACTGTTCGAGCTCCGCGTTGGAGCGGGCCAGTTCCGCGGCTTTGTGCGCGAGCTTGTCCTCGGCGAGCTTGCGTTCAGTGATGTCTTTGAACATCACGACCGCGCCCACGGTTTTGTCCTTTTCCCGAATGTCGCTGCGAAGATATTCGACGGGAAAACTGGAGCCGTCCCGGCGATAAAACGCCTGCTCGGAAAGATGCTCGCCTTTTTCATTTTTTAGGAGTGCCGCGCCTTTGGCGGTGCCCCGGCTCTTGAGCGGGAAGAAAATTTCCTCCTCGGTTTTGCCAAGCATGTCTTCGATGCGCCAGCCGGTGATGCGGGCGGCGGCGGGGTTGACAAAGGTAATGCGGCCGGTGAGATCGAAACCGCAAATGCCTTCGCCCGCGGAATTGAGGATGAGTTCGTTCCGGCGCTGGAGTTTCTGCAATTCCTGCGTGCGGGCCGTGACGTGCATTTCGAGCACGTCCTTGGAGCGTTCGAGTTGCAGGGTTTGCTGCGCGAGGGATTTTTCGGTTTGCTTGCGTTGATTGAGTTCGGCTTGCAGCGTCGAGTGGGTCTGGGTGAGGTTGTTCAGCCGCACCAGAAGCTCGGTCCTGGCCTGATTAGCGGCTTCCTCGGACAGCTTGGCGTCGGCGAGACGGGACTGAAGCTGGGCGATTCGCTGGCCGGAGCCGGTGGAGAGAGCGGCGATGCGGTTCAGGGAGGCGCGCCGCCACCATGCTCCGCCCAGCAACACCAGCAGGCACACGGCGAGGCTGCCCGCCACCCCCGCCCCGGCGGTTTGCGTGACCCACACATTCGTTTGGGCGATGAAGCGCGTCAGTTCCTCGTGCGCGTGGCCGGAGGCGCTGTCCACAACCTGAGCGGCCTGTGTCTGCAAAGCTTTCAGACCCGTCCAGTAAAGCCAGCCGCTGCCAAAGACAGTCGCGGCGGTAACGATCGTCGCCAGGGCGACAATCCAATTTACCTCGGCTACGGTGCGTTTGGGGGACTCGGGGGGCGGTTCATTGGCAAAGACCGCGGCACTTTCCACATTGAGTGCTTGTTGAAATTCGTTGCTCATGTGTTTGAAATGAGGGCGCGGCTCTGCGCCGCGCCCTCCATTCGTAATGGTGGCGCGCAACCAACAACGCGCCGCCGCGAAATGTGAAAGCAGCTTACAGGCCAGACGCAGGTAATTCGCAAATTGAAGGGCTTTTGAACTCCGTCTCCCTCACCACGCAGCAAGCGGTTTACAAAGCGTCTGGTTTGTCCTTAAATTGGACAGAATGACAGGAATTGAGACAGTCGCGTCGCTCGGGATCATCGCCGGCAATCGGTCGTTGCCGTTGGTTTTTGCGCGTCAAGCCCGCAGCCTGGGTGTGAAACGGCTGGTCGCCGTTGGCTTCGAAGGCGAGACGAGTTCTGAACTGGCCGGGTTGGTGGACGAGATTGTTTGGCTCAAAGTGGGCCAGCTTTCCAAAATGATTGCGGCGTTCAAGGATCGCGGTGTTTCGCAGTGCGTGATGGTCGGCCAGATTTCGCCCAAAAGCTTGTTCGATTTGCGCCCGGACTTGCGCGCCATGGCGCTGCTGTTCAAGCTGAAGGAACGCAACGCGCACACGATTTTCGGCGCGATTGCAAACGAACTGAAAAAGGACGGCGTGGAGTTGATCGAAGCCAAACCGTGGCTCAAACCGTTGATGCCGGCCGGCGGGTTCAGTTTTGGACCAAAGTTATCCGCGGATCAAAAGGCTGATGTCGCCTTCGGCCATCGGATCGCGAGGGAAGTTTCGCGCCTGGAGATCGGGCAGCTTGTGATCGTGAAGAACGGCACCGTGCTCGCCGTGGAGGGTTTCGAGGGCACGGACAAATGCCTCGTCCGCGGCGGGGAACTGGCGGGCAAGGATGGCGGAGCCGTGGCGGTGAAAGTGGCCAAGGAAAACCATGATTGGCGTTTTGACATTCCCTGCGTTGGCCCGCAGACTTTGGAAACCTGCGCCGGCGCAAGGATTTGCGTGCTGGCACTCGAAGCGGAGCGAACGCTGTTGCTTGAACCGGAGGCTTGCGAGCAGCTCGCCCGCAAGCACAAACTTGCGCTCACGACGATTGCCGGATAAAAGGCGGGCTGATTTATGTTAACTGCACACGAATTGATTGGTTTTATGTCGCCCGCGCTCGCGGGGGAGATTCTCGCGTTTGCCTACGAAGCGGACAAACCGCTCTACCGCACCACGGTGGGCGCCGTGGCCGAGGCCCGCAAGGTGCGTCCGGTGTTCCTCGAACGCCAGCCGCGTTCCGAGCGGCATGCGGCCATGCTTCATACCCTGACGCGGCCGTCGATGGAAATGATCGCGGGAAATCTGATTCGCGCCTGGCTGGTCAAAAAGCAGAAGGCCATGCTGGGTGATTTTCTCGATGCCCTGGGGATTGCCCACAACGAAGGCGTGGTCGAAGATCTGCCGGCATCGATCGATGATGCCAAGCTGCGCGCGGCGGTGGACGCCCTGCTGGCGAAGTATCCGCCCGAACCGGTGGCGGTGTATTTGCAGGCCTTCAACGAAATGAACCAGGCGAACTGGCCGAACCTCAAGACGTTGCTCGAGACCGAGCCACGGTTGCAACTGGGCGGCGCGTGAGTGGTGAATTAACTGCTGGCGCGGGCTGGCGGGTATAGTAAGCTGGCGAAAATAGCGTACTTTTAATTGGAAAGAGACAAATTATGGAACCCACAGCGGACATTGCACTGATCGGCCTCGCAGTGATGGGGCAAAACCTGATTTTGAACATGAACGATCACGGCTTCGTCGTGGTCGCTTACAACCGGACCGTCTCGAAGGTGGACGAGTTTCTCAACAAGGAAGCCAAGGGAACAAAAGTCATTGGCGCGCATTCCATCCCGGAAATGGTCGCGCAGCTCAAGCGGCCGCGGCGTGTGATGCTGATGGTCAAGGCTGGCCCGCCGGTGGACGAGTTTATCGAGCAACTGTTGCCGCATCTCGAAAAGGGAGACATCATCATCGACGGCGGCAATTCACTTTTCCAGGACACGATCCGGCGCACGAAATATGTGGAGTCCAAAGGGCTGCTTTACATTGGCACCGGCGTTTCCGGCGGGGAGGATGGCGCGCGCCATGGCCCGTCGATCATGCCCGGCGGCTCGCCGCCCGCCTGGCCGCATGTAAAAAATATTTTCCAATCCATCGCGGCCAAGGTCGAGGATGGGACGCCTTGTTGCGACTGGGTGGGTGAAGACGGCGCGGGCCATTACGTGAAGATGGTCCACAACGGGATCGAGTACGGCGACATGGAATTGATTAGCGAGGCTTACCAATTGATGAAGGAAGGCCTCGGCATGACGGCCGATGAGATGAGCGCGGTTTTCGCGGAGTGGAACAAGGGCGAACTGGACTCGTATCTCATCCAAATCACCGCCGACATTTTGAAATTCAAGGACACCGACGGCCAGCCGCTCGTGGACAAGATCCTCGACGCCGCCGGGCAGAAGGGCACTGGCAAATGGACGGTCATTTCCTCGATGGACCTGGGCATTCCGATCACCTTGATCGCTGAAGCCGTGTATTCGCGCTGTGTCTCGGCGCTCAAGGACGAGCGTGTTGCTGCGGCGAAGAAGCTCAAGGGTCCGCGGCCCAAAATCTCCGGTGACCGCGCCAAATTCACCGAAGCCGTCCGGCACGCATTGTACGCGTCCAAGATCATTTCGTACACCCAGGGTTACATGCTCATGCGCGCCGCCGCGCAGGAATATCATTGGAATCTCAATTACGGCGGGATTGCGCTGATGTGGCGTGGCGGCTGCATCATCCGCAGCCGCTTCCTGGGCAAGATCAAGGAGGCTTTCGACAAGAATTCAAAGCTTACCAATTTGCTGCTGGATAATTTCTTCCGCCAGGCGATCAAGGAATCGCAACGCGGCTGGCGCAACGTGGTGGCCATGGCCGCGAAGAAGGGATTGCCGACCCCGGCGTTTGCGACGGCGCTGAATTTCTACGACTCGTATCGTTGCGCGCGCCTGCCGGCGAATCTGGTTCAGGCACAACGCGATTACTTCGGCGCGCACACTTACGAGCGCATCGACAAACCGCGCGGGGAGTATTTCCATACGAATTGGACCGGACACGGCGGGGATGTGTCGTCGGGTTCGTACAATGCGTGAACGAGTGTGGGGTGGCACGGACGACCCGCCCCGCTCTTTCTGATCGCAGGACCAAGTCGCATAGTTCCAGGTCTGGAAACAGTCGGGCCACCAGCACGACGGAAGATCGCGGGAGCCATTCGGCAGGGACGCCGCCTTACTTTGCAGCCGAATCGATCCGGCGCATTTTGATCTGTCGCAGCGCGCCGGTGGTCTGCCATGTGGCGATGCCCAGCGGCTTGGAAAGCTCGATTTCGCCAAAACGCATCGAGATCTTGTGACCGGTCGTGACCAGGTCCACGATCTGTTTGTCATCCAGCCAAGCTTCGATTTTCGTCGGCGTTACCCGCACGCGCACGCGATACCAGCGTCCTTTCTCAAAGGTCAGCGATTGGCTGGTTTCATTTTCGGAAGCGTCATTGCCATCGATGCTCGAAATTCCCACCACCGAGCCACCCCAGCCGCCGAGGATGAGACTGCAATGGGACTCGCTCACGGGAAAGGTGAGCCCGCAAAAAAAATCGGAACCTTCGACCCGCATGGCATCCAGCGCCACCTCGTAATTGACCTTCGGCGCGTCATTGGTCCAATGAATGCCGGTAAGGGCATCGCCCATGCCGAGAATAATCAGTCCATTTTCACAACGCACCTCCCCATGGCCGCCAAACTCAGTGACCGTCCACTTATCCAGGGTGTGTCCGTCGGAAAGAGTTTGCCAGCCTTCGCCTTCGAACGGGGCAGGGGGTATGGTCGCGGCTTTCGCGAGGATCTGGTCGTTGCCTGGCCGCGACGGCGAAGAAGTTGCGGGCGCGGGCGAAACTTGATTCACCGGCGCTGCCGGTTTCGTGGCGCAACCCGCAAGCACCGTCAGTGCGGCCAAAAATGCTGCCAGCCTCATTTTCAGGCCTGGCACACGCTCAACCTGTGCGCTGTTTCCATCCATACATGCCTGCCATGATGATCACGCTGGCAACGGACATGTAAAGCCAGGATTCAATAAAATACGAGCCGCCAACCATCAACAGCCCGCCCGTCAGCGGGATGACCGACTTCTGTTTCCAGCCGAAGAGCAGAATGCCGCTGCCGAGCGTGCCCCAAATCAATGAGGCGAACAGCGTGTTCGAATTAAACAGGTTTGCCATGGCCAGCCAGTACGGGGATCATCCCGTCGCCGAATGAATAAAGAACAAATCGTGCCAGATTTCCTCGCTTTGCGGCCGGATGGACTGTTCCTGTCGGTAAAGTTGCAGCCGCGAGCCGCGGTCAACGAGATCGGCGCGCCGCTCGGGAACGAATTGCGGATCAAAGTGACCGCTCCACCGGTCGATTCCGCCGCCAACGAGGCGCTGGTCGTATTGTTGGCGAAGGCACTCGATTGCCCGCGGGGCCGGGTGGAATTGGTTCGCGGCCACACTTCGCGCCACAAGCTGGTCAAGCTGCATGGCCTGGGCATCGACGACGTGCGTGCGAAATTAGGCGCGAAATAAGTTGGAAACCACGCCCGGCGATTGCCATTCCCTTCTCCCCTTGGTTAACTCCGCGCCGTGCAGCCGTTCATAACATCAATCGAAAGCACCGGGGCATGGGCGCCCTGGCTGTTTGTCGGAATCTTTCTGGCCGCCTCGTTCCTGACGATCTGGCGATTGGAACGAATGGCCGACGGCGGCCTGGAAGGGACCGTTCTGGGCACGCTGGTGATGCCGTACTGTTCGGGCATGGGAAACCTTATCTTTGCCTACGTTCTGGGCCGACAAGGGGGCGCGGCCACGGAAGTCATGACGAACTGTCTTGTCAATAACGTCACGAACATGACTCTGGTCCTCGGCCTGCCGGCGATTATTTGGAGCATGAACATCATGCCGGCAAAAAAGAACGGCGCGGCAAAGTCGGGCAAGTCGAAAAAAATGGGACGCATCCATGAAATCAACCGGCTCTCGTTGCTCCTGACTCTGATGGCCCTGCTTTTTTTTACCGGAACAACCTGGGCGCTGGGTTCTGACGGGAAGATCAACTTTTTCGACGGGCTCGTTTTGGTCGGCCTCTTCCTGTTCTGGCAATGTTTCCATGTTTACGAAGTGCTCAAGAGCAACGCACAGCAGAACAAATCCCTGAAGTGGATGCTGGCGGTGGATGTCCTCCTGTTGGGAATCGGCGCGTACGCCGTTTACGTCAGCACGGATTGGCTGGTGAACTGGGTATCCAATATTCATGCCGGTTTCATCAGCGCCAAACATATCGGCTGGCTCAGCGGCTGGCTGATGGTTTTGCCGAATGCCATGCTGGCAATTTATTACGGCTGGACCGGCCGGCCGGAAGTGGTTTACACCTCGCAAGTCGGCGACAGCCACATCTGCATTCCGCTGTGCGTCGGGATCTTTGCGCTTTTCAAGCCGATTCAAACCCCTTCGTTTTTCATGGCGGGCGTCATCATCCTGCTCGGGGCGACGCTCGTGCATTTTCTTTTCATCGCCGCGCTTGGCCGATTGCCGCGATTCATCGGCGTGCTGCTCACGGCGGCTTACGGATATTTCCTATACCGCGGGTTGTTGAAGTAGGGGCGCAAGTGATATTTTCCCCGGGCCGCGCATTAATCTGCCGAGACCCGCCAGGAAGGGTCGGGATCGTAGGTCGTCATTTTGCCCGCGATCTTGGCCGTGTCCCGCCCGAGATCCTTTTGATAAACCCTTCCCTCCTGATTCACAATAAAGGTCATGATGCCTGACTCGCCGTAACGCGCCGGCCACGCCACCAGAGCGAAACCGCCAATCATGTTGCCATTAATCACATAGCTATACTTACCCCCCGGCGCATGCTTGCCCTGTTGCGTCAGGATTTTGAAAAAGTAGCCGTGGAACGGCTGCGGTCCGGTTTCCTCAGGTGATTTTTTGCGGAAATAGCCCTCGTTTTGAGCGTCGGCGACCAACGGTCCGAGTGGACTTATCTCGCCGTTCAACTCCGGGGGCCAGTAAAGCCCATCTGTCTTGCCCGGCGAACTGACTATTTTTTGCGCGTATTTGAGGACATGGCTGTTATCCCGGTCCTGGCTCGCATAATCGCGTTGCGCGTCCACGTAGGCTCGCACGGCGTCCAACACCGCCAGTTCGTTGCGGCCGATGCGGCGATTAAGAATCTCATCACGGCCTGCGGCGGTGTCGAAGTACCAGCCACCGGCGCCTTTTACCAGGGGGATCGGGAACGGCCAGGCATTGGTTCCCACTACCAGGGTCATTTGCTTGTCGGATTTGGCATCCAGCCAATTAGTTGCGGCAAACGCGGCGTTGAAATCAGCGATCTCACGCGCACCCTGAACGGTGTCTGGATTCGCCAGCCAGTCAGCATCAGGGCCGAAGAGTGCATGGAATGCAGCCCGGTCCGTTGTGCGTGCCGCCTGACCCAGAGCATTGACCGCTTCGGTGGGAGTGGCAAAGCGTTTGCCCGGCTCAGCAGCGCGGAGACTTGCTGGATGGATGAAGAGCAATAATGACAAGATTATGACCGCGAGGAAACCGCGAGCCGACAGGGCCAAGCGATTTACTTCGGTCACCGGAGGATGCAAGAGTTGGCTTTTCATGGGGATCTTTGTGTGAGGCTAACGCCTGCCACCTCCGCCGCCGCGACCGCCACCGCCAGCGCGGGCGGCACCGCCACTATAACTTGCGCGGCTGGCGCTCCCGCGGCTGCTGGCGCTGCGCGCGGAAGAGCCGCTGCTGACCCCACTAAAGGCGCTACCAGAAGACGAAGCCGGGCGGCTGCTGGCTCCTGCGCCACTTGAGGACCGCGAGCCGGCAGCGGTGCCGCCGGAAGCCTGTGCGCCCGCGGTGCTGCCGCCGGTGGGCCGAGTTCGAGTGGTGCCACTGGCGTTTGAAGGTCGCGACGCGGTATTGCCGCTGGTCCCCCCTGTCCCGGCGGCGCCACCGGATGCTCGCGCGCCCGCACTGCCGCTGGAAGCCCGAGTGCCAGCTGTGCCGGTAGTCGACCTGGCGCCGCCAGCATTGGCCGAAGTCCGGTTTGCCGCGGTGTCCCAACCTCGGGCCTCTCTCGTACTCGCCGCTGTGCCGGTGTTGTTGCGCATGCGGTTTTGATCAGGCTGCCACTTGGTGGCACCACCTGCGTTCCGGTCCACGTTTCGGTTCACCTGTCCGTTCGCATTTACATTTCTATTCACATTGCGATTCACGTTTCTATTCACGTCCACATCGCCATGGTAGTGACCGACATAAACACCGCCCCCATGCCAGTCGCAGTTGTTGGCAATGGCAGCTCCCGCTGCCATCCCGACACCGAAGGTAAGCAACGGTGCATACGGAGCCGCTGCGTAGGCCGGTGGGGGATAATAAACGGACGGAGGATAGGTCGGTACATACATCACCTGTGGGTTGGCCGGCTGAACCACTATGACTTCCCTAGGCTCGGTTACGACTTGTTGAGTTGCATTCGTAACCGTTACCACTTCGTTGGTGACGGTGACGGTTTGTTCAGGTGTGCTTTTGAATGTGCCGGCATCGTGCGCCTTGATGCGGAGTGACTGAATGGTATCCATCAATTCCTTGGGCTGGTTGAGGAAGGCCTGACCCAAACTCATTGTCCAGGGCAGATCCGCGTCCATCTTGGCGATCAGATCGGGGAATTTAGCCACGGCCTTGACGTTTTCATCCCAGGGCTGCTCGTCTACTGCGGGAACGTTATTGGTATCCTTGACGAAGCGTGCCGCCTGCACAATTTCCAATGGATAAACCGACGCCGGCAGGACGATGGCAATCAACTTGTCCGGATAAAGCGCAATCGGCATGGCCAGCTTCTCAAGCTCGGCGGCACTGAGCTTGGCTGGTGCTGAGGGTGGTGGCGCAGCATTTTCCGCTGGCGTCGCAGAAGACGCCGACTCGGGCTGCGCAGATGTAGTTGCTGCAGGCACGGGGGATGTTGCCCTTGGTGCAGAGGGTGTTGCTGTGGCTGCGGGCGAGGACCCTGTAGTGGCAGGCGGTGTCTGGCTTCTCGCAACACTTACGCCCACCAGGGCGACAGCCAAGGCTGCAACACTAAAAAGAAGGCAACCTTTCAAGTATGCCATTTCGACGCTTCAAACTTGCTGAAGCTGGCTTGCTCAAACCGGAAGGACTACCAACCTCCAGAGATGGCCCCATCTGCGAATCCTATCCCGATCCGGAGCGTTCGCTGGCAGCAATCCTCGCAGCTAAAACACGCTAACTCGTGCAGTTGCCAAGTCAAGTGACCCACCCAATGCTGTATCGAAGTGTCAAAGCCAATAACCAGCCCGGTGTGAGGCCTCATTGAAGCGCGAAGCTCGGTCCGCGACCCCAGCGAGCTGGAGCCCAAGGTGGCGCGGTAAGCAGCGCTAAACTCCGCGCTTCACAGAGGCATTACAACCCGCTTACGACGCGCAATGCTCAGAATCTGAACGCGAAGGAGAGCAGGAATGCATGCGAATAGATCGGCTCCGCCCGGGTGACAAGGGACGGGTTATCGCCGAACCAGGTTTGGTTAATAGATCGGCGCGGAGTTTGCCGGTGCTGCGCGATCAGGGATATGGGGTGTTGACCCACTCCGGGTCCGCCAGAGTCTTAAGATTCGCTCAGGGAACTTCCTGCGCGGGCATCAACCGTCACAAAACTAATCACGGCAAGGCCAGACGGTAGAACACATTGGAATTGGCCGGATTAATCGGAATGGAAATCTGGTTGGTAGCCGTCGGATTTGGCACGTTGGCCCAGTTCGTGCCGAGGTTGTTGGTCTGGGCTTGCAGACGCCCACCCGTCACTGGCCAGGAGATGCCGAGTGTGTTGCCCGACGCCGTGACGTCCAGGCGAATGGCGGCCAGCTTATAAACGATCCCGCCGGTTCCATTGGCCGAGGTGTTCGTCACCAGCGCGTAAAGCTCACCGTCAGCATCCTGCCCGAACCCATGCACAGTCAGGCCGTTCGGCAAAATTGCCGAGCCGCCAAACTGGAACAATGGAAACGCTTTGATCAGGCCGGTCTGAAGATCGGCGTAGAACAATCGTCCGTCCGCGCGCACGGGGGCAGTTTTCAGGGCCAGGTCGCCGAAAACATACTTCCCGAATAGTTGCGGAATCGCCGTGCCGCGATAAACGAAGCCGCCGGTGATCGAGATCCCCTCATTGTGGTCGTATTCGAGCGTCGCCTGGGTGCCGCTAATCGGGTCAATGAGGCCCGTCGGACTTCCCGGACTGCGATTGCCTGGGGGCGTTCCAATCGTGCCGGCGGGGCCGGCTGGCCCGTTCGTACGGTTGAAAAGGAAGTCACCTTCTTTGATCGCCCAGCCATAATTGCCGCCGAGCACGATGCGGTTGATCTCCTCGATGTTGTTTTGGCCGACGTCGCCCTCAATCAGGTCGCCAGTGACCCGATCGAAAGCGAAGCGATAAGGGTTGCGCAGTCCGTAGGCGTAGATCTCAGGCGCCTGGCCCGGTCCCTGGAACGGGTTGCTCGTTGGGATGCGGTACTGGCCGTTAGCACTAATCGGATCGGTGCTTGAGGGCGTCAGCGCTGGATTGAGTGGGTCGAACCGCAACATTTTGCCCAGCGGTGTGCTCAAGTTCTGCGCATTGCCGCCCGGCTCGATATGGCTCGGCCCGGCGTCGTTGGCATTGCCGCCGTCACCCAGAGCGAGATACATGTAGCCGTCCGGTCCGAAGGTGCACGTGCCGCCGTTATGATTCCCTGCGTTCTTGCCAAACGAGATAATTTCCCGGCGGGAGGTCGGATCAACCACGCTGGCATTAGTAGTCGAGATCTTCCATTCGTTGACAACATTTCTGTAATTGTTCACGGCGCCACTTGGGGCAGGGTAAACGAGCGTGCCGTTTGTCTGTTCGCTGTTGTAGGTATAAAGCGTGCGAAAACCTGGGCTGGCGGGGTTTGTGTAACCGGGATGAAAGGCCAGCCCGAGGAAACCGCGCTCGTCATTGGCGTTGGTCGCGATCAGCGGCGGCTGCACGCGGCTTTGAATATCAAGCGCGGGCGCGGGCAGCAAAACTCCGTTCTGGATGACTCGCAGCAACCCGTTCTGCTCCACCACAAACAGGCGGCTGGAGTCACCCGGCGGGCTGATGGCGTAATCGGGCGCGGCCAGATTGGTGGCGATGGGCAGCAGGAGGAGGGCGATGTCACCGTTCGTAAGCGCCGGCAGGTATCTGGCCACGAGCACGTGAACGGGCGCCGAGGTCGTCGAAGCACCGAGGTTGTCCGAGGCCACAGCCGTCAGCGTATGCAGGCCCAGCGGGAAGCTGGTCGAGACGCTGAACGGGCTTGAGGAACGTTTGCCGAGTGAATTCGTGCCATCGAAGAATTGCACGTTGGTCACGCTGCCATCATCGCTGGCGGCAGCCTGGACGCTCACGATGTCGGTGTTGCCAAAGACTGCGTTGTCAACCGGGTTGGTGATGGTGACGCTCGGCGGCGTGTTCGCGTTGACCGTCACATTCACGACGCTGGACGTGGTGGAGAGACCGAGGTCATCCGTGGCTACCGCGGTGAGCGCGTGGCTGCCGGCGGCGAGACTGGCGGTGACGGTGTAGGGCGCGCTGTTGGTTCCACCAAGAGGCGTGCTCCCGTCGAAGAACGACACGTTCGTCACGCTGCCGTCCGAGTCCTGGGCGGTGGCAACAATGGCAACCGCGGCCGGCGCGGTGAAGGAAGCGCCATTGGTCGGTGAACTGATGGCGACAGTTGGCGGCACATCGGTCGCCCCCGGCGTGGAGCGATCATAAGTAAAACCCCCGGCGAAGTGTCCGCCGAGGTATGTAAATTTAAGCGAAAGGTAAATGTCATCGGTGATGAGATGCAAAACCAGTTGTTGACCAGGAAGGTTGATCACCGGATTTCCTCCGCCTGCGACTTCCCAGTTCGTGTAAGTCAGGGTTGCGTAATCAGCAAGCGATCCCACGGCCCATTCGGTGTCGGCCGGGCTGAAATCATGGGTGTAAGACGTTTCAGTGACGCCATTGAACATGCCCGAGGAGACTCCGCGGGTTAGCGAAACACCTGGCGTCAGTTGATCGCGGTTTGCCGCCTGGGTTGGGTCCGGCGACGGTTGATTGTAGGTGATCAGCGGGCCGTTCCAGACGGTGGCCGCGTCGCCGCTCAGCGGGCCGGACAGTGCGGCAAGCCAAAGACAGATGAGGACATAACTATTGCGGGGTTTCATGTTTAAACCTTTCCTTTGCCACTGATGGTCTGAGTGAAATTGTGGACTCTGGAATGATGGGCTTACAGGTAAGAGGAACAAGCAACGGAATTGTTCCCACCAATTCGCTTTTTTGGAGATGGCAATTGTCACCACCTAAATGTGCTCGAAGGCCGCGTCGAACCTGGACGCGTCTTTGATCGCACCATCGAGCCCAAAGAAGTGCCGGACGGCTATCGTGCGATGGACGAATGCAAAGGAATCAAAGTCATGGCGGAGCCTTGCAGGAGAAAGACCAGGATATGCGGCACGTCAGCGTAAAACTTTGGCCTGGAAGTCTGAGCAACAAAGAGCCCGACTCGCCGAAGCCATCACCGTCGAAACTCTACAGCGTGTAAACCAGCGGGTCCGCGCGAAACTGATCGCTCAGTTCCACGAACGGCACCTGGGCATCGAGCCAGCGCGGGTCCTTCGTGATGCCGTCCATCGAGTTGTCCGTCTTGTTGCAGATAAGGAAAAGTCCATCACCCAACACCAGGAACGCTTCAAACAAAGTGCCCACTCCGTTGCGCGCAAATTCAAAGTCGCCCACGCCGCGTTTCTCCTTCACCAGTTCCGCCCGCAAAACCCCGAGATCGTTCGCGAAGTTCTTCAGAAAATCGTCGTTGCGCGGCCCGAGATAGTGCAGAATGCGGCTCTTTTTGTGCGCGAGCGAAACCACCGCCCATTCGTCGAACACAACTTTTTTATAGCGCGAGTTCATTTGCTCGGCGCAGCGCTTGATCAGTTTGTTTGCTTGTTCCAATGTCATAATTCGGCTCGTGTTTACCTGAAATCAATGGTCATTCGCGTCTAAAAACAAGGCAATCCACCAGGACCGGGACAATCCTTCGCCCGATGATTTGACCGCCATTTCGTGAATTCATTTAAGATTTTCCGCAACCGGCATTAAAGCTACTGTCATACCATATTTGTTCCGACAGAAGATTCTGATCTCAAACGCAACATGACCGGCCACACGGAAACACGCCGCCCAGGTTTCATGGATGGCCGGTTGCGCCTCGGCATCTTCTCCGCTTTCCTGCTGTGCGCGGGAATTTGGCTGGCCGTTCTTTGCCGTGGCTTGCCACCTCAGGGCTGGCTCGACGCGCTGCTCCTGCTTCTCGCGCTGGCCGCCACCGTTGCGGGACTCACCCGCGATCTGCCCTTGCAAAATGCACTGATGGCCATTGCGCTGGCCGCGTTCGTTTCGGGCATCATTCAGATCGTGAACGCAAAGACCGGAATTCCTTTTGGCGCGTTGAGCTATACCGAAAGCTCCGGCGCCCGGATTTTCGGCCTGGTGCCCTGGCCGGTCCCTTTGCTTTGCGCGGTCGCTGTTCTCAATTCTCGGGGAGCGGCCCGTTTGATTCTCCGTCGCTGGCCGAATTTGCCGAGCCGCGGTCTGTGGACCATCGGTCTCGCGAGCCTGCTTGCCGTTGCGACCGATCTGTCCTTGGAACCGTTCGCGGTCGAAGTGCGCCGTTTCTGGAGTTGGCGCACGACTCCCAAGCAATTCGCCTGGCACACCGTGCCCTGGCCCAACTATCTCGCCGGCCTGATCGTGACGTTCCTGATCCTGGTCCTCGCCGCTCCCTGGCTGATCGACAAGCGGCCCGTCAAAAATCCGCCGCCGAATCCTTATCCGTTTTGGTTGTGGCTGGCCGTCAATCTCCTGCTGGCCGTTGCCAACGCCTCGCATGGCCTGTGGGATTCCGCCGCGTTCGGTTTTCTGTCCAGCCTCGCCGTCGGAATTCTCGCGTGGCGCAGTGCACGCGCCTAACCAGGAAAGCTCCAGCACCCCGGGAAGGGCGCCAGAAAACTTCGTCCATGCAAGCGCAGCGGTTCACGCGGACTGGCTATCCCACCCTAAAACAGCCAGGAACCCGTCATCTCCACCCAACTCACTGTTCACCAGCTTTTTGCGCGTGATTTCCCAAATTTCAGCCACTCTCGCCGCCGGAAAAAAGAGGTTTAATTTGGTTTAATTTACTTTAATTGACCTTAATTTCCCCGGTCGCCTCGACCCCAAGTCCGCCGGAACCACCGGCCCGGATTGCGGCTCCCGCGGATTTTCCGGGATAAGTGGAAATATGCGGAAATACGTGGAAATAAGCGAAAACCCGGTGCTCATTTTGGGCTTTGTCACTCGGTTTTGGCCGACATTGGATTCCAGCCTTTCAGCCGTCGCATTCAATTGTCAAAGAACCAGCCCAGGTTCAGACCGAGTGCCCCCGGCTCAGGGCTCCCGGCGAACTCGGGCAAAATCGCCAATGCCACGCGCCCAAACGCGCGCTACCTTGCCGCGCCATAGCTTTGCGCGGGCAGGGCCGCCCATTCTTAGGATTCCCTCCCAATCCTTCACTGACACCCGAATTAGAGCACGCCCTTTCCCTGATTACAACTAAATTTTTCTTCCCTCCATGCTTGGAGCCTATCTCGGTAGGGCGCGTCACTCCGTGCGCGCCGACGATGGGCAGAGGACTGCCCGCCCTACCGGGATAGGTTCTTAGCCGTAACCATGCAGTAGGATTTCATTTTAGGCGTTGTTTTTATCCGCTGAAGGCAGGTCGGTTTTCTACTGCATTGCAGTTGGGAAAGGGACTGAGGATTT
>JAJPHR010000091.1 GCA_021325145.1 Verrucomicrobiota bacterium | reverse complement strand
CCCTGGGAGCCTATGGACGATATGCCGAGAAGTCCAAGGTCCAAGGTCCAAAGTCCGAAGTTCGTGGGTTCTACCTTTTAGCTTTGCTCTTTTTTGTGCTCGGGTTGCTGTCCAAGCCCATGGTGGTGACCCTGCCCTTTGTGCTGCTGCTCCTGGACTACTGGCCGCTCCAAAGAAGCCCGGAGTTAAGCGAGCGGAGTGTGGCCGTGCCCTGGTCGAAGTTGGTTTGGGAAAAGCTGCCGTTTTTCCTGCTCGCCGCCGTTGCCAGTTTCGTGACCTTCTCCGTCCAAAAGTCCGGCGGAGCGGTGAATTCACTCGAACATCTATCCTTCTCGCAAAGGGTTATCAATGCTCTCGTGGCCTATGCGCTGTATCTCGGGAAAATGATCTGGCCCGACCGGCTCGCGTATATTTATCCCCTGCGGTTCTCCTGGCCGGTTTGGCAAGTGCTTCTCGCGTTGGGCTTGCTGATTGCGGTGACCATGCTGGCCGTGTTGTTCCGAAGAACGCGACCGTATTTGCTCGTTGGCTGGCTATGGTTTGTGGGCACGCTGGTGCCGGTGATCGGCCTGGTGCAAGTCGGGGCTCAATCGATGGCTGATCGCTACACCTATGTTCCACTGATCGGGATTTTTATTATGTTGGTTTGGCTTGCGGGTGAGGTGGCCTGCCGGCGTCAAGAGTACCGCCGCTTCGTTTGGGTGGGTGCGTTTTTGGTTCTTGCCGGTTGCCTGGCGCGCACGTGGTCGCAAGCGGGCGTATGGCGAAATGGACAGACTCTTTGCACTCATGCGCTGGCGGTGACAGCTCGAAACTACGTCGCGCACGTCGGCCTCGGAATCGCGCTGGGAAAGCTGGGCCGCGACGAGGACGCCCTGGCCGAATACAAAACCGCCCTGGAAATTGCGCCCAATGATCCGTCCGCGCTCGCCAACAAAGGTCACTTGTTCAAGCGACAAGGCCGGCTTGACGAGGCCATTGCTGCTTTTCAAGCGGCTTTGAGTTTCCGACCAGCGGATGCCGGACTGCATTATGATCTGGCCAACGCGCTGGTGGCCAGAGGCAGGCTGGCCGAAGCTGTCGAACATTACCTGGCTTCGTTGCGCCTGGATCCGGACGCGGCCGATGCTCACAATAACCTCGGCGCGGTCCTGGTTCGGCTTGGCCAATCCACCGAGGCGATCGAGCAGTTTGAAGCCGCGCTCAAAGCGCAATCCAACTTCCCGGAAGCCGAGGATCAATTGGGCAGCGAGCTTCAAAGATTGAATCGGCTCGATGAAGCCCGCGTCCATCTGGCCCAAGCTGTGCGGCTCCGGCCTGATCTTGTCCACGCCCGGTTGAAACTGGGGCTGTTGCTGGCCCAACAAAGCCATTTCGATGAAGCCAAAGCACAGCTTGGACGCGTGACGGAGTTGGAACCACTCAACAGCGCAGCCTGGTACAATCTGGCCGCAGTATTGGCGGCGCAGGGTCGTTGGGAAGAGGCGGCGCAAGATTTTGGCAAAGTAACCGAGCTCAAGCCGCAGGACGCCGATGCGCATGCGCGGCGCGGCGCGGCCTTGGCCCAAGCCGGCCAGCGGGAGCCGGCGATTACCGAGTATGAACGCGCGGCGGAGTTGACCGCGCATCGGGAGCCACGGATTCTTGCTGGCCTGGACCAGGCCTACGCGTCAGCGGGTCGTTTCGAGGAAGCGCTGGCCATCGCACAGCAGGCACAGGCGGCGGCAAAAGCGCTCAACCAGCCTGCGCTGGCGGAAGAGGCGGCGCAACGTCTCGAACGGTACCGCGCCGGAAAGCCGTAGGTTAAGCCCGCGCCGTCAGTTCGATGATGGAGCGTAAAGAAGTTTCCGGCCGGAATCCGGTTAATCGAAAAAGTTTTTCCACCACCGGTTTGCGGCGGCGCATGTCCTCGAAACCCGGAGCGTAGGCTTGCGCATACGACACAAACTCAATGGGCGAAGCCGAGCCCAGAACAGAAACGACCAGCCGCGCCAGTTCAAGGATGGTAATTTCCTCGGTGCTGCCCACATTGATTACCTCTCCGCGCGCGGCGGGGGTGCGTTGCAGGCGAATCAAGGCTTCGACCGCATCCTTGACATAGCAGAATGAGCGGGTTTGTTGTCCGTCATCGTGGACTTTCAGCGGCTGTCCGCTGCGGGCGGCGGCGATGAATCGGGGCAGAACCATGCCGTAACGGCCGGTCTGGCGCGGACCCGCGATGTTGAACAATCGCGCCACCACCACCGGCAGGGCGCGTTCCCTCGAGTAGGCCAGCGCGAGGAATTCATCCATCAATTTCGAACAGGCATAACTCCAACGCGCATGGTTTGGCGGACCAATCAGCAGATCGTCGTCTTCCGTGAACGCGGGTTTGAGGCTCTTGCCATAGACTTCGGAAGTCGAGGTCAGCAGAAACGGCACGCCCTTCTCCACGGCGGCGGCGAGCAGCACTTCGGTTTCGTGCAAATTGTTTTTGAGCGCGTGAGTTGGAGAATTGACCACCAGCTCGACTCCCACCGCCGCTGCGAGATGAAAGATCGATTCGGCCGCACCCACGATCTCCGCCAACCCGCGGCATTCGGACACCTTGCTGCAAATCACCCGCAAGTCAGGATGCGCGGACACGGCTTTCAGGTTTTCCAGGCTTCCCGTGGAACAATCGTCGATGACTGTGACGGCGTGTCCGTCCGCGAGCAATCGTTCGACCAAATGCGAGCCGATGAAACCCGCGCCGCCAGTAACAAGGATGGAAGGTTTGGCGGTCTTCAATTTGTCCTGCCCTCCGGGGTCGCGGAAACATTCGCAGCGGGCGAATGGCTGGCCAGGCTCGGGGCCGCGCCGTTGTCCGTGATTAGCGCATTCGCAATCGCTTCGGCCAATTTTTGCCGATAAAGCGGATCGGCAATTTCCTTCGCTTCGCGTGGATTGGACAAATAGCCGCCTTCAATCAGCACCGCGGGCCGATTCTGATTTTGCAACACGCCCAAAAAACGCGCGCGGCGCACGCCGCGATCCAAACGCCCGTTGACCTTCAAAATCGCGCGGTGCAACAGGACCGCACACTCGATGTTTTGGACGTCGAAATTGTTATTCGGAAAAGCCAGCGCGGGATTGTCCCGGTAGCCTCGGGTCAGATTTGACGGCATGCCCGCCGGAGTCAGGCAGTAGGTTTCCAGGCCTGCTTGTTCATGATCGGGTGCGGCGGAATTGAAATGCAGGCTGAGGAACAAATCCGCCTTGTGCCGTTCGGCAAAGGCGACGCGGTTTGAAAGGGCCAGGTTGATATCGTTGGTTCGCGTCAACAGAACGGTCCAGCCGTTGGTGGCAAGCACCCATTGCAGTCGCCGGGCCAGATCCAGCGTGAATTCCTTTTCGTAGCGCCCGTCGAAAACACTTTTCGTCCCGGTGTCCGTGCCACCGTGGCCGGGATCGATGACAATCACCGGGTTCGACTTGATCACCCCGGCTGGATGATCAATGAGCGGCTCGAAATTCTTATGCACGTCGAGCGCATGAACGCAGGGCTGGCCGCCGATGATTTGCGGGGCAAAACCGAGAAAAAATTCCAGTCCATTCCAATACGCCGTGTGGCTGCCAACCCTCAAAGTCAGACTGCCGTTGCTGATGGTGATTGCGTAAGCCGGCGGGACCTCGCTGGAGATCTTTTGTGGCGCACCGTAGTTGTTCAAATGACACCAACGGTCCAGCGTAATCCAGGTTTCGGTGAAATGATTGGGCGGAATCGCCGGTGGCGTGGGCGCAAGCGCCGGTTCCGGCACGGCGACCGGTTTGGGCGGAACCACGAGCACCGGCTCCGCCACAGTCACCGTTTCCGATTCTTGAAGCACCGTGAAATCCGCCGGCCGCTGGCGCGGGGCGGAGGAACATCCGCCCAGCAGCAGCAGGCAGGGCAGAAAAACCCCCAGGACTTGCTTGCAATACGACACCTTCCAATTGTGCGAAACCTGCGGGTTGACACAAGGAATTTTGGCAGGGCCGGGACATCGCGTTGCCATGTCTCAGCCCGCGTTCAGCGCGCGGAACGAATTTGTCCGAAGCATCCGCCTGGCATTTCACTTGCGTCGCTGGCCGCGCGCAGTGTGCCATCCCTACCCCGATATGGGCCCGGATGCCCAACTTTGACCTTTGAACGTGCGGGTTCGCCCTGCTAAAATGCCGGTATGGCTAAAAAGGCCGCGCCCAATTCAGCGCCCCATCACGGTTTCAACGATGTCATTGGCATCGTATTGATGGGTTGCGCCCTGTTGTTGCTCGTCGCGCTGCTCTCCTACCATTCGCAGGACACCTCGGATGTGGTCAATCCACCGAACCATCCCGTCCAGAATTGGATCGGCCCCTTTGGCGCGTGGATGGCCCGCAGTTGGCTGGCCTGGCTCGGGGTTTCCGCCTATCTGCTGCCGTTCGCGCTGGTTTTTATCGGGTTGGGCTGCTTTTTCGAATTCCTGTCTTTTGTTCGACGTCGCTGGGTTTGGATTGGTGTTTTGTTCGTTTGTTGCACTGGAATCCTGGATTTATACAGCTCCTGGCTTTCCCATGTCCAAACGCGCCTCAATATCCCGTCCCCCGGCGGCTTCATGGGCAATGGCCTCAATCAAACCATTTTTCATAATTTCGGCAGGGCGGGCGCAACGATCATCTTCGGGATGCTCTATTTCATCAGTTTTCTGTATCTGACCAACTTCCGCCTCGGAGAGTGGCTCCGTGGAAAGCGAGCCGCCAGAGCCGAGACCGCGCCGACCCGCAAGACGGCAAGTGACCGCGAACTTTCACCCGAAGAAAAAGTCCTGGAAAAACGCGCGCGCGAACTCGAGAAGCAGGCGCGCAAATTGCAGGAACAGGTCGCCGGCGCCGGGTTGGGCGCCGATATGCAACCGGTGCCGGAACCCACCGTGCGCGACCTGAGTGTTCCCCAAAGCAAACCGGTCAAGGAAAAGAAATCGGCTGCGCCCGAGCCGCCGAAGGAGCCCGCGCCGCCCGATGAAGGCGTGGTCATTCCGGCGCGTGAAGTCGCTGCGGCTACCACGGGGGATATCCTCGGCAAAGCCGCTGAGCCGGCCAAATCAGCTGATTCGAAG
Source organism: Verrucomicrobiota bacterium (assembly GCA_021325145.1). Taxonomy (GTDB): domain Bacteria; phylum Verrucomicrobiota; class Verrucomicrobiia; order Limisphaerales; family Pedosphaeraceae; genus JAJPHR01. The sequence goes on along the minus strand of JAJPHR010000091.1, from coordinate 32,494 downwards.
ACCACGCCCAAATCCGACGAAGCGAAACCCGCGGAAGTTCCCGGCGAGCCGACGGCTGTCGTGCCCGCCGCGCCGGTCGTCCGACCCAAACCGGCTCCCAAAAAGCCGAAGCCCATCGCCGTTGCCGCCACGCCGCTCATTGGCAATTACCAGTTGCCCTCGATGGAATTCCTCCAACATCCCGATACGACGGTCAAACCCACCGAGTCGCGGGAGGAACTCATGGCCAACGCGCGGCTCATGCAGCAGACGCTGGCGCAGTTCGATATTGAAGTTTCCCTCGGCGACATCACCAAGGGCCCGACCATCACCCGCTACGAATTGCATCCCGCGCCCGGGGTGAAACTCGAAAAGATCACCGCGCTGGGCAACAACATTGCCGCCGCGCTCAAAGCCGAGCGCATCAACATTCTCGCGCCGGTGCCGGGCAAAAGCTCGGTGGGCGTGGAAGTGCCCAACTTGGTCAAGACCAAGGTCATCATGCGCGACCTGCTCGAGTCGGATGAGTGGACGAGCAACAAGGCGCGCATTCCGCTGGCCCTGGGCAAGGACGTTTATGGCCACCCAATCATCGCTGACCTTGCTGAGATGCCGCACTTGCTCATTGCCGGCAGCACCGGTTCCGGCAAATCCGTTTGCATCAACGCCATCATCGCGTCGTTGTTATACAAGTTTTCGCCCGACCAGCTCCGGTTCGTAATGATTGATCCCAAGGTGGTTGAGTTGCAGCAATACAACGCGCTGCCGCACCTGGTCGTCCCGGTGGTGACCGACCCCAAGAAGGTCATCCTCGCGCTCCGCTGGGTTGTCAACGAAATGGAGAAGCGCTACCAGATCTTCGCGAAAGTCGGCGTGCGCAACATCAAATCGTTCAACGAGCGTCCCAAAAACAAGCCGATGCCGCAGCCGGAGTTGGAATTGCCGCTCATGGCCCGCAAGGAAAAAGTCGAGCCGGGCGCCGAGGGTTTCGCCGTCGAGGTGGATGAGGAAATTGTGGTGCCGCGCGAAGAGGACATCGTGATTCCCGAAAAGCTCAGCTACATCGTGGTGATCATCGACGAGCTGGCGGATTTGATGCTCGTGGCTCCGGCGGACGTGGAGATGGCGATCGCGCGCATCACGCAAATGGCGCGCGCGGCGGGCATCCATTGCATCGTGGCGACGCAGCGGCCGAGCGTGGATGTCATCACCGGCGTCATCAAGGCGAACATTCCCGCGCGCATCGCCTTTCAGGTGGCGGCGCGGGTGGATTCCCGCACGATTCTTGACGCGATGGGAGCGGACAAATTACTCGGCAAGGGGGACATGCTCTATCTTCCGCCCGGCTCCGCCAAATTGGTGCGCGCCCAGGGCGCGTTGATCACTGATCAGGAGATTCAACACATTGTCGATTTCATCGCCAAGCAGGGCAAACCGAGTTATGAAGTGGAAATCCACAAACAACTTTCCAAACCTGCCAGCAGCCTGGAAGGCGAAAGTGGATGCGACGAGGACGAGGAACTCATCCAACAGTGCATCGAAGTCATTCGCAGCGAGCAAAAGGCGAGCGTGTCACTCATGCAACGCCGTCTGCGGCTCGGGTACACGCGCGCGGCGCGCATCATGGATGAGTTGGAAAACCGCGGGATTGTGGGCCCGAGCAAAGGCGCCGAACCCCGGGACATCCTGATTGATCTGGATGGAGGCGGCGCGGATGGAAGCCCGCCGGCTCCAGCGGTGGAGTGAGGGCGGCGCAGAAACGCCAAACACTAGAAAGCTCCAAGGTCGTGTAGACCTTTTGATGAGAGGTTCATGTTTGGGATTCTTTTCTGGTGTTTGGTTTTTGGAGCTTGGTGTTTGTGGAAATAAAAAAGAAGGGGCACCGGCCAACCACCGGTGCCCGCACTTAGCCTGCATTCTTCTGCCTAAGGAAGAAGCAAGCTTCCAGAGCTTTCGCACGTCAACCTACTCGCAAACGCGCTCTTGTCCTGTCATCAAAACCTATGACAACCGAATATTGAACGTGTCTGCGGAGCGCAAGAGTTGAAGCGTCCGTCCGGGTGTTTCGATAGCGCCATCAAAGGCTCACTTCTGCAACGTGGCGCGCATCGTCAATTCCTCCAGGCCGGGCTTGAGTAATTGCGACACCGGGCAGCCTTCCTTGGCTTTGTTGGCGGTTTCCTGGAAGGCCGCGTCGTTCAGGCCATCCACCTGGCCGGTGGTTTCCAAATGGATCCGGGTGATTTTGAATCCTTTGTCGGTCTTCGACAGCGTGAGCCGCGCCTGGGTCCGAACCTCCTTCGGCGGATGGCCGGCATCGGCCAGCATTTTGGAAAATGCCATGCTGAAGCACGCCGCGTGCGCGGCGGCGATCAATTCCTCGGGATTGGTTCCCTGCTTCTCATTCTCGAAGCGGGTCTTAAACGAATAGGGCGTGTCCTGCAATACGCGGGTGGACGTGGAAACCGCGCCCTTGCCGGCCATTAAATCACCGCGCCAGACGGCTTCTGCGGATCGTTCGATTTGCATAAATGAGCTGATGTTTCTGATGATTACGTTGATTGGACCGGATGGTCAGACTGCTATTCTATCAGTGATCGGGCTCCGCGGCAAGTTGGGCTCAAATTTCAAAATGCCCTCTTCTGTTTCCCCTAGGGTCCTGCCTGCGGATGCGCCACCCGTTCTGAATTTGGAAATGTCACTTTCCTTTTCTCCAAGACGATTTATTCTCTACATATGCCTTCATTCGATATTGTTTCCGAAGTCAACTCGATGGAGATCGAGAACGCAATCAATCAGGCCAACAAGGAATTGGCCAACCGATTCGATTTCAAGGGCAGCACCGCGCAGATCGTGCTCGAGAAAAACGAAATCAAGCTAAGCGCCGAAGACCAGTTCAAGGTCAAGACGCTGGTGGAAATGGTGCTGGGCCGGCTCGCCAAACGCCAGATCAGCCTCAAAAACGTCGAGAAAGGCGAACCGGACGTGTCGCCGCTCGGCCATGCCCGCCAGGTCATCAAGATCAAGCAAGGGCTCGAAACGCCTGTCGCCAAGGAAGTCACCAGTTTCATCCGCGACACCAAGCTCAAGGTCACCACGCAAATCCAGGGCAACGCCATTCGCGTTACCGGCAAGAGCCGGGACGACCTCCAGGCCGTGATCGCCGCCGTGCGCGGTCACGAATTCCCGGTCGCCGTCCAGTTCCAAAACTTCCGGGACTAGCCTGCCGCCGCATGGGAACCAAATTGAGATGGCTGGCCCTGGTGCTTGCTCTGATCGTCGCGGCCCTGTGGTTCTTCGGCGGGCCGAACCTGGGCTGGACCAAGAACTCCGTCGCTTACAAGGAAAAGGACCCGGTAACGGAAATCGAGGTCGAACGTTTCAAAAAACAGTGGGTGCCCGGGATTGATTTTCTGGGTGGTGGACTGGGCTTCTGCGCGCTGCTTGTCGGCGGTTCGTTTCTAATCAAAAGAAAAAGCCCCTCGTCAGTGCTTGATAACTGAAGCTGGCCCCACCGCTTATGCCATCTTATCTTCTCCCGGTTTGCTTCCGGGCGCGAAATGAGAGACATTTGAAGTGAAGTGAAAACCAATATCCAACAACGATTGCAAGACCTCCACAACCCACTGCTCGTTCTGCACAAAGCGCTGGTTGATTCGGAGCGCATCGGTTACGAGCAGACCATCGGCGCAATCCAATCGCCGAACCACTTTCTACAACTCCTTACCAACGACCCCTGGTTTGCCTGGCTGCACCCGCTTTCCGAACTCATCGTCGCCATGGACGAAGCCCTGGAGGAAAAGGAGCCGCTCACGACCTCCAACGTTGACGCGCTGGTGAACCAGGCCCGGGCCCTGCTCATCCCATCCGAAACCGGCGATGGATTTTCCCACCACTACTTCGACGCCTTGCAACGCGATCCCGATGTGGTCCTCGCGCACGCGGAGGTAACCAAGCTGCTTGGTTCGCGGAGAGGAAACGTTTAAAGGCAATTTTGGCGGCAGTGGCCGCATGGGTGAGCTTGCCGCTTGATGTGAACCACCTTGCAACAGGTCCACATTAGAATTTCCATCCTCCGGAGCACAATGCCCACGGAGGACGGAATCTTTGGTGTTTCTGTCAGAAGGGCGGACTGCTCACGTCTTCACCCGCTTGAGTGTCGTCGGATGCTCCGGCATTTCCTTGCCGTCCATGAACGCCTTGCAACTGCATGTAACCGTGTCCGCGTCGTCAAAGGTGATCGTCATGGCGTGCATGTGCGACTCGGTTTTTGCGTCGATCCCGCAGGTCTTGTCGAAATCGAACGTCAACGACTTCTCATCCGATGACTTGAGCAGCATGCCGGGCCGATTGCCGAGCATGCAGTAATGCGTCAACGCCAGCTTGCCGCCCTGCTCGAAATACATGGTCGTCATCTCGTTCGGCGTGCCTTCAAAGACCTTCTCCTCCAGCACGCTGCCCCCCGCCAGCAGCCGATACCGCACCGTCAAATCGATTGGCCCCTGTCCCATGTCCGTCTTCCCGGTCCAGGTGCCCACCAGCGATTTCATCCGCTCGAACTCCGGTGAAGCCTGCTTTGCCTTGGGCGTCTCGGCCGCATTTAACCCATTGACCCACAACCAACTGGCCAGCAGCAAGGTTGCGCCGCAAATGGAACTGATTCTCGTTTTCATTGTTTACCTTTCGTTTTAATTGTTTGTTTTGTTCACGTTTCGTCCATATGACGAACGAGCCGCGGCCGTTAGGACATGTCCCAGCCAGTTTTTTCAAGAGAAGCATGGATTCAACCTTGCGGACTCACCAGCGGCCAGCTGATCCGCACGAAGCTCTATTGAAAGAGTAGGCCGCCGCTTCGAGTTGGGCCCGCGCGGCCGGAGTCAAAGGTGTCAATCACCCGAATTCCCAAGCGGGGTCCGTATGCTATAATAAAACGCTTGGTCACAAGTTAATTGTGAGAAATCATGAATCGCGCGTGTTCACCATCGGACAACTGCTGAACAAGAGCCGGGACGAACTCCTGGACTTATCCACCCGCAATCGCCTTCTCTCCATACCTGTAGGCTCCGCTTCGGCCAGGATCATTCAGGTTTGCGACGAGCTGAGCGAGCAGGTGTTTCATTTGCTCGTTTCGGAAAAGAAATCAATGAGCTTTCTTCCGGGACGCCAGGCCAGGCGTGCCGGCAAAGCCGCCGCCGGCGAGGCGTATGAGAATGCCGATGAAGTCGGCCTGCCACAGCCGGACGAGGAGCAGGACAGTTCAACTGGGCTGCCGAAACGGCATGTCGATTGCCGCCTTCAAACCGCATTGTCACCCGAGGGGCTCCAACGTCGCTTGTTCGATCTGTATCACGACTCCCTGACGATGATTGAGGAACAGGGTGTCAACATTTTATATCTCGTTCTCGGTCATCTAAAATGGTTTGAGACGGACAATGCCGACACACCGCGATACGCACCGCTCATTCTCATACCCGTCAGACTCGGGCGCAAATCAGCTTCGGAACGATTCACACTCCAATGGACCGAGGATGACATCGAAGAAAATCTTTCGCTCCGGGCCAAATTGAAAAGGGACTTTAATCTCGAGCTTCCGGCATTCCCCGATGAAGAACTCTTCAACGTCACCGAATATCACAATCGGGTCGTCAAATCAATTTCAGGAGTGAAGAACTGGGAGGTTCTCCCGAATGAGATTACCCTGGGATTTTTTTCGTTCGCAAAATTCCTGATGTATCGCGATCTGGATCCAAACCATTGGCCCACGCCCGATCAATTACTCAAGCAGCCTTTCATCACGGGACTTTTACAGGATGGTTTTCCGCAGTCGGAGCCGCTTCTTCCTGACGATACGAGCCTGGATGAACTCATCCCCGTCTCCAAACTGGATCACGTCGTTGATGCCGACGGCTCGCAAACGCTCGCGATTGAGGCTGTCCGGCAGGGACGGAGCATGGTGATTCAAGGGCCGCCGGGCACCGGCAAGAGTCAATCCATTACCAACATCATTGCCACCGCCGTTTTGGAAGGAAAGCAGGTGCTCTTTGTTGCCGAAAAGCTGGCCGCTCTTGAAGTCGTTAAACGCAGGCTTGAACGCGAAGGCTTGGGGGCGATTTGCCTGGAATTACATAGCAACAAGTCAAACAAACGGGCAGTCGTCGAGGAGATCGGTCGCACTTGGAAGCTGGGAAGACCCAAGGCATCCGAATTGGAGAGTTTGATACCCAAGTTGGAACAGAAACGCTCCGTGCTGAACAATCACGCGGCCACCCTCCATGAAAAACACGAGCCAAGCGGCCTCACGCCGTTTGGCGTCATTGGGCGCCTCGCCATGCTCGGCAGTCGAGGACAGCAAGCCGCAGAACTCACTTTTGATCGAGCGGAAAGCTGGACACCAGATCAACAGCAGGCGAACCGAAGGATAATCGAGGAGTTGGTGCAAAGAATAGAGCAGATTGGCCTGCCGACGAAGCATCCCTGGCGTGGTGTCTGCCGTGAAACGGTCCTGATTATCGACCACGAGCCGTTTTTCCGAAAGATCCAAAGGGCGAAGGACAGCCTGCCAGGGATGCGTGAAACGTCGGTTGCACTCGCAAAGCAGCTCTCACAGCCGGTTCCCGAATCCTTCGCAGATGCCGAAGAACAGCTCGTCATAGCCGAATATGTTGCCCGGGCTCCCAAACTCGACAAGGAGGCTCTCTGCAACAGTGTGTGGAATGCCGGAATGGAAGGGTTGCGGGATTTGATTGCAGAAGGCAAAAGGTTTGCCGCGGCGTATGAGGTGGTGCATGCGGCATTCGTAGAGACCCTTTGGGAAAAGGATTTTTCCAACGCCCGGTCTCACATTGCCGCGCACGGTCAATCGCTGCTGCGGTTCTTGAACGGCAACTATCGGGCGGCTATCGCTGAAATTAGAGGGGCCATGACCGCTCCTTTTCCCAAACCGTATGCCGACCGCCTTGCGCTTATCGACTGCGCCATCGCCGGACAGCGGGCATTCCGAAAAATCAGGGAATCAGACCCGGTGGGGAAAGCCGCCTTCGGCACGCTCTGGCGTCAGGAGAGAACCGACTGGAAGCAACTCGAAACCATCCTCGATTGGGTCTTAAGACAGAACGAAGCGGGATTGGGGCCAAGCTTTCGCCAAATGTTTGCCGGCGTGGAAGATCAAGCCGCTGTTGCCAGCCTGGCGGCCGAACTGCGAGAACGGCTGACGGCTTCGCGAGAAGCTTTTCAGAAACTATTTCTGGACCTGTGTTTGGATTGCGCCATGGCTTTCGGCACGGCCGAATTCACGACTGTCCCCCTGGAAACCATCGCCGAACGTTGTGGCGTGTGGCTTGCGCATCCAGAGGATCTGTCGCGCTGGAACAATTATTTTGTCCGCGCTCGCGCGGCTCGGAGTTGGGGCATGACCTCTTTGGTCGACCTGATCGAAACTGGAGGCGCCCTGGCCACCGACGCAACGGACTGCTTCGATCGCGTTTACTTCAGTCAATTGTTTCGCGAGATGGTAAAAAGGAAACCCGAACTCGCGCAGTTTGACGGCGAATTGCATGAGAAGCACATCGCTGAATTCAAACAGCTCGATCGCGAACGGCTTGCGCTCGCGAAATATCGAACCCTGGTTGCGCACTACAACCGAATGTCCGCGCTCAATGCCGGGGTTGGGGCGGCAGGCATTGTCAAAGGCGAGATGGAGCGGAAACGGGGCCATCGTACCGTGCGTCGATTATTGAAGGACGCCGGTTCCGTGGTTCAGGCGATTAAGCCGGTGTTCATGATGAGCCCACTTTCAGTGGCCCAGTTTCTTGAACCGGGAAGCGTGGCGTTCGATTTGCTCGTGATTGATGAAGCCAGCCAGGTCCAGCCCGTTGATGCTCTCGGCGCCATCGCCCGTTGCAAGCAAATTATAGTCGTGGGAGACAGCAAACAACTCCCCCCGACCCGTTTTTTTACCCGGCTGACTTCTGACGGAGACTCGCTAGATGATGAGGAGATTGGGCAGCCCCAAGTCGCGCAAGCGCAGGAAATTGAAAGCATCCTGGGATTGTGCCGGGCCCGCGGTCTTCCTGAAAAAATGCTTCGCTGGCATTATCGCAGCCGGCACCACTCGCTTATCGCCGTTTCGAACCACGAGTTTTACGAAGACAAGCTTTACATCGTGCCGAGTCCGTTTTTATCCGCCGGCGGCTTCGGATTGAAATTCAACCATGTCCCTGGGGGTGTTTTCGACAGCGGTGTTTCCGGCACCAACCGTGTGGAGGCAAAAGCCGTCTGCCAGGCGATTGTTAATCATGCCCGAAACAACCGCGATCAGACCCTGGGAGTGGTGGCGTTCTCGGTTCGACAGAGGCAGGCAATTCTTGATGAACTGGAACTGTTACGCCGCGAAAACCCTGACACAGAAGGATTTTTTTCCGGCCATCCGGCCGAACCCTTCTTCATCAAAAATCTCGAAAACGTACAAGGGGACGAACGCGACGTCATTTTCATATCGGTCGGATATGGACGGGATGTTCATGGCTGCGTGTCGATGCGATTCGGCCCGCTCGGGGCCGAAGGCGGAGAGCGGCGCCTTAACGTTTTGATCTCTCGTGCCAGGAAGCAATGTGAAATCTTTTCCTCCATCACGGCGGACGACATTGATCTTAACCGGGCAACGGGCCGGGGGGTTGCCGCGCTCAAGACCTTCCTGTCATTCGCCGAAACCGGGCGGCTCTCGGTAGGTGTTCGATCGGATCGTGAAGAAGAATCTCCATTTGAAGAAGCCGTCCGCCGCGCCATTGAATCATTGGGCTACGAAGTGCATCCCCAGGTGGGCATTGCCGGTTTCTTCATAGATCTCGCCGTATTGGACCGGGAGCAGAAAGGCCGCTATCTGCTTGGAATCGAATGTGACGGTGCCACATACCATTCGTCGCACTCCGCTCGGGACCGGGATCGACTTCGGCAGGCAGTCCTCGAAGACCATGGTTGGATCATCCACCGAATATGGAGCACGGACTGGTTCCAACGGCCCGGTGAGCAGCTTCGCAAGTTAACGACAGCTATAGAGCAGGCGAAAACAATGTTTGATGAAACCTGCCGGCCTTCCCTCGCAACTCCCACTCCAACCCCATTCGCCGGCGCTGATGATCTTATCGAACGTGAAGCCATTTCCGAATCGATGAACAAGTCTTTGGCCGGGCTTGCAACTCCCTACCAGCAAGCCCAGTTTGACGTGCCGTCCCATGTCGAACCGCATCTGCTCGCCGCCGGGGAACTCGCCGGCATTGTTCAAAAAATCGTGGAGATTGAGGGTCCGGTCCACGAGGACGAGGTCATCAGTCGCGTGCGGCATTTGTGGGGATTCAGCCGGGCGGGCGCTCGCATCCAGGATGCCGTGGCCAAAAGTGTGCGCTCACTTTTGGTGACCAAGCGATGCTCGCGCGAAGATGGCTTTCTGGTTCTGCCCGGAGCCTCCATCCCGATTCGTAATAGAGAGTTGGTTTCTTCTCCCGAATTGCGCAAACCAGATATGATTCCACTCGTGGAATTGCGGGCTGGAATATTGGCGCTCATTGATGCCAGCCACGGCGCGGCAAAGCAGGAGATTCCAATTGCGATTGCAAGGATGCTTGGATTTAAGAACACCAGTGCTCAACTCCGTTCGCTGATTGAATCGCAAATCGCCGGGCTTGCGCGACAGGGTTTGATCGTCGAGACGAACGGCATGTTCAAACGGGCGCCCGCCAAAGAATCCTGAGTTTTTCGCTGAGGTGGTTCACTCGATCCCCATTACTTCGTGCCCTGCCCGCTCGCAGCTCGCCGTTCAGTCCCACGCTGCGGTTGACTGAGAAAACTCGCAATATCCCTCGCCGCCTTCGTCTCCACTCCGGGCTTTTGCAGAAAGCCCAGGTCGCGGAACCAATCAATGAAACGGTCCTGCCACGTGCCGAACGGCGTGCCGTTGCGGTCGCTCAGCCCGCCGGTCATGTGGCTGCCGTCGGGCAACGCGTCGCCGGGATGGCGGCCATTGCCGTAGATGTGCATCTCCACATTGGGAATTCCGGCTTTGAGCATGGCGGCGAGATATTCGTCTGCCCAGATGGCGTGAACGCGGTCACCGGAACCGCCGCACGTGATGAAGCCCGGCGGTGCGTTGCGCGGAATGGGCGGGCTGCCGCCGCGCGCGAACGGTGTCGGGCCGGGATACACCAAACCCACGAAATCCGGCCGCGAAGAAATACCGGCCAGCGGATCAGTGGGCGCGCTGTTGGTCTTATCGAAATCTTCGAAGAAAATCGCCGCGGGCGCGGCCAGTTCCGCGCCGGCGGAAAATCCCATGATGCCAATTTTGTTCGGGTCGATGTTCCAATCCTTCGCATGCGCGCGCACCAAACGGATCGCCTGGAAGGCATCATTGACCGCGTCGATTTGCGAGCTGTAACCGTCATGCCGCAAACGATAGCGCAGGATGATCGTGTTCACCCCGTGGTTGTAGAACCAGGGCACAAAATCCGCGCTTTCGGTGCCCACGTTCAGCGTGTTGTGGCCGCCTCCCGCCGCCAGGATGACCGCCACGCCGGTGTTGAGCCCGCCCTCCACCGTGTGAACTTCGATGGATGGGTTGTGAATATTAATGATGCTGTTGATCCGTCCCGGCACGGATTTGCTCATATTGTATTGCTCGGCCTCGCGAATCCGGTCTTGTTTGAGGAACGGCGAGTCTAGCGGATACAACGGCACGACCACTCCGCCCTGCAAAATCGGCTGCGGCGCGTAGGGCGCGTCATTGGTCGGCCCCGGTTTCGGCATGGCCAGGGGCGGCGGGAGCGGATCAAGCGTTCCGGAAGCCGCTGAGGCAGCCTCAGGAAACCGGACAACAGCGGCGATAATGGCCAGCAGGCAGGGAGCGATCCATAGCGGGCTTTTCATGGAACAGGATTCTGGCCCGCCAGCCTGCGGAGGCAAGCGTTTTCCAACACTTCGGCGCCGACGCTAACAGAGATGGGAACGGGGCAATTATTCGCGACGCCCCTCGCCGGCCTCGGTCAGCGCGGCGAGCAGGGGCTCGTAATCGTATGAACCGTCGTAGCGCAGGCCATTGATGAAGAACGAGGGCGTGCCGTTCACCCCGCTCCTGACTCCGCTAATGAAGTCCTCCCGGATGCGCGCGTGATAAGACCCGGACAACACCTCCGCCATTAGCCGGCGGGCGTCCAGGCCGAGCGCGGCGGCGTACTCCGCCAGGTCTTCGTCCTCCAGCGCGTCCTGATTCTCGTAGAGCGTGTCGTGCATCTCCCAGAAACGTTCCTGAGCCCCGGCTGACTCGGCTGCTTCGGACGCGTGTTCGGCATGGGGGTGCATGTTGACGAGCGGGAAGTTGCGGAAGGCAAAACACAGCCGACCACCCAAAGCCTGCTGGACGGCCTTGACCACCGGATGAGCCGCCCCGCAATAAGGGCATTCGTAATCGCCATACTCGACCAGAGTAATCGGCGCGTTAAGGCGTCCCTGGATGTGATCGCGCCGACTGACCGGCAGGGCGAGCCGTTCGTGTTCTATTGAGCTTGAAATATCACGTTTCATAATTCCTCCTAGGCGTGTTGTGGTTGCGGTTGCAAATTTTGTTGTTTCTTGTTTTGGAGATCTTCCAGCGCGGCCAAAATCCCCGCCGCGCCCGGATTCACCCCGATGGGCGAAACATAGCTCCAGAAGACAACGCCGGATTCGTCGATCACGAACAGCGCCCGTTCGCTCACGCCATCACCCTCGCGGTAGGCGTGATAAGCACGGGCCACTTCGCTCTTCGGCTCGAAATCCGAGAGCAGCGGAAAGTGCAGCTTGCGGTCCCGGGCAAATGCCGCGTGGCACCAAACGCCGTCCACCGAAATGCCCAGCAGTTCAGCGCCCAGGTTCTGGAACTCGGGAAGAACCTCGTTGTAAAGCGACATCTGGTCGCCGCAGACCGGGCTCCAGTCCGCCGGATAAAAAGCCAGCACCACCGGTTGCCCGCGAAAATCACTCAGACTCACCGCCTGGTCCGGCGTGGATTTGAGCGTGAACTCGGGCGCTTTCTCGCCGGGCGGCAAGGCCACGGCCCTACGGCCCCTGGGATTAAGCTGTTTGTCCTGTTTTTGCGTGCCCGACTTGGTCTTCTCGCTGCTCATGGCAAAGCCTTTCCTTCCAATGCGTCGAATTCTTTGGATTGAACTCGGATCGGGGGTCCCCACCGCCACCGTTTAAAACGTAATCCTCAGATTCAGGTTGTCCAACGCAAAGTCGGGTGAAAATGTAATGTCTCATTCAATAGCGGCTCAAGCCGCCATTGAAGTGGGCCAATGCCCCATCTCACCTCACGGTTGACCGCTCTCATCGGCCCAGGCATAACTATCGCGGTGGTTCCTGACATGTCCGCTGCTGCGCCACGCCTGAATCTCGTTGTTCTTCGCTCGCCGGATATCGAGCGCGCGGCGGTGTTCTATCGCGCGCTGGGGCTCGTGTTGGCGCGTCATGCGCATGGTCTGGGCCGGAACACTACACTTCGGAAGACAGCGGCTTGGTTTTTGAGATTTACCCGCTCAGCCAGAAATCGTCGCCCACAACGGGGATGCGGATTGGCTTCCGGGTTGAGGCGGTGGACGAGATTGTAGAGCGGTTGTCTCAGGTTGGCGGCCAGATTCTTACGCCTCCCAGTGATTCTGAATGGGGGCGTCGCGCGGTGGTGAAGGATCCTGATGGACATGTGGTGGAATTGCTTACACCCAGACAGACTCGATCTTGAAATATGAGCCTTGTCTTTTGACCATTTAGTGGGAGACTGTGTTACATGCGTAAGCCGTCATTAGGATTTGTGGCCGAGGGATTGCGGCGGATTTTGCACAGTCCCGCTTACCGCGAAAAGCAGGCGGCCATTGAGGCAAAGATACGCGAAAAGTATGCCGCAGAATTTGCAGCGGCGACTGGCTATTGGCAACGACTTGAAATCGAGGGCCAAATTCGCCGCGAGATCCAGGCGACCGAGCCTTCGCCATATTCCCTTTGGAGCACTTCCGGTTGCTTCGCTCCCATTGGCGGCGGCGCTTTTGCGCCGGTCTGGTCCCGCGAGTTCGTATCCACAGGACCCATTTCGGCGTCACGGCTCGGCGTGACCCGGGACATTCCCCACCTCCAAGGCTGGCAGTGCCTTCATAGCACGAAAGCTGCTTTCACTATTAAGACACCGGCGCGGGAGGAATTTGTATAGGGAGGAAGTTGCAAGAGCTTGGTCCGGCCTTCTGCCTGGCAGGGCGCGACAAGCCGCGAGCGTCATATGGCTTCCTACATCCGGCGGCCGGGGATTTCCCATCCCACCTGCCGCCTTTATTTACGCATCGCGGCGCAAGCCCCAGGGATCAATTACTTGCGCGCCAGTGGGCAAAACAACGTCGCGGTATTGCGGCCACGGGCAGCAGAGGGCAACTGCTTTTGGCCGCGCATCTTTGGGAAGGGCTTCAGGCGAATCGAGGTTTTCGAACTCGATCAGGCTCGGGCTGTTTTCGGGCTTGGCCTGGTAATCGTGGACGAGCACGCGGCAGCCGCGTTGTTTTAAATGGTGCGCCAGGTACAACCCGGCTGATTCTTCCACAATGTAAGTGTGCGGACGATAAGCCATCCCCAGCAACAGCACGGTGTCCCCGGGTTGGACCAGCGCGGCCACCTGCTCCGCGAGCGCGTGTTTGGTGGCCTCATTGACCCGGTCCGTGGCCTCGGCCAGGGGCGCTTCCAGCCCATGCCGGCGGGCGACGTAGGAGACCAGCCGATTGTCGCGCGGGAAGCACGGTCCGCCAAAGCTCAGCCCGGCCCGCAGGTATTTGGAGCCGATCCGGCTGTCGCAGCCGATGGCCGCGAGCATGTCGTGGATGTTCGCGTCGGGGAATTTGCCGGCGATGAGGCGAAGCTGGTTTGTGAAGCTGATCTTCATCGTGATGAAACTATTCACCGAAATCTTGGTCAACTCGGCGCTGGTCAGGGACATGCGCGCGACGTGCGGGTGATTCGTGTTGTAGCGCTGATACAAATCCGCCAACCGCTGGCCGCTGTTTGCGTCCGACTCGCCGATGAGCACCATGTCCGGTTCAAGCAAGCCACGAACAACGTCGCCCAAGGCAATAAACTCCGGGTTATAGCAAAGGCCAAATTCGCGGCCGCAAGTCCAGCCGGTTTCGTGCTCGAGCATCGGCAGGATGACGCCGCGCATCGAACCGGGCGTGGTGGTCGAATTTACGACGAAGATATGCCCCTGGTTGCCTGCCGCGCGGACGGCGCGGGCCATCGGTTGCATCGCGCGCAGGAGAAATTCGGTCGAAAAGCTTCCGTCCAGCAAACTCGGTGAAGGCGGGATGTAGCAGGAAGCGTCCGTGTCCCGGGCCTCATTCACATCGCTGGTCGCGCGCAGGCAACCGCGGCCTTTGCGGATGGTTTCGGCGAGCAACGGTTCTTCGACCGGGGCCTCACCGGCATTGATACGGCGGACTTTTTCGGGATCGATGTCCACGCCAAGCACCTGGAACCCGCGCGCGGCGAGAGTCGCGGCGATGCAGGCGCCCAGTTTGCCCAATCCAAAGACAGCGATTTTATTCAGCGGTCGCATTATGGGTGGAGGAATAAAGGAGGGGTGAAGGCAAGTCAAGGGTATGTGTCCGAGAGGGGCACTCAGCAGGTGCAACACTGTTGCCATGTCTTTGGTAGGGATGGCGCGCTGCGCCGTCGCCGTCGCCGAGCGCAGCGTCAGGCGACGGAACGAATGATCCAGATCGCCCGGTTTCGGCGGCGCGTTCCGCCCGCTGGAACGCGGGCGGGGACATCGCAGCGCGATGTCCCTACCTTTCCAGGCAAGAACGGTGTCGAACTGCGCCCGGCCTCCCGTTCGCAGATGTAATGGGAGTTGGGTCAAATGCCGGGGTATTGGCCCCAAGGCAAGCTTCGCAATCTGCAAAGGCCGGGCGGGAATAATCCGCGAATTGCATCCAGCGGTGATTTGGATTGCTTGTGGAAGGGTTCGCAAGCCATTCGCTGGCAAGGACTTTTGGCAAAGGAATGCGCGATGGCACAGGTTGCGCTGATAAGGAAGGAAGAAGGGGAAATGGATGGCACGGGCGCGTGCGTCCCAGGCGTACTGGTCCTGTTTACACAGAAGAAAGGAATTAATTAAATGAACTCTCGAAGATTGAAACAAGTGGCGACTCTGGCTGGCGCCATTCTGACGTGCAGCCAGGTATTTGCGGCAGGCACGCCAGGCGCCGCGCCGGCCGGCCGAGCGCCGGCGCCAGCTCCCGTGCAAGGCGCAAAACCTGCCCCGCCTGCGGGCACGGCCTTTGCACCTCCAGGGACTGCGGTTCCTCCCGGGGGCAGTTCTCCTGCGGGCGGGAATTTGAATCCGCCCGATAACGGTGACGCACCTCCTGCCGGGGGTCCGATGACTCCACCGCCAGATGGCGCTCCGCCGGTTGGCGGAGCATTGAGCGCGCCAAGCGGGACGTTGACCGCTCCCAGCGGAAACCTGACTGCGCCGAGTGGGACTTTGAACGCGCCGAATGGAACGTTGACCACACCGAACGGGACCTTGAACGCACCCAATGGGAATGCAACGTTTCCCAACGGGAGTGTTACGCTGCCCAACGGGTTGGTGCGCGCTCCCGATGGAACAATAAGGGCTCCCAACGGAACGGTCCTGACCCAGTTCGGAACCTTTACCGCGCCTAATGGAGCGACACGAGCCCCCAACGGCGCGTTGATAGCGCCCAATGGGGCGGTGATCGCGCCGCCGCCCGCCGCCGCGGGCACGGCGAACCCCGGGTCCGGCCGGCAAACAGGCCAGGGGTCCTTTTCCGGCGGAGCGACGAACTCGTTTGGCCAGCCGAATTCATCGACCAATCAATTTCGGGACCGGGATCGTGACCGTGACCGCGACCGGGACCGCGATCGTGATCAGGATCGGGATGACCGGGGGACGAACCGCATGACCTTTGGTGATCGGGATGATCGCAGGGATCGGGATAATCGAGGGACGAACGGGATGGTCGTTGGAGATCGGGATGATCGCTTTAGAGTTGATCGTGACCGTGATGACCATGACCGGGATGATCGCCGGTTTCGCGATGACGATGATCGGTTTGGCCGCCGGACCAACGGCATTTTCATGAGCGGCACGAACGGGTTTATTGTGAATGGAGTGCCCAATGTGGACACCAATGAGCAGTTTGGGAGAACGAACGGCCTTTTCCTCAGAGGCACGAACGAGTTCTTTCTACAAACCGTGACGAACGGCGACGGCAGCGTCATCTCCGTGCCCAGGCAGCGACCCATCCAATAGTGCGTGAATCACCATAAGGGCGAGTGAGCCCGCGATCGCATCAGGCGTTCGCGGGCTTTGGCGTTTGGGATTGAGTGAGGAAATCCGAAGTCCGAGGGATTGAAAGAGGCGGGAAGGGAAGGCGCGCAATGAGCGGCCAGTGTCAAAGTGTACGACTCTTAACACCCTAAATGCGTGACCCGTTTACAGGCGTTATTCTTCAGTGACGGCTTCCAGCACTTCCAACCGGAATGCACTAGATTTAATCTCAGCGTCTGCAAACCATTGGCAGATGGGGTCTCCTTCTCTATATCCCTTAAGTTTTAGTGCTTCATCAACAGTTGCCAGCATTGGGTGACTTTTGGCTTTGTCCCCGATGATGCGTTCAACGGTCATTTCCGGGCCACCAGATCTTAGACGTACTATGTCTCCAGGTTTGAACATAAAACGACTTTAGCATGATTCTTTAGTTTTCAAGTGTGGCCTCGGTCACTTCAGTTCCTTAATTTGTTTGAGCGTTTCAGCCATAATTTTGAGGTCGTTCGCGGAAACCATCGATGGGTCGCTCGATCCAGTTTTTGGCACTAGAACCGCAGCGGCTTTCTCGAAGCTTTTCATTTCATTGGTCGCGATACAAAGGGCATCAGCCAAGCCACTTAACCGCGCCGCCGCTTCGACTTCGATGAGAGCGCTTCTGCCGAGTAGGTAACAGGCGAAGCCTATGGCAGAAACAGCGAGCCCCAAAGTTGTTAATGTAAACAGGTGGGTGCTTAGCATGGTCTTCTTTGGCTCAAGGCTGGGCTCTTTGCTGTTGAGGTCGCTCTTCGGAGGAGGCCCGTCTATTTTGTTCACTGAGATGAGGAGATTGCTCGCAATTTGGGGGAGCGACACATAAGTTCCCAGCAGGAGGCAGGTGGTGGTGAGTAACCAAAGGATAGCTAGGCAGCGAGCTCTTGCTGCTCTGCGACGCAAAGAACATTCGATCGTCATTAAGTCCTCGCGATAGTTCTTTGACTAAGCTGTTCGGCCTCTTTCACCGCTAATTGTGCCTCGCTTAGAAGGGTTATGTCCTGGTGTTTGCCGTCATAAATGCGCCCTGGCCGTTCAGCAACGGCCTTCAAAACGTTGGTGCACAGCGTAGTAAGCGGCGAGGGATTCGATGCGTCCCCAGCTGTGATCAGCGCCATCTCACGCTTGTAGCCTTCGAATGCGATGGAGATTGCTTCTTTGTAAGCGTAATCCTCTTCTATACGTAACGAAAGCATGTAGTTCCGTCCTGCGTATATGGCAAGCCAGATAAGTGGAACAGCTATCGGTAACCGTGCTGTCAGTCCGCGGAGAATCGCTTCCCAATTGAAGGCCGCCATGTCGCCAAAGGTCGCTCGGAAAAAGCTTGGTGCGGATATCCCAACCAAGCACAGGATGCATACCACAAATGTCCAAATCCAGCGTCTTTGGGAATCCTTAAAGCGGGATTTTTGCTTATTAAAAGCTGTAGCGAGAGACGCGCTGGTTGCGCCGGGAAGCAGGCTCTCTACTTTAACGAGAAGAGACTCCAGCTTTGTGGAAAGCTCCGTCACTCGCGCCTCATGTGCGCCTGCGATGGCGTCGCTTTTCGTGATGTGTTCGAGCACCTTGCTGAGTTTTTCTCTGTCTGTCTTTGCAGAACCGGCTGCGGTTGCAACTTCTTGAGCCGACTTGGTTGCCGCCGCATGTTCTGTTGTGATTTCTGCGACGAGTTTGTTAGCGTCCTTCGAGGATTGCACTGCCGTGGCCTGAGAGGTCTCAGCCTTTGTCCGTGCCTCTGCGGCTGCATCCCGGAATTCCTTGGCTTCTCTTAGCACCCCTTCTGCAGCATCTCGAGATTTTTCTGTCTCTTGCAGGCGCTCACCGGACTTGCGAGCCGATTCGAGCAACTGGGCGGTTGCTTCGTCAACGCCCCTACGGAGTTCCCCTGTGGCCTTGGCATCTGCTTCAACTGCCGATTTGCCTGTCGTGACTCCAGAAACAAGCTCATCTGAACGCTGCTTGTTTGCCGCAATGGAGTTTGCGTCTGCCTCAGCGGTCCCTTTGAGGTTGGCAATTGTTGTTGAATGCCCTTCGCAAGCTCCTTTTGCGTTGGAGGCATAGAGCGCTTCGCTATCGGCCTTTTGTCTGGAGAGCTCTGCTGCTTTTGCTTGCTCCTCAGCCTGACGCCGGAACTGCTCTATTTCCCCGAGAAGTCGTTGCATGTCCGCGCGGACTTCTTCGATTGGTTTGTCCGGATTTGGGTCGCTCATATGATTCAGCTAGCCATAGTTTTTTGTGATTCTTGGGGTTGCAGGTGCGCAATATTGAATTACACCTACGCGAAGAGCAGCCTCGGGAGGAATCTTGACAAGGTGCTTGCTAGTTGTCCATCCCAAATTTATGAAGTTGAACGCAAGTACTGGCTGTTCATTGTAGTTTTTTGCAACTGGATGACGAATCGTTGAGGCTTGGGTCGTCCGAGCTTGTGCGAGCCGGGAATATGTTCGACCGCATAGGGCGCAGCACTAAAGGAATCGCCAGTTTTGCGATGTCCCTGTTTACACACTTTGCCAGAAGCACAACGGCCACCGCCCTACCAATAGGACCGATCGCCAAGAGGAAAAGGGCGTGCCACCATTGAATATCTTTGAAGCTAGGAAAGGACACGGGTGTTATTTGGCTTCTCGGTCGATCGCCTGCAGAAGACCATTCAAGGAGATGTTCAGATTGTCTGGATCACCCTCAATGTGAACGTAACCCTTGCGCTGGAGGTGCCCCAGAGTCTCAGTGAATTCATCTTCGGTCAAACCGGCTAGGAACGAGAGGTAAGCCTGGCTCGGCAACCGTGTCAGATTGGGGCGCTTGAAATCAACGATGGCGAGGAGAACAGCAAGTTCCTTTAATGAATCCGTGTCGGAGAACAATCGACACAGGCAGCGAACAAGCTTCTTCGGGAACGGTACAAACCCCTCGTTAAGCACGGAATATGACCATTTTTCCACAACATGTTGCGGAAGGCTTGCCGGATCAATGCTCTGTCTTCTAAAGCGTTCCATATTTCTAATTAGAACTAATTAGAGACGATTTGGCGATGGGTGTCAAGTATTATCTTTTGGGCAAATTAATGGTCCAGCGTGGGTTCGTGGGCAGCAAAGCGAACCTACCCTAGGCTAAGTTATGCAACCTGCTTCGGCGTTGTGAAGTCGAACCCTCTTCCCCTGCTGGAAGCTACGGCGGGGATGAGACGGTGGACAAGTCGGGGTTGAAGGCGGGTTTACGGTCGTCGCAGCTATCGCTTTGCCGGCGTAATCGATGCTCGGCAAAGGAGGGGGAAATGCGAGATGGACTGCGCGCCGAGTGAGGTGTTTGGCCTATAAGGCCCTGTCACCAGAAGTGGATAGTGGAGCTAGAAAAATACAGTTGCATGCAGGTGTGAGGTACGCTCTAATACGGGTGTTGATGAAGGAGGGGAGCCTGGCGTGCGGAGCGCGCCGGATTGTCCAATTGACACATGGCCAAGCTCCAAGCCGGCGTTTGGGGCGGGGCCGGGGCGATTTTGCTTTGCTCTCCCGATGGGGAGTGCGGGCGCGTTCTTTGACATTCAAAACAAGTCCAAGTCCAAGGTTTAAAGTCCAAAGCCCCATCCTCAGCGCGGCCAAGTTCAAGGCCGGGAATGGGATATTCTGGTGTAACCGCGAAAAAAGGATGAAAAGGGTTGTAAAAAAGCCTGAAAAGGAAGGAAGTGCACCCTTTTGCTGTAAAGCCGCGCCAGTGCTGCAGAGCTGCTGCAGCACTGGCGCGTTGAATCATTTAATGGCTGTGTCCCACGTGTAATTGGTGGAATTGTGCAGCGTGATATTGGCCGAGACGTTGCTGTTACCCGAGCAGAAGTTAAAAAGGCTGACGGTCTGAGCCGATGAAGCCCAAATCGTGGGCGTGCTCGCCGGCGCTAACAGGCAAGTCCCGCCCAAACACATGCCGACCGCCGACACCACCACTGGCTTTGCATTGGTCGTGGACCCCGTGGAGGTGTCGATGACGTTAATGCTCGTATGGTTGGTCCCGGCCAGGTGGATTATGGCAGTGCCGTTATTAACCTTGGCGAAGTTCCCGCGGATGTGCATGTCTGCAGTTGCGCTATTGCAGATTATCCCGTTCGTCATAGAACCTCCGTCCTCGAACTGCCCGATGTTTGCCCACAGCGTACCTCCAGTCTGGCTAATCCAACCAGCGTTCTCAACGCCAGTCCCGCTGCTCGTCACCTTCTGCGAGTCTATCCACGCCTCACCGACGACAACACTTATGCAAGTGACGCCGCTGCCAACGTCAGAAATCTTATCGCACCCTGTCAAGTAGAGCTTGCCTCCATAAACCCCAACGCATTCAAAAGCCCCTGCGTTGGTGGTTTGGATCTGCTTTATGTTGAACCAAGTCTTGTAGGTGGAGTCACTGGCAGACTGGTAAATCTTTTGCTCCAACAGATCGCCGGTGAAGTAAAAGTTGTTCGTGTAAGGTCCACCAGGCGGCTCGCTCGGCCAAATTCCATACCCAGCCATAGGCCCGATGTGCGGGCAGAAGAAATGAACCTCGCCGAGTTCCCAATAAATGCCGGTGCTGAACGTCGAAACCGTGTCGCCGTTAGTCAGCAGCAGCCTGCCGGAAAACATGTCGCTTATGTCCAAACATCTTATGTCGGCGTACTTGCAATTCTTCAGAACGAAAGGCGAGGATGCGTTTAACCCAGCGCCAAGATTCAAATTGCTCATTGACCCGTAAGACACTCGTCCGAGATCGGCGAAGAATACCGTGTTTGTGTTCGTGAGAACCACCGCTCCCCAGCAATTAGTGGCTGCGCCAACGTCCGTGTTGGTATTCCAGTCATTAGTGCCGGTGTGAAAGAACAGGTCCGGTCTGCCCGATATACAATTCGTCGTTCCACCAGTTGAACGATCGTCGAAAATGCCGTAGAACGAATTTGATACCGAGTTCTGCGGGTTGCAACGAATGCTTACACCAGGGGAGAATGAATAATTAACCCCCGCCTTGAGCAGATTGTTGTCGGAGTATGTCCCAGCGAAAACGCAGATGGTATCCCCAGCTTGTGCGGCCGCCTTGGCTGCCGTGATGGTGCGGAACCTGGTGATCGAACCCCGGCTGGCGTTGGCATCGTTGCCCGCAGGATCGACAAAAATTGTTGCGGAATTCGTCAGTCCATTAATAGCGAAGAAATTGCTTGGGGCTGTGATCAGGCCGTTCGTATCGGTCCGCACGCCGTAGATCGGCGGGCTGGCTGCTGAAGCGGATGCAACAACTGCTGTGAAAATCAGTGATGAGAGGAGTTTTTTCATGTTGGGTTAGAGATTATTTGAGCAAAGAAGTGAGGACAGAACTGCCGTCGTTGGACCCTTTGTAAAGGTAAAAAAATGAATTGGAGTTGACCAAAGCAATGCCGTTGGTGCCGAGCTGCGCCCAAGTCGGGATATTCGTTTGTGACAGAATTTGGAATGTGCCCGACAGAGCCGAGCTCCCGGTGTTGGTCCCGGCCTGAAAGCTATTTGGAGCACTGAGCGCGCCGTTGGTATTAAAGGAAAAAGTCTGATTGACGGTGCTGCCAACCTGACTTACGACCAAGTTAAAAACGCCATTGGATGTGCTCATCAATGCCGCATTTCCGTTAGTGGTTCCGTTGATCGCTCCGGCAAACGCACTGTTGGTCGGGAAGACCAGCGCTCCATAGTGCGGGCTTAAATCCTGGTCAAGCTTCGAGCTCAATGCCCGCACCATGTAGGGAACCATCAATAGCGTGGCGGCAGTGGTTGGGTGTGTGCCATCAAAGGTCCAGGTAGTCGATGCCATCTGATTAGTTTGGCCCACTATGGAGTCAGAACCAACCGTCGCAAGCCCGTCACACCAGGTCCACCAATTGGAATTGGCTAGAGAGAGAAAGATTTGCCGCTGGGTTTCTTGTGCGGCCGAGTAGTTTGTTCCGGCCGTGGGCGTGGCGAAGATGACGCGAGCGCCAACGCTCTTGAATCTGAGGCATAGGTTTGTGACATCACTCAGCATGGCGGCCGCTGTGTGCCCCTGGATAATATCATTTGCTAATCCCTCTACCAATTCGGTCTTCGCCTGTGGGAGGTATTGCCATGAAGAAAGCAGCGGCTGAACGTTCGCGAGCATGGTGGATACCGTCTCACCGCCGATGCCCTGAATGCCTATTTGATAAGCGTTCGTTCCTCCAATTGCAGAACCGACCTGCCACGGAAACGCATTGGTCAACGGGCTCATGAATAGCCCGGCTGCGATGGAGTCTCCGGTCACATTGAAAATAGGTCGGTTGTTTGGGATCAGCGAAGCGAACTTGATCCTGAGCCAATTTTCAACCGCGGCTATTTCGGGATCTTTTAAAATGCCGTTCGTGAAGGATGCGAAGGTGAGCAGGTTCATGGTCGAGGCAAATGAGCCGTCCACCATTGACCCCAGGCAAATTCTGCCGTTCAGGATTGGCATGGGAGTATTCGCGGATCGGAACACCCATTGGCCATTGATCCTACCCTCCAAGTTCGTGCCATCGAAGCGTAGAGTATAAATCTGCCATTCGTGAGGCTCGTAAAGCTGGCCTGATCCCGAGGTAAAGTTGGTCCAGCTTACCGGATATCCGCTCCATCCCCCGCTACTTGCCTCAATGTAAAGTCCATTGGTTGGGAAGCTAGAGGCTGCTCCTCCACCCACGGAGAAAGGCGTGTCACCGCCAGCGCCAGGAGTGATCGGCTGAAAAACGAATATCATGACCCAGTTCGAATTCTGAATGACGTTCGTCGGTGTCATGAGATGGCCACCACTGAAAGAAAGAATGGTCTGGTTGCTAATCGACAGCGCAACAAGGCCGTTCGTCACGACATTGGTGGCATTGTTTCCTTTTCCAGACAAATCAACCCAGTTCGTCGGAAAAGTATTCGGTGTCAGCGAAATAGAAGCGTCCAGCCAGCAGGAAAGCGTCGCGGATAGCCCTGGGTAATTCGGGGGGACGGAGGCGGGTAGGTTGGTGTTGGCTGTGCCGCCGCCCGAGCCGGCCAGCGCGAGCTGCGCCTGCACTTGGGGTGTTAGCTTGTTGCTCTCTATGGTGCCGGCCTGGATGTTGGCACCATTGAGATTCACGAGCTGCGAGCCATCCCCGTTCGCGGACAGGACGCCGGCAATGTTCGTCAATCCCTGTCCAGCCGTTACCGATCCCGAAATGTTGCTCGCGTTGGCCGACCAAAAATTGGTCGGAGCGAGCACCAGGCCGTTCGTATCTACGCGCACACCGTAGATTGGTGTAGCGGCCGAATAAACATGAGTGCAGGTGAAGCAGGCCAAGAGGACAATGAGGATTTTTTTCATGATGATTGGTGGTTATGGGCTGACTAAAAACACGGCCTGCCAGGCAGCGCCGGTCCAGTAATATTGAGTCCATCCTTCTCCGATGATGGTAATTAGGTAATTGACTGGCGTTCCGCCTGGAGGTGGTCCGGCCGCCAGGATCGCGGCTTGAACTTGTATCCAAGTTCCAGGCGTGCCGGCCGCGGTGCAGCGGAAGATGGCGCGCAAAGAATCGACCCAGAGAAAATCCTGGACAAACGTGCCGACCGTAGGTGGTCCGATCACCGCATTCGCAACTCCATTGACCAGAGTGGGAGACAACGCGAAGGCCAACGACGCATCTAGCGTTTGAAAGTTGGCCTGCGCCACTGCGGCGCGGTCCGCGGCGTTGAGGATGTCGCTGAGGTTATTCATACTTTGGTCACGGCCAGGCTGGTGGACGGCGAGTAAGCGTAGAACCAATCGCGGCTGGTCTTGGTCCGGGCGCGAAGGGTGAAGCTGACTTCGCCTCCGCCGAGCAGCGCGATGAGCTGGGCGTTGGTGAGTTGCATGTTCGCGATGCCGGCAGGATTGTCGATTAGCACGCTCTTTGTCCCGAGCACGTTCCCGCCGCCGTCGAGGAAATCCAGGATAGTCTGCACATTGAACAAATCCTGCTCAAACAGCTCCCGGCCAGCCTCGCTGCAATTCCAAGAAACACTGACGCCCTGCCCATGGCTGTAGCTTGGCGAACGTGGATCGGAGTTAACACGCAGATTGATGGGCGGCGTTTGCTGGTAGATCAGGCCCGCAATGTCCAGGCTGACGGCGTTGGTCGATTGCGACGTGCCATTGAGCAGTTTGAAAAAGACTGTGTTGTTCGGCTCGAATGAGCGGTGCTGCAGGGGAAGCAGATTGGCCTTCGCAATGATATAGACGTTCGCGCCGGCGTTGTGCGCGGCGACTTGTGTCGCGAAGCGGCCGCGAATGCAAAAGAGCTGGTAGGTATTCACGTCCAACAAGACGGTCGAGATCACCGACAGAACTTCTCCATCCAGGAAGACCAACAGCGGATCGGCGAGCGCCTGCCCGAGAGATTCTGGATCGTTGATGGTGGTATCAACTCCGTCCAGTTGGACGATCATCCCCAGGGCCTGATCAATGCAGCGTGTGAGGGGATAGTTCTGCAGCAACGTGCCGTGTTGCGCGAACCCGCTGCCAGTTGCGAGCGATTGGTAGGAAACGGGCGGGTTTTGTGCGTAAGTATCCCCGAGTGAAATGGTCCAGGACTGCGTGCCGGCGTCGAGCCGGGACGGCAACACTGCCAATGACAGCTTGCCATCCGGACAAAGCGCCAACGGAAGCTCAACAATCGGTATCGACAGAATGACATTGTCCAGCGCCCGGCCGCCGCCGTCGCCCGGAGGATTGGGATCGCTGCCTCGTCCCGCTGGTCCGCCTGGTGGAGTAATGAACAGGTAACTGCGATCAAGGTCGAAATCGATTTCGAAATCAGGCGAAGCGGGATCGGACACGGTGCGGGCCGTAACTCGGAAAACCGTATTAGCCAGGTTGCGGCCGCTGAAATTGAGCGTGAACTGAGCGCCTGGCGTCAAGTCCGCGAATAGGGCCGCATTGTAACGCAGTTTCAAATGTCCCGTGAAGGTGGGCACGGCTGACAAAGGCCCTGCCACGCCGGCAATCGCTTGTGCGATCACCTGCCGCGTCACCGCGTCCATTTGGATTTGGTTCGAGTCCGGCTGTCCCACCAGCGACAGCAAGCCGGGATCGCGCCAGGCAACGGCATTTTGGTTGAACGCCAGTGAGCGGTCCGTGAAAACAATTTGCGTTGAGGTATAGGCTGTCGTCCAATCGCTCGGCTTCAGATCAGGCTTGTCCGCCAGATCGGAGTCCAGGACGACTGGCAGGCCGGCGATGCTGGCTGGGACGCGGATCAAGTTGATTTGCAAAAGGCCCGCGTCGCTGATCTTAACGTAACCCTGGATGATGCCCATTGTGTCGGTCAGCACCTGGCTGAAGTCGGCAATGCTGGTGAGCAATGGCGAGATCCCGAACACGTCGTCCGAAAGCGCGTTGCCGGCCGCGTTAATCGCCGCCGTATCGAGTTGCAAAGTGTCCAGCGCCAGGCCGGCGCGGGGATGCTGCAGCAGGTCCGCGAGATAGGCGCAGGGATTGATGTCATCCTCCAAATTAATGTCGCCGCTGAACCATGTGGAGGTTGCGGGAGTGACGGTCCACTTGCCCAGCACGAACTCGATGTTCTGGAAATTGGTCTGGTTAAATCCCAGGCTCCATTGATTCAACACGCAGTAGCACACTCCGCGGTAAGGCGGATGGTCCTGACCGGTCGAGAGCAGGATGGGATCGGCGTTCTGCGTCTCCGTCCCCCAGTAAAACACAACCTGCCCGGCCGGCACATTCAGCGTCACGAAATCTTCAGTGCCGCGGGTGATCATGGGAGCGGTGTAAGGCGGTATGTTCCCCCACAGCAAATCGCCGTTCAGGTAAATGGCATAAATGGCATCAACCGGTCCGAGGCAAATCACCGCGCCGATGGAAGCGAAATAATTGTAGCCTGTGATTTGGTTCCCGCCCTTGCCGGCGTTCGTATTCTGCTGATCGGCCCGCATGTTGAACGGGTCGCACAGCCAGGTGGGCGCGAGCCTGCGCTTGCCAGCCAGGTATGGAATTGGATTGCCGTATTGAAAATTGACGGTCTGGTCGGTGCTGATCCCCAGCGGCATTGCCTCCGGGACTGGAAGTGTATCGCCGAAGCTCATGCAGCGTCGCCTCCAGTTCGGATCGGCCGATAGATCGCGGTAACGGCGTCGCGGTAGGTTGGGTCACTCAGATTGCCAAAGCACACGCCGTATCGGTGCAGCGCGTGAACAAACATCCGGCCGCTATGCATGAAATACAGCCCACAGTGGTGAATGACCTTGCCCACCCTGAAGCAAACCAAATCCCCAATTTCGGGTTTGTTATCCTGAAGCTTTTCAACCAAACCGAGCAAGTTCATCGAAAAGCATGGCTGATTCCTCACCCAATCCACGACGAGCGATCCCTCCAAATGCCTGCCTCCATCCATTGTATAACTGGGGAACTTGTACTCAGCGAACAACCCGCACTCCTTATAAATCTGCGCGCAAAGGTGAACACAATCAACACCTACGCCGCGAAGCGAAGCGTGAGGAACAAATTTAGTTCCGATCCATGTGAGGGCAATGGCGCGGAATTTTTCGCGTGCTTCATTCGTATCGAAAAACGGTGTCATGGTGCTTTAAACGATAATTTACCTTTGCTCAACCCGGCGATTTCCAACTCCCCTGACGCCACCAGGTCCAAACCTGCTGAAGTAAATAACGCCTCTAAAACCGCTTCCTTCACTGGCTCAATCAACAGATCGTATTTCTGACAGTTACGCTCCAGGGCTGCTTGTAGTTCCGGACTGATGACTTTGTCGGCATTTGGAAGATTGACCTTCACTTCTTACCTCCTTGAGATGCGCTGGTATTGATCGCCTGCAGCGCCGGGTTGCGCAAAGGCAGGAAAGGGAAACCGAGGAAATTCTTAAAGTTGTTGAACTTGCTCGCGCAGGTATTGGCTTTGCCATCGCAGCCGGGGATCAGTTGGATTTGCTGCCCGACCACGGCATTTTGCAATGGCGCATTGAGCGTGACCGTCAGTGTTTGAGGCCCTCCGTTCCATTGGCTGCCGAGTATGGTCCTGACCTCAGCCTGCACTCCATATCCGGTTTCGAGCCATCCTTGCGCGAAATAATCCACTACTTCGAATGTCGCTGAAGGAAAGTTCAGTGTAACATCGATGGTGGGCGGGAGATGATCATTATGCAGCGCGCTCAATGTCACCGTGGTTTCGAAGAAGGCGCGGATCAGCTTGCAGGTGTTCGGTTCGTAAACGAAATAGTTGCAGTCCGGCTTGATCAGCATCCACGGTTCCTTGCGCCTGAAGACCTGCCAGAATGATTCGCAGCTTGCCTTCAGTTGATCGCCGGCATCCTCGACACTGCGAACAGTCCCAGAGAAAACCACCGTAGTGGTGTTCGTGTCCGCCAGCGAACATTGCAGGATCGTGACTGACATTGGCCGTGGGAATGGCATCGGCACAAAGAAGGTCAAGGGATGCCCGGCGCTATAAGCGGCGTCGATCTCCAGCGCCTCAGCTTGTGGTTGTGTCCCTCGGGTGAAGCTGCCATGGGTAATGCTCGATGCGGAGTAAAGAACATTGTTCGACACCACGTCGCTGGCAAAGCTGGTGAACCACCAATCCAATCCAAGCGGCGCTGCCAGGTTGAAGTGGTAAAGGTAAATCGGCTGCTGTCCGGTCTCGACGGCCGTGTATTCCATCGGCAACTCGACCACCTTAAGCACGCGTGTTTGCCAGCCTTCCGCGATGAAGTTGGCGCGCTCGATGTCGTCCGCCTGGCGGACGTAATGAAGCCGGTTGATGCCAAGGCCGGCCGCGAACGGATTCAGGAAGGCGACGGCCGCGTCAATCGTCACTGTCTCGGTGCCGTCGTTATTGTTCACAACGGCGGTAATTTTCGCCGCTGCTGGATTTTGGCCGTCCGCCGTGAAATAAAGGTAGATGTCCGGATGGTCGGCCCACGTGGACGAAAGGTTCTCGAAAGCGATTTTGAAATGTGTCGTATCAACGGCCGCGGCAGGCTGGACCGCATCAAACGGCGCAGGCAGCCAGAACCCGCTCAAGCGGCCGTAGAGCGCGGACATGAACGAATCGAACGAAGCGATGGCTGCGCCCGAGGCCAGATTGATGCTAAGTTGGTAGCCCTGCACCACGTTGGTCTGCGTGGCTTCGAAAATCTCCTGCCCAAATCCCAACGCCACTTCGCGCAGGTCATAGGTGAACTGCTTGCTGACTGGTTCGGTCCAGTCGATGTCGAATTGAAAAATTGGCCGGCCGAGGTAGTTCATCAGTTCCAAATAACCAAAACCACGTTGGCTGCGTTCGCGGCGCTGATGTCCATCCAATTCGCATTCAGGGTTGCCACCGTCCCGCCCACGATGAACACCTTGTAATTCGTATTGGCGAACGGGACGGTAAAAGTGAGCCGATTCTTGTCCGCCACATTCGTGATCGAAGCCACGTTGGTTGCCGCGCCGATGATTGCTGGAGGCGTGGAAGCCGGGACCAATGCCGTGAACCGGACCAGCACCTGTGGCGCGATGGCTTCGATGGCGGCCGTCGCGGCATTGATCTGCGCGACCGCATTGTTCACCGAAGTGTTCAGCGCGTTGTATAGATAGAACATCGTGCCGATGAGTTCCAAATATTGCGCCTGCGTCGGAACATCCCCCGTCTGAAAGTAAGACTGCAGCGTGAGTTGGGTTTGGGGAATCATGGTTTAGCCTACGATGTTGGTTGTTCCTATACGCATCCACCCAATGCCGGCACCGCTCGTGTTCACCGCGCCGCCAATGGGAACTGTGTCGCGGCTGATCAGTTCCTGAAGCGTCAGGCTCGTGGACGAATGCCAGTCCGTCACCGCTTCCATGTCTTTCGCCGTCAGCTTGCCAAACAGGATCGGCCAGACCATTGAACCGGCCGGGAAGGTCTGACTGACGGCCGCGCCAAGCGTCAGCACAGCGCCGGCGACGACATTCACCTGGCGGAAATTGTAATTGAGCAGATCGTCCTGGAAGAAAACCCAGTCGTTCACTTTCCAGCCGAAGGAAGTATCGGCCAGGTTCACGGTCACGTTGTTGCAATCCGCCGTCAGCAAAGAGCCGCGGCCATGGTAAGGCGCGCAGGCTTTCCCGTTCTTCAGCGCGGCGCGAATTCGATCATCCAGTTCCTGTTGCTCAGGTTGTGTGCGCGTCGAGAGCATCCAAGTCAGCGAGATCCGCGGACAGGCCCGCAACCCGGCGCGAGCCTCGTTCCCCAGGATCGACTCTGCCACGTCCGTCTGCCAGGCGCGCTGGAACGTGGGCGGCGTTGCCCAGTCCGCCCGGTGCGGTAGCAAGATGTGGTTATTGATCAGATCGACGGCCATTAAGTTTCCTCCAGCAGTTTTTTAGCCGAGGCAATATGGGCGTTCAGAAACTCCAAGTGAGCATTGGAGAAGTAACTGAACGGCTTGGCTCTATCTTCGCGCAAAGTGTCTATGGCCTTGAGCAAATCGCCGAGTTCATCACGAAAGGGATTTGAAGTCGCAGGAGTGGAACACTGCGCTTCGCTTGGTGGATGACGCTCGATGCCGGCCCTCGCCCAGAACATAGCTTCCTCCAGGCGAAGCAGTGCGACATTGTGTTCCGGCCCGGCCGGGACCAGTCGATCCAGCTTGTCCGCGGCTTCCTTGCAGACCTGCCGCACCGCCTCAGCGGCCCGGTTCGTCTCGGGCAGTGGCGGACGATAAATGAAACGGGAAAGGAGTTCGGTTCTCATGACACTTTCGCCCCTCCGTTGTTAGCCAGGTCGTCGATAATGCCGACCAATTCCGCAAGCTGTTTAGTGCGCTGGGAAATTTTCCTTAGCTGTTCTATTGTCCAAAACTGGCCGTCATGACAGCCGTTCCATTCCGGAACGTTTTCACCAAATGCGGCCGCAAGGGCCGTATAAGCCTTCCATTGGCCATTGCTGAAAGATTCCGATATTTTCCCGTTCAGTGATGTAAGTTGTGCGCTCATGTCGGTATTCCAATCTTCAGCCTGTTCTTCCTGGCGATTTTTACGATATGCGCCTCGCCCTCCGCGCTCTGCAGGAATTGCTTCATCTCTGAATGGTCACGCAGGATCGCCAAGGACATTTGATGGCCCTGCACATTCACGCCGCCTGACCCTGACCCGCCTGCGACGGCTCCCCCGAACCCGGACGCTTGTGCGGCGTCAGAAGCTGGGTTCGTGATCTTCTTTTGGTTCAACGCCGACATGAAATTGAGGCCGTAATGTTCCAGCGCTTCGCGTCTCATCACGAATTCCGGCCCGGCTTCACCCATCAGCGAGAATGTCGGTCCGCTAATTAATCCGCCCTCGGCAAACGCAGCCGCCGAATCTGCCAGAGTGATCCCTTCCGCCAATGCGATCAGACCTGGCGCGGCCGCTGCAGCGCCGCCATAGCTGGCGATGGTCGCCAGCGTGGCCGGCACAGCCCAGATCGCCGATTGCACGGCCGCAATCGGCGCAGTCGTGGCAGTGGACGCGGCCGCGATGCTTTTGCCGGTCACGGCAATCAGGATTTGAGTTGCGACCCACTGCACGCCCATTTGCACAATCGCCTGGATAATCGAACCCATGATGGACGTAGCGATGTTGCTCAGGGCCTGCCTCCAGGTCTCCGTCTTCATAATAATCCCGGTGATGCCCTGCGAAATTGAACTTACCGCCCCGTTAAAAACGCCCTTGAAATTGTTCGCCATCTGCGACGCCCACGTGCCCCACTGATTTTGGATGCTGATAAGCGACGCCTGAAATTGCCCGGCCCAGGTCAAACCACCTTGCGTGTCCTTCAATTGCCGCTGCAGCGCCAGCTCCTGACCTTCGAGGGCAATCATCTGCTTTTGCGCGTTCAACCGCGCCTCGTCATTCAGCCGTGGATCAGTGGACCGGGCTCGGAGAATTTCAAGCTGCTGCTGATCCAGCGAAAGTTCCTGCTGGAGCAGCGGAATGAGCTGCTGCGCTTTCTCGACCTCGGTAATTTCCGTATTGCCAGTGACGGACGCCTGCTGATTCTTGATCCTCGACAACGCAATGGCATTGGCTTCGTCCTGCTCCTTTGCGATTTCCTGCAAACGCTTGGCCGCGTATATCCTTGTAACCTTGAGCTTTTCTTCTTCTCGTTCTTGTTGATTCGGGATCTCCTCATCCAGCTTTTTCTTTAACTTTGCCTCCTCTTCATCCAAGAGAGCCAACCTGTTTTGTGTTGCCTCGGCAAATTGCTTGTCAATCTCCTGGATCAGTCGCTTGCCCTCTTCGCTTAACAATGAAACTCCGGGAACACCTCCGGATGCTCCGGCCTTGGATGACGAACCGCCACTGCCGGCAGTGCCAGGCTGACCAATGCCAAAGATTGCCGCCAAACCGGAATTCAAACTGTTCTGGCTTTCGACAAAGCTTTCAGCCGCATTGGCAGCGCGACGGAATGCATTCTCGAAAAAGTCACCAATGTGATCCGTGGCCGCTGCGGCATCGCCGCTGAGGTTCCGCAGGTCCGCTGCCAGTCCGCTGACGAGCGAGCGTGTGTTCCGCCAGGCTTCGGACAACTTGCCGGATGCGGTCTCGGATAGGATTGTCGCCACTTTGGTGTTCGCTTCCGCCAAGTCCACAAGCGCCCGCAACGCATCAACGACAGTTCGCTTCAGATCGTCGAACACCTGAATCGCGGCCGTGATGGCATCCAGCAGGACACCAAAACCAAGGGAGTTGCTCGCCTTGAACAAATCCCAGATTTCTTCGAGTTGGGTTTTGAGAATCAACACCGAAGCGGCGAACAGTTGGAACACTCCGATTAGCGCGGTGACAATGGCATGGTGGGCTTGTTCGTCAGCCGTGAGGTTCTTTAACCAGGCTGCCAATTCTATCAGCACCGGCAAAAGCGCCGCGGCGACTTCGTTCCAGATGTCATTGATCGAGTCCCGCAGTTCCCGCATTGCGACATTGAACTCGTGGGCATTGGAGGTGAACGACGGACTGATGCCGCCCGTCGCCTTCATCTTTTCCAGCGCGTCGCTGCCCTCGTTCAGCAGAGGAATCCAGTCGCGGGCACTGCGGCCGAACATTTCCATTGCCAAACCAACCTTCTGCGGTCCATCCGGCATTTTTTGGAACGCATCCATGATGCGCGGCAATACCT
>JAJPHR010000003.1 GCA_021325145.1 Verrucomicrobiota bacterium | reverse complement strand
CTTCGCCTTTGTCCTCCATCGACCACTTTTCGCTGCCTGGCCAGGGCAAAATCCACCTGCTTCTTGAACCGGTCCACCTTGGCAATCTGCACCTCCACCCGGTCGCCCAGCTTGATCACCCGCCGGGTGCGTCGGCCAACGACCTGGCTGCGCGCGGCATCAAATTGGTAGAAGTCATCGGTAATCGTCGAGAGCGGCACCGCACCACTCATGCCCAAACCCGTCACATCCACGAAGAACCCGAAGTTCCTGACATCCGTCACCAGCGCCGGATAAACCTGTGGCCGGCCTGACTTTAATTGTGCTTCGAGATGAGCGTAAAGTTTGACGTCCTTGCTGTCCCGCTCAGCGTCCGCGGAGTTTCGTTCCGTGTCGGAAATGTGCTCGGCGACGGCTCGAAGCGATTTCGCCACCGTGCCCTGCCCTGGCTTCTGGAATAGTGCCCGATGCACCTCCAGGTCCGCATATCGCCGGATGGGTGAGGTGAAATGGGTGTACTTCTTTTTCGCCAATCCATAATGGCCAAGCGGCTCGATCGCGTAACGCGCGCGCATGAGCGATCTCAAAAACCCGATCTTCAGCGCCTGGCCAATGGGAATCGTCCCCAGCTTGCGCAACAATTTCTGCACTTCCGGCCGATGGCTGAGATTGCCGCACTGGATATGATGGCTTAACACATCCTCGCGATATTCCTGCAAGCGCTTTTCGTCGGGCGGTTCGTGGATGCGATAAATCGCCGGACGGTTCAGGCTCATCAAACGAGCGGCCACCGCTTCGTTGGCGAGCAGCATGTATTCCTCGATGAGTTGGTGCGAGATGTCGTTCTCCGTTCGCTCAATGCGCAGAATTCGACCGCGCTCGTCGAGTCGGATCTTGGTTTCCGGAAAGTCCAATTCCAGCGATCCGGCCTTGAACCGGGCGTGTCGAATGCGTTGCGCGAGCTGATGCGCCTGATGCAGCATTTGTTCGATTGGGCCCGAAGGACGGCGCTGCAGGACTGCGAGCGCTTCCCCGTAAGTGAAGCGCCGTTGTGAGCGAATCACGGCGGGGTAGAATTGCGTTCGCAATACCCGGCCTTCGGATGAAAGGAGAAATTCCACGCACTTGGTAAGCCGCTCCACATTTGGTTTCAACGAACAAAGCTCGTTGCTCAAGGCTTCGGGCAGCATTGGAATCACCCGATCCACCAGGTAAGTGGAATTGCCGCGCTTGCGGGCCTCCTCATCCAGCGCCGTGCCGGGTTTCACGTAATGCGAAACATCAGCGATATGGACCCAAAGCTTCCACTGCTGGTTTGGCGCCGCCTCCAGATAAATGGCATCGTCAAAATCCTTCGCGTCATCGGGATCGATCGTAATCACCTGATGGCGGCGGCAATCCACCCGGCCAGTCAAATCCTGGGCGCTTACCTCCGTGCCAACCGCGCGCGCTTCGTGGAGCACCCGCTTGGGAAAGTGTAATGGCAGATTGTAGTGGCGCAACACCGACAACATGTCCACCCCTTCCTCATCCGGCGGCCCCAGCACTTCCACGATCTCCCCTTCCGGATTTGCGTGACGTGACGGCCAGTCGCGCAAATCCACCACCACCTTGTCCCCAATATTCGGCGTGCGCCCCACATCCCGAGCCGGGGGCACATAGATATCGTGAGGGATGCGTGGATCATCCGGCACGACGTAGAGAAATTGCCGACCCCGCTGCAAGGTCCCAACCAACTGCGTCCGCGCGCGCTCCAGAATTCGGATGACCTTGCCCGTGACTTCTCCCTTGCGCCCAGGCCGGCTCTGCGGAATCACATCGCGCCGCACCAGCACGCGATCGCCATTGAACGCGGTGGAGGTCGCATGTTCCGGGACCATGATCTCCGGAAGCTTCGGGTCGTCCGCCTCCAAAAAACCGCGGCCTTGCCGGTTCATGCGAATGCGGCCGGGCACCAGATCGGCGTCCAGGGGACGCACGTAGCGGCTCCCTTTGATCCGCGCGATCTCTCCTGACCGCTCCAAACCCGCCAGCACCCGTTGCAATTCCTGCTGCTGGTTTGGGGCAAGCCCGAGCGCCCGCAACAGTTCGGGCACATTCATCGGAGCGTAATCCGACCGGCCCAGTAATTTCAAAATCCCTGATTCCATTTTGTTTGAGACAATAACAGCACCGCCTCGATTGACCAGTGCAATTACACGCCGGCAATTTAAAATTCGCCAATCTGGCCTGCGTGTGGCTTCTTACTGCCTGATAATGAACACATCCTCTTTGTTTGAAGGCTTATTGGATCGATATTTCGAAGCCGTGCTCGCCGATAATCCCACCTACGCAGCGGTGGCCGGCATTCAAAGCGCGCGCGGCAAACTCGGCCATGCCAGTCTGGCGTTCGAAGCCAAACAACAGAAGCGCCGCCAGCAAGCTCTCGCCCAGCTTGATCGCCTGTCCCCGCGCGAGCTTTCGCGCGAGCAACAGTTGGATCGCCTCGCCCTCCGCAGCCTGCTGCTGCGCGAGTGTGAAGACTTCGAGCGCGGGCGACATCGGCTTGATCCCGGCGCCCTCGATTCGGTGCTTAACATCCTGCTGCACGAACTTCAGCGCGGCGAGGACGAACCGCAAGTCGTGGCCCGCAATCTCCGTTCTCTCCTCCGGGAAACGCCGCGTTACCTCGCCGAAGCCGCCTTGCTGATTGATCGCCCGGAACGCGTGTGGCGCAAGATCATGGAACAAACTGCCGCCGGCGCTGGCGCGTTATTCGACGCGGTTGGCGCGTTCCTCAAACAGGCCCGGCCGGTTCCCTCCGATGCTTCACGAATAGCCGGCGCTCAAAGGGCCTTCGCCGCCTATGTGAAATGTGTCAAATCCCGTCCGCTGGCTCCGACGGGATCGTTCGCCGTGGGCGAAGCCATCTTGCAACGCCGCGTGCGCGACCAACTCGGCTTGGACTATTCGCTGGGTCAAATCGAGGCTCTGGCGTTGAGTGAGGTAGCGCGGGTCGGGAGCCTGCTCCAGCAAGCGGCCCGTAAATTTGGCCGCAACAAGCCGGCCGACGAAATTATCCGCCAGGCTCGCGCAGCCTGGAATCCGGGCGACGATCTTCTGGGCCTCTACCGGCGGGAAACTCAACGCATCGCCGCCGCCTTTCGTTCCGCCAAGGCCGTTACTTTTCCGCGCGGGGAAACGCTGGACGTGCGCCCCGTCCCCGAGTTCATGCGCCATCTTTTTCCGACTGCCGCCTACTCCCAACCGGGCGCATTCGAAAAACGCCAGCGCGGCATTTTCTGGGTGAATGATCTGAGCGTGACCAAGACCACGGAAGCCGAAAAGCTGGCCGAGCGGCAGCAGCATTTCGGCCTCAGTCTTACCTGCGCCCACGAAGCCTATCCCGGCCATCATCTGCAATTCGCCACCGCCAATCAGCATCCACGCAAATGGCGGCGGCTCTTTGCGCACGCCGTCTTTTACGAAGGCTGGACGCTTTGGTGCGAACAGATGATGGTGGATCTCAAGATCGACCGCTCTCCCTGGCTGCAAGTCCAGCAACTGCACGATGCCCTGTGGCGGTGCCACCGCATCCTCGTCGATCTGCGCCTGCAAACCCGCCGCTACAGTTACGATCAGGCCGTTGCGCACATGCGAAAACACCTCGGCTTCACCCGCGCCCGCGCCGAGGCCGACGTGAATTGGTACACCGGCTCGCCTTCCGTCCCGATGAGCTACTGGCTGGGCCGCCTCGAAAACGAGCGCCTGCGCCAACGCTTGATGACCGGTCGCGGTTGGACCTTGCAAAAGTTCAACGACTGGCTGCTGAGCTTCGGCACCCTGCCTCAGGCGTGGTTGGAGAAATACGGGTTGGAGTAAAATAATGCTCAATGTCCAACGCCAGAGGATCGAGGAATGGCCAAACCCAAGTCCTAATTGGGGCTTGGACCTTGGATTTTCTTTGGGCATTTGACACTGGCCATTGGTCATTAATCAAGGTGGCATGGGGCAAGCTCTCAACTTGATTAATGACTCCGTGGGTTGAATCGTTCGGGGTTGCTTGCCTGGCAGGCGTGGGAGTTTTCCTTGGAGCGTGGTTTTCACGCCGTCCGGGCCGATGGTGGCTGGTGGGTTACTTCGTTCCGCTGATGATGGCGGTCCTATACGCTGCCGGCGCCCGCTACGCAGCTTTTGCTTTCACCCCGCCGATTTCCTGGATGATGGCAGGCCGAACGAAGTTTGCCATCATTGGATTCATCAGCACCATGGTTTTGACCACGCCATTGTCCCGGCTGCCGCGCAAACGAGATCGCGCCGTCGTTGCGCTGTTGATGGTGACTGTCGTCAGCCTGGTTTCCGTCTGGCCTTTTCTCGCTCCGGCATTCTATCTTCAGCAACTGTCCCACCTGAGGACCCGCGTCGATCAGGACGGCGTCTGTCGGCAAAGCACCGAATATACCTGCGGGCCGGCCGCCGCCGTGACCGTGTTGCGGAAGATTGGATTCAAGGCCGAAGAAGGAGAACTGGCCATCCTGGCCCACACGACCCCCGCCATCGGAACACAGCCCGACATCCTGGCGGCGGCGCTCCAGAAACGCTACGGCGCTGAAGGCCTGACTTGCAAATACCGCTTGTTCGATAGCCTTTCCGAATTGAAGTCCTGCGGTCCCACTCTTGTTGTCATAAACTTCAACTTGATGCTGGATCACTACGTCACAGTTCGGGCAATTCGCGACGAGAAAGTGATTATAGCGGACCCTCTAAATGGGTTGACTGAAATGTCGCCTCAAGAGTTCGCCAAGATTTGGTACTTCTGCGGCATTACATTGTCGCGCCAGTAACAGCGGACAGGAATGCCCGCGCTCCTGAACCGATTACTCGACCTGCTCTTGAAGTTCCAGGAAGCCTTGCAATTGGCGGATGCGGGTGGGATGGCGCATTTTGCGTAGCGCCTTCGCTTCGATCTGCCGGATGCGCTCGCGGGTTACTTTGAACTGCTTGCCGACTTCCTCCAAGGTCCGAGCGTAACCGTCGCCGAGCCCAAAGCGCAATTCCAGAACTTTGCGTTCGCGCCCATTGAGGCTGGACAGCACGTCCCCCAGCTTGTCTTTCAAAAGGCTGAAGCTGGTAATCTCGGACGGGTTCTCGCTCGTTTTGTCCTCGATGAAATCGCCGAAACTGGTGTCTTCAGCGTCGCCGACCGGGGATTGCAGCGAGATGGGCTGCTGGGCCATTTTCAAAACAGCCCGCACCCGCTCGACGGGAATCTGCAGTTCCTCGGCGATCTCGTCCGGGGTCGGCTCGCGGCCAAAATCCTGAATCAAGCGTTTTTGGATCCGCATCAGTTTGTTGATCGTCTCGATCATATGGACCGGGATGCGGATGGTGCGGGCTTGGTCCGCAATGGCCCGGGTGATCGCCTGGCGGATCCACCACGTGGCGTAGGTGGAGAATTTATAGCCGCGGCGATACTCGAACTTTTCGACCGCCTTCATCAACCCCATGTTCCCTTCCTGGATCAAATCGAGGAAGGAAAGGCCGCGGTTGGTGTATTTTTTGGCGATGGAAATGACCAGGCGCAGGTTGGCCTCGACCATTTCCGTTTTGGCCGCGTTGGCTTTGAACGTGGCGCGCTTCAGTAGTTCGTACGCATTCAAATAGTCGGCGTGAGGCATGCGCACAAACTCCTCCAGCGCCGCAATCTTGCGCTGCTCGGGTTCAACGACCGGCAGGAGCGCCGCTGGCCTGCCCTTTTCCTCCCATTCGTTGACGATACGGAGGCTGAGTTGAATCTTGTCACGGATGTTTTCCGCGACCAGGGCCATCTCCTCAATCACCCGCTGCTTGTAATAAAATCGGACGAAGTTTTTCTGGAGCTTCTGGTCTGCTTTCCGAAACGCAGCCAGGGCCGGCGCGGATTTGCCCGCGGGCGTATTGCGAAAGCGCAGGTATTTCTCATCCACTTCCTGATCCAGGAGCCGGACCTTTTTGATGAGCTTGCGCAGCGCCTTGAGGTGGTCCTCCCGGCCTTCGACCTTTTTGTCCACAATCACCCGGTCAAAGCGTTCCTTGGGCGGTTCGCTGAGGAGTTTTTCCGCGAGCGCGATATGTTCCTTGCCCGCAAAGCCGAAACCGCAAAGGGTCTGCCGCAGCAAGGCCTCAGCCTCCTCGATGCGCTTGGAAATTGTCACTTCCTGCTCGCGGGTCAGGAGCGGCACCTGGCCCATTTGCTTGAGGTACATCCGGACCGGATCATCGAGAATATCCAGCCGGTTGCGGTCTTCCTCCTCTTCTTGTTCCGGCTGTTTAACCCGGTCCACCTCCGCCTGGTCCACAATTTCGATTTCGAGATTGCGCAGTTTGGAGCAGACCTCGTCGAGTTCCTCCGCTGTGACAATGTTGTCGGGCAGCGCGTCATTGACGTCGCTGTAAGTCAGATAACCCTGCTCCTGGGCGAGACGGACAAGTTCCTTCACCTTCTCCGCGAGTCCGACGGCGGATTTCGGGGAAGGCCCGCCTGCGCGCAGAGGCGATTGAGCGGAGTCCTCCGGGTGCGCGCCGTTCGTGGCGGAACCGGAGCCGTTGGCGCGCACAGCCGCCGCCTCAATGTCAGCCACGCGTGTAGTTGTGTCGGATGGATTGGAAATAGCCGAAGGGACCGGGTTGCCACCTGACCCGCCGTCAGGGTTCTTCTTCGATTTCGCCATAGTCTCGATTCGCCGCGCTCGATGGACCACGATGATGGTCATAAAATAGTGTTGCTCCGGCGGCGCTTAGTCAAGTCACGAAACGATTTTTTACAAAAAGATTTTTTTGACCAGCCAACGCGAAGCTTTCGCAGTCCAAAGTAATTGCCGTGAAGGCCGACGCTCCAACTTGCGCGAACGCGAGAAGCACCAACAGCGAGAGCGGAATGTTTGCATTCCGCTCAAGACCCAGGCGCGTCCATCGGCGCCTTCGATCAATACGTCGCTGCTTCGGAATCGTTTAGAATCCAGAGCCGGCCGCGAATCTCAGTGAGCAACCGCTCCCACCGGCACGCTGACACCCACGGCGGTGCTGCCCTGGACTGCGCGGATGCCAATGTTCGCCGACCAGGCACGGGCGAAGGTGGTGACGATCAGGTCGGCGTAATCTGAAATCACGTGATACGGGGTCAACGGGATGTAAACGATGTCACCGGGTTCGACCAAGACGTCCGGGGCCTGGCCGCGGATGATTGCTCCGTAATCCGCCGTGATCAATTGCGGCTGGCTCAGCGAGCCGCGGACGATTCCGATATGCGAGACGTACGCGTTCTTGCCGACTCCGCCCGCGCTGGCAATGGCGGAAACCACGGTCATTTGATCCGCGTAGGCCACCGCATGCGGCGCAATTACATCGCCAAGCACGTAGACTTGCTGCGACAGGGAGGACGGGATGAATACGAAATCATCCGCTTTGAGGTAAATATTTTGCGACATGTCGCCGCCTTTGAGCAAACGGGCGAAATCCACGGGCAGTGGCCGGCCGTCGCGCATAACAAAGCTATGACGCAAGTCGCCTAAATCCTGAGTATTAAAGGCGTTGCCGGACGAGGTGGCGGTGCCACCGGCGAGCGACAAGGCTTCGAGCAATGTCATCGAACCGGTGAGCGGATAGATTCCCGGCTTGGTGACGCGGCCCAACAGCCAGATATACTTGCTGCCCACCGACTTAAGCGTGATGCTGACCTGGGGTTGGGTGACATATTTGGATAGTTCCTCTTCGATGCGCGACTTTGATTCGCCCAGCGTCAAGCCCCAGACATCAATGCCGGGCAGGAACGAGTAATAGATTTTGCCATCGAGTCCCACCAGGGCAGTCGCCCGGTAGGGAGTGGCACCCAAGGTTTCGATATCGACTTGATCACCTGGCCCAAGGGTGAACAGACCATCCGGCGGCCGAAGCAGATCCGCCGTCAGCATCCGGGGCGCAGTCACCACGGTGGCTTTGGGCTCTTCAGGAACGGCGGCAGGAGTTGCCACGGCAATTACGGGGGTGGCTGCCGGCGCGGGTGTCGGTGCAACTGGCTGCACAGGTTTCGCCGTTGCGGGTTTGGGCGGCGGCAGCGGCCGGGCGGTGGACGGAGGCGGCATCGTGCTGAATAAGGAATCCGGCGGCGGGCTGCCGGTCTTGACCGCCAAAGGGTCGCCATCGAAATTCGGCGGCGGCTCCGTCGCGCAACCCGCGAGGAAGGCAACCGCCAGTACTGGCCACAAAGGGAAGTTAGGCTTTTTCATGTCAGTGAATGATGGGGTCGATGAAGGGACCAACTTTGGTGCCGGTGTAGGTAACGATCAGAGCCTCGATGAAAGCGCGGGTACCTTCATCCAGCAATTCCTCCGCCCTGGCCCATGGCCGGCGCGAAATATAAACGATGTCCCGGGGCTGGAGCTTGAAGTCAGGCGCCTTGCCGTTGAGGATCTCCCGCGTGTTGACCACAAACGTTTCTGGATGCGAGAGCGAGCCGCGCACGATAAGCACCCGGCTCTTGTACGACTTGTCCGCGAAACCGCCGCGCGTGCTGATCGCGCCGACCGCTGTCAGGTTCGGCGTGTAAGGGACGATGCCCGGCAGGCCGAGGTAACCCAGGACATAGACTTCGTTGGCGCTTGCGGAGGCAAAGTAGAGATAATCATCCGGTTCGATCTGGACGTTTTGCGAGAGGTCGCCTTGCTGGAAAAGTTTTTCGAAATCAACCGCCAGCTTCTGGCCATGGCGAACCATGAAACTGCGGGAGAGATCGGTCAATTCGACCGGATTACGATCGAAAACGCCGGTTTCAAGCCCGCCC
The DNA here is from genome assembly GCA_021325145.1 of Verrucomicrobiota bacterium. Lineage (GTDB taxonomy): Bacteria > Verrucomicrobiota > Verrucomicrobiia > Limisphaerales > Pedosphaeraceae > JAJPHR01. Next base: position 25,389 of record JAJPHR010000003.1, on the reverse strand, counting down.
GCGCGCCCGATGGCCTCAATAACCGTCAGTGGACGATCGATGGAAAAGACGCCCCGATTCACCACGGAACCGAGGACGAAATACTTTTTGCTGGCGATGGTGACGGGGGTAATAATGGTGCGCGGCAGGCGATAGTATTTGCCCAATTCCGTGTCCATTTTCGCGCGCAACTCATCGACCGTGAGGCCGGCGGCCATAATATCGACAGCCTGCAAATAACTAACCCGGCCGTCCGGTCCGATGATTACGTTTTCGCGGGTTTGGGTGGCGGCATCATTGAGGTAAAGCGCGAAGTTAAGGCTATCGCCCGGGCCAAGCGTCAGGCGCTGCTGCCAGGCGGCGCGTTGCGCGGAAGCGCCAGAAAGCTGGAAGCCTCCCGCGGGTGGATCGGCGGCGGGAGCATTGAGGCAGGCGAATCCAAGACAAAGCAAGGGCACCAGCCATGATTTCAAGCGTTTATTCATAGTTTGATCAGAGGTTCGGGTTCATGGTTTAACACCGCGCCGACTAATTTGCAACGAGCATGACGCAAGGTTTCCAAATGGAGCCGGGTTTCGCGGGCGTGGGATTTGCCCGCATCCACGAGCCAAATCAATTGTGGGAGGTTCTCCGCCAGGAGAACCGCTTCGGGCACGGAGGCCGGCGGAAGATCCACGAGTATCACGGAGCGCGACACAGCCTGCCATTGATCGAGTTCGTTTTGAAATTGAATGCGGCGGTCCAAATCCCAGACCAGACCGGGCAGTTCGATATGGATGACGGAAGGCGATTTGACTTGCGCGAGTGCTTGATTTCTCTCCGGCACAATAAGCGCGCCGGGAGTGTGCTCGGATCCGGCGTGCGCAGAGCCGTTCTGCGCAACGGGCGTCGCGGCGGGGGCGGGCGCGCCGGACTGGGGATTGTTAAAATCAAGCTTGATGACTTCGAAGCCGCGTTCTTTCGCCGCGTTGACGAGCATCTCCACCCAGGTCGATCGGCCTTCGCCGCGTGCGCATGAAATAAAGCCGCAGACCGTGCCGCGATTGGCCGATTGTGTGAGCGTGCCCGCCAGGATGGTCCAGGTTCGGAAAGCCCACGCTTTGCGCGCGTTGTCGTCCATTTTATCGAGATCACCCAGGGTGGCAAGCACGGGCAGGCCGGTCACGCGCTTGACGTCGGCGGCGGTTTTAAGACGCGGGTCGGCGTATTCCAGCAACATGACCAACCCGAGCGACAACAGCAGGCCAATGAAGCCGCCGCGCGCGCCGACTACCGCAGCCTGGTGATAACGGGCGTGCTGGTCGATGTCCTTGAGCGCCGTGGGAGCAGACGGAGGGCGGAAGTATCCTTCCGCGTTGTCGCGGTATTGCTGAGCTTCGAAGCGACGGTTGTTCAAAGTGCGTTTGTAATTGTCCAAACGATCCAGTTCGGACTTGAGTTGGTTGTATTCGCCGGTGTTCTCGTAAAGTTTGTCGAGCTTGGCTTTGACTGAAGCGGCCTGGCTTTCCAATTGCTGAATTTGAGTTTGCAGAGCACTTTTCTCCCGGTCAGCGGTGTCGATTTGGGGCGTGAGCAGAGTTTCGGTCGTGTTGGTTTCGGCAACCGATCCGGTGCTGGCCAGTTGGCGGTTCAACGCGGCGATCTCGTTGAGGAGCCGTTTGACATCCGGGTGTTCGTCGAGCTTTCCTTCGCTGCGATAGGTGAGCAGTTGGGCGGTGGCATCCTGCAAGCGGCGTCGGAGCGGCTCGTTTTCCACCTGCTTGCCCCGGTGCTGGAGCGAAGCCAGCTCACCTTGTGCCAAATCGATCTTCACCCGCAGGTCAACCCATTCCTTCTCGAACGCCGGGTTCTCAATGGCCGGGTTGGCGATGCCTGAGTTCGTGCGCAACGAAATGAAGCGTTGATTTAAATTGGTTTGCTGCCGCTCGATTTCGAGAAGTTGCGAGGTCAGGTTGGTGTACATTACCCCCGGGTCCTCCTGCTGGGCTGCCTTGCTGAGCGCCACCGCGGTTCCGGTGTAGAGGTTTGCCAACTCAGCCAGTTTCTGCGGGTCTTTGCCGGTGATCGTGACGTCGATGTTTTCCGAGCCTTTTACGGGGCTGACGTCGAGTTGTTTGAGCAGTTCCCGTTCAGTCACACGAGGATTGGCTTGCAAAGCAACGGCACGCATCAGCTCAGCGGAGGTGAGAAAATTGATCATCGCCTGGCTCGAAGGCCGGGGCGGCTTGTAGGTGACGCCATCCGGCCCGTCAAAGCTGGTGGACAAATCGCGCAGGGTCAGCGTGATCAAAGCCGAGTAGTTGCCGCGCGCGAAACCAATGATGCCACCGATGACGCCGCCGATAACCAAGGTCAATGCAAGCCAATGCCAGCGTTGGCGAATCGCCGCGAGGAAGCGGGAACGATCGAAGGATTCCGCCTCCGGTTCAGGAGCACGGCGGGGCGCTGGACGATTGGCAGGGCTGGGGCGACCTGGCGCGGCGGCGGGACGGGGAGCAGTTTCGATGATGGCGGCTTCGACAGTTGTGTTTTCAAGCGTCGAGGCTGGCGCGGCGGCAGCGCTGCTGGAAGCTGCCGATTGGGCACGTTTGCGCCGGAGTTCGCTGATGCTCAATTCGGCGTCGCTCATGCGGGCGGCAGATTCTGATGAAACTGCAAGTCGCGGACCACGGCATCGACGGCTTGGAACGAAACTTGAGGATAGGCTTTGAGCCAGGCGTGTTCGAGGGCGAGTTTGGCGATGCGGTTCAGTTCGCGCGGCGTGCCGAGCGAGGCTTGGAAGGCGCGTTCGACGGCATCGGCGGGGAACAATTCGCCGGTGGCATGGCCGGCTACTTTGAGCCGATGGCGGAAATAGTTGGCGGCATCCTCGCGGCTGAGTGAATTGAGATGAAAACGCAGGCTGATGCGCTGGTTAATGGCGGGCAGACCACCGACAAAGCCGCGCAACTCCGGCTGCCCGACCAGGATGATGGTCAGGTAAGGTTTGCCCGCGCCATTGAGGTTCGTGAGCATCTTAAGCTCGTTGAGCGTCTGCGGGGACATTTCCTGGGCCTCGTCGAAGATGAGAACGAGGTGGCGATTTTCGGCGTGAATGCGTTCGACGGCGCGACGGAGGCGTTGGTAACGGGCGTGCTTGGTCTGACTGGTTTTCTCTACATTGCCGTCCAACTGCTGAACGACGGAGCCGAGCAGATCGTTGAAAGAGAAAGCGGAATTTTCCTGCGTGACGACCTGGAATTTGCGGGCTTCGAGGCGTTCGGTGAAAACGGCGCGGGTGAGGGTCTTGCCGCAACCGATCTCGCCGGTGAGCATGCCCAGCAACATGGTTTTCTCCTCGACCAGGAACGTGAGGCGGTCGAGCGCCTCATCGTGGTCGCGGCTTTGGAAAAAGAAGCGCGTGTCCCATGTCGGCTCAAATGGGCGCTCGCGCAGATTCCAGTACTGCAGCAAATCCATGACTTTACCTTAGTTAGCGGTGGTAGGGATTGCACGTCCATTCTCTACGGGTAACCGCTCCGTATTTGACCCGTCGCGGCTGTCCGTACAGACACGGAGATGCGGAGCTTGCCACGAAAAAGTATAAAGGCACAGAACGGAGGGGAGAACTTGACCGCTAATGCTGAGTCTGCAAGAAGATTTGTGAAAGGATCCGCTTAGGCGGATTGATCCGATCCATGGTCTGAGCGAAGGCTGTGACCGGTCAGGCGCCAGGCACATTTTTCGGTATTCGCTTGCCCATGCTGATGCGCTTCTCCACGGAAAATCCCAGCGATTCATAAAAGGCCGTGACGCTCGCGTTGCCTTCCAGAATCTGCAGATTGATCTTCACGCATCCCTGCGCGGTCAAGGCTTGCTCGGCCATGGAAACCAGTCGGGTGCCGATGCCCTGCCGGCGATGTGACGGCGAGACAGCTACGGAGTAAATCCAGCCGCGATGACCATCGTAGCCCGCCATGACTGTGCCGACGACCAAAGCGCCCGCAAGAGCAACAAAGAAAAGCCCGTCCTTGGCTGAGATCTTCTTATCGATGGCCAGGCTGGGTTTGTTGTGAGGCGCGTCGTAGCCGAAAACGACCTCCCAGAGCGCCACGACTTGGCTCCGATGGGCGGCGTCGGCGTAAGGTATGATGGTTACGGGTTCCAAGCCGTCAGGCTGCGGCAACTTTTGCATCCAGGTCTCCCCGCTCCTTCTCACTCACGCAAATTCCAAGATAACTGCAATCGCGGCAAACGAATGACAGCGGGGAATAACCAAGCAGCATCATTTGTGGTGTTTGCCAAGTCTTGGAGTTTGCGGGCTTGTCTCGTCTCACGATTTCAATATTGTGCTGAAGGTAAGTGGGTGTCCAGCATGTTCTGACAATCAATCGTGAAATGGAGGATGGGATAAATCGAATGCCAGGACACCGTTAAACGGTCGCGGAACCGGCATGAAACGTGTGTCTCGGGGCGGTGTTCCGGCCTTGCCGGGAAAGTCTTTGTGCTTTCAAATCAGCGGGTGACTTCGGTTGGATTTGAGTCCGGATCTGCGTGAAGCGGCAGTTTCGACGGGCACCAAAGCACGTCACTGTTGTTAAGCACCCGGCGCTGGGGCTTCAGATGCAACCAACGGCGGACATAATAGCGAGCCGTCCCCAAGGCAGCCCTTATGCGGCTCGGGGGAGTTGGGGCTTCGGAGTACTTCAAGGCGATCCGCTTCGGCGGATTATTCGGATCGATGTTCAGTCTGAGTTTAACTGATTCGCCCGGCTTTACGTCGAGCCAGGTGGCGAACCACAGCGGCCAGGATTGAACCTGCTTGTCCCCAACCTCCACGATGCACTGAAAATCCAGCATGGTTTCATTGGTCTTGAGCCCGCCCGCAAGCTCCAATACATACCCGTCACAGTGCATGTTCTTTTTGGAGCGATTCTTGAATTGCAGGTCGGCATACCACCGTCCGTCCGCGGGAGAATATCGGCAGCCGTCAAACGTCAGCCGGGGCTGTTGCGAAGCCAGCGCATACCAGGCGCTTAGCACGATCGCAAGCAACACGACTATCGCGGAAATCAGAATGAGGCTGTGCCGCTTCACCGTTCTACGCTCCGGCAAACCGCCCGCGAAAGCAACCTTCAACATCGCCGCCGCTGTTCGACAATTGTATGCTTGGCAACCGCCGCAAATTCGCTACAGTATAAATTAATAACTATGAACACTTCATCCCCCGGCGCCGTTGATGGCATCGTCAAATTTGTGCTTTGCTGCCTCAGCGTTCTCGCACCGGGGCTTTCCCAAATTGGAGTTTTCGCCGCCGACTCCGGCGATGACCAGCCTGGCACGGGAAGGAAGGTCGTGTATAGCGTTTGCGCGTACGGCGCGCTGGGGGACGGCAAGATCCTGGACAGTCCCGCGATCAACAAGACCATCGATGCCTGCGCCGATGCCGGCGGGGGCACGGTTTATTTCCCCGCTGGGACGTATTTGAGCGGAAGCATCCGATTGAAGAGCAATATCCATCTGTTCCTCGATGCCGGCGCAATCATTCTCGGCGCGCCGCAGAATATGAACGCCTATGATGAGACGGAGCCTTGGGAAGGCATCGCTTATCAGGATGGCGGGCACACCTATTTCCACAACAGCCTCATCTGGGGCGAGAACCTGACCAACGTCAGCATCACCGGATTTGGCATGATCAAAGGCGGAGGGCTCGTCCGCAGTGATGGAATCCTCGACCGGATGAGCGGCTTCTCCACCTGGAACAAAACCAACTCGAACCCGCGGACCAACGCCCCGCCCGTTCGGCTCGGCAACAAGGCGATTGCCCTCAAGCTCTGCCGCAATGTGTTGCTCCGCGATATCACCATTTTCCATGGCGGCCATTTTGCCATTCTCGTCACGGGCTGCGACAATATGACGGTCGATAATGTGACCATGGACACTGATCGTGATGGCATTGACATCGATTGCTGCCGCAACACCATGGTTTCCAATTGCCGGATCAATTCGCCGCGTGACGACGCGCTTTGTCCAAAAAGCACTTTCGCGCTGGGGAGAAATGTAATCACGGAGAACCTCACCATCATCAACTGCCAGGTTTCCGGGTTCGAAGAGGGAACGCTGCTCGACGGCACGATGAAGCCGAGCAGCATCAAAAACGGCCGCATCAAATTTGGCACGGAATCCAATGGCGGCTACCGGAACTGCACGGTCGCCAACTGCACTTTCCGCGGCTGCCGTGGCATCACACTCGAGGAAGTCGATGGCGGCATCATGGAAAATATCACTTTCAACAACATCACCATGATGGATGTGGCCGCGTATCCAATTTACATCACGACCGGCAAGCGCCATCGCGGCCCCGATGTGCCCGTGCCCAGTCGCGCCAGAAATATTTTGATCTCGAATGTGATCGCAACTGGTTGCGAACCCATGAGCGGCATTCAGATCGAAGGACTTCCCGAACAAATGGTTGAAGGTGTGCGCCTGGAAAACATCCGGTTCGTCTTCAAGGGCGGCGGCACGAAGGAAGATGCGGCCCGCGTGCCCAAGGAGCTGGGCGCCGGTTATCCCGAGCCCAAAAACCTCGGCACGATGCCCGCCTACGGCCTGTTCGCCCGCCACGTGCGCGATCTCGAACTCGCGAACATCCGCTTCACGCTCGACAACGAGGATCTGCGTCCCGCGATGCAATGCGTGGATGTGGACGGCCTCGAAATCGACCATTTTAAAGCGCAAGTCGCCGATGGTGTGTCCCCTGCCCGTTTTGAAGGCGTGAAGGGCGCCGTGATCCGGAATTCGCCTCTGCTCGACGCAGTTCAATAATTGCAGTGGGGAAATTGGGCGAGGCGTTTTGCTCATCGCCAGTAGTAAAACCAGTCGTAGCCGAGTTCCAACTGCGCGGCCGGCGCCAGCTTCTGCTTCCACGTGATGCGGCCAACGCCGTTGAAGGTTTCCCCCCAATTCCACCCATTGGGCAGTTCGGTTTCCCCGAATGAAGCGGCGTCCTCATCCTCGAACAGGTCAACTTTCTCGATCTTCGCTCCCTGTCCGGCGGATTCAACTTCGCCCAGCACATACCGGGTCACCTCCACATCCACAGCCTGAGCGCGACGGTTGGTCAAAGTCAGTTTGCCTTTCATGTCGATGCGCGAGTACTGGCTGTTGTTGTGAGTAAGCGCATTCGGTGTGCGCTTGATTTCAACATCGCTTTTCTTTGCCTGAATATCGACAGCAGTCGTAATGGCCACATCGCTTTGCGCGCCCGGCGCCGCATAGGTCATGAGCCCCTGCGCAAGCACGCGGCCTTCGCGGAGGATGAGGACCGGCGCCGTCGTGAGCGGAACGCTGCTCTGGTTGGTCAGCCGCATTTTATGCATCACTTTCGGCGCGGCGGCCAGGCGGGCCAGTTCGAGCTGCTGTTCCGAATTCAGATTGCTTCTCATCCTGGGCGGCGGGCCAAATGGTAATTCCAGCGTGAAAACATCCTGGTACGGAAGCGTCATTTCCGCAACGGTCAGCACCATGCGTTCGCCCCTTTTCAAAGTAACGTGCTTGACGTTGAACACGTACAAGTCTTCGTTCTTTTTCGAATCCCCGATGTCCGGGCCAAGATCGGCAGTCGCGGATGGCTCGGTACTGGACTGCGCATAGTCCCCGGCGCGGGCCGTTTGCCGGGTCATGATCGAGTTGTAAAAATTTTGACCCAGGGCGCTGTTCACAAGGGCTGGGTTGGGCGCGGTCTGAAAATATTGCGACAACTGCGCCATCGTTTGCTGGAGCGCCATGGGGTCAAGCGTGTCTTTGAAATAGAACGACGGCACGCCGATGACCAGATTCACCGAAACGTCATCCAGATCGGCCAGTTCGTTGATTAAAGTCGCCTGCAATTTAATCGATGCCTGGCCGTTTCCATCGAGCGACACCTTGTAATTTGGAATCCAGCGCACCCCCTTTTGCAAATAAAGCATCCCGATCTTCGCGGTTTTTCCAGCATGGCCGCGCTCCCAGTTCAGATTCAGGGTGAGCAGATTGCGGAATTCCTCCTGGCCGGTTGTGGACTTTTGGGTGTCCTTGAAAGTGAAATCCTGAATGCGGTCGAGGTTGATCGCTTTGATTCCATTCTGGGTTTTAAGCAGGATGAGAGTGCCTTTCTCGGGAAGCTTGTCGCCACTGTTGGGGGGACTGGTTGCTTCCAGTTCCTCCGCACTGCGCGCTGGAATGCCCACAATGGTGGCGGCGTAGTGATTGGTCATGTCCTCGGTGACAAATCCTTCGGCTCCGATGTTGGCCTCGAGCAATTCACGCAATGTCAGCGCCGTCCGTTCCACCAGCACGCGACGATGGCCCGCAACCGTGCCGGCGAGATGCGTGTTGTGCTCCGCCGAATAAGGCCAGAATGTGCCCAGGACGGGCGCGGGCAAATCGTCCATCAACACATTGCCGCTCGCGTCCGTGGGCATATTGCCTTCCCGGGCTATAAACGCATGCCCGTCCTTGAATACGGTCAGTTCCTTGACCGGCATTCGCCCGAGCGCGCTTAGAAGCGCGGCGGTTTCGGCGGGCCAGGCGGGAACCGCCAATCCAAATGCGACGATGAAAGGCAGACATCGGCAGAGCGTAGCACGAAAGCCGGACAACGATCTCGTTCTCATGCCGGAAGACTAGGCTTTGGGAGATCATCAGTTGTAATACCTGCGTAATTCAGTTGTAAAAAATGTGTGAAACCCCGCGACTGATGGCCGGCCCAAGGCACGTCGATGAATGGATCAGCGCTTTTTTAATCCGCCGTCCAGCCTATAGGTCTCGCTGGATACCGTCGCCAGTTGCGCAGACATTTCCTTGTACCGAACCCGACACACATTGCCTCGACTTGAGCGAATGGCGGCGTCCACGAGTTTGCCGTCCTTCCATTCCATGTCCACTTCGAAGCCGCCGCGAGCACGCAACCCCTTTACGCTGCCGGTCGGCCATGCGTTGGGAAGCGCGGGGAGCAGATCGATTTCAAATTTCGAATTCGGGATTTCGGCTTCAAGCGCGTGGCTTTGCAGCAACATTTCGGCGATGGCGGCCGTTGCGCCGAAATTACCGTCGATTTGAAACGGCGGATATTTGTTGAACAGGTTCGGATAGAGATGTTTGCCGACGAGCGTGTTCAGGATTGAAGCTGCGCGGTTGCCGTCGTGAAAGCGCGCCCAAAAACACATCCGCCACGGCATGCTCCATTCCGTGCCGCCGTCGCCGCGCGATTCGAGGGCCTTTTTTGCGGCCTCCGCGAGCTCCGGCGTGCCTTCAGGCGTAATCTGGTGGCCCGGGTACAACGCAAACAAATGTGAAGTGTGGCGATGGTGTGGATCGACGTCTTTGTAATCTTCAATCCATTCCTGAAGCCGCCCGTCCTTCTTGCTGATCTGAAGGGGAGCCAGGCGTTTCAGCGCCAACTCGCATTCGGCGCGGAACGCATCGTCCGTCTTGAGGACTTTGCCCGCCTCGATGCAATTGCTCAATAGATCATGGATGATTTCCAAGTCCATCGTCGCCGCGTAGGTGAAAGCGGATTCCTTGCCATCAGCCAGATAGAATTTGTTCTCGGGTGAATGGGATGGCGACGTAACCAGGCGGCCGGCCACCGGTGTTCCAGCGGGCGCTTCGACCAGAAAATCCAGAATGAATCGGGCCGCGCCTTTCATCAAAGGGTACGCGCGCTTGGCCAGAAAATCTTTGTCGCCGCTGAACAGGTAGTGCTCGTAAGGATGCTGCGCCAGCCACGCGGCGCCCATCGGCCAGATGCCTTGCACGCCATCAGCGGGGGCGGCGAAACCAAACGGATCAGTCAGATGATGCGCGACCCAGCCACGGCAACCGTATTGGACCTTTGCCACCCGGCTGCCCGGTTCGGTCAGCATGTCCATCAGGTCGAAAAGCGGTTCATGGCATTCAGCGAGATTGCAAACTTCCGCCGGCCAATAGTTCATCTGGATGTTGATGTTCAGATGATAATCGCTGTTCCACGCCGCTTTTAATTTATCGTTCCAAATGCCCTGCAGGTTGGCCGGCATGGTGCCCGGGCGCGAAGAAGCGATCAGCAAATAGCGCCCGTACTGAAAGTAAGTCGCCAGCAGACCCGGATCGGTTTCGCCGCGCCCGAGTCGCTTCAACCGCTCATCCGTCGGCAGTTTCTCAACCTCCGCGCTGGCGCCACCCAGATCAAGTGCCACGCGCCCGAACAATTTCTGATGGTCGGCAATGTGCGCGGCACGGAGCGCTTCGAAAGATTTGACGGATGCCTTCTGCAAATTCTCGCGACACAATTTGTCCGGCTCACCGCCACGATAATCCGTTGCTCCTGTCACAAGTAAAACGAGGGAGTCGGCCCGTTCGATGACCAGCTTACCGTCGGCGGCTTTAATTGTGCCGCCGCCCGGGACGGCAAGAATTTGCGCCTCGAACCGCATGCCGGGCTTCGCTTCAGTGTTGGTGTATTGGACCGTAAGCTGCCCGCGCAAAATGAGGCGGTTTGAGGCCGCCGGATCACAAGAGCACTGCGCGTCCTTTTCCCGGGCCAGGGCCACCGTCTGATTAATCCGCCCGGGCTTGTCGCACGTGAACCGCACGACAATGAGATTGTCCGGAAAGGAAGCGAACACTTCGCGCGTAAACGTGGCATCACCAATCTGGTAATGGACGCTCGCCACGCCGGTATCCAGATTTAACTCGCGCCGATAATTCTGTGGGGCTTCAGCCTCCGAAGCGTGCAGGAGCAAGTCTGCCAGCGGTTGATATGATTTAATGCGGTAGGGAACGCCCATCATCTTCTTTCCGGCGAGGACGGCGGCCTCCTCATTCTTGCCCTCAAACAGCAACCGCCGAATCTCCGGCAGCGCCGCCAGGGAATCCGGGTTCGCACCGTCGCGTTTGTAGCCTTCCCAGAGCGTATCTTCATTCAGTTGCAAACGCTCATCCGCAACTCCGCCGAAGACCATCGCGCCCAACCTACCGTTGCCGACCGGCAAAGCCTGGTTCCAATCTTCGCCGGCAGGCTGGCGATACCAGAGCGAGACATCGGCACCGAGCGCGTTGTCGGACTCGACCGACGCCAGGCACCAAGCGCCAAGCATCAAGCACCAGAGAAAGTTCAAGCTCCAAGCACCCGTCACCGCTCGGTTTGAATTTTGGAGCTTCTCTGGTGCTTGAAGCTTGGCGTTTGATGTTTGCACAGTTCTATTTCGTCAATCGCACCAACACCACGCCATGCGGCTTCACCGAGGTTTCGAACTTCTCCTTGCACTTGCCCATGTCCTTCTGCCGCCACAGGTCGCGAACCATTCTCTTGCCGGTGATCTTTAGATCACTCCATTTTGCCGTGACCGTCGTTTCCTGATCGCCCAGATTGAACAAACCCACCGCCTTCGAGCCATCCTCCAGGTCCTTGGCGTAAACCACCGTGTTCCCATCGCGTGACACAGCCATGGCCTGTTTGCCCAACGCGTCCTGGTCCAACGCGAGCACTTCATCGTTCGTGATAAGGCTCAGCGTGAAATCATCCAAATTCTCCAACGGACAACCCAGCAACAGGGGCGCGGACACGAGGCACCAAATACTGATGTGCGTGTACTGCTCGTCCGGGGTCAGCTTCGTGGGATGCGGCTGGCCCCAACCCACCTGTCCGACGACCAGCATGTCCGGATCGTTCCAATGCCCCGGCCCGGAAAACTCCACCCACTTGTCCTGGCCGAAACCCTTTTTGTTCATCGAATCCCAACTGTCGCGAATGTCACCTGTAGTCCGCCAGCAATTGGCGTGGCGGGTCACGGTCGGCGCGTTGGTGAATGGCGTGCTGTTGGACAAGCTGAACACCACGTCGCGTCCACTGACCCGCAACGCCTGCTCCATCTCCGCCGTTTCCGGCTCCTCGTTCGGATTCCAGTCGTATTTCAAATAATCGATGCCCCACGCGGCCCATTGCTTCGCGTCATTCTGCGCGAAGTGATATTTGCCAATGGCCCACGGCAGAATCTTCTTATTGACGTTTCCTCTTTTCGGAATCGTAGGTGGCTCCCAGGTGCCCTCGGGATTCTCCGCGCTGCCGCCGATGTGGTTGGCATAGGAAGTTACCCAGGGCGTCGAATAAATTCCCACCTTCAACCCCATCTGGTGGATTTCATCGCACATCCCTTTCATATCCGGGAATTTTTCGTTGCCCTGAATCCCGTTAAATGGACCGCCGCGTTTCCCCTGCCATGCGTCGTCAATATTCATGTACGTCCAGCCGTGATCAATGAGACCCGAGGAAACCATGCCCCGCGCGCTAAGTTGGACTTTTTCCGCCGTCACCTTGCTGCCCCAGCAATTCCAACTGTTCCATCCCATCGGCGGCGTCAGCGCGATCTTGTCCCCCACGACAATCTTGAAGCGTCGCTCGGCCTTGCCCAGCGAGTTTTTCGCGCGCAAGATCACTTTGTATTCTCCCGCCTTCTCGACTGAACCCGTGATCTGGCCACTCGCAGCGTCCACTTTCAACCCACGCGGCAGATCCTTTGTGGAGAACTCCATCGGCCGATCCCCCGTGGCCGGGATGTGATAAAGGAACGGCGATCCAGGTCGCACTCCGAAAATCGATGGCCCATTGATGCGCGGCGTGGCGGGAGCCTTGGGCGTAAGGATTTCCGGTTGCTCAGCCGCGTGAGAAGGCGCTACCCCGAAAACGATCACACTCAACGCCAGGCTGAATGCGCCGCGAATCAACCGCGCTACAGAAATACTGGTATGGTTCATAATTATTAGCCTGAGGGGAATGCGGCTGTGGGTCAAGCTTTTGTTAAGCTTCAGGATGGCGACGATGGCGGAAAATGCCTGGCCGCCTTGAAAATTACGCAACTGGCCTGATCTGCATCAAGAGGTGATTCACGCGCTTGCCGCTATCTCCACAAAATTTTTCAGCAACTGCAACCCCACCCGCTGGCTCTTCTCAGGATGAAACTGCGTGGCGTAGATGTTTTCCCGCCACACGGCCGATGCGAACGGCCGGCCGTAGGTGGTGCGCGTGGCCACTATCGCCGGATCGACCGGCTGCGGAAAAAAGCTGTGGACGAAGTAAACGTAGCTGCCGCTCGGAATGCCGCGGAAAAGCGGACAACCCGGCTGGGCAAGCTCAATCTGGTTCCATCCAATCTGCGGGATTTTCAGCCCCGGCTCCTCGGCGAACCGCACGACGCGCCCCTTGAAAATGCCCAACCCCGCCGCGCAGCTATTGAACTCCTCGCTCTTTTCGAACATCGCCTGATAACCGACGCAGATGCCCAGGAACGGCCGCCCCGAGTTCATAAACTCCCGCGACGCTTCCAGCAGCTCCTGCTTGCGCAATGCGTTCACGCAATCGTCGAACGCGCCGACGCCCGGCAGCACCACCGCCCGCGCGTCCTTTAACTCCTCCGGTCGGCGCACGACGCGCACATCCGCCCCCACCTTGAGCAGCGCCTTTTGCGCGCTGCGCAGATTCCCGGAATCATAATCAATCAACGCGATCACTTGCCAGTTCCCTTTCCGTTTTCAGCCGCAATTGCCCGCAAGCCGCGTCTATATCATGGCCTTTCTCCCGGCGCAACGTGGCCGTCACCTTTTCTTTCTCCAGCGCGGCGAGGAACGCTTCCTGAACCGGCTCCGCCGGCCGTTCCCACTCCAAACCCTCAACCCGATTGTAGGGAATAAGATTAACCTTGGCCCGAAGACGATGCGCAAGTTGAGCCAGCGGCTTGATTTGATCCAGCCCATCATTGATCCCCGCAATCAAAATATACTCGAGCGTGATCATCCGCTCCTTCCGCTTCTGATAATATTCGCCCGCGGCGGTCAACTCGGACAGCGGGTATTTGCGATTCACCGGCATGATTTTGTTGCGAGTCTCATCGGTTGCGCCGTGCAGCGAAATCGCGAGTCGAAACTGCAACGGATCATCCGCCAGCCTGCGAATTTGTGGCGCCAGCCCGCTCGTGGAAATGGTGATCTTGCGCGCGCCAATTCCCCCGCCCCACGGTGCGTTCAGGATCCTCAACGCCTGAAGCAAATTATCATAATTAGCCAGCGGTTCGCCCATGCCCATGATGACGAGGTTATTGACCACGCGGTCGGCGATCGCAACCGGAGTGCCCGGCTCGACCTCCAGCGTCTCGGGAGCCCTGGCCTTGGGCTCTTCTGCCTGTCCGCGTTCCACCGCCAGCACCTGCTCCACGATTTCATCCGCGCGCAAGTTCCGCTTAAATCCTTCCAACCCACTGGCGCAGAATTTGCAACCGTAAGCGCAACCCACCTGGGTGGAAACGCAAAGCGTATGACGATCGCTGGCTTCCCCGTAAAGCGCGGGATTGGCCGGGATCAGCACGCTTTCGATGAGCGATTGATCGCTCAGCCGCCATAAAAACTTTTGCGTCGTGTCCCGCGAACCCTGCTTTCTCACCAGTTCAAGCGTGTGCAGCGAAAAATTGGCGCGCAATTGCTCACGCACCGTCTTCGGCAAATTCGTCATCGCATCCCAATTGGTGACGCGATGCACATAAAGCCACTCCAGGACCTGCCCGGCCCGGTAAGCGGGTTGGTTCCAACTCCGGAACTGCGCCTGCAGATCTTCAGCAGAAAGAGATTTTATATCGCGAACCACGAACTAATCTAGCCTTGGCGGCTGGAAACACCAAGGTGTAAACACCGACAACCAAGCGCCAAGCTCCAGAGAAACATCAATTCACAAGCTCCAACCAATCATCAGCTTGGAGCTTGATGCTTGGAGCTTTTCTGGAGCTTGGTGCTTTTCGCCCACTCTTCGCCGCGCGGGCGATTATCCTCGCGCTCACTTCGCCAAATAATATTTCTCCGTATATTCCTTCACCATGCGGCGGGTGCTGAATTGCGGCACCAAAGTGATCATGGCGCGGCGGATCATTTGAATCCATTTGCGCGGCAATCCTTGCGCATCACGCTCAAAAAACGTCGGGATCACCTGCTCGGTCAGGGCTTTGTAAAGATTCGCGCTGTCCTGCCGGTCCTGTTCCTCCACCGTCTCCGCATGCGCGTCCGTGCCGATGGCGAAGCCGTTGGTGCCGTCGTAGCCTTCCCGCCACCAGCCGTCCAGAATGCTCAGGTTCAGGCAACCGTGGCAACCAGCCTTCATGCCGCTCGTGCCGGACGCTTCCAAAGGCCGGCGCGGATTGTTCAGCCAAATGTCGCAACCGGAGACCATTTGCCGCGCCACATGGACATCATAATTCTCAATGAATACCAAATGACCCTGCATGTCGCTGTATTTGCTCAAATGGATGATGTGCTGAATGAATCGCTTGCCATCGTCATCGCGCGGATGGGCTTTGCCCGCGAAAATGAATTGAATTGGACGCGAACGGTCGCGGGTGAGGCGCACGATATTTTCAAACTGTTGAAAAATCAGCGGGGCGCGCTTGTAAGTCGCGAAGCGGCGCGCGAAGCCAATGGTCAACGCATCCGGATTCAACAATTGATCGAACGCGATGAAATCAGCCTGCGTCAAGCGCTGCCCTTGAACGGACAAACGCCGGCGCGCGAATTCGATCAACTCGCGGCGCAACCGATAACGCAACGCCCAGATTTCCTCGTCCGAAATGAACGCCGGATCAGCCATTTTCTTCCAGAAATCCGGCGAATTGATCGCCTTGTCCCAGCCGGCGCCGGGATTTTCGCGCCAGAAGCGCGTGCTGTCGCCTGCCGGAGCATCGAGCGGAAATTCTTCACGTCCATCAGCCAGCTTGTGCCGCCAGAAACGGCGCACGGGACCTTTCATCCAGCCCAGCAGATGAATCCCGTTCGTGATATGTCCAATGGGCACCTGATCGACCGGCAGCTTGGGATAAAGCGGCTGCCACATATGGCGGCTGACGCGCCCGTGCAACTCGCTCACGCCGTTTGCCGCGCGCGACGCCTTGAGCGCCAGCACCGTCATGCAAAACGGCTCGTTCGGATCCTTGGGATTGACCTTGCCCAACCCCAGCAGGTCCGCCAGCGGCAGCTTGATTTGGGAACAGAATTTGTGCAGCGCGTAGTCCATCAGTTCCGCATTGAAACGGTCGTGACCCGCCTCAACCGGCGTATGGGTGGTAAAAATGCATTGCTGCCTGGTTTGGGCCAGGGCTTCGCCGACGCTCTTGCCTTCATTCAACTTCTCGCGCATCAGTTCCAGCGTGAGAAATGCCGCGTGCCCCTCGTTCATGTGAAACACCGATGGTTGCACGCCCAGCGCGCGCAGCAAACGCACGCCGCCGATGCCCAACAACACTTCCTGCATGATGCGCGTCGTGCTGTCACCGCCATAGACGCGCAAGGTCAGGTCGCGAAAGTGCTGGGGGTTCTCCGGGCGATTGGTATCGAGCAGATAAACCGGAATTCGGCCCACGTTCACGCGCCAGGCCTGGAAATAGACCTGCGTCATCGTAATATCGACCGAACAAATCAACGGGTTTCCCTGCGCGTCCAGCACCGGTTCGAGCGGGAGGTTTTTGGGATTCAGCAGCGTATAGTACTCCGTTTGCCAATTGTCCTGATTGATGGCCTGCTGAAAGTAGCCCTCGCGATAAAAAAGGCTGATCCCCGCAAAGCCCAGCCCGAGATCGCTGGCGGATTTGGCATGATCCCCGGCCAAAATGCCCAGGCCGCCCGCGGCAATCGGCAGCGTTTCGTGAAAACCGAATTCGGCGGAGAAATAGGCCACCGGATTTCGGATCAGCTCCGGGGCGTGCTGGTGCGCCCAGGTATTCGGCTCGGTCAGGTAAGCCTCGAACGATTTCAAAACTTTCTGCACGCGCTGCGCAAAGTCCGCATCCTGCAAGCGCACGCGCAATTCGTAATCCGACACCTCGCGCAAGACGGCCACGGCATTGTGGTAAAGATTCTGCCAGCAGCGCGGCGAGAGTTCCGCGAAGATTTCCTGCGCTTCCTGGTCCCAGGTCCACCAAAGATTGCGAGCCAGCTTGCTGAGGCCCGTCACTAATCCGTCCAATTCATTCGCTGTCAATGGTGTCATGCTCATAACAAGTTCAAGTTCAATTTCACGTTCCAAACTGGCAAAAAGCGCCAGCAATAAATAGCCTCAAAAGTAATTATGCTTCAAGAACACCGCAAATGAAATCGATGGCTTTTGCAAATCTCCCGCGGTTTTTAAATCAACTTGGCCATGAAAGAAATTGATTCTGCGCCCTTTCGCAGACCGAAAACTGTGGTAGGGTGGCGCGGGCAAATCACCGTCTGCCCGGTTGCAGAGTGAAAAAGTATTGGCACGTCATCAATATCGGCATTCAGAACAACCTGGCCTATCGGGTCAATTTTCTGTTCCGAATCGTCTTTGGATTCATCCCGCTGCTGGCAACGATCTACCTCTGGCGGGCGATCTACAGCGGGAAACCGTCTGGAACGGACGTGGCCGCGTATTCGCTGGCCCAGATGACCTCCTATTACCTGCTTGTCACCATTGTGGACGTGCTGACCGCCGTGAGTGAAGACGACTGGCAGATCGCCGCCGACATCAAGGACGGCAACATCAGCCAGTTCCTGCTCAAACCCATCGATTATCTCACCTACAGGCTCTGCCTTTATTTTTCCAGCCGCCTGATCTACCTCGCCGTTGCGGCGGTCCCGTTGGGATTGTTCCTGTTTTTCCTGCGGCATTATTTCATCTGGCCGGCTGACCCGGCTGCGTTTGGATGTTTCCTGGCCTCGGTGGTTATGACCGGGTTGCTGCAATTCTTTACATCGTATGCGATGGCCATGCTCGCGTTTTGGGTGCTGGAGGTTTCGACGTTCATTTTCATCCTGTTTGCATTCGAATACCTTGCCAGCGGGCATCTGTTCCCCCTGGATATTCTGCCGCACGCGATGGAAAAGGTGCTCTACTACACGCCGTTTCCGTATCAAATGTATTTCCCCGTGAGCATCTACATGGGCCGCACCACCGGAAACGCAATGATCCAGGGCCTGTTCGTTCAAGCCGCGTGGGTGGTCCTGTCTTACTTCATCGCGCGCTTCGCGTGGTCGCGCGGCATCAAGAAATACTCCGCGGTGGGAGGATGACCAATGTCCAATGGCCAAGGACCAAATAATCACTCAAATCTCAAAGCACATGCGGAACCTACCACGCCGATGAACAGCCCCGAATCGCCCATTCCGCACTCCGCGCCCCGCACGCCGCGCTGGCTCCGCCGTTATCCCGGCATTTATCTCGCGCTCTGGAAAAACTCCGTCGCGCGCGAGATGGGTTTCAAATCCAACTTCCTGCTTTGGATCGTGGTCGAGGTGTTGTGGTTCGGATTGCAGCTCAGCTTCATCAGCGTGCTCTACCTGCACACCGATACCATCGGAACGTGGACCAAATGGGAGGTCGTGCTGCTGATCGGCGCCAGCCATTTCATCCAGCAGATTTACCAGGCGTTTTTCCTGATCAATTGCACCAACTTGTCCGAACTCGTCCGCACGGGGAAATTGGATTTCCTCTTGCTCCTGCCCGTCAATACCCGGTTTATCGTGTCCTTGCGCCAGGTTGATCTTGGCGGCTTCGTCAACGCCACCCTGGCCGTCGGGGTCATGATCTACGCCCTCATCCAACTCCATCTCACGGTCACCTTGCTTCAAATCATCGGTTTTCTAATGCTTTGCCTATCGGGAATCCTCATCCACTACTCCCTCATGTTTCTGCTGGCCAGCATCAGTTTTTGGACCGTCCGCGCGCAAGGCATCGTCTGGGGTTATTACAACCTGTTCAACATCGCTCGCATGCCCGACGACGCCTTCCGTGGGGTCTTCAAGGCCGTGTTCACCTTCGCCATCCCGATGTTGTTGGTTTCGAACGTCCCCGCCCGCGTACTCACCGACAAACTCCGTTCACCCGGTCAGATCCTGCTCCTCCTGGCGATGTGCGCTTTCTGCATGGTGATCTCCGAATTAGGCTGGCGACAATCCTTGAAACACTACACCAGCGCAAGCTCCTGAATCCTGATAGACCGCCCCATATAGTCCCAGCTCTGGCGAAAACAGAATTAAAGACCGCGGTTGACTTTCGCTGAGCGGTCTCGACATCCAACTCCGGGCTTAAGCTCAGAATTTTCTCTCCGGGAGGCTGAAAGGCCGCTCCGCAACTGGATGTGACAGCACATCCAAATCCGAATCGTCGAGCCCGAATACGAAAAACTCGCGGCGGACAACGTTCGTGGGCAAGTCCGTCACCATACCTTCAGGATCGAAGCGGTAACCGCTCTTAACCTCCAGTGGCTGCACATTTCCATCGAGCCATACGGTTGCTTTTCCTTCTGGCACGTCCAGCAATCCGGTGGAGTTCAATACGTAAACGCCTTCCTGGACGCGCACCAAACCCTTTGGAAACCGGATTTCGTATTTGGAGCCTTCGGGCATATGCCGAGCCTCTCCGACGATTTCACCCGCATGAAGATCCAGGTGGATATGCCTTCCCATCAACTTGGAATCGAATGCGCCTGGCATCGCGCTCACAACCGATTTCTCCAGGGCCACCACTGAGTTCTCGCGAATCTGCAAGTACTCCCGAATGATTTGCCTTCGTTCAACGAAGTAGATTCCGCTGCGCCCAATCTCCACCGGAATTGCGCGCGAGAGGTCAGTCAGTCCCAAATTCACGTAAGAACCCTCTCCAGTCTTAATCAGACTACCCGGCCACACCCTGTCACCGTTCTTCATGTGTAACCAAGTTTTGCCGTCAGCGGAAAAAGTGATGTCACCTTTTGTGCGCAGAACACACGCGGGCACTGGAGGGCCGTGTTCCGGGTCGAGGCTTGTGCAGCCATCAAGCAAACTCACCGCAACGGCAAACATCAGCACTGCGACAACGTGCCTCGCCATCCCGCTGACATTCTCCTGCCTCATGTTGCCAGACTGAACCCGCCGCCTAATTAGGTCAATTCAAAACCACAAGCGTCTCAATCCCCGATCCTGCTCCCCTTCGCCCCCACCCTTACCGACCGCCGAACCGCCAGGAAGTGCAGATACGCTTCGCTCACCGGCCGCCGATAGATTCGCCCCAGCGCCATCCCGTACAGCCGAAGTTGCGATTCATACAACTTGACCCTCGGATCCAAGTCCTCTTCCCGCAACTCGTCCGTCTTGAAATCAACCAGCCAAATCTCGCCGGGCAATAGGACCGCCAAATCGGCCACGCCTTGCACGACCACAAATTCTTCATCGAACAAATCCAGTTCGGCCGGCATCGCACGGACGAGTTCCTCGGGCGAAAAGCGCGCGGTGAAGGCCAGTTCGCGCCGCACATGGCCGCGTTGCGCGCAGATCTTCCGGCCCAAACTCGATCGCCAAAAAGCTGCCACTGCCTCCAAATCAAGTTGTGCCGCCTCGGCCCCCGACAACGCACCTTCCTGTTCCAGGCGCTTCGCCTCCTCCTTAAGCCCGGCAAGAGTGTCCACCCGTTCCAGCGAGACCAACTGAAGAAACGTGTGATGTGCCGTCCCAACCTCCGCCGCCGAAAGCTTCCCTCCCGTCTCCCCGGATGCCTGCATCCCTTTCTGGATTTTGGATTTTGGACTTTGGACTTTGGACTGAAAAATCGGCACCGCTTCCTCGCCATCCACCTCCGCCAACTGCCGCCGCAGCACGGACACCGAAGTCTTCGCCGGATAGTGGATGGCCGCGAGATGTGGATATTTCCAGGAGAGTCGCTCGCGCAGTTTTTGCCATGCGCGCGCATCCAGTGGCGTTTCGCCCACGCCCGCCGGTTCCGGCCCGGTCGCCAGCGGCTGATCGCCCAGCAACAGCCAGGCATCCTCGTAAATGGTCCAGCGAAGCCACGCATTGGCTCCGTTTTGCCCGGTCAACAAAGCTCCCGGACGCGACACGGTCCAGGCCGCCATCCAGTCCAGGTAGCTCCGCGCGCCCAGCAAGGCAGCCGTGCTGCAATTCCATGGCGCAACCCCAGGCGGCGAGTCATCCCGGCTCGCCGGCGATGGCGGGCGTTCCTCCGGCTTCCCGGCCGACTCCACCCACCGTTTGTTGAAATCGCGTTCCGAAACCGTGCCGGTCAGGATCAGCGTATCGCGCGCGCGCGTCATTGCCACATAGAGCAGGCGCATTTCCTCTCCGAGCATTTCGCGGCGTTGCCGCTGTCGCGCCAGCCAATACGGCAGGCTCGGATACCGGCGTCCCGTATGCGGCGGCTTCACCTGTGGGCAAAGTCCGTATTGCTCGTCCAGAATGATCTCCGCCCGCAGGTCGGATAAATTAAACGGCTTGCCCAGGTCCGCCACCACCACCACGGGAAACTCCAGCCCCTTGCTTTGATGAATGCTCATCAGCGAAACCGCGTTCTCCGCCGAAACGAACCCGACTTCAGGTTCCGTCTCCGCCGCCTGTTGGGCCTCAATAAACCGAAGAAAGCGGAACAATCCCTGGCGCTGGAACCGGTCGAACTGTTGCGCGAGAGCAAGGAGACGTTGCACATTCGCATGGCGCTGTTCGCCACGCGATTGCGTCAGCAGCCAGGCCGAATAGTGCGTCTCCGCCAGCACCGTTTCCAGGCAGCGCGACAGTGAAATCTGCCGGGCCAACCGCCGCCAAACTGCATGGTTCTGGAGAAATCGATCCACCTTGATCCATCCTTCGTGCGGAGTGCCGCCCGTTGCCGCTGCCGTCCTGCTCCGTGCAGGCCCCGTCTTCGTCTTTTGCCCATGATCCGCCTCGTGATAACGTTGCAAGGCCGCCCAAAAAGTTCCCCGCGGCAGCATCAAGCGAATGGACGCCAGTTCGTCCAGCGACAGTCCCACCAGCGGCGAATGCAGCACGGCCACCAGCGGCAAATCCTGCAACGGATTATCCAGCAATTGCAGCAGGCTCAACAGATCGGTCACCTCCATGCTCTCGTAAAAACCGCCGCGCGCGACCAGCAAAGGCACGCCCAGCCGCGTGAACTCCTTCGCGTAGGCCTCCGCCTTGCGCGACGGCGAGCGCAGCAGGATGGCCATGTCCCGCCATTCGACTGGACGCATCGATTTTGCCTCCTCGTCCCAAATCGGATGCGCGCCCGCTTTCAGTTCCTTCAAACGCAACGCGACCAGCCGGGCTTCTTTCTCCGGTTCCTCCAGGTTCATCATTTCCGTCCACGCCCGTTTTCGCGCGACATCGGGTTCGTCCTCCGAAGCAGCGGCGTCCTCCCCCCGCTTGAGTCGCAAACGCAACTCAACGCGCGGCGCGGGATCATGCGCCAGGCTGAGCTCGCGCCGATGCTCCGGATCTCCAAAACGCAACTGTGCCGCCGCGTCGTACGGCACGCCGCCGATCTCCCGCCGCATCAACCCGCTGAAGAGTGAATTAATGAACCCAAGAATCGCCTCCTGGCTGCGAAAATTGTCCGTGAGCGAAATGATTCGCCCCTCGCCGCTCCCGTTGATGTAGTTCTGAAAAATGTGCGGGTCCGCCAGCCGAAACCGGTAGATGCTCTGTTTCACATCGCCGACCAGGAACCGATTCGCCATCGTCTCTTCGCGGCTGAGCGCCCTGAGAATGGCGTCCTGCGCATCATTGATGTCCTGGTACTCATCCACGAAGACGAAGTGCAGTTTGGCTTGCCACTGTTTGGCAACGGCGGTGGAGCTTTTCGTGGCGGGATCGATCAGCAAACGCAACGCATGTTGTTCCAAATCGTGGAAATCAACCACGCCCAACTCGCGCTTGGCTTTGCTGAACGCTTTTCCAAACTCCAGCGCCAGTCCCAGCAACGTCCGCATCTGCGAGCGCACCCAATCCCAATCCTCGCTCAGCGGGTCGCGGCAGGACGTGGCAATATCCACGCTTTCCTCCTGCTTCGAGTTCGCCAGGGCGAGTTCCCCCACGGGAGCGGTTGAACCAGCCGGCGAGTCGCCTTCGGCTTCCCACAATTTGCCGAAATCAGGCTCCGCCTCGTCGGCCGCTCCTTCCGCTTCGGATGAGGAGACGAGGGCTGCCGCTTTCTCAATTAATGTCGGCTCTTGCTTTCGCGGGGACTGGACCGGAGCCGCCTGCGGCCGGGCCACCGAGTATAGAAATTTTGCTTCCTCAAAAAAATCCTCCAATGACTTGCGCAACGCCGTTTTTTGCCGGCTGGGCCATTGCCGGTCTGCCGCGAGCACATTTTCAATGACCGTTGCGCATTCCGCTCGTGACCGAGCGCCGCTCAAACTTTCCAGGATTGCCGCACATTCCGCCGCCTTCGAATTCCCCGCTTCGGCCCGCAACGCCAGCAGCCATCGTTCGCGCCAGGCCTGCACGCCGTCCACCAGCCACTCCGCCCATTGAGCCGGTTGCGCCGACTCAAACATCGCCAGCTGACCCGCGAACCAGCCCGCCGGATCACGCAACGTTTGCGCGTAATGGTGCAACTTGAGCGTCAGTTCGCGAATCGGTTTCTCCGAACCCCGCCCCTGGGTTTGGATCAGCTCCTGGACGGCCTTCGATTCCTTTGCATCGCTGGCGTAATGGCCTTCGAAAATTTTGTTAAGCGTCTCCTCCGCTTGCAGGTGCTGTTCCTCTTCCGACATCACCGTCAACTGCGGGTCCAACTCGAGTTCGTAAAAATGCTCCCGCACCAATTCCAGGCAAAAACTGTGCAGCGTCCCGATGTGCGCCGTCTCGAACAACGCCAGCTGCTCCGTCAACCACACCCGCCTTTGCGTGTCACGCAGTTCTGCTTCGGTAAGCCCGCTCGCCAGTCCCTGGGTCAAACTCGCATTACTCCCCCTCCCCTCCAAGGGGAGAGGGGTCCCATCGCTCCCTTCAGTGTTTGCATCCGTCCCTACTCTCTCCAGTTCCCTGATCTTCTTTTCGAGTTCCGCCCGAATCTTTTTCCGCATGTCCGCCGCCGCCGCATCCGTAAACGTGACCAGCAAAAGCCCGTCCAGCGACACCGGCGCTTTCTCATCCAGCAGGCAATGAAGACACCGCGCCACCAACGTGCTGGTTTTGCCCGCGCCCGCGCCGGCCACGACCAGCACATTGCCGCGCGCCGTCACGGCTTCCTGTTGGGCCGAGGTCAAGCTCATCCAATCTTCTCTCCCCCATCTTCAGTTTTTTTCCGCAGCACGCGATACGAATGCGCCCACGGATCAATCCGGCAGATGGCCTGGTAATCGCAATAGTCGCAAGCGGTGAAGCGGCCCTTCCGATATGGATCAAGTTTGGCCACACCAGCGTAGATCCCCTGCCCCATTTGTTTCAGGGAAGCTTCCACTCCGTCCAGCATTGCCGCAAACGCCCCGCTGTCCAGCGCTTCGCGCGAATTGCCGGAAATGCTTCCGTCCTTGTTGCGACGATAATTGAATTGGTCGCCCTCATTGGCCTCGCTGCGCTGATCCAGCAAATCAAGCACAGACGCGTCAAAACGGCCGGTGTGACGATACGCCCGTTTGCACGCGGACTCGACATCCGCCAGCGCCTCATCCCGATTCGCTCCCCGGTCATAGCGCCCCCGGAGGTTCACATAGAACACTCCCGAGGGAATCAGCCGCCCAACTCCAAACAACGCCCGGGGATTCGGCCAGTGGCGAAGTACGTTCAGGTAAGCCGGCAATTGCAATTGCAAGCCGTGTTCCATCAGCAACGGATCAAGTTGCCGCTGGCTCGATTTATAGTCCACCACCACGCACAGCGCCTCATCCGCCTTGCCGGGCCGCCAAACATCAATGCGATCGATGCGCCCTTGCAACAATAAATGATGGCCGTTCCCGAGCTCGACCTTCCACGCCGGGAAATCGCCGCTCTCCTGCTCGAATGGCAGCTCCACCCGAACGGGATCAAACGCGTACTGCTGGCGCATCCAGTCAATCAGGGTCTCCACGAAATCCTGGAGGGATTCCGTCAGGACCCGGGCAATAAACTGGTTTTGCTCGGTGGCGTGCATGAGTCCGTCACGAAAGCTGATGATCAAACCGAGCGCAATCTTCTCAATGCGGTCCCGTGCGTCGGCGGGCGAGATGTCGCGCCAGCGTTTGCCCTCCTCGCGCAACTGATCGTGAAACAGCATCAGGACCTCGTGCTGAAAATTCCCCTGGTCGCGAATGTCCAACTCGAACCGCTTCCTTTCCTCCGCGCGCAAACCCGAATGCACGAAGAACTTGAACGGGCAGGCCGCGAATTGTTCCATCCGGCTCACTGAACTTTTAAGGGAGTCGCCGTAAAGTTGCTCCGCCAACGACGGCGAAAGCGACTCCACTGGCGACACGCCGGCAAAATGCCGCAGCCGATCGCGCAAGGGCTTAAGCACCGGCAGATTGGCGAGTGCAGCCAGCGTTTGTGCTTCGAAGCCTGGAGGAGCAGACGCGGATTTTTGATCACCAACGAGGCTGCTGCGAATTTGGTCACGCAAGAGAGGTTCGATGAGTTCATTGGGGTGCTGGCTCTCGTGCCAGTTGAGCCGCG
>JAJPHR010000034.1 GCA_021325145.1 Verrucomicrobiota bacterium | reverse complement strand
AGGTATTGCCGCGCATCATGGATGCGTTCCAAAAAATGCCGGATGGACCGCAGAAGGTTGGTTTGGCAATGGAAATGTTCGGCCGCAGTGCCCGCGACTGGATTCCTTTGCTGAATGAGGGCAGCGAAGGCTTGGAAAAGATGAAGGCGACGGGCGGCATCAGTCCGTCGTTCACCTCCAATGCCCACGAGTTCAATGTCGCAATGCGGGAACTGCGGGACTCAATCAATGACATCTGGAACGAAGTCGCCGCGGCGCTTTTGCCGGTGCTGATAGAATTGGCAGCCGGGTTAAAGAACCTGACGGCTGACGAACAAGCCCATCATGCCATTGTCACCGCGCTAATCGGAGTGTTCCAACTGTTCGCCGTTGGGGTGTTAATTCTTAAGACTCAACTTGAGGAAATTTGGGACTTGTTCCAGGCGAGCAACTCCCTTGGTTTTGGTGTCCTGCTGGATGCCATCACAGCCGCAATTCAGGTGTTCGACGATTTAAAGCGAACAGTCGTTGATGCATTGCGGGCGCTCGTGGATCTGGCGGAAGCGAACACCAAAGTCGCGACGATCCTTTCCGAGACCGCGTCCGGCAAACTGTCCGAAGCCTGGCGCAACACACGGTCGCTCGTCAGCGGCCTGGCGGCTGACCTGCGTAACCTCGGCGGCGATGCTGCGGCAGTCACGGACCATATCGGTGACTTTTTTGAGAATGCTTTCCGTCGCGCCATCAACGCCGGCAAGAGCTTTGTCGGAACTGAGAACGGTCTCACTTCCGGACTGCTTTCGATCTTTGGCATTGGCCAGTCAGGCGCGGCTGACGTAGGCGGCTCAAAAGCAGGCAAGCCGGGCGCCGGCGCGAACAATCTGGGTCCGAGCGAAGAGGCCATGAGGCTCATCCAGGAAATCGACAAGGAATGGGAAAAAGCGACCCAAAGCCAGCTTGATCTGTTGCAGATCGAATACGATGCCCGGAAGAAAAAGCTGGACGAAGAAGTTCACAACCAGCAGTTGCATGACGCTAAGTTGCTCGAAATGACCGAGACGCTTAATGCCAAACAAAAGGAGATTCTTAACAAGCGTATCGATGAAGACCGGGCTTTGAGGCTTGAGGACATCAAGAATCAACAGTCTGAGATTTCCGGCAATACTGATCTCACGGAAGTGGAGAAATATCAGAGACTTATTCCGCTCGTGCAGCAAGAACTCGCCATTGTAAGGCAGCTTCAGGCAGTCGAACTACAACGGGCTAATGACCCAAAGACGAACGAAGAGAGCAAATTGGCGGCACAAAAACAGATTATCGCGCTAAAAGGTAGCGAAATCCAATTGACCGAAAAGCTCGACAGCATGGATTTAAGCTGGTCTGGCCAGTTCAAAGGCACACTCATCAGTCTACAGAATCAGTTCGGCACATTATCACAGAATGGAGCCAGGGCGTTTCAAAACACTTTTAGCACCGCGTTTCAAAGCATCAGCAGCGGGATACAGGGCGTAATCATGAGGACGGAAACATGGCGTCAGGCCCTAACCAATATCGGCACGTCGATCTTAAGTTCGATTGTCCAGGGAATAGTTAACATGGGTGTCAGCTTGGTGGCACAACAGATTTTAGTTGCTGTAACGGGAAAAGCCATTGCGGCTGCTTCCACGGCCATGACAGCGCCAATAGCTGCCGCTCAGTCCGCAATCTGGGCCGTGCCGGCCACGCTGGCGACCATCGCGAGCTATGGTGGTGCAGCGGCAGCGGCTCCGGGTCTAATCGCAGCTGCGGAGGGAATCACTCTTTCTCAATCGATTCTCAAGTTCGCCGGTGGCGGGTTAGTCCCCGGTGGTCCGCAGATAATTGGAATAAACGAGGCCGGCCCGGAATACGTGATGAAAGCGCCAGCCGTTAATAAGTATGGGACAGGCTTGCTCGACGCGTTGAACAATATGTCCTTTGACCCTGACGCTCTATATGGACTGCAAAATTACGGCTCTAATTTCATGGCATCACACACGGGCAAAATTCAGCAGTCGCGGGAAGTGCAGTCTGAAGCAGCAGCGTCGAGCGTTGGTGGGAAGTCCAGACAGGGCTCAGGTGTCAATGTGCAAGGCCATCAGCTTAGCGTAGCGTTCTTAACTCACAAAAACCAATTAAAGGAGTTCCTGCAAAGCGCCGAAGGGAAGGCGATGATCATCGATATAGCCAGGGAGAACAGACTTAAAATCGGAATCCCCACATGACCGAAGCCGCGCCACAATTACAGACGATCCCGCAGGGCGATGGCTCATACGTGGTGAGGTTGAGCAAGTCGGGACGGGCCGCACTCACGGCCAATCAACTCGCACTCTATTTCGAAGTGGATCGCGAGAGTGTTTATCGATGGAAAAACGATGGGACTATTCCCGCCCGGTTCATTCGTCGCACTGGAAAAACGCGCTACGTATTTATCCCCGGCATTGTCGGTTTCCTAAAGCGGAAATTTCGCGCCCTGCACCAATGAGCGCCGCTCCACAACTTTACACAGCCGCGCAGATTGCCAGCGTCTTAGGCGTTACTGCCCGCGCTGTGACATTGCGGACGCCCAGCCAGCCGTCTGGCATGGTCAATGTGCGCGGCAAGGCAACGAAGGCTTGGAGCATGGCGGCGCTGCCGGCGTCGATGCAGCAGGAACTGGAACGCATCGCGGCTGAGCGTGGTTGCACAATCGCGCAGATCGTCTCTGCGCCGGTCCATCCCTGGCAACCGCCCCGGCCCTGGCATCAGATCCCGCAACCATTCCGGGATCGGGCTCAAAAGCTGTGTGAAGCGTTAGCGCCGGTCCTCGCCCGGCAACACGAACTGGGGTCAGACCTAATGAGCCTCGCTGGCGTGTCCTACCGTCAGCACTTCGGGCAGGAGATCGAGGAACGCAAGTTGCGTTACGTAATGGATCGCGCCACGAAGCGGGACAACAGTTTTTGCCAGTGGCAACGTCCGGAGCTTTATCTGGATGAAGCGGCGTTCCATGGGGAGCAATCGACCTGCACTGAACCGACGCCACGTCACCAGGCCCTTGACGCCATTGTCTCAACCCTTGAAAACCGCGCTGAACCGAGGCCCAGCGACCGGCAGCATTTGTTTGACCGGGCGTTCCGCCATTTTGAAAGCATGGTGGCCATGCATCCTTCATCCGGTGAACAGTTGGCAATTAAACGCAGCCTGGTTGCCTACCTTTACCAGAGCGTGCCTGGTCTTTACAGGCCGCAGTCTGGCAGCGACGCGGCAAAGCCGCTGCTGGCCGTGCGGCGTGCGTTTAACCGGCTTTATACGGAGTGGGTTTCTGGTGGGCGAAAGGCCGACGCCATTAAAGACGAACGCGCCGACAAGTCCGGGCGTGAAGGCTACCGCTGTGATGACTGCGAGAAAAAAATCCGCGGCATTGCCGCACATCTGCGCGGGGACCACGGCAGAGAGGGCAATGTGGACTTGGCTGTAAAGCTATGCCTGGAAAAGAGCGAGCTTTGCGCGCTGTGCGAGGCGCGCCGGTCCCGCTTCCCGCTCACGGCTGGCGAGCGTGTGCGCATGACGCCCAACGCAATTGAGATTGCCGCACTCAAAGGCCCTGACGCCGTCCGCAAGATCGCCCCTACTCACCATTGCGATTGGAGCGACACGGAGGCCGGCGACAGGTTTGTTATCGACGATGCCACAACCAATGAACTGGCATGGGATGAACAGGACGGCCAAATCATTTCCGGCCAAGTGCAATACCTCGCCACAGAGGATGAGTTTTCCGCGTTCCCATTGCAGTTCTATCTCTACTTTGGTGCGCCAAACAGCCTCACCATTAAGAAGGCAGTCACGCTGGTCTTGACGACTACCGGACTGCCGCACGAAGCGTTGCTGACTGAACGCGGCGTATTCGCAAATCGGATGCTGGCTGGCGACAGGCGCGCTGCTCTGAACCTTATTCACTTTCGCGAGTTGGAAGCGGCCCTAAGCAAATATGTAAGATTTGAGGCAATCGCGGATGAACAGTTAAGGGCGCTCCGGGCCAACGAACTGGGGTTGCGCGATCCTGTTTTCAAACTCAAAATTCAGCAAGCCAGATCCCCCCAGGCGAAGACGATTGAACGCTCGTTTTATGAGTTCCAGAAGAACGCCAGCCGGTTGCCTGGTTTCGCCGGGTTCAATCAGCGCTTTGAGAAGAGCAGGGCAATGGCTGATTTTGACAGGCGCGTGGATGCGGGCAAGGAACATCCCGGCAATGAATATTTACACCTTCGGGAGCTTCGGAAAAACTACGAACAGATCAGCGCTGAAATTGCCAACCGGCCTATAAATGGCGTTCGGCATCGCGGCCTGTCCCCCAGGCAGGTTTGGGAAGCGGCGCTGGCCAGACGGCCAATCCGGAAGCTGCCCCCCGAAATCGAAGCCGTTCTGCACACCCATCGCCTGCCCAAAATCAAAGTCCATTCTCAGGGCATCAAGGTTTCACTGAATCGCTTCGAGGATGCCTTTTATTTCGGTGAACATACCGGCCCGCTGGTTGGGCGCTCTGTCGCCGTCCGCATCGACTATGACGCGCCTGGCTTCATCCATTTTGAACACCCGGACACAGGGAAGCTGCTCAAAGTAGAGCGTGCGCTTACCAAGCGGCGCACGGCCACGCCCGAAGAAATTGCCAAGTCCAATCAACTCCGCCGCGATCATATCAAAGGCGCACGCGGCGAAGCAGGCAACATGACTCCCGTAATCCAAAGCTGGATAATCCGCGATTCGGACCACACTGCCGGCGACATGGCCGCAGGCCGGACCATCGCCGAGGCTACAGAACAGGACCGCGAACAGGAGGCAGAACGCCGAAAGGCAATCGCGAAAATAAAAGACGCGGCCTTGGAGCGCGGCGACGATCCCGACGCCATTAAGAACCCGGCGCGCTACAAGCAAGCCGTTGAATTGGAAGCCGCAGCCCGTGCTGAACTGGCCGCACAAGCCAAGACCAACAAGGCCGTATGAATCGAATAAGCGCACAGATCCTAGCCGACAAATTGCAAGACCCTGAATTTGCCAAACAGGTTTCAGATCGTCCGCGCCGGCGCGAGATGATTTGGTTTCTCCAGTGGCGGTCCTGGCAGCCGGGCGGGTTGGAAACGTTCGCTCAGGAATTCCTTGCCGAGTATGGCGACCGCGTCGGCACGCGCACCATGCGTGAATTCGGCAATCAATGGACGACCAATCAATGCCTTGAGATATGGAACAGAACCGTCTCAAGAAATGCTGTGCGGACGGTCAAGAGTGATTGGGCCGGCGCGGAATTTAGTAGATGGCATGAAGCCAACTTCGAGGCGATAGAGGATGGAAAGTCAGCCGCAATCCAAGAGGGATTGACAAGGTTCAACCGTTCTTACTTTTTACAGCAATGCCTGCGAGTTGCGAAAACTCGGTTGCCTCAGCACCTGCATTCCCTCTGCGTGCCCCGGTCCTGGAATTTCCATCTTCCCGAGTTCGCTGAACTTGAGGACGCCTTGTTGAACTGGATGGACGCACACGCTGAAAAAGCCGCGACTGCTCTGGGCCGCAACCAAGTCACTGAAATGGTGTTCAAGCGCCTGCACTTTTCGCTTTCGCAGAAATATCCTGTTTCAATCCTCGGTGAGAGCCGCGTAGGAAAGACCAAAAGTGTTACCACCTGGTGTGCGCAGCGCCCCGGCCAGGCCCGGCTTGTGACACTACCAGAAACCAACCGTGATTGGGAATTGTTCGCGGCTCATGCAGAGGCGCTGGGCATTCCGTATGACGACCGAACCTCTGCGCGCACACTCAAGCGAGCCGTTGAATTCGTGCTTCAACATGCGGGACTGTTTATCGTTTACGACGAGGCGCACCATTTGTTGCCGCAAAAATACGACCGCAATACAACACCAAAGCGGCTGAACTGGGTGCGCTGCCAGGTGATTGATCGCGGGATAGGTTGCGCCTTCTTTGCCACGCGCCAGACTTATAACACGTCCATGGAGAAATTCGTCCAGACTACGCGATTTAATTTTGAGCAGTGGCTGGGCAGGATTGCCGCGCCATTGATACTGCCGGCAGAACTTTGCCCAACGGAAATGCTAGCCGCTGCCAAGGCTCTTTTCCCCGAGATAAAGGAGGCGCTTTTAAATATTATCGTCGCCCGATGCATCCAGAAGGAAAGCGGTTTCCGCTTCCTTCAATCCATCGCGAGCTATGCGCGCTTTCTGGCTCAGGAAGCCGGCAGGAGGGAGGTTACCCTTGAGGATGTGGACGGCGCACTCGATGAAATGCTCAAGGATGCCGCGGACTTGGCCTTGGCAGACCCCAAGCGGACGCTCCGCAGCCCAGCCGCTGCACCGGCGCGCCAGATCCGCGACGCTATAGCGCCGAGGCTGGCCACAGACACTTTGCCTGGTCGTTCTGTAAATCCTATCTGCCCGGAGCCGGGTGGAACTGAGATCGAAACCGCAAGCGTTTAGTGCCTGCTTTCATCCTGTTTTTGAAAAGCCGCGAAATGCGGCCCTTACCGTTTAGTGGTGCCTTCCGACAAGACTCCGACCAAACGAGACAACTCCGACCAAACGAGACAACTTTTTCGCGGTTTTACAAAAAAGCCAAAAGCACAGAATTCCATCTCCATTAGCCGGTCGGGTTCCAGCGGCTAAACGGAGCAGTTTGTGCAAGGGGGAGTGCGATTGGCGGAAGAATTGCAATGGCGTCACGGGTGCCAGGAATTGTCACGGGTTGTCACGGGTCGTGTCACGGGTGGCGTTTCGGAATTGGCCCGTCTTTATTGGGTTGTCACGCTGTCACGGGTCCAAGGGGGGCCAGAGTGGGGTACATAACATAATGGCCAAGGACCAATGGCAAATACCAACCAAAATCCGAAACCAGAAATCGGAATCGGGATGGGAAGCGCGGAAAAGGACTCGGACACAGCGTGGAAGGCGGCTGTCACGCTCCACGCTTCACGCTCTGCACGACGGTCTAGTCCCCGCCCTTCTTGTCGCCGCCACCGTTGGCGTCGATGCCGTTCATGAGGGCAATCAAAGGAAGGAACATGGCGATAACGATGCTGCCGACGACGACGGCCAGGAAAACAATCATGATGGGTTCCAGGAGCGAGGTCATGGCGGCGACGGCGTTATCGACTTCTTCGTCGTAGTTGTCCGCGATCTTGAGCAACATTTCGGGCAGGGCGCCGGTTTGTTCACCGACGTCCACCATGCTGATGACCATGGGGGGGAAAACGCCGGAGGCTTCGAGAGGCGCGGTGATGGTTTCACCTTCCTTGACGCTTTCATGGACGGCGGAGACGGCATTGCCAACGATGACGTTGCCGGAGGTTTCCTTGACGATCATGAGCGCCTGGAGAATGGGCACGCCGCTGCTGACGAGGGTGCCAAGCGTGCGCGTGAACCGGGAGATGGCGACCTTGCTGATGACGGGACCAAACACGGGCGCTTTGAGTTTCACCTTGTCGAAGATGCGGCGGCCGGCTTTGGTGCGAATGGTGAGCATGAAAATGATAACCACCCCGGCAATGGCCGCGGCGGAAACGATGAAATGATCCTTGATGGCATCCGAGATGCCCAGGACGAGGCGGGTAAACGCCGGGAGTTGGGCACCTTCCAACATGCCGGCGAAGACCGACTTAAACTGCGGGATCACATAGACCATCAAGACGCCCATGATCACGACCGCGACGATCATAACGGCGACCGGATAAAACATGGCCGCAATGACCTTGCCTTTGATCTTCTGCGCCTTTTCCATGAACTCGGAAAGGCGGTTCAGGACGACTTCGAGCACACCGCCGAGTTCGCCGGCCTTCACCATGTTCACGTAAAGGCGGTTGAAAACCTTGGGATGTTGGGCCAGGCCCTCGGAAAACGTGCTGCCGCCCTCGATGGAGAGGGAAAGTTCGCCGATGATGTTCTTGAGGGTGGGGTTCTTTTCCTGTTTTTCGAGCACGCGCATTCCACGCAGGAGCGGGAGACCGGCATCGACCAGCGTGGCCAATTGGCGGGTGAAGGTGGTGAGAACCTTGGATTTGACGCGTCCGCTCAGCCCCGGAATTTTGATCTGGATGCTGCCAGCGCCTTTTTTGCCCTTGGCTGCGGCCTTGCCCTTGGGAGCGGCTTTGGTCTTCTTATCGCCCTTTTCCTTGGCCTTGTCGACTTCGACAATCTTGGTCGGAAAATACCCCATCTCCTTGACACGCGTGATGGCTTCGTTCTGGCTGGCGACTTCGAGGGTACCCTTGGTTTCCTTGCCGCGCTGGTCCATCGCGACATAACTGAATTTTGGCATAACGAATCCTGCGTTTGGCGGAGTTTAGGTGTATTTCACCACTTCTTCAATAGTTGTGTCGCCGTCGAATATACCGCGCAGCCCATCTTCGCGCAAGGTTATCATTCCCAGTTCGACGGCCTTTTGGCGGAGCACGACGGTGGGCGCGCGTTCATTGATCAGGGAGCGAATTGCCTCACTAATGACGAGCAACTCGAAAATGCCTTTGCGGCCCTTGTAACCGGTGTCGTTGCAATTCGAACAGCCGCGCCCGTAGTAGAACACCTTGTCACCGAGATCGTGGGGCGAAAGGTTCAGCAGCGAAAGCTGGTTCTCGGTGGGCTCGAAGGGCGTGCGGCACTTCTTGCAAATCGTGCGCACCAACCGCTGGCCAAGCACACCCATGAGCGTCGAGGAAATCAGGAACGGTTCCACGCCCATATCGACGAGACGCGTGACCGCCCCCGGGGCATCGTTCGTGTGCAGGGTGCTCAACACCAAATGGCCGGTCAGCGAAGCCTGGATGGAAATCTGTGCGGTTTCCAGGTCGCGCATTTCACCAACCATGATGATGTCCGGGTCCTGGCGCAAAAACGAGCGCAACGATTTGCTGAAGGTCATGCCCACTGACTCGTTGATCGCCACTTGCATGATGCCTTCAATGTCGTATTCGACCGGGTCTTCGGCGGTGAGCAACTTGGAATCGATGGTGTTTACCCGGCGCAGGCAGGAGTAAAGCGTGGTTGTTTTGCCGCAACCGGTGGGGCCGGTCACCACGAAGATGCCGTTGGGGCGGTTGATCACATCGAGCACGTAATCGTAAAGGTACTTGGGAAAGCCGAGGGTCTCGATCTCGAGGTTCACCGCCGAACGGTCCAGGACGCGCAACACCACCGATTCACCGAACTGCGTGGGCAGCGTGGAAACGCGCAAGTCGATGGTGCGGTCGCCAAGGTTGAAGGTGATGCGCCCGTCTTGCGGGAGGCGGCGCTCGGAAATATTCAGGTTCGCCATGACCTTGATACGCGAAACCACCGGGAGCGCGAGGTTTTTGGGCGGCGGGGCCATTTCATACAGTGCGCCGTCCACCCGGTAACGGATTTTGAATTCATCCTCGAACGGCTCGAAATGAATGTCACTGGCCCGGTCCTGCACGGCCTGGAAAAGCACGAGGTTGACGAAGCGCACAATGGGCACTTCGTTGGCGAGATCGGCGAGGATGGCGGCGTTGTCCGTGTCCTCCGCGGCGGCGGCTTCATCAGCGAGGTTCTTGTCGGCTCCAATTTCCTTGAGAATCTCGGAAAAACTTTCGCCGTCGTCCCCGTACAGGCGTTCGATGGCCTTCTGAATTTGGGTGGGATCGGCGACCACCGGGTGTATTTCCCTTTTGATGACAAACCCGAGTTCATCGATGCGCACCGGGTCGAGCGGGTCGGCAAACGCCACTTGGACGGTGTTGTCGTTCGCTTCCAGGGGCAGGCATTGGTACATCCGCGCCGTGTTGGAGGGAATGATTTTGATCACCTCGGGACTGAACTGACGATCGCGCAGGGAAACCACCTCGGTGCCGATGTGCTCGGCCATGAGCTGAAGTTGCGTGTCAATGTCCATGATCCCGAAATCCTGGAGGATTTGGTGCATGGGCTTGTTGCCGCGCTTGTGTTCTTCGAGCACTTCCTCGTACTGGAGGTCGTCAATCAGGCCCTTCTCTTTGACCAGGGCCAACAACGGACTGAGAGAGGAGTCGGACATAGTGTGTGGTTAAGGCTTGCCAACTGGCGCCGGTTCCGGCGATTCCGGTTCGCTTCCGGTGGCGCCCATCGCCTGGGCGAGTTCCAATTCCTGAAGCTTCTGCTGAATGGTCACCGGATCCTGGGCCTTGGTGATCACTTCCTCACGGGCGATCATGCCTGCCAGATATTTGTCCAGCAGGAAACTATCCAGGGTCACCATGCCGTACTTGGCGCCGGTCTGAATATCCGAATTGAGACGGAAGGTCTTATTGTCGCGGATCAACGCGGCAATGGACGGTGTATTCACCATGATCTCAAACACGGCGACGCGTCCCGGCTTGTCGATGCGGGGAATGAGCAACTGGGAGATAACCGCCTGCAAAACTGTGGAAAGCTGGATGCGGATTTGTTCCTGCTGGTTGGTGGGAAAGGCGTTGACAATACGATCAACCGTCTTGGCCGCGCCCGTCGTGTGCAAGGTGCCAAAGACCAAGTGACCGGTTTCCGCCGCCGTGATCGCGGCATCGATCGTCTCCAGGTCGCGCATTTCGCCCACGAGAATAACATCCGGGTCCTGGCGCAAGGCACGGCGCAAAGCCTCGGCAAAACTGGGAACGTCCACATGAATCTCGCGTTGCGTGACGATGGCCTTCTTGTGCTTGTGGTAAAATTCGATCGGGTCCTCGATGGTGATGATATGGGCTTCTTCACGCTCCTCGTTAATCACGTTGACCATGGAGGCGAGGGTGGTGCTCTTGCCCGAACCGGTTGGACCCGTCACGAGGACAAGACCGCGGGGTTTGTAGAGCAGTTCGCGGACGGAAGGCGGCAGGCCGATTTTGTCCAGTTCGAGCAGCTTGGTGGGAATCTGCCGCAGCACCATGCCGAAGTTCCCTTTTTCCTTGAACACGCTGACGCGAAACCGCGCCAACTCGCCGAATGCGAAGCCGAAGTCGGACCCGCCGCGCTCGCGCACGTGCTGGATGTGGTCCTCAGACGTGATGCTGCGCATCAATTCCTCAGTGTCCTCCGGAGCCAGTGACGGCCCCTCCACGCGATGGAGAATACCATGGACGCGAATGACAGGTGGCACGCCCACGCGCAAGTGCAAATCGGACGAACCCTCGGAAACAACCAGTTGCAGGAGATCGGACATTGAATACGACATAGAAACTTTCTCGATATTCTAAAATCTGGGCTCAAAAATGATTTCGGGGGCAAGTATGCTCCGGAGCGGATGTTTTTCAAAGCACAAACAAGGCGGGTTTTCGCCCCGCGGCATACGTTGATACACCCACCCGGCGGAAGCAATCGGCTGATGACAGGACACTGGCATGGAAGTTCGACAAACGCTTCGGAAGTTACTCACGGATTATTCCTCACTTCCTCATTCCGCATCACCCACGGTGGCGCGAACCACTTCCTCGGCGGTCGTCAGCCCGGCCAGAACTTTGCGGATGCCGTCCTCGCGCAGAGTACGCATGCCCATTTCCCGGGCGCGGGTGCGAAGAACGGACGACGGAACTTTATCGTAGATGAGTTTGCGGGCTTCGTCGTCGATCACGAAGATCTCGAAAACGCCGAAGCGTCCACGATAGCCGGAGTTGTTGCAATTGCCGCAGCCTTTGCCCTTCATGAAGGTCGCATTGGCGATGTTGCCCGGGTCGATTCCGATCGAGCGGAGCTCCGCGTCATTCGGCGTGTGGGGCAGCGCGCACTGGCGGCAGATCTTGCGCACGAGCCGCTGGGCCATGAGAGCGCGCGTCGAGGAGGCCACGAGGAACGGCTTCACGCCGATGTCAATCAAACGCGTGACAGCGCTGGGCGCGTCATTCGTGTGAAGCGTCGAGAAAACCAGGTGACCGGTCAGCGAAGCATTGATGGCAATGCTGGCGGTTTCGAGGTCGCGAATTTCACCCAGCATGATCACGTTGGGCGCCTGGCGGAGAATGGCTCGCAAAGCCATGGCGAACGACAGGCCTACGACTTCATTTACCTGCACCTGGTTGATGCCGGCCAATTGATATTCCACCGGGTCTTCCACGGTGATGATCTTGCGGTCGGGGCGGTTGATGAAATGGAGGCAGGAGTAAAGCGTGGTGGTTTTGCCGGAACCGGTCGGGCCGGTCACGAGCAGGATGCCGTCAGGCAGGCCAATGAGTTTCTCGAAGGTCTGCTGGTCGTCGGTGAAGAAACCCAATTCCGGCAAGCCCAAGCGCAAGCCTTCCTTGTCCAAAATACGCATGACGATGCTTTCGCCATGATTGGTGGGCAGGCACGATACGCGCAAATCGATCAGCTTTGAACCGACCTTCGACTGGATGCGTCCGTCCTGGGGGATGCGCCGTTCGGCGATCGACATGTTGGATTGAATCTTCAAGCGGCTGAGGATCGAAGCCTGCAGTCGCTTGGGCGGGCTCTTCATTTCCTGCATCACGCCGTCAATCCGGTAGCGCACGCGGAACCGCTTGGCCAGCGGTTCGAGATGAATGTCCGAAGCGCGCAGCTTGAAAGCCTCGACGATCAGTTGGTTGACCAGTTTGATGATCGGCGCGTCGGCATCGACCGCTCCACCGTCATCGGCGCCCAGCACGGCTGTGACATCCGATTCGGTCAACTCCTGGATCACGTCGCGCATCCGGCTGTCTTCGGCCATTTGCCGTCCGCCGTAATATTTGCTCAAGGCCGACTCGATGTCTTCCTCGCTCGCCACCTTCAACTCGATGTCCGCCTTCAACAAATGGTGCAGGCTGTCGATGGTATCCAGATCGGAGGGATCGCTCACCGCCACGGTGATGGTGTTGCCATGGTGCGAGACGGGGATGGCGCGATATTTTTTGGCGATGTCCCGCCGAATGAGGGCGATGACATCGTCGGTAAGTTTGAGTTCCGCGAGGTTGACGACTTCCGCGCCGAAATGCGCCGCCTTGGCCTGGGCCACATCCGCCTGGCGGATGAGCTTGTTAGCAACCATGAAGTCCACAACGCCGACGCCGGAGGAGGCCGCCTCAGCTTTGGCATTCGCAACCTGCTCCGCAGTGACGAACCCGAGGTCCGTCAGAATCTCGACCAAATAATCGTCTTTCTCAGCCACAGTAACCTTTCTGCTTCCGCGCCACAGCCATGGAAATGCCCGGCAACACTACCGGCCATCGCCACAAAGTCAAACTGTCAAACGCGAACCCAGCCACGCTCAAATCTTGCGTCCGCATTCAACCAAATTTCACCCGTGACCGCAAGGCAGCAGTTTTCGCGCCCGAACCGGCCATGGCTGGACGCAAAAGCTGCCAGTAAAGCTACGGAAAATCTGCACATCCTTGTTCACGCATTATTTGGTCATTGGTTCTGACCGTGCCGGCGGGGATTCGTTCAAACCTGCTGGCATCCGACACGTCACCGGCGCCTCTGTACGGCCCGTTTTCGTCGCGGTTTTCGCCTCGATGGACTTGAAATCTCTTTTGCTTCAATGGAGTCTTCGAGTACCGGAATGACAAGTTTGTCCTTTGGTCGATTCGCCGCTCGTTTGCTGGCAAGAATGCGCTGAAGGGAGAGCACCTTCATTCTATAACGGCCCAGGGGAATGTTGAGGCAGTGCTTTAGCTCGTCTGAAAATCGACCCAAGCCGTCCATGCGCAAGACGATGTCGAACAACTCCGTCCCCGCGCCCGCGAGCATCGGGGGATTCAAGTCGAAAGGTGGGACATACGCGGCCCCTGCTTCGCGAACCGCCTTTTGAAAACCTGGATCGTTCAGATCTTCAAACCACAAGTCCACATCCTGGGTGACAACAGGCGCGCCTTGCAAGGCGGCGGCTGAAAGACCCACGACCATGAACCTCACCTTGCGTCGCAGCAAAGTACGCAGGAAGCGCAGCTCACTTTCGGTTAGCTTTGCCGCCGGCACGCAGCAGACTCCTTCCCAACCTCTCCAGTGGAGGCAGCTCCAGCAGTATCAACGTATGGCGGACGTTGTCCGCATCCGCGCTCGGGTGGCGTGCCTGAACGGCTCGAACGGACTCCGCCAAGCGTCGCGCCCAGCGATCAGCCCGACGCTGGGTGATCGATGTTTTATCCCGGCGTATCGGCTTCGACTGTTTCGCTGGCTTTTTCGGCCTCATGCGTTTTCCAGTATCCTGCCGGATTTCACTTCAGTGTGCACCAACTATCCGCTGCCAAAACAATCATCCCGTCAAAGGGCCAACATCGCTTCGAAGCTTACTCATCGCCATGCGATTGACATGCGCGCCGGAGGACCAGCAAGACTGCTGATGGATCGCATCCATAAATCCCGGCGGCCCATGCGGCATTGCTTTCCACCACGGCCCAACCCCTTCCCTCGATTATGCCAACGTCCACCACAACCGCTGCCGGGACCTGCACCGCCGGATCGTTCAAGACCGAATGGCAGAACTCCCTTGCCATCTCCAATTCCCGCTCCCCTGCCCGCCAAGTTCCGTCTTCAACTTGCGCCGGTGAACCGTCCCGCCAATATGGAGAAATCGCGACTATCCTTCGATCAAGGATAAAGCAGCGAAACTCAACCTGCCACTTCACAACTTCCTGGACGAGAACGGGCAAATCCTCCGGCAGCAATCCTGGGGCGGGCAATTCTGCGCCACTCTCATAAACCCGGGCATCGAAACACTTTTCGTCGGCTGGTTTGATGAAAGACCGTCCAGAGATCTTTCGCGCCCCGGCCAGCGTGGTCAATGACACCTTACGACCGCTATGTTTGAACGGCAGACAAGCAAGCCAATCAACGGGCGGTTCCAACAATCGCAATCCGAGTGTCTGAGAGACATGTCGGGCAAACAGCGGTTCGCCATAAACCGCGACTTCCGTGGGCGAAACTGACGGCACACGCCAGCCATGGACCCGCTCCACCTTCCAGTCCGAAGCAATGCAGGCTCGCCAGAGCTTCTGGGTGTCATCCGATTGCCGTGCAGATAGGAGCAACGTAGGCATTTCAGTAACTCACTTCTTCTTTCGGCTGACTGTCATAAGAAAGCCCGTGAAAGCATATTTATCCCTGAGTTGGACCAGTGTATTTGTAAAACGACCTTCCATTGGATCGGCCACCACGAATCCCCCACCCTCATGCTTCAGCAAGGCAATAAAGTGGCCCGAGTTGTCGAGGTTTACCAATCTTACTCCCGCGATGGCGGGCAACGGAGCTTGCAAGTTTTCATCGAGGCGAAATCCTGTGGTCAGCCCGCGTCGCCGCAGCGCTCGCGCCAAATACCAATTTTCCGTGCCGGAAGCGCATGAGAACGCCTCGACCGCCAATTTCCGCTCGGACGCCTGCACTCCAAGCTCCCGCAGAACCGTCGCCGCTGACGCGGGTCCGCACGTCGCGAATGACGATTGCATACAGACTCCCTCCGACCATTCATCACGAAGGCTCGACAGTCTCAACGGTCGAAAAA
This sequence comes from Verrucomicrobiota bacterium, assembly GCA_021325145.1. GTDB lineage: Bacteria > Verrucomicrobiota > Verrucomicrobiia > Limisphaerales > Pedosphaeraceae > JAJPHR01. The sequence continues at coordinate 57,686 of JAJPHR010000034.1, read as the reverse complement.
CCGGCTTGAGATAAGGCAGCATCAAACCGAAGGCGAGCAGCATTGGCACCAACAGCATTTTCCCGGCGCGACTCAAACGAAGTCCGGGGATCACGCGGACTTGGAACCAGCCGGCGGCAAATCCCGCAAACGAAGCCAGCAACTCGGACCCGGGCATGGTTCGTGTCTGATATAGCCAGATGGGTTCGCCCAGGAGCCTGGAATAGTAAGCTGCGTACAGGACTCCCGGCGCCGCAAGGAGTATTACTAACAGCCATGAGACCAAGATCGCCCTTCCAGACATTCGCCTGGCCCATTGGTATCCAACGACAAAAGCGGCAAAGCCAAGGATCAAGGTTGGAATCAACATCCAATTCATGCTCAAACCGCCAGCTCGTTCAGGAATCATGCAGCATTTATTCCTTCAACTCGGCTGTCTCGAACTCAGCGGGCGCACGAAGTTGGGATGCTTACCCATTTCGAGATTATTACGCCGTGTCAAGGCAGAGGCAATTGAGAAAAGAGCGGAGCCTGCCGAAACAGGCTCCGCTTGTTCATTTCCATCAGGCGGCGTCTTTCAACACTGTACTGGCCACAGCGTCCGGCACTGGCTCGAAGTGCGCCGGGGTCATGCTGTAGGCAGCACGCCCGCGGCTCAGGCTGCGGATGGCGTTGGCGTAGCCCCACAGTTCGCCCAACGGCACTTCTGCGTTGACCACCGCGCCGGTCGGGCGGTTCTCGATGCCCAGCACCTTGCCGCGACGACGGTTCAGATCGGCGAGCAAGTCGCCCTGATGCTCCAACGGCGTGCTGAGTTCGACCTTCATGATCGGTTCCAGCAACACCGGGCCGGCGCGCCGCAACGCCATGCGCATGGCCTCGGCCGCCGCCAACCGGAAGGCGGGCTCGTTCGAGTCCTTCACGTGCGCCGCGCCGTCGAGGATGCGCACTTCCGCATCCACGAGCGGATAACCGAGCACACCGCCACGCGCGGCTTCCTCGATGCCTTTGCGCACGGCGCTGTGGAACTGGCTGGGGATGTTGCCACCCGTCACCCGGTTCTCGATCGTGACTCCCGCGCCGCGTCCCGAGGGCCGCACCGAGAGAATCACGCGGGCATACATGCCGGAGCCGCCGCTCTGTTTGCGCAACAGATAATCGGCTTCGGCTTCAGCCGTGATGGTCTCGCGATAGGCGATCTCGGGAGCGCCCACGCCAGTTTCCAGACCGAACTCGGTGCGCAACCGTTCGCGCACAACTTCCAGGTGCAACTCGCCCATGCCGGCGATCAACGTTTGCCCGGTTTCCGGGTGTGTGGACACACGGAAGGTCGGATCGTCCTCGCTCAGCATCTGGAGATGCCCGGCGAGGCGTTGATTGTCCGTCGAGCGCGCCGGCTCGATCGCCATGCTGACGACTGGTTCCGGGAACACCGGCGGTTCCATCATTATCGGGTATTCGACACCGCATAATGTGTCGCCCGTGCCGAAACCTCGCAGGCCGGCCACGGCCACGATTTCACCGGCGAACGCCGCCGCGATTTCCTCGCGCCGGTCGGCATGCACGCGCACGAGGCGTCCAATGCGATCTTCCCGGCCTGTCCGCGGGTTCAGTACGCGATCGCCCTTGCGCAACGTGCCCGAGTAAACGCGCACCATCACGAGCCGGCCGGTCGTGGGATCAGTCGCGATCTTGAACGCCAGCGCCGCCAGGGGCCCGGCGTCCTCCGCCGCGACCGTGATTCGTTCCATGCCGTCAAGACCGTGCGTTTCGACCGCGGGCAAATCCGCCGGTCCCGGCAGATAATCCACAATCGCGTCCAGCAACGGCTGCACGCCGACAAACTTGTACGCGCTGCCGCCGACCACCGGCACGAAACGATTCGCAATCGTGACGCGCCGTATCGCAGCCTTCAGCAATAATGCCGACACGGGTTGGTTCTGAAGCCACAACGCGGCGACCTCGTCGTCCAGCTCCGCAATGCGGGAAACGAGTTCCGCGCGCTGGCTGGCGACCAATGCGCGAGCTTCGGGCGGCACGTCCTCAATGGCATAACCACCCGCGCGCCCTTCCCGAAACAGAATCGCGACTTCATTAATGATGTCCAGTTGACCGGCGAGCTTGTCCTCGCTGCCGAGGGGCCAAAGCACGGGCCAGGCGTTCGCACCAAGCTTTTCATTCAGCTCGGCTACGACCCGCGCAAAGTCCGCGCCAGTGCGGTCCATCTTGTTGACGAACGCCAGCCGTGGCACTCGGTATTTATCGGCCTGACGCCAGACGGTTTCGCTTTGGGGTTGCACGCCTTCAACGCCACTGAACACGGTCACTGCACCATCCAGGACGCGCAGAGAACGCTCGACTTCAGCCGTGAAATCGACGTGCCCGGGTGTGTCAATGATGTTGAATCGATGCGGCACGCCGGCGGCGAGTTTGGCCATGCCGAGCACCGACTCATCACGCGGAGTCCAAGTACAGGAAACCGCCGCGGCAAAGATGGTGATCCCTTTGCTTTGTTCGATGGGGTTGAAGTCCGTGGTGGTATTGCCGTCATGGACTTCGCCCACGCGATGGATGGCGCCGGTGTGGAACAGCACGCGTTCGGTCAACGTCGTTTTGCCAGCGTCGATGTGGGCCGCAATACCGATATTACGCAACTGCGAGATCGGGAATTCGCGATGTCGGATGCTACTATTGTTGTTATTGTTCATAATTACACGGGTGTTCTGATTCTTTTTGTCATGGTTAAAGACTTGTTTTCGCGGTTTTCCCGTTTCTCCATGGAGAATGGGAATGGATAAAACAAAAAGCCCTGACGGATCGCGTCAGGGCCTGGAGAAATTTAGTGCGGGAAACGTCGTTCGCTTACACCAAAAGGATTCCAGGCCCCGATGCGCTCAGGGCTGACTGAACCGTTTTGATGATGCGGACTAACATTCGAGGAAATAGTTAAACCAAGTTCACTGGAAAGTCAAGGTGCCTCGTCTTACTGTGAGCTGGGTGTAACTCAGTTTTTAGCTTGTGGCCGCGCCCATCTCATTAATCCCTCGTTTTCAATGCACTTTCAACGAGGGATTAATGAGACGGGAGATTTAACCAAGAATTTTCTTTGGATCTCTTTTCGGTGGCACTTTCCGGACATGTAACTTCGCTGTCACTTCGCCGCCATATCCTTAACCGGATTATAACAATCGTCACTTTTACTTTCACCGTCCTGGTGTGCTTAAGGTTAGCCGGGCTGAGAAGCTAACTGACCTGGCATGACAACTTGAAGTAAATGCATATGAAAAAAATACAGATCGGTAAGTCAAACAGTACAAACAACAGCCTCGAATGCTCCGGCTCCCGCCTGGGGAATTTCGGGCGCAAGGCGGCGCTGCTTGGCGGCGCTGTCGCAGGCGCTTTGCTGGCGGCACAAACGGCCCCGGCGGATCAGGATCGGGATCGCGACCGAGTACATCGGATCGGCGACATCTTTGTGATCGCGATGGAAAATCACAACCTCGTCCAGCCCAACCCGACCAACAGTCCGCAGCAAATTCTCGGCAACCCGGCTGCGCCGTTCCTCAACAGCCTCATGACTCCCGGCAACTCGAACGCGGCGCAGGTTTCGTTTGCCACGGCTTACTTCAACGCCGGTACGGGCGTCCATCCCTCCGAACCCAACTACGTTTGGGCCGAAGCGGGAACGGATTTTGGAGTGCACACCGACGCCGATCCCGCGCCCGCCGCCGGCAACACCTTCTACAACCAGACCATCCACCTCACCGCCCAATTCGACGCGGCCGGTGTTTCGTGGAAGAACTACCAGGAGGACGTTCAATTGAGCCTGAGCGCAATCCACAGCGCCTCGGGGACGAATGGACCAATCAATCCCTTTTACGGCACGACGCAATTCAACTACGCGGTCAAGCACAACCCGATGGCCTTCTTCGCCGACACGGCCTTGCGGAACGTCTATCCGCTCGTCCAGTTCTTTGCCGACCTCAACAACAACACGGTCGGGCAATACAACTGGATCACGCCCAACCAATTTAACGACGCCCACAGCGCGCTGAACGGCGGGTTCACCTACCAGGGCGTCCATTACATCGGTGACCAGGCTTCCATTGCGCAAGGCGACAACTTCCTCGCCACCATTGTCCCGGAAATTATGGCTTCGCCCGCTTATCAAAATAACGGGGTGATCATCATCTGGTGGGACGAAACCGAAGGGGGCGATGACACGAACCACACCATTCCCGAAATCATCATTTCGCCGCTGGCCAAAGGCAATGCTTACGCCAGCAGCGTCAACCTGAACCATTCCTCAGACGTCAAGACCATGGAGGAGATCTTTCGCCTGGCGGCGCTCAACAATCACATTCCAGTGACCGAGACGAACGCCAGCGGCGGATTTAACAACGTCGCCCTCGTCAATGACTTGAGCGACCTGTTCGTGCCCGGGGCAATTCCGACGCCCGCAAGCTTCTCTGTGGTGAGCGGCAACTTTGGGCTGGACCACGACACACAACTGATCGTGCAGGACGTGCATATCACCAACACCGGCGATACGCCGGCGGCCGGCCCATTGTTCCTCGTGCTGGATAACATCAGCACAAACGCAACGTTGGTCAACTCAGCCGGATCGGTGGCCGTCCTCGCGCCGCTCAACAGCCCGTATGTCAAAGTTCGCATCGGCGACGGAGACAACGACGCGGTCCTGCGTCCTCACGAAACCAGGACGGTGAAGTTGCAATTCCTCGACCCGAGCGGCACCGCCATTACCTACGACACGCGCGTGCTCTCCGTCACGCCAACGCCTTAAGCTGTTCGCCCCGCCAGGGTTGGTTTGGCGGGAGTGATTGGAGTTTCTCAAGGGCCGGTTTAATACCGGCCCCTTTTCTTGTACGACCCACCGCAGCGCCTCGTTCAGCGGGACACAGCACGCGTTCCGCTCACCGAGGTATTACAGAAATATTCAGAATTAAGTTGCGTGGGAGGGCGGGGCATGCTCTATTTCCGGCGCCGGTGAAGGTTGGGGAAAATCCTTGATCCGCCTTCGCTCCGAGTAGGGCGCGACAGAGGCGGCACTGTGCCGCGCGTCAGTTACCCGCGCTCCATTGGGAGCCGGAATGGTTCTTTGACAACTTAATGGGCCAGCCAGCATGCAGTTGGAGGCCAAAGGCTGAAATTGGGCCGGCTGTTTGCCAAAAATGAACGCCTATTTCCACTTATTTCGGGTATTTCCGCTTATTTCCACTTACCGGGGAAATTTTCCCCCCTGGCGCGGAGGCGCAGATTCAGGCCGCAACGCGGTGGAACAAAGCGAAACAAAGTAGAACAAAGTAAAACAAAGCTGTTGTGTCTGAAAAAGCCGCGTATGTTCGCGTATTTTCGGGTTAAGAGCCGCCAAATCACAGCGTCCCCGCCAAGGGCGAGGCCGGATTCTTGCCGGAACATTCGGGTCGATTCGGGTGCGGCGGCTCCGCATTTGGTTAGCAGGCTTGGAAGTCTGCGATCCACGCCACGTTTTCCCGTACCTTGGCAAGGGCATTGTCGAAACCAGGTTTCCACACCTTGCCAATTACCGGATCTTGCGCCACTGTTACGACGAATTTTTCATGTGCACACGCTCAACCCCAACCCGTTGGTTTCTTTTCTCATGGCTTTTCCTGGCTTTCGCGCCCGGGCTGCGCGCGGATTTCAATGTGTTGCTCCTCACGCCCGCCAGCTTTAATGCCGATGTGGTGGTCGAGAGCACCGCCCCTGCCCCGCTCACACCGTCCGGCTACACGACTGCCTCGATGGACAACGGCACCGCGAATTCGGCCACCAGTTGGTACGAACTGGGCTACAACACCAGCGCACCCACCACAGGGTTGCCGGCCGCCGGTTCCACCTTCACCAGTGCGAGCGCCTCCGATCACCAATACAGAATGGCACCGAGCTACACCGCGAACAATGCCGTGATGCTTGATTCCACGATCACGAATGCCACCCTCACGTTCGCCACGCCCGCGGCCTATTCGAAATTGTCGTTCCTCGGGAGCGGCGGCCATAATGGCGTCATCTTCAACTATGTCATTCATCACACGGGCGGGACGACCGAGAGCGGCAGCGTCAGTATTCCGGACTGGTTCACCAGTTCCAATGCAGCCTGGGTGGCGAATGGCCGGATCGATGTCGGCACCTTCGCCTTCAGCAATGTCAATGGCAATGACCCACGCCTTGTTTCACTCGACATCAACGTCACGAGCACGCTGCTCACGATCACGAGCATCACTTTCAACTATGCCAGTGGCACGGGGCATGGAGCCATCATGGGCGTAAGCGGTTCCACCGGCGGGAACTTCACTCCCATTGCTGTGACCGGCTACAACGAGGATATTGTTGTCGAGGCCAGCGCGCCCAAGCCGGGAGCCCTGACCGGCTACACCACGGCAACGATGGACACGGGCACGGGCAACACCGCGCGAACGTGGTATGCATCCGGTTATGTCTCCACCTCGCCCAGCAGCGGTCTTCCCGCTCCCAACTCGACCTTAACGCCAGTGGCCGCCCCCGATCATCATTTCAGGCTGCCTTCGACTTACGCCGGGAATAACGCCGCGTTTCTGAGTGCCGCCACCCCGAGCGCCACACTGACGCTGGCGGCGCCTGGCGCGTACGGCGCTTTGTCGTTTCTTACGGCCTCGGGAAACGGCCCGGTCACCAACAGTTGCGTGATCAACCACGCCGACGGCACTTCCGAGACGAACTCGTTCATTTCGCCCGATTGGTTTAACAGTGCCCCGGGAGTTTTTGGCGCGGCGGGTCGAGTCAATGTCTCCTCGAAGATGATTGATTCCCTGAATACCAGCAACCCAAGGCTTTACGCCGCGGACATCACTCTGGCCAACGTGTCGAGCCCGGTCACCAATATCATCCTCACCTTTCAGGGCGGCGGCGCCGGAGCCGATGCCGTGATCTTCGCCGTCAGCGGCGGCTATCCGGTGCCCACCATCGCGGGCGACGACTTTAACGCCGACACCCTCACGTCCACGGGAACTCTCCAGCAATGGTACAACGGCAGCGGCCTCTGGAATTCGACTGGCTGGTGGAATGCGGCCAATTGTGTGGAAGCGCTCATAAACGACTTGTCCGCCAACAACGACCGCCAGGTGCCAACCGTCCTCAGCAACACGTTTGTGCATAACTCCTCGACCCTGTTCACCAATTTTTATTATGACGACGAGGGCTGGTGGGCGAACGCCTGGATTCGGGCCTACGATTTGACGGGCAATGCGAATTACTTGAGCATGGCCAAAACAATCTTTGCTGATTTGACCACCGGTTGGGATTCGACCTGCGGCGGCGGCCTCTGGTGGAACAAGGCGCGTGGCTACAAGAACGCAATTCCCAATGAGCTTTTCCTGCTCGCCGCCATCCGGTTGCACCAGCGCACACCCAACGATGCCACGTATTTCACCTGGGCCACCAACGAATGGACATGGTTCAATGCCAGTGGAATGATCAACGCGCAAAACCTCATCAACGACGGCTTGACCAGTTCCTGCGCCAACAATGGGCAAACGACGTGGACGTATAACCAGGGCGTTATCCTCAGCGGGTTGACCGAACTTTACAAGACCACCGGAAACAGCAATTACTTGAACCAGGCCATGGCCATTGCCGATGCCGCCACCACCACCCTCGTGGATCAAAATGGTGTCCTGAGCGAGCCGTGCGAGCCAAATTGCGGCGGCGGTGACGTTCCCCAATTCAAAGGCATCTTCATCCATTATCTTTACGATCTCTACGACGAAACGCACAAACCCCAGTATCTTGCTTTCCTGCGTCGCAACGCGCATTCCACCTGGACCAACGACCGCAACGGTTCCAGTCAGCTTGGGTTGAACTGGAGCGGCCCTTTCGATTCGGCGGATGCCGCGCGCCAAAGTTCGGCGATGATGCCCATCAGTTCCGTGGCCGAGCCGAGCACGCCGGGCCTGGTCTTCGTGAAAGGCGCCGGCAACCCGGCGTTCGATCACGCCTTGGGCGGACCGGCGGGCGCATTGGCCTGGACCTGCAATCCCACGAACGCGCCGCATACCGGTTACATGCAGTACGGCCCCTACCTCGCGTCCCTGCCCACGGGAACGCACTTCGCCCACTTCCGGATGGCCGTCAACGCGCTGGGCGGTTCAACGGCGAACCTGGTCCACCTGGATGTGCGCGAGAATAATGGCGGCACGGTCCTTGCCAGTGGCGATGTCCCTTGGAGCGCGTTTGCCGAACTCAACCAGCCCCAGGATTTCCGGCTTCTCTTCACCAATTCCATCGCCGGTGATCCGCTCGAGTTCCGGGTGTTTTGGAACGATGTCCCCGGAGCACCCGCGCTCACCGTCACCGACGTAACCATCGATGGGTTGAACAACTGGACGGCGGCCAACCTCGTTCACGACATTGGTCGTCTGGACGGGCAAAATTGCTGGGAAGCCGACCCGATTCGCGACAACGCTTCGGGTTATCTTACCAGAGGCCCCGCGACTGGCGAGATCTTGCCCGGCAGCTATTCCGCCGAATTTGAATTGAAGGTGGATAATTTCAATTTGGACAGCTCACTCGTCGCAACGCTTTACGTCATCAACGCGGATACAAGCGCCGTGCTGGCCTCGCAGGGCATCTTCCGCAACCAGTTCACGAATACGCTTTATCGAACCTTCAGCCTGAATTTCAACGCCATCGCCGGCCAGCACTATGATTTTCGCACCTACTGGTATCGTGCGGCCAATGCCCCGCGGCTCACCCAGCGCAGTGTCATGCTGCGGCCCGGCCCCAACAGCTTCTTCACCAGCGTCCAGCTCACCAACTCGGCTGCCGTCCTCACCTTCATCGGCACGCCCGGCCGCACTTACACCGTCCAGGCTGCCGGCAGCCTGTCCAGTCCGGCCTGGTCGAGCATTGGCAGCGTCACCATCTCAACCAACCTTGGGACGGCCCAATTTACTGATCCACTTCCTTCGGACGGCCGTTTCTACCGCTTGAGCTTTCCCTGAACAAACCGGGTGCCGGCAAAGCCCGGCCTTCGGCGTTGGCCCGTATTATTGACTTTAGCTCCCGACATCTCCAGAGTTCCGGCGCTCTGGCGATCAAAATCCCGCAACACCAATATGGCTGCCGAGAGAAACGTCGTAAACCAGTCATCGCCATTTTTATTTGTCATGGCATATGTTTTTGTGTCGCAATTAAACAGCGGCTTGGAACCCATCCCGATAGGGCGGGCAGCCCTCTGCCAGTCGTCGGCGCGCACGGAGTGACGCGCCCTACCGAGATAGGCTCTTAGCTCTGCCATGATGGAGATTGAGTGCTCATGCGAGCTCGAACCAAACTGACTTTCTTCGCGCTGCTTGCCATGACTGCCAGCGCCGCCGCCTCGCTGAAGGCGGCGGATGCTCCTGCGCCGGATGCCGAATCACCCGCTGCCTCGCAACTCGTGGACCATGCCGAACCTCCAACCACTCCGCCATCCGACGCGGCGGTGCAGAACTGGAACTGGCATGCGCAAAATACCGACATACTCCAATATCACCCGGGCTTTCCCGCCAAATATTCCGGGCCAAACAGCCTGCACGCGGTCAATGAAGTGAAGGAAACTGTTTCCCTGGATTTGATGGTTGGCCGGAGATTGTGGAACGGAGCCGAGTTCCACCTGGACGGCCTGATGTGGCAGGGATTTGGGTTCAACAACACGCTGGGTGTCGAGGGATTTCCCAACGGCGAAGCCTTCCGGCTCGGCACGAAAGTTCCCAACGTGAATTTCACCCGCATGTTCATCCGCCAAAACATCGGATTCGGCGGCGAACAGGAAACCGTCGAGGACGACGAACTCCACCTGGCTGGCAGGCAGGACATTTCGCGCCTCACGTTCACGATTGGGCGATTCAGCGCCAAGGACATTTTCGATGTCAACTCGTATGCGAATGATCCCCGCACGCAATTCCTGAACTGGGGTTTGGTGGCCAACGAAGCCTGGGATTACCCGGCCGACAGCCTCGGTTTCACCACCGGGCTGGCGATGGAATTGAACCAGCCGCGATGGGTCTTGCGTTACGGTTTCTTTCAAGTGCCTCGAAACCCGAACACCACGGCACAGGACCCCGCCTACACCAAGGCGTGGGCGATGGTGACGGAGTTTGAGCACCGGCACACGATCAATGATCATCCGGGCGCGGTTCGCCTGCTTGCTTTCCTGAACCGGGCCCACATGGGCAGCTATGCGGAGACACTCGCCAATCCAGCCCTCAACGAGGACATCAGCTTTACGCGCGCTTATCGTTCCAAATTCGGCTTCGGCTTGAATGCCGAACAGGAACTGGTGAAGGGCATTGGCGGGTTTCTGCGCCTCGGCTGGAGCGATGGCCGCAACGAAGCCTGGATGTTTAGTGACGTGGACCATACCGCTTCCCTGGGGCTCAGCATCCAGGGCGGTTTTTGGGGCCGCACGAATGACACCATCGGCATCGCCGGACTGGTTAACGGCGCGTCCCGTGTGCATCGCGAGTTCTTTGCGGCTGGCGGGACCGGCATTCTTGCCGGTGACGGGGCGCTGTCCTATCACCCCGAAGAAATTCTCGAAACTTACTACGATTTCCAAATCTGGAAAACCATTCACGGCGCGTTCGATTACCAATTCATCAGCAATCCCGCCTTCAACCGGGACCGCGGTCCCGTTCACGTTTTCAGTCTGCGCCTTCACTGGAGCCTGTAGCCAAAACGCTGGAAGATGGCCGTCTGCTCCTGCCCAGTCTGCGCCTGGAGTCAAATTGTGTAACACCCCGTATTGCATTTCGCTCCTCCTCAAGTTGGCTTCGGGCAAAACCGTGGGGTGCACAACCCATTGACCGACCTTTGCCCGGGTCGGAGGTTTTTTTAGAGCGTAAATCGTACACAAAAGAAGTTATGAAAAAAATACTGATTCTAACGTCAGTCGTCGCTTTGGCGGCAGGCTGTTCCAGTTACCACCGTGATCAAACCGCATACAACAACCCTAACCCGTACGGCACCGGCCCATACGTCGCGCCGAACCAGCAGGGAGCAGGAGCGGCTGCGTTGACTGGCCATGGCGGCGTCAACGAACCCGGCTATGGCACCACCCAGTATAATCCAATGGGTGCCCCCGCCCCCGCTCCGTACGAGCAGGGAGGCACTGTCGCCGCCTCTTCCGGACAGCTTTCCTCGCACGACACCACCTTCGTTAATCAAGCTGCTGAGCATGGACAAGCTGAAGTCAGGTTGGGCCAATTGTTCGTTCAAAACGCCCAAAACCAGAGCCTAAAGGATTATGGCCAGAGATTGATCGATGACCATAACCGTCTGAACCAGCAACTGACCCAACTCGCCACCCAAAAGGGCGTGACTGTGCCCACGGCCGTTGACATGCACCGTCAACGCGAGCTGGACCATTTGGCAAGCTTGAGTGGCAAGGACTTTGACGAGAAAGCCTTGAAGGACTCCATCCGGGATCACGAGCGCGACATTCGCACTTTCCAGGATGCGGCGCAAAACTCTCAGGATCCCGACGTGAAAGCCTTCGCCCAACAGGCGCTGCCGATCCTCCAGGATCATCTGAACCAAGCCAGGCAGTTGGAGAAAACATTGAACAGCAGTTCAACCTAACCAACCCGCTCACGCGCTCACAGGCCGGGCCTGGAGCGCGGACATTCCTGTCCGCCGGTGGCATTCACGCCCAGACGGACAGGAATCGAAAGGTTGGCAATTGGCGGCGATCGGATTTTGCGCCCTCATCGGTTACTTCCTCTCCGCCAAATAGCTCACCACGTCCAAAAACTCCGTCGCGGACATTCCCGCCGCCAAACCTTCGGGCATGCTGCTCACCTTCAGGTTCTCCCGTCGTCCGATCTCTGTCTTCTTCAACGTCACATCCTTGCCGCCCGCAATGCGCAGGGTCAGCGCGCCGTCCGTCTCACTGATCGCAAATCCGGTGTAAGTTTCCCCGTCCTTCGTATCGACGTTTGTCGTCGTATATTTCGGATCCACTTTTGCGTTTGGATCCATGATGGACTCGACGATGTCCTGCGTGCTCAAGCGCCCAGCCACCTTGCTCAAATCGGGCCCATAATCCACTCCTTGTCCATCGATCCGATGACACGCCACGCAGATGCGATTGAAAATCGCCTTGCCGTTGTTCGCGCTCCCGTGCAACCGGCCCAGTGAATCATACGCCGATCTCCGGTCAGGTTCGGCCACGCCGCCGGCGAGCAATCGTTTGATGATTTTTTCCGCCGCCTCACCCGGTTTTGACCCGACTGCCATGGTCTCCAGAAACTCGCGCCCCCGGGGATTGTTCTGCGCCATTTTACCCGCCTCAAACGGCCCTTTCCAAACCGGCTCGAGTGCGCCCACCGTCATTTGCAACGTATATTCCAGCCAATAATCCAGAGGATAATTCGCCGCGAGCAGCGCCGTCTCAACTGCTTCCGGGGTCTGGACAAAGCTCAGCGCGCGCACCGCTTCCAGCCGCGTGCGTGGAAACTCGTCCGTCACCTGCGCCTTGATGAGTTCCATTGCGTTCGGAATCCGCTCCCATTCATCCGCCAGCACCCGCGTGGCGCCGGCGCGAGCCTCCCCCGTCTTCGCGCGCAAGACTTTTTTCAACAATACGGGATCGATTATATGATGGCTCTGCTGCTGCCAAAGCGCCTCCAGCAGCAGACGATCGTAATCCTTGTCGGTCGGATCAAGCCGGCCCACCCACTTCTTCACCGCGGCGGACACTTCGGTGGTTGGCCGGTCCCATAGTTCGCGCCGGGCGCGATAACGCGTGCGCGGCTCGTACTCCCGCAATTGCTCCAGCAATTCCGTCGACGATTTGCCGAACTGCGTCACCGGCTTCAACAGCGGCTTGCCTTTGTACGTCATGCGATAAATCCGCCCGCGAGTGTGATCACGGTTGGGGTCGCGTTGCGAATACTGCATGTGGCCGATCAGCGCATTGCACCAGTCGCCGAAATAAAGCGCGCCGTCGGGGCCGAACTGCGGGTCCGTGGGCCGGAAATTTCGGTCCGTGCTCACGAGCAAATCATCGGGAACTTCCTTCTCGCGGCCTTGCGCGTCCGTCACCGTTTTCTTCATTCGGTGCCCGGAGTAACCGGAGCCGTCATCGTGGATTTCGAACCGCGTCAGCCCGTTCATGTTGATGACGCAGGCGTAAATGAACTGGCCCTGCACCTCCTCCGGAAATTGCCGGCTGTAAAGAAACTCGCTGCCCACCACCGGGCGCATCCCCTCATTGTTAAACACAGTATTTAATCCACGCCGCCCGTTGAATTGCGCGCCCGACAGCGGCGAGTCCCAATGTTGTTGCGCGCTCGTGCCGTCGCCCACGATCCCCTGCCCCCACCAGTTGAACACATAGCACCACGGGTTCCCGTAGCCCGGCGTCACATAATGGCGCAGCTTCAACGTCCGCGGGTCGATCACATACGCCCCCGGGCTTCCCTGGTTGCGCAGCGGACCCCACGGTGTTTCCACCGTCGTGGACATGTTCACGCCCTCCAGCATGTGCAGCAACCCGCCCGGCGACCACTCCCACGCGTTCACGCAATGATGCGTGTCGTCCGTCGCCCAGCCGTCGGTCCACTGTTCGACCACGTCCGCCTTGTCGTCGTGGTTGGTGTCCTTGAGAAACAAAATGTGCGGTTGATCCACCACAAACACCCCGCCGTTCCAGAACTCAAATCCCACCGGACATTGCAGCTTGCTATAAAACACCGTGCACTTGTCCGCCTTCCCATCACCGTCCGTGTCTTCCAAAATCAACAACCGGTCGCTTGGGCGCGGATCGCCGGGCTTCCATTGCGGATAAGTCGGCATGCACGAAACCCACAACCGGCCTTTGTTGTCGAAATTCAGTTGCACCGGCTTGGCGAGTTCCGGAAACTCGCGCTCGCTCGCAAACAGATTCACCTCGAACCCCGGCGGCACTTTCATCTCCGCGATCGATTCCTCCGGGGTCAGATACTTCAACTCCTTCGGCTCCGAATATTCCCGCGCGCCGAACAATGTCGGCGGCGTGTAAAGTTCGCCGGTCTTGCTGTCGTCGGGCTGCGCGGTCACCAGTTCCTTCGATTGCGCGATCTGCCAGATCAACCGGTCCCGCACATCGGTCATCGCGCGGATTTTCAAAATCTCGCGCGGAAATGTCTCGGTATCGTAGGTGCGCCGGCCCCCATACACATACCAGCCGTTGATCATGCGATAGTCCTGGCGGTGAATCCACGACTTGTCGTTCACCATCGCGCGCAACTGCTCGAACTTGGGCGAGCCGATCCGCGCCGGATTGCTCCCGCCAAACAACCGAAAATCAAGCAACTGCGACACCTCGCGATCACCCGCTTCATTCAGATGGCAGCCGTTGATGGTGTATTGCAGCCCGGCCTTTTGTGCGAACAACTTCTCCGTGGGCGTAAACAAATCGACGAACGCCAGCCCGTGTTTTTTCGCCACTTCACCGACGGCTGCGGCATAAAGTTTCAGGTTCGCGTTCTCCACCTTGTCGTCCGGCAGCAATGGATCGCCGGTCGGTTCGAAAGCCACCGGCGAAATCAGCACGAACCGCGGCGCGGCGCCGCTGTCATCACGCGGATATTGCTGGCGGTAATCCTTCAGAAACTGCTCGTAGTCCGCCTTGAACTTCTCCACGCCCGTCGGCCCCGCAAACGATTCGTTGTACCCGAAGAAGCACAAAAACGTGTCCGCCCCAAATGCACCCAGGGGATCATCCAGCTTGGTGTAATCGTTCGAGCGCTGCCGGATCGCCACTTCGTCCGCCGGGCGTCCAAAGTTCCGCACGACCAGTCCCAGCTTCGGAAACCGCGAGTGCAACAGCGCCTCGAAATACCCGTAAAGGTTCATCCGCTCCGCCAGCGAATTCCCCAGGAATGCGATGCGTTCGCCCGGGATGAACTCGAGCGGCGTCTGGCTCGCCGGCAGCGCCGGGCGCGCCGGACGTGGTTGCGGCTTCAACAGGTCGTCCCCCTTCGGGGCTACGGCTCCGTGTTCAGCGGCTTTTTTTTTAAGTTCCGGAGCTTTTACTTCGTACTCAAGTTGGGCCGGCTTCACGCCTTTGATGAACCCGTTGAATCCATACATCGTTGGTTTGTATTCGCCCACGCAGGTGACGTCTGCCTTCTCAGGCACATCCAATCCAACCGCCCAATAGACTGCATTTACCATCAACCGCCGCAGCCCCTCATTCTCCAAATCGGTCGCCGCGCCCATTGTCGTGCAAAGCACCTTGTTGGTTTTGCCTGCCTCGTTCGCGTACAACCGCGTCCACACCACCGGCTGCATCGGGTCGTTCTTTTTCCCGACCACCGGCGCATCGGCGGGATTCATCCCGGACAACACCTGCCCGCGCACCAGCACTTTCACGTCTGGCGGCGGATTGGCCGCATACACATCCGCATTGCCAAACAAATCGGTCACCCCGCGCAGGATCGGATCCTCCTTCGCCGCAGGTTCGATGATACCGCGCGTGGCTTCCTTCTTGTGTTCGCCGTGGTGCGCCACCCACGTTTCACCGAGCACTTGTTTGCCAAACCCACCCGGCCATTCCTTGCTGTTCCAACTAAACTTGGAATAGGCGCTCGGCCCGCTGTCGAAATTGAACGCGTGCGTGCTCGTCCGCAACGCAATGATTGGCTTCCCCGCCAGATACGCCTCCACAAAATGCTTCATCTGCGCATCCGGCCAATCTCGAAACCGAGTCAACATCACAATCACATCGGCAGAATCCAACGCCTCCGCTCCCGGCAAATTGTTTCGCACGTTCGGATCAATGGTTCCATTCGTCGGATTAATCGCGAACAACACCGTGCATTTGAACCCATGCCGTTCCGCCAAAATCTTCCCCAACTGCGGCAGCGATTCCTCCGAACGATATTCCTCGTCCCCGCTGATCAAAACCACATGCTTCCCCAACCCCGGGCCCGCCTTGCCCTCATAAACGACGAAATCCGCGCTGCGCGAATCAATTAAAATGCCCGCCCACAAAGCGCAAACCACCAGTCGGCTCAAGTATCGTTTCATGTTCATGTGCTATGCGGCCATTGTATCGAATTGCCGGCCTCCTTGCCATCACAAAACTCCCCGCCCCGCTGGATTCAATTCGCAGCAGCCGACGTGAGGAGGCTCGGTTATTCCGGGAAAAACTAAAATTGGCCTAGATGCCTGGACTTGCCGCGTTTGCCTTGCGCCTATTTTTTTGAGGTCGGATTAAGCCGGACTAACCCGGACTAACCCGGATTTGGTTTAATTGTTGGTTCGTTCTGGTTTAATTTTGCTTTAACCCGGCTCAATGCCATGAGGGAATTCCTACAACCCGCGCTCGCCATCTGGCGGGAACGCGCTGCCGGCGCCCTCTTGTGACCAATCATGGCTTGCATTCTGCCATGCAGTTTTATCCACTTATTTAAGATTGTCAACAGTATCCCTCCAGGCGTAATCCGCCTCGTAACCGCCTCGCAGCCGCTTGGGGGCTTTCCCCATTGGAGCTTTACTGGTGTTTGGATCCTCGCGTTTGGCGCTTCCCTCCTTCCCATCCACCCATCCGAATATCAGTATTTAAAATACTCGCGCCCTCGAAAGTATTAGTTGCATTTTAAACCGAGTTGATTTAATTATGAAGACGTTCGATGAAAACCTGTTTAGACATATCAACCAAGATTTGGCCGACGATGCCGGTCGCACGCGCGACACGTCATAGCCGCCCAGGCCGCGGTTGTGCGTTTAGTCTCAGACTATCCCACTCTTATAAAGTGCAACGGCCCGGGGCCAATTTGGATAGTCATGAGGTAAGCAGGTAACCAGAATCGATTAAAGGATTTTAGACCCTGCTTACCGGAAAGTAAGCAGGGTCTTTTGTTTTCCTGCATCACTCAGAATGGCTCAACGACTGTAACAACAACAACGAAATGTGAATCAACTGTGAAAGAGAAGATCGCGACATCTAAATGATGTCCCCTGGCGCAAATTTGAATCTGGCGCAGGCGGGCCTTGGCCCGCCACCGGTGTGGTGTGCCCCTGAGCGACCCGCCAAGCCGCCGGAACGATTTACCCGAATTTTACAATTTAAGGGCTTCGGAGGAGGTGTGCCCCCAAACACCGAAACAGCCGCCGTGAAACCGCGGGTTGGTATCGCAAGATAGCAAGAGGTGTTTGTTCTTTATTGTAATGGCGCGGGCCGGGAGGTCTTTGCGGACGGCTAACATCCGACGCAGCTCCCGGCCCTTTACTTTCTCTGATTCTCTACGCGCCGCGTCAGTGCCTGCGCAATCCGGCCCCAAACCAGGCCAAGGCACCACCCATAAAGAGTCCCAATCAGGGCCCCGAGGGCAATCCCGATAATCCAGCGCATAGACGAATCCCAACCGGTCTTTGCGGCCCAAATGATGCAAGCGGTCGCCCCGACGCCCGCAACGAATCCGGCCAATGCCCCGACCTGGATGAACAAAGCCCGAAAGCCCGCGGAAAAACTCCGGCGTAAAATGCCGACGACGAGGGAAGCCGACAATATCCCCGCCGCCAGCATCATGCTGGCGGCCCCCATGCATGCGGCGCCGGCTATCAGGACCAGCAGGCCAAGGCCCAGTAACACGAGCAGCAGACACAGTGCAAATACCCCAATAAGGTCAAAACCTTCGGCATTCGCTTCCGGCTCCGGCTCAACTGGCGTTACCCTCCATTTTTCCAGAATGTCTCGGGCTTCAGCCAGACCCAATGCGCGGTGAGTTAGATTCGTGTCATTCCCCGTATATCGGATATAGAGCTCGTTGGTTGGAATGCCATCCACCTTTTCGGTTTGATACTCGATGGTTATGGATTCTCGAAAGGTGTCTCCAGCAATCTTATACCATTTGGGCCCTGTGTACGTTTCCTGTTCGGAAATCCAACGGTATCCCGACCCGGTCTTGCGAAAAGCAATCGTTCGCGATGTATCGCTGTAAACGTGCAACATCACGTCGTAAGGTCCGCCGGAGCCAGCTCCAGGTTCGAGCGTCAACACCATGTTGGTGGTGATCTGCGTAAAGCCCAGGGAAGTTCGGTCAACTTGTTCGACCGCCTTTAGCAGCGATTCGACTTGTGGATCGGAAAACGCGACTTGTTTCGGAATCAAACCGCCGTTTGCCATCATCAGTCCTCCTGCAAACGCCAGGACAGGAACCAGGCGGCGCCACATTTGCTTGATCGTTTTCAAAATCGTTGAAAACGGTGCGTGGATTGATTTGCGATGGCAACAAAATACAAATTTTGCGGTTGTGATTTAACAACAGAATGGCTCCCCGCCACGGAGCATGTCCGGGTGTAATTCCCGGCAACCGCACCATCCGTCGCTTGAAACCCGAGCAAAGCGAGGTTCCACGCGACGGATGTCCTTTTCAGGTCACGCCTTCGCAAACCGCCATTTTTGGAGAAGTTAATTTTCATTGCGGGGAACTCGACTAAAGCACAGAGAGGAGCCTCATAAACTCCTTCAGATGGGTGTGATTCCCATCCCCGCTACCAACTTTGGCCCGGCATGACGTGCCGTGCGGAAGATCTTCCCATTCCGCACTCCGCATTCTCAACTCTACATTTAATTGGGCGGTGATCCGGTTGCCTGACTGTAAATCAGGTGTCGTTAAACAAAATCGGAAGCGACGAACTGGAGCGTTACCAGCACTTCCCACCAGCTTTCGCCTATTTACTGCGGGGAGAATGAGATTCAAGCGAGCCTCATAAGCTCAGCTTTCGTGGGTGCAACTCCCACCCCCGCCTCCAGCTTTGGCTCGAAGTGCCGAGTGTTCATTCCATTCAACACTCCGCCTTCTGAATTCCAAACTTAGCGGGCTCCCGTAGCTGAATAGAAAAGCAACCCGTTGTCTGCGGGAAGAGTGTGGGTGCAGGTCCCACCGGGAGCGCCAACTTCTGCGGAATGTCTGTCCAAGGACGGCCATCACCCGCATCTACAAAACCAAGTCCCCGGCCGCCCGCCTGTGCACCGGCCGGGGCAGAATTTTATTATCGGAGTGTAGCTCAGTCTTTAGAGCGCCCGGCCTGGGACCGGGAGGCCGCAGGTGAAAATCCTGCCATTCCGACCACTTTATTTGATTGCTGCCGTGGCCGAGCGAGATGAGGCATTCGTCTTCTAAACGAATTCAGGCAGGTGCAAATCCTGCCGGCAGTGCCATTGCCGGATAGTGTCAAAGTAGCACGGCGGTTTGTTAAACCGCTTGTCCTGGTGCGAGTCCAGGTCCGGCAGCCATCGTCAATTCCATTTCCGGTTGGGTGACAGAATAGAATTGTCCCGGTCCCGAAAACCGAGTGAGGGTAACACCTGTGCGGGTGCAAGTCCTGCCCCAACCGCCAATTTTCCGTCCCGTAGCTCAAAAGCAGAGCGCCCGCCTGATAAGCGGGAGACCGGGGAGCGTTACCCTGCGAGACGACCAGCCTTCGCCCTCTGCGAAGCGGCGGGCGAAGGCTGTCGCGCCGAAGCGCAGAGCGCGTAGGCGGACCGCGCCCGTTCACACAAGCGGGCTACGGCTCGGCGAGCCGCTGCTTTAGTCCAACACTCAACCCAAGGATCATTATGCGAGTACCGATTCGTTTCCAGAGCCGCCTCCTCATTCGTCGCAGCTACAAGCCGGCGCGCGGCTGTCGTCCACTGCGAATCTCGTTCAAGCCTGCCCGCACCACTGTGGTGCGGCTCGCTCACGCAAGCACCAGAAACTAACCAACTCCCGGCAAAGAAAGGAACCCCATGAAACTCTTCGGTCGCCTGCACGGCCTCTCGCTCTTTCAACTGAGCTACAAATCAGTTCGCGTTATCCGTCACGCCTCAAGCGTCACGTTCCGCCCGGCGCGCCCCTCCCTGCCCGACAACCAGGAGGCGTCGCACACGCCACCGCCGGCGGAAGCGCCCGTCGGTTGGCCCAAACCACAACATCGCTGGATGGTGTAGTCAGTCTGCACGCCTGTCTGAAGCACAGGAAGTGTCGGCGCAATTCCGACTCCAGCGGCCAATTCACAAACAAACGATATGATCACATGCAAAAGCCAATGCGCTGGACCAGTTGAATCTGCTGGCGATTCGCAACCCATTGCCCCATTCCCCGCCGTCCGCCTCTTCGCCTCAGCGAAAAGCTGGATCGAAGGCGAAGCTGTGCGCCAGCTTTATGCCACCGCGCGACTCGAAGGTGTGCAACGGGCGGTCGGCTTCCCGGACTTGCATCCAGGCAAGGGCGCGCCGGTCGGTGCGGCGTTTGTGACCGCGGGCAAGTTCTATCCGCACCTAATCGGCGGAGACATCGGTTGCGGCATGGGCTTGTGGAAAACGAATTTGGTGCGCCACAAGGCCAGGCTCGATCGTTGGGCCGCGCTTTCGTTCGATCTGGAACATCCGTGGGAAGGCGACGCTCGCGAAGTCCTTGCGACGGCCGGCCTGCACTCGACGGATTTCGATCCCGCCCTCGGCACCATCGGCGGCGGCAATCATTTCGCTGAATTGCAGGCGGTCGAGGAAATTTTGGACGCCAAGAAACTGAAGCAGTGGGGTCTGGGGAAAGAGGAACTGGTGGTGCTCGTTCACAGTGGTTCGCGCGGTCTGGGTGAAACCATCCTGCGCGGCCATGTGGACGAGCATCACGGGGCGGGAACGGCCGCCGGTTCGTCCGCTGCCAAAGAATACCTTCGGGGCCATGACATCGCCGTGCGTTGGGCTGCCACGAATCGTGCGCTCATCGCCAAGCGATTCATGTCCGCTCTCGGCGCATCCAGCGAACGCATCTGGGATGGTTGCCATAACAGCATCACTCTCCTGCCCTCCGGTGGCGAACCCCTCTGGCTGCATCGCAAGGGCGCAGTCCCGGCGGAGGCCGGTCCGGTGGTGATCCCTGGCAGTCGCGGCGCGTTGAGTTATCTCGTATTGCCGCTCGGCAATGGTGAAACCAACCTGTGGTCGCTGGCTCACGGCGCCGGCCGCAAATGGTCCCGCAGCGAAAGCCGTTCGCGCATGCGCGAACGCTTCCGCCAGCCGCAGTTGGTGCAGACTCCCCTGGGTGGCCGCGTGATTTGCGAAGAACGCGACCTGCTCTACGAGGAAGCGCCCGCGGCGTACAAAAACATCGAAACCGTGATCCAAGACCTGGTGGATGCGGGTCTCGTGTCGGTTATCGCAACGATGCGTCCGCTCCTCACGTATAAAACACGCGCCATCAGGCGCTAACCTCCAACCACCAAGTTCCAAGCTCCAGAGAAGCGCCAAGCACCAAATCCCAATGGCGCGCGGTCTTTCTGGCGCTTTGGAGCTTGGGCATTGGAAGTTTTCTGGTGTTTGAAACTTGGTGGTTGGTGTTTTCCGGTCAGCTCTCAAGGTGTAAGCAGTTCTGCACGCCGCTCTGCGAAGGCGGAGGTTCGTGGTGCAAGTCCACGTGAGAGCGCCATCTAAGTGCGGAGTTCGGAGTGTTGAGTGCGGAATGGAAGGCACT
Organism: Verrucomicrobiota bacterium; assembly: GCA_021325145.1. Classification (GTDB taxonomy): domain Bacteria; phylum Verrucomicrobiota; class Verrucomicrobiia; order Limisphaerales; family Pedosphaeraceae; genus JAJPHR01. The sequence continues at coordinate 36,201 of JAJPHR010000034.1, read as the reverse complement.
TGGGTGCTTGCCTTGGTTCCAATTCCGCACTCAAATCAGGGTCGTGATGTAACAGTTAGCATCTCCGCCTGTGACGCGGACTGTGCGGGTGCAACTCCCGTCGCCCTGACCATTTCCCGCGTATGGGTGTTCATAGACACACGCTTTTGCCGTCCGCAAGGACCTTCCAAGCAGGGGTATAGGGCGCGATACCCTGATGCTCGACCAATTTGTTACTGACGTCCAACTTGCGTCAGGCATCCCACTCAAAGCGCCGCCGCAATCGCGTCTCCCATCTCGCGCGTCCCTACTTTTCTGGAGGATCGATCCAAAGGGCTAAAAATGTCACCGGTTCGATAACCGGCGGCAATGGCCTTGCCCACAGCCGAGACGATCGCATCGTGCGCCTCGTTTAACCCGAAACTGTGCTGCAGCATCAGGGCGGCGGAGAGAATTTGCGCAATCGGGTTGGCGATATCCCGGCCGGCAATATCCGGCGCCGTCCCGCCGGCGGGTTCGTAGAGGCCGAAAACACGATCGCCGCCCGCGACACCAAGACTGGCGCTCGGCAGCATGCCCAGCGACCCGGCCAGCGCGGCGGCCTCGTCGCTGAGGATGTCACCGAACATATTTTCGCAGAGCAACACGTCAAACTGCGCTGGTTTCAGCATGAGTTGCATCGCCGCGTTATCCACCAGCATGTGTTCGAGTTCCACGTCGGGGTATTTGCTTCCTATGTCCGTGACCACTTCACGCCAAAGGATTCCATTCTCCAGCACATTCGCCTTGTCGATGCTGGTGACTTTGCCTTTGCTCTTCCCGCTGGATTTGCTCCGCCCCCCGGCCGCGCGAAAGGCAATGTGGGCGATTCGTTCGATCTCGGCGGTCGTATAAACCATGGTATCAATCGCGCGGCGCTGATGAGGGCCAAGCTGTTCCGTGGTTTTCGGCTTCCCGAAATAAAGTCCGCCGGTCAACTCGCGCACCACAAGCAAATCGATCCCGGCACCCTGCCGCTCGCGGATCAGCGGGCAGGTATGCGCAAGCTCAGTCCACAAACGCACGGGGCGCAAGTTGGCAAACAATTCGAATTCCCGGCGCAGCCGCAACAGCGCCGCCCGTTCGGGACGTTCGTCCTTGGGAACCGTAGGATCACGGTCCGGCAAACCAACCGAGCCAAATAAAATCGCATCTGACTTTTTGCATAAAGCCAGCGTCGTGTCGGGCAAGGCTTTGCCAGCGGCGTCCATGCCGGCCCAGCCGACCGGCGCTTCGGTAAGGTTGAACCGGACGGGGAATTTCTGCTCGACGGCGCGAAGGACCTTAATGCCCTCGCGCATCACCTCGGGCCCGATGCCGTCGCCAGCCAGCGCCGCGACGTTGAAGATTCGTGAAATCATAGCGAGTGATACTACGAACACATCCGCTGGGGGTGAAGGATATTCTGCCGCCGTTGGCGCAGTGAGTGAGTGCAATGAGCTATTGCCACAGTCCGAGCGTAGGCGAAATCGTCAAGTTGGTAGCCCACCGTAGATCCGGAACGCTCAAGTCTTGCTTGCAAAGGCCGGTAGAGCAGCCTTGATGCTCGACTAAGAACCTGGGACCCACCGTCGGAGTGCACCACCGGGCGGGCTTTAAACCATCAACGGCCTTCGACCTGCGCCAATCGCTCAGCCACCGCGGCGTACAGTTCAACAACGGTTGAATTGGTGTCCAGTTCCGTGTCAGTGGTCGTCAGGTTGAACTGTTCATCAAGTTTCATCCCGATCTCCACCATGTCCAGCGAGTCGGCTCCGAGATCCTGTCCGAATCTGGCTTCCGATGTGATCTGCCCGGGTTGCAGGTTAAGTTGTTCAATCAGGATGTGGTTCACAATTTCAAGGTTCTCGGTTGAGAGGGTGGCATTCATCGTTTGGATGGTTCATTGTCCGGATTTCATAACCGTGCATACAAAATAGCAGCGCATTCCTTCCTTGATAGTTGTATTAATTATATCCACTGTACTGCTTAGTCATGTTTGCGCGCTTATTTGCCGAAAGTGGCCTGTCCCTGGATCGACTGCGTTCCCTGCTTGAAGTCGGCGCGGCCGGAAGCATCGCCAAAGCCGCCAGCGGCGATCCAGTCAGGCAAAGCCAGTACAGCCGTCAAATCAAGGAACTGGAGGATTTCTTCCAAACCCGTTTGGTCGAGCGCCATGGCAAAGGCGTGCGGCTAACTCAAAACGGCAAGGCGTTGGCCCGCATCTCGCGTTTTTTCATGTTGGGACTTTCGAACTTTCAGCGCGGCTGTTTGGCTGAGGAACAGGTCTTCCGCATCGGCGCCAGTGCCACATTTATCGAGTCATTTCTATTGCCAATCCTGGCTGTGCAGCAAAACGCGCGTTACGCCGTGGAAACACTGGCCAACGATGAAATCGAGAGGCGCTTGCATGATCTCACCCTTGATTTCGGCGTCGTTACCGCCGCGACCCTGAGCCGCCCGTTGCAATTCGCGGAGCTCGGCTCGTGGGGACTAAGCCTTTGGGCGCCGAAATCACTGCACAAGAACGAGCGCCAGGTTCTGCTCGCATTGAAAGAAAAAAGGCTAAGGCTGGTTCTCGCAGCCCAAGAAATGGAAGCGGACACACTATCGTTTCCCACGCAATATCGGCCTGCCCTGGCCTGCAACAGCTTTATCGAGGCGAAAGCCGCGCTGAATCGAGAAACTTTGGCTGCCTTTTTGCCAGACTTTCTTACTCCCCACAATCACGCCAAGGCGTTTCTCCGGATGGAAATGCCGGCGAAGGATTCAAGTGGCATGAGGATTCGATATCAGCTCGGGTGGAACCCAAGGCTGCTGAGATTGAATCCACACGCGGTGCGCGGGCGGGATTTTTTGCTGGCTGCACTCAAGGCGCGGGTGCACAAGGCTTGATTTCAAATTTATCCGTTGGCCAATGTGCTTGCGCGGCTGCCCAGGTGGCGGTTTGCTAAAACCGCAGAGGCTGGCGCAATTTTGGCGCGAGATTCCATTTCCTGTTGGATTATTCTTCCGGGCTGATAATGGGATCCAGACCTTCAGCGCGGGCCAGGGCGCGTTGAATTCGGTCGGAAGTCAGGAAGGTTTCGCATTCAAGTTCGAGGGCCAGGGCAACGTGCAACACGTCGAATGCGCGGCAACCGAGCCGCTCCGTGTTTTTCGGACAATGATCGAGCTCGCGAAAATGCAGGCGTCCCCGAAAGCACATCCGGGAGATTTGACTTGTCCGGTTCCATGAGTCTGTTAAGAAACCGCGCGGCATGCATGGCCGCGTTACGACCACACTGCTTTTATTCATGATACTGAGTTCTTTCGGCATCACCGCCCCGGCCGCGGAGGACAAGCCCAAATTCAACGACTATGTGCTGGATTACGAAACGCCCGCCGATCCTGGACTGCAAACAAATCTGGCCGCGATCGATGCTGCGTTGCGCGCGAAGTATGAGATGACCACGGAGCAGACGGCGGTGGGCTTGCTGGACTTGAATACGTTGCGCATCGCCATGATCCATCCCGACCGGATGGAGTATGCGGCGAGTGTTCCGAAGGTGGGGATTTTGCTGGCGTATTTTCAACTCCATCCGGTAGCGGCGACCAATCTCAGCTCGCAGACGCGGCACGAGTTGGGATTGATGGCCAAGGCTTCGGACAATGAGATGGCCACGAAGTTCTCGAAGGAACTGGGGCTCAAACAAATTCAGGAAGTGCTCAACGCCCAGCATTTTTACGACACCAACCATGGCGGCGGAATCTGGGTCGGCAAACATTACGGCAGGAGCGACGAACGCATCGGCGATCCGCTGCACAATTTCTCACACGGCGCGACGGTGCGGCAGCTGTTGCGATATTTTCTGCTGTTGGAACAGGGGCGGCTGGTTTCGCCCGCGGCTTCGAAAACGATGCGCGAAATTTTTGCTTCGCCCGACATTCCGCACGACGACATTAAATTCGTTCGCGGCCTGGCGGGGCGGGAGGTGCAAATCATCCGGAAATGGGGTTCCTACGAGGACTGGTTGCACGATTCAGCGGTGATCACGGGGCCCGGCCGGCATTACATTCTGGTTGCGCTCACACACCATCCGAAGGGGGACGATTATCTAGTTGAACTGGCGCGGGCGGTGGACGAATTGATGATTGCTCCGCAGTGAGGCGAGTAGCATGGCTATCCATGCTCATTAAGCAAAACGTAACAGCCGACGTACGGAGGCTCCAACGTTTCTTCCCGTAAAGATTAAAGCCTCTTAACGTCGGCCGCTACGATTTGCGCGGATTTCTGATCAGTTGCCCGATTCGGCACATTTGTGTTGATGCGAAGCAACCGCGGCAGTATTTAACAGCCAGCCCATCTATGCGTATCCAAATTTTCCCGCTCGGACTGGCTTTGGCGGTGGCCACCTCGGCACTCGCGCAACCGGTCGTTTCACCCGAAGTGCAATCGGACGGCCGGGTCACGTTCCGGCTCAAGGCGCCCAACGCCAGGGAAGTGCTCGTGCACTGCGAAGGCGTCAAAGAAACCAAAATGCAGAAGGACGAGCAGGGAGTGTGGTCGTTGACGACGGATGCGTTGGAGCCGGATATTTATACGTATTCCTTTAACGTGGATGGAGTCCGCGCCCTCGACCTGGCCAACCCGCTGATGAAGTACAATTTGTTGAACTCGGACAGCGAGGTGCATGTGCCGGGTCCGGCGACGCTGCCGTGGGAGGTCAACGATGTTCCGCATGGAGAATTGCATCGCCATTTCTACAAATCAGAGGCGGCGGGAGATCGCCGGGATTTCATGGTTTATACCCCGCCGGGTTACGATCCAAAGTCGAGAAAACGTTATCCGGCGCTTTATTTGTTGCACGGGTTCAGTGATGACATCACGGCTTGGAGCACGGCCGGTTGCGCCAACACGATTCTCGATAACCTCATCGCTTGCGGCCAGGTCAAGCCAATGATCGTCGTAATGCCGCTCGGTTATGGCACGATGGAGATTCTGCACGCGCGGACACGAACGCCCGGGCTCGCGGAACGCAGCTACGAAAACTTCCGCCAGGCGCTCCTGAATGAAGTGCTGCCCCAAGCGGAAAGGGATTACCACATCCAGGCGGATCGCAAATCGCGCGCGATCGCCGGGCTTTCCATGGGCGGCGCAGAGTCGCTCCGGGTGGGGCTGAACACGCTGGATCGCTTCGCGTGGATTGGCGCTTTCAGTTCGGGCGGAGTTGGCACCAACTATTCCGCCAATTTTCCCGCGCTCGACGAGAAGGCCAATACGCAACTGCGCCTCCTTTGGATCGCTTGCGGCGAGCAGGATGGTTTGTTTGCACCCAACCAAAAGTTCAGCGACTGGCTTGATTCCAAGGGAGTAAAACACGAGTGGGTGAAAACACCCGGCCAGCACAGCTTTCGCGTGTGGCGTCGCAATCTGGCGCAATTCACGCCGCTGCTGTTTCAGGACAGGAAGTGATTCAGATCGCGGAGTCCCGATGGTAGGACTGGCAACCCCCTGCCCGCCGTCCGCCTGCAAACGCAACGCGGCGCGCACAAAGTGACGCGCTCCACCCAAGATTGTTGCAGCATACCAGCTTTGGAACAGGAGTCGGGCTTCCTCCCCCGGCGCAAGCGCAGGAGCCACCAAGCCTTCTTTTCTCCAACGCCAATTTTGCCGATGTGGCTCAGCAGCGACAGCAGCAGTTTTGTAAACTGCCGGGCATTGCCCCACGGGAGTGCAAGTCTCTCCATCGGCTCCAATTTCGCGACGCGAGCACCGGTGCCGGTCAGGACCTCACAGGCCTGGCTGCGGTGGTTCAACTCCACTCTCGCGTTGCACTCTTTTCGCTCCGGGAACTCGAGCAGCAGAGTGTCCGCCTCTTAAGCGGAATGGTCGGGGTGCAAGTCCCCGCCGGAGCACCACTTTTGAATGCGGGGTGCGGAACTTCGGAAGCAAGTCTTCCATCCCGCATTCAATTGCTTCCGTAGCTCAATGTATAGAGCGCCGCGCTTCGAACGCGGAGGTTGCAGGCGAGATTCCTGCCGGGAGCGCCAATTTCATTTTGACTTTTGATTTGCGATTAAAGGCGGAATTCGGCTGCACTTGGCCAGCTTCATTGGAAACGAAGCCGGTAATAGCTTCTGCCGGGAGACAACGATACGCTAACTTCATTCTCCAGATTTGTAAGGTTTAGCGAAGGCGATCCGGTGACATCTGTCCAGTTGGTGGAAGCCAAATCCGGGTTTTCCTGCAGCACGAATTTCATTGAGGGCACGAGCCATGAAACGACGGCATTGCCGGTTAGTGGCTTGATTTGGAGTTCTGGTGAGAGAGTGAATAAGGACAAATGCAAGGTATAGATATGGCCACCATAGATCGTTGCGACGAGTTTTGTCCCGTCTGCCGAGGATGCCACGGATGTCCAATTAGCCAGGGGTGCATTCGCCTGCTTCCAGGTCACACCGGAATTTGTGGAAGTGTAGATTCGTCCAAGTGCAGTTGAACCTCCCCCGGCGGCGACCAATTTCGAGCCATCCACTGAGCTGGCCACCGCCACCCAATTAGTCAGCGGCGCAGTAGTTTGGGTCCAACTGATTCCGGAATTTGTCGAGATGAAGATCGGCCCTGTTAATGAGCCATTGTTGCCACTGGCGGCGATCAATCTCGTTCCGTCGGCGGACGTTCCTACCGCGGTAAACGCCTGTGCCGGCAGCAAGCCCGCCGTCCAGGTGCTTCCCGCATCCGGGGAGGTGTAAACCAGCCCGGTTGCCGCATCGGCGGCGACAAGCTTCACGCCATCGGTGGAACTGGCGACGGCAACCCAGCCATCATTCGCGGCGCCCGAGAAAGTCCACGACTGGCCAACGTCCGTGGAGACGACTATCCCTCCGCCGAAGCTTCGGCGGAGGAAGCATGCTCCGGCCAACTGCACGCCATCGGCGGAGCAAGCGATGGACGACCACGATTTGAATGGGCTGGCTGTGAACCACGACGCTCCCGAATTAGTGGACATGTAAGTGTTGCCGGCGGATTCTCCGGTCACGTCTCGGATGCCGGCCGCCGCGAGAATGCTCCCATCGGCTGACGACGCGATTGAAGATCCCAGGACGAAACCGTTGGGTGAACTGCTTAAGGTCCATGAACCACCGGCATTCGTGGAAATATAAACTGCGCCGCCATCATACGTAAGCGCCGCGAGACGATTGCCATCCGCGGAAGATGCGACCGATACCCAATTCGTGGCTGGCGCCGAAGTGATTGTCCAGTTCTGGGCCAAACTTGAATCAAGCCCGGCAAAGATCCCAACAATTACAATTTTAAAGCTTATGAAACGCTTCAAAGAACGAACGAAGCAGCTTAGCAACGAGCGTCGAGCGGACGTATTCATGCCCACAAAGTTTCGGGTGCTTTCTGGTTAACCCGGCAAGCTATTCAAAAGTGCGAGTGCCGGGTGCTTGAATTTGTTCCCGGGAATCTGTGCGACGGCAGAATTTCAGATTCAGAACCTCGATTTCCAATTGAAAATCTTAAGCCGCGTTAGCCCAACCAGAAAGAGGCGCCCCGCTCAGAACGGGGAGGTTGAGGGTGCAAATCCTTCACGCGGCACCAGTTTGCCCTGAGCCGGAGCCGGGCGCATCAGGTTCAGGCCAGGGGATAAGCTGGCTGGCAGTTTGACTGCAAACCCGTGCGCTCCGGGTGCCAGCACCAATTTACGGGCATGTGGTTCAACCCGAATAGCAGAGGGTCCAGACTCAGAATCTGGCAGCCTTGGGGGTGCAATTCCCTTCATGCCCACCAGCCTTCGCTCGAGGCGCAGCAAGAGCAACGCTGCCGCGCCGAAGCAACCAGCGCGCAGTTGGGCAGTTGCCAACACTGGGGAGCTTCGGCCCGTCAAGCCATTTACGACGCCTGGCTTTATCGGGAACAGCAGACCACAGCGACTTAAAATCGCTGAGCCTTCCGGGTGCAATTCCCGGGGCGTCGACCGGCGTGTGGTTCAACGGGAACAGCAGACCGTTTCGGCTCAAACCCGACCAGCCTTGGGAGTGCAATTCTCCCCACGCCGACCATTTTAGATCGTCAATTTGGAAGGTCAACCGGACAAGCGAGCCGGGCCTCGGTGCTAACGAGTGCATGCCTTTGGCAAGTGGTGCAAGTCCACGGCCTTCCGCCACTTTAAAGAGGCGATTTATGCGCGCGTAGTTCAAAGAGAACCGTCCGCCTTATAAGCGGAGTCGCACTGGACGAGTGCCGGGTTCCGGAGCGTTACCGGACGCGCGTACCAATTTTTCCTTTACACCTCCGAGCGCGAAGTAGATCGAACGGCCCCGCAACCCGGGAATAAGCCGGTGGAAGAGACCGGCCGGAGGTGTGAATCTTTCGCTTGTGTAGCCCAACCAGTAGAGGCACGACGCCGAGAACGTCGCCAGTGCAGGTGCGAATCCTGCCGCAAGCACCAGTTTGGCCGACGGATTTAATCCGCAAACATCTGGAGGCGATTCAGTTCTGAGAACTGCCTGGCATAGCTCTCAGATTGGAACTGCATCTCCGTATAACCATCCTGGGCGGGTTTGATGCGCACTGGACGCAGGATCATAAAGCGCCAGAACCGGAATCCCAGCGCGAGAAACGGGCTCGCCAGCAAGGACAGCAACGCGGTTCTTTCATGGGTGCCCGGTGATTGAGTCAGTAGCAAAACGCAAATTCCGATGCCTCCAAGCAGGGATATCCAGATCATGATTTCAAGTCCGAGGGCAAGCTTTGCGATCCTCCCGGAAGCGGGGACGCGCAATGTCGTTGTCGAGTAGGAGTTATATATCCCGCCGGGAAGCGGCAGCACCATCAAGGTCTTGGTTTGCTTCAGGCGGACAGTGCCGCTCGAAAACGGATCGCCCGAGAATGGACAGATTTGGGGGAAGGCCAGCGGCTCTCCCAGTGGAATATTGACGCAGTATTTCATGTGCTTTTCAGCCCGCCACAACTTGCCTTTATGAGAGCCGGCCTGTGAAAAATGAGCACAAGCAGTGCCAAGTATCTTTCAAAGGAGCCGAAGCCACAGCAGACCGGCACCCGACTTTTAATCGGGTCATGGTGAGGTTGCAACTACCTCCGGCTCCACCATTTCGAATTCGATTGCCGGGTCGTCCAATCGTAGGACAGCGCCCTTTGAAGGCGCGAATGCTGGTGCAATTCCAGCCCCGGCAGCCATCGAATTTTTGATTTTTGATTTGCGATTGATGATTGACGGTGGGGCTGAACCGGGATCGGAATCAACGTGCAGAGCTGGAACTCTGCGCTTCATCCACAAAGCAATTTACGCCTGGTGGTGAAATAGCATCACGTCTGGCCTACACCCAGAAATCGAGGGGGCAGAACCTTCCCAGGCGACCATTTCCGATTCGGAATTAGGAGTGCGGAGTGCGGAATTCCCCGAGGGCGTTGGAGATTACGCCGGCTCATTCCGAATTCCGCATTGGAACTGCCTCGTTGCATAACCAGCAGTGCGCCGGTCTCTGACACCGGAGGTCCTGGAGCAAAGCCAGGCGAGGCAGCCAATTAGATTTTGATTTTTGATTGGCGATTTGCGATTGGCTCCAAAGCAACCACTTAGCCGGAACATTGCAGTTGAACCACGAATGGACACGAATAGACACCAATAGAAGAGCGGCGAATGCAGACCTTTGGCGGCCAGCACAACTTTCACTGAATAGTGGCGTGATTCCAATCTGACCCATGGCCGGCACTTCCCGTTTAATTCGTGTCCATTCGTGGTTGTCGACTGCATAGTCCCGGTTTAGTGGTTAAATTGCATTTGCTTGCTGACTTTGGCCAGCCGCTTTTCCCAATCGCCTTTGTTGGCCAGCGGATCGGCATCCGAACCCCAAAGTTTTTTGATCATCTCGCGTTGAGGAACGAATGGGCACTTGGCCTTGGGGTTGCGGTGCACGTCGTCGAGTTTGCGGAGCGCCAGTTGCGCGCCGGTCATCAAGGCGGGTTTGTCCGCGCGCCCAAATCGGGTGTTGAGTTTGTGCGTGGCTTCGTCGAGCGCGCCCCAGCGCTCGGCGTGGGTCGTGCCCCAAAGGGTTGGCTGGGTATCCAGCCGCAGGAGGTTCCAAAAGGAAATGCGGATTTGCCGCACCGGCAAATAAGCGCGACTCATCAAATCGCGGAATATTCCCTCCAGGACCGCGTTGACGACGGAGTTCTGAAATTGCGGGTGCTTGAAACGATGGCCGCAGCCGATCTCGGTGAAATCATTGAAGCGGATCGTCAGTCCCATTTCGCGCGCCTGAAGCTGTTCGCGCCGCAATTGGCCGGTCAACCGCGTTGCTTCGCTCAACGTGAAGGTCAGGGCCGCTTCGTAATCGGGTTCGTCGTGCGGCAGCGTGGTGTTGCTGGAGATGGTGGTGCGGTCCTTGACTTCGAGCAGCAGCGGTTCGTTCCAGCGTCCGTTGGCCAGCAGCCAGAGTTGCTGCCCCCAGATGCCGAATTTTTGCCGGAGCAACATGGACGGGAGTTTCGCGACGTCACCGAACGTCCAGGCCTCCAGGCCAGCCAGGGCGCGTTCGCGACGTGCGGCGATGCCGGAGAGTTCCCGCAATGACCGGTCCTTGAGAAATTCCCTTTCCTGGCCGGGCGGCACTTCGATGAAACCGGGCTTGGCGGCATCGGTCGCAAGTTTGGCGAGGCGCGAGGAATTGGCCAGGCCGCCGGACACGGGCAGCCCGACTTCATCCCGAATGCGTTCGCCGATGGCTTTGACGTAATCCATCGGCGTCGTATTTCGCCAGACATGCTGGTCCATGGTCGTGAAGTCGAGAAAGCCTTCGTCAATGGAAATGGGCACGAGAGTTGGCGAATATTCCTCCAGGATGCGGAACATTTTCTCTGAACATTCGCGGTAAAGTTCGTATTGCGGCCGGCAGAGAACACCATGATGGCAAAGGCGCTTGGCTTCAAAGCAGGCCATGCCGGTTTTAACTCCGAATTTCTTGGCCAGGCGGTTGGCTGCGATCACGATACCGTTGCCATTACGACCACCACCGACCCACACAGGACGGCCTTCGAGTTCAGGCTTATTGGCGATTTCGCAACTGGCGAAGAAGCTGTCGGCATCAACGTGCAGAATGCGGTTCGTGTTGCTCATGCCATACACCAGTCTAGTGTATGGGAAGCCGGCAGCCAAAGCCTATTTGGAAAAAGTTATTCACAAGGGGTCTGCTCTTAAAACCAAGCCGAAGGACTTGATGAGTCATCCAATCCACTTCCCCTTGCTTTGCGTTTGCTGCGCGGCTTCGATAATGGCCGCCATACGAGTGTTGGTTTCAGCGTCTTTGACCGCAACGCGGATGGCCCGGGGCCCAAGGTTGCCGCCCATGGACGAGGCGTCGCGCAAAAACAACTCATGCTGCCGGCAGGCTCGAACCAATTGTTGCGTCGTGGGACCATGCGCCGGCAAATGAGCGAGCAGGAAATTGGCAATGCCTGGGATGATTTGCCAGTCCAATGTTTCCAATCGTCTCCTCAGCCCCTCGCGCAATGAATGGGTTTCGGCGTAACGTTCCGCGTAATAGTTTGGATCCTGCAACGCGCGCGTGGCTGCAACCTGCGCGGGCAGGCTCACCACCCACGGCGGCGTGATCGACCGCAACGCCTCCAATTGATGCGCCCCGGCGCAAAGATACGCGACGCGCGCGCCGCTCAGCGCATACACCTTGGACATGGATTTGCAGACGATGACATTCTCGGTTTGGATGGCGAAGCGCTCCAGCGATTGGTTTTGACCGGCGTATTCCACGTACGTTTCGTCCACCCAAACGCGCGTTCGCGCGGGAGCCTTGCGTAAAATGGCCTCGAGAACTTCGCGAGGAATGTGTTGGCCGGTCGGGCTGTTCGGGTTTACGAGCACCACCAGATCATACGCATCGGCCAGGGCGTTTTGCAGGCGGTCGAGATCAACCCGGTAGTCGTCCTCGCGCAAAAGTGGGAGGCGATCCACCGTGCAGCCGATCACTTCTTCCAACACATGGGCGTACTCGCCGTAAGTCGGGTCCAGGATGAGAGCGTGCGATTCGGGCGAGAGCCAATGTCGCAAGGCGCGAAAGATCAGGTCGGATGAACCGGCGCCGGGCAATATGTTAATCGCCTTTACGCCTCGCGCCTGGGCGATGGCTTCAATTAATCCCTCGCAGCCGGTCGGTGGTGAAGTTCTGAGCAGCCAATCCAGATGCGTTTGCAGTGTGGCAGCGACCAGCGGCGAGGGTGGAAACCAGGCGTCCAGCACGTCCGCGTTGATAATGCTTGTACTTCGTTCCAGGGTGCCGAAATTTTCTCCGATTGCCTTGAAGAAAGCGCCGCCATGGAAACACTCCGCGGGTTTATGAAAGCTGAAATTAAGTTGCCATCGGACTTTGCCCTGGAACCGCGCCAGCGCGCCGCGAAAGGGAAGAAGCGCGGTTCTGATTTCAGAAACAGTGGCGTGCAGCAGATCGTAGATGACCGAGCCGCAGCGCGTGGAATATCCCGCCCGTTGCAAGCCGACTTTCAGGTAAAGTTCGAGGATTTCGCGCCGGCCGATCGCCATGACGTGTGAACCGCCGTGGGACTCGACCCAGCGGAACGCGGCATACATGAGCAAAGTCGCCAGGTCGCCGCCGCGATGGGTTTTGAGGACGGTCAGCAGCCGGATTTCATGGAGTCCATCATCGACAGAGAACGGCAGGGTTTCGCGGGCGAAATATTTGTCCACCGAATAGTTTTGCAGTTCCGGCGGGGTGACACTGACGAACCCGGCTATTTTTCCGGTGACTTTGGCAACGAGATACACATTCGAGGCATCAAGCGAATCGCGGAGCGTGGTGTCGCTGTTCGACGGATGCTGGCGCAACTCGTGAGCATAGACCTCATGGCGAATCCGGTAGATTTCTTCCCGGTCCGCTTCGTTCGCCAGGGAGATGGCAATGCCTTCAGTGGCCGCGGGTTTTTGAATTCGAGCGTCAATCAGCAAATTGTTTGTAGTCATGGCGCGACAGTAGAACCCCAATGGAATGTGCGCGAATTGATAAATTTGGAGATGCCATCGAAAAATTCGATGCGACAACGGTTGCGGAAACCCTGATTGCGATAGGGCGGACGGTCCTCTGCACGCCGGAGCCCGCAAGTATAAGGCGGCGCGCACGGAGTGACGCGCGCGCTGCTATCAGAGCGGCTGCTGCGGAGTTATTACGATAAAGAACAAACACCAAAGTTTTATGAACGACATATTGAACAAGGCAACCGTGCTGGTGCTGAACCGGAATTGGCAGGCAATTAATTGTCGCACGCCAGCCGAGGCGTTTTGCCAGATGGCCACAGGCGTCGCAACCGGCCTGGAGATTGATGGGCAGGACCATATCCGCCCGGTGACTTGGCCGGAATGGATTACGCTGCCGATTCGCGAACAGGACCAGGTGGTGCGCACCGTGCGTGGGGAAATTCGCGTGCCGACGGTCATTGTGCTGGCAAGCTTCGCGAAGGTGCCGAAGAAGCGTCCGAAGCTCTGCGCGCGTACGATCCGCGAGCGCGATGGAAATCGGTGCCAATACACCGGGGCGGTGTTGCGACCGGACGAAGGGAACATCGATCACATCCTGCCGCGGTCGCGCGGCGGGAAGGATTCGTGGGAGAATTGCGTGTGGTCAAGCAAGGCGGTGAACTCGAAGAAGGGCAACCGCCTGCCGCATGAAGCCGGCCTTCGGCTGCTTAAGCAGCCGAAGGCGGTCGCGGAGTTGCCGGTGACGGCGCTGATTCGCAACACCCACGGCGTCCGGGATTGGGAGCTCTTTGTCACATCGAAGACGTGACCAACGAATTCGGAATGCGGAGTGGAATGAGTCAGAGCTGGTGGTGGGGCGGGCAGTCCTCTGCGCGCCGTCGCTCGCAGGTATAAGGCGGCGCGCACGGAGTGACGCGCCCTACCCCCTCGGGTGAGTCAGGCAAGCAACTGCTAGCGCTCGTGCAGCCGGAAGCGGAACGCATCGGCATCAATGTCCAGGCCGTCGAGGTGAAGGACGTGATGTTCCCGGGCGATCTGAAGAAGGTCTTTGCTGAGGTGCTCAAGGCTCAGAAGGAAGGCCAGGCGGCGCTGGAACGCGCCCGCGGCGAAACCGCGGCATTGCGCAACCTGGCCAACGCAGCGCGTATGCTGGAGAACAATCCAGCCTTGATGAACCTGCGGTTGTTGCAGAGTATTGCGGCGGCAACTGGAAACGGGTCGGGGAACACGCTGGTGATGGGCGTGCCGGCGGGGTTTGTGCCCATCAAGGATGGGCAGCCTAAGAAAAATGAGACAGACACATGAAGACGGGAGGGCGAGTTGCCATGTTCGCCCTCCTCGTCTGGATTCATATTGGATCGGAGAAGCATATGGGCACCTCACGTGATGAATTCGTCAAATATCCTCGGACGCCGCACCTTTTCGGATCCAAAGGGACGGACGATGACAAACACCTCGGACGCAAGCAGTCCGAGGCATTCATTGCCAATCCATCGTTGATCGTCGAGGAGAAGCTCGACGGGACCAATGTAGGCATTCATTTCACTGCGAGTGGCCGCATGGTATTGCAATGTCGCGGCCACGAAATCAGCGAAGGGATGCACCCGCAGTACGACCTCTTTAAGCAGTGGACTTCGATGAAACGGGGCGTCCTTACGGAGATGCTGGAAACCCGATTTATTTTATACGGAGAATGGCTTTATGCTAAACATTCGGTGCACTATCAAGCGTTGCCGCACTATTTCTTTGAATTCGATATTTATGACAAGGAGACAGGAAGTTTTTTAGACTTGAGGAACCGGCTGCAGAAGCTTGAAAACACGGGAATTCATACTGTGCCTGTGATACATCGCGGGACTGCCTCACCGGAGAAATTGAAGGGATTAATCGGAGTGTCTGCGTTCCAGAGCGTTTTTGAAGACCCGATGACGGGCAGGACCGACAATCTCATGGAAGGAATTTATTTGAGGGCGGAAGCAGACGGCAAGGTTACAGGGCGCGCGAAACTGGTGCGGCCTGAATTTGTGGAGAAGGTCAAGCAGAGCGAACACTGGCAACATCAGGCCATGATTCCGAACCTGTTGGTCCAAGGAGCGAATATCTGGGGATGAAAAACTGGAATGACATCAAAGACACGACGAACGCGCAGATTATCGCCTGGGCGGAAAGCCAGCCTTGGGCCGCAGCGATGGCGGCCTGCGAGCAGGACCCAAAGTGGCACGCCGAAGGCGATGTCTGGACGCATACCAAGATGGTGTGCGCGCAGCTCGAAAGGCTTGCGGAATGGCTGAGTTTGGATCGCGACGCTCAGATTAAACTCCTGTTCACCGCTCTGCTGCATGATTCCGGCAAACCGCAGACGACAACCATTGAACCGCAGACTGGACGTACGACGTCGCCCAAACATTCAATCGCCGGCGCGGCGTTGGCGCGAAAAGTTTTACGCGATTTGGGGACTGATCTCCCAACACGAGAGGAGATTGTCCGTCTGGTGCGTTTCCATGGCCGTCCACCATACTTGCTGGAAAACAGCCAACCGGAAAAAGAAGTGATTTCGTTGTCCTGGCTGGTCAACAATCGCTTGCTGTACCTCTTCGCTCTCGCAGATACACGGGGCCGGAAGGCGAAGGAAACGAACCGGCCAGAGGAAAAGTTGGATTTTTGGAAAATTATTTCAGAGGAAAATCAGTGCTTCGACAGACCCTACGCTTTCAAGAACGAGCAGGCTCGATTTCTCTTTTATCGCGGTGAGTTAAGCAGTCTGCATTACACACCACGGCAGGACTTTCGCTGCACGGTTACGCTTATGTCGGGCCT
This sequence comes from Verrucomicrobiota bacterium, assembly GCA_021325145.1. GTDB lineage: Bacteria > Verrucomicrobiota > Verrucomicrobiia > Limisphaerales > Pedosphaeraceae > JAJPHR01. The sequence goes on along the minus strand of JAJPHR010000034.1, from coordinate 20,374 downwards.
GCCGGGAGCAGGCAAAGATACATGGTTAAAGGAACATCGCCCGGAACTTCCAGTAGTGGCGCTGGACCAAATTCGCGAGGACCTGGGCATGGATCCCACTGACAACCAGGGCAAGGTCGTTCAGGCAGCGAGGGAAAAGGCGCGCGAGCACCTGCGCGCCGGCAGAGATTTTGCGTTTAATGCGACCAATACGATGCAACAAACACGAAAGCGCTGGATTGATCTTTTTGTGGATTATGGCGCGCACACCGAAATCGTTTATGTTGAACCAAAGTTGCCAAAGATATTGGAAAGAAACCGTCGCCGGGAAAGTCCCGTGCCGGAGAAGGTAATCCTGCATTTGCTTGAGAAATTGGAACCGCCGCAAATAACGGAGTGTCACGGGTTAAGATTGATATTCAAGCCCTGACGTCCGGTGCCGGAGCCGCCCCCCTTACACACCGCTCACTTTTCCTTCTCGGATTTTGCCTCGTTCAGTTTCGCAATCTCGTCGAACATCGCCCGAAAGGTATTCCAGGAATTATTCACGGCGTTCTTCCCGGTGGCTTTGCCCTGGTAATCTCTGTCGAGAAACCCACCCGCATCAGACCACACGGTCTGCATCACTCCCTGAAAGCGTTCCCGCATCTCCGGCGTCGAGCTTTTCCTGAACTTCACCATGTCCTGCGCCTGGGTGACCGCAACCTGCGGCATGCGGTATGGACAGGTCACCACCTTGAGTCCTTTCATGGCAAAATAAACTGCGGTTTGATCCGGCCGTTCGTAATGCCAATCGCAAATGACCACGTCCTTGGGAATCAAATCGATTGCCCGCCAGGTGTTGTTGTAACTGGCTTCCCACATTCCCAGCCCCGTGGTCTTGCCGTCGAGCAGTCGGTCGCCCCAAATCCACAAGCTCCGGCTTTTCTGCGCCAGGTGATCGTGAATCACACGCACCTCGCCGGCGAACAATTCGGCCTTGTCCTTCCCCGCGCAACGCGGGCACTTGTCGTCCCCGATGTAAAACACCTCGTCCATTCCGGCATGAAACGTATCAGCCTCGAATGCGTCGCAAAGCTCGTCCACCAACGCAAAAACGATGTCGTGCACTTTCGGATGGAGCGGGCAGTAACTTTTGCAATAAAGCCCGTCCGGGTTGGGCCATTCATACTTGGCCGGCATCTTTACCAGCGGGGTTTCGTCGAACTCCGGATATTGCTTCAACAAACCGTAGGTATTGCCCGCCCATGATTGATGGCCGAGCAGATTAATGTGTGGGATCAGCCGAATATGGTTTGTCCTGCACGCATTGACCAACTTCTTCACGTCCTCGCGGGAAAGCGCCCCATTCTCCGCCAATTCGGGATGGCTTTGGTATTGGTAATTGTAATCGACCCGCAAGATCAAGGTGTTCACCTGCCGCGGGGCCAGTTCGTCGTTGATGAAGGCAATGAACCTTTCCAGGTGTTTTGGTCGCGGTGCGGCAATGCAAAATCCGCGCACTGGCATTAACTTGTCGAGATCGTTCGCAGCCGCGGCGCTGTGGCCGGCAGTCAGCGCGCAAACTGTCATCATCAATGCCAGGCGGCAGGCCCAATTCAAGACTCCACCCAAGCCGTAGCCGCCGACGCAAGGAGGCTCTGACCTGCCTTCCAAAGAGATTAGAGCCTCCTTACGTCGGCTGCTGCGGTCCTTTGAATTGTCTGCTGTTGGAAGGTTTTGCATTTTCATAACGCCGCAAATAAAAACGTGGCAGCTAAAGCTTCAACCGAAAACCCAGCCGATTCAGTCCGGCGGTGGCACACAGAATCGCCGCGGCGCAGCCAATCGACCGCGCGACTGCATGCACCAGGGTTGGTCCGGCGAGGCCGTCATACCAATCGCCCAGATGCAGAACTTCGAGCGTGGAAGGAAGCATCTCGGAAATCAGGTACGCCAGCAATACATTCTGGCCGGCCACGGCCAAAGGACCGGCCACCAACCCAACCCGGCGCACATCCGTGACGAGATAAAGCGGCAGCCACACGGCAGCGGTGATGGCGCAGGACCAAAGACACCAGGAAGGCGTCGCGTTGTTCTTGCTGATTCCATAAAGGCCGTTCAACAACAGCGCGCCCGCGGCGCAACCCGCGATGAACAGCAACGTAAAACGCGCCTTCGACCCAATCGAAGCCATCTCCGGGGCGATCAGGATGCTCGCCAAAAGAAGCCCCGCCATTGTGATGGACGGATGCGCCCCCAGCATCTCGCCGATGCCAACGTAATTGGCGAGCCAGAAGTTATCGAACACATGTTTCCGATCCGCCGGATACAGGCACAGCAACAACGCGAAGCAGCCCAGCAGCGCCGTGCGGTTGCCGCGAAAAACCAGGAACACCAGCGCACCCACCAGGTATGACCAGCCGATCAGCCCGAGAATGCCATACCACTCCCGATGGATGGAAAAGGGAGACAGGGAAATGATCGCCTGCCCGCTTTTGTTGCGGAAGGCGAAGGCAAGCCACACCAGTGAGGCAATGCCCAGGACTTGTAAAGCCAGTGAGACGATACGGAATACCTTCGCCCGTTCGCCCGGGGCGGTTTTGCCCCGCGGCGCAATCGTGCAAAAGGCAAAAATGGCCGAAAGATACATCAGCGTACACCAAAGCTCGCCGGACCAGCCCATCTGTTCGGAGTCCGGAGTCTCGTTCACCATCAAAATCCCGATCGCCAGCAAGGACACCGTCCGGATGACAACGTGCAGCAGAATCTTCCAAAGCGGCTCGCCCTTTTTCAGCCGCGAGCCAAGCGCGAACGGGATGGACAATCCTACGATGAATAGAAATCCGGGAAAGACCAGATCGACGAACGTCATTCCGCTGCCCCGGCGGTGGCGGTCGCTGAAATGCACCATCCAATCCGGCACAATCTTTCCCGCGCCCGCCAGGTCATTCACATAGATCATCGTGAACATCACCAATCCTCGCAGCGCATCAATGGAAACAACGCGCGGCGCGGGACTTTGAGCGCTTCCAGCCGGGGCGGATGACCTGGCCGACGCGGGTGTGGCAGTGGCTGTCATGCGGAAGGCGGTTTCAGGAAATGAGCATGCGGGCAGAGTGCCGAGCGCGGAGAGAAATTTCAAGGCTGTTTATAATTATAACTGGCTTGGGTTGAGTTGCCAGCCGTCACGACCGGGGCCTTGTCATGTACATGTCATCAATTTTTCCCCTAGACTTCAACCCGGTAAAATGCAAATTTTGCCCCATAAGCCGCATGTGGTCCGCAACGAAAACTGGTTTTATGCGAGTCATCGACCGTCCCTCGAACCGCCTCACGGGAAGAACCCGCCTGGCGTTTACCCTGATCGAGTTGCTTGTTGTCATTGCCATCATCGCCATTCTGGCCTCGATACTTCTGCCGGTCCTTAGCCGGGCCAAGCAAAAAGGCCAGGTCATCTATTGCATGAACAACACCCGCCAACTGGCACTGGGCTGGCTGATGTACGCGGACGACAACCGGGGGCAATTGGCTTACAACCGGGACGGAAACAACACCGGCAAAGCCCCGGGCAACGAATCCTGGGCCGGCGGCTGGCTGGATTTCAGTACCAGCACGGATAATACGAATACGGAGATGCTGGTCAGTCATGAGCGTTATCCTTATGCCGCCTACTTGGGCCAGTACGTTAAGACCCCTTCGGTCTTCAAGTGCCCGGCGGATAAGTCAGTCGCGCCGGCTGGCGGTCTCTTCACGGCGCCACGGGCGCGCAGCGTCTCGATGAACTCCTACGTGGGCACGGAGTCGCGTTCCTGGGCGGGGGCCAGCGGCAAATACCTGGTCTGCTCCAATATCACCCAAATAGTCGCGCCAACCCTCATGTTTGTTTTTTTGGACGAGCGTGAGGACAGTATTAACGATGGCTGGTATGGCACGGATCCAGACACGCTCTACCAGTTAATTGATTATCCCGCAAGTTACCACGGCAACGCGGGCGGATTTTCGTTTGCGGACGGTCATTCAGAAGTTCACAAGTGGCTGGACAGCCGCACCATGCCCGTCCTGATAAAAGGCCAGTTGCTTCCCTTGAACGTGAATTTGCCTGGTGATCGAGATGTCTTTTGGATAGCCCAACATGCCGCAGGAGCCACGCAATATCCCTGACTTCAATCAACGCCCGCAGTTGGCTCGCTGTCAGTCCGGACTCCACCTTCCAATGAAGGGATTACCGCCCGCGCCAGTTTAGCCTGGCGACGCCGCTCCCTGGGAGACAGACTCACCCTGCCCGCTTGAAGCAGCCCGGCCCGCTCTCACGTCGGTGCCCGTCATCAACAGCATCCGCACGTAATCGATATGCTGTCGCAATACGTAAAACTGGTCGGCAAAGGACGCCGGCACCTTCATCTTGTTCACCGCTTCCGCAATCTCGTTTAGCCGCCCAAGCATTTCCTGCCGCTTGATCGGGGTCAACTCGCCGAGCAGGTCGCGATCCAGCGCGAGCAACGCGCGGTACCAACGGTATATCCGCAGCCGCATGCGCCAGCGATAAACCGCCGGGATCATGCGCAATCCGGGGATCAACACCACAACGATCGGCACGAAAGCCACTAGGATGCGGTTCACCAAGCTGGCCAGCCAGAAAGGCAGCGACCGATAAAGGAATCCCTTGCCTGACTTATAAAAACGGGTCGCTTCCGCGCTGATGGGAAAATTGTTCTCGATGGGCGCCGGAAACTCGCCCTTGCGGCGCATCAGGCTGGGGGTGCCATGCACCACCTGGCCTGCTTCCAGCACCAAGTCGGACAGTGCCGGGTGCAAATCGGACCGCACGATCAAGTCCACTGTGGGGCCGATCAAATGAACATCATGCGTCGGAATGTTGCGCCCGAAATCGATCGATCCCTTCGGCAGGTCCAGCTTGTTCAGATAGCTGATGCGCCGCGTGTACGCGTCCGCCTGCGCGAAGTCCATAAGCTGGATCACATTGGTCCGGAGAAGTTGAAGCATCACCTGCGGCGAGGCGGAATCGCCCATCAGGAACACGGCATCCGCGCGGCCTTCGAGCAGCGCCTTGGCGGCGTCACCCGCGTCCAGGTCGAGCAAGGTGGTCGATTCACCGGGCTTGATGCCGTTCATCTCCAACAGCGTCAACGCCAGCGTCCGGGTTCCACTGCCTTCGGCTCCGATGGCCACGCGCTTGCCTTTCAACTCGGAAAGCACCCCGGTCGAATTCGTATCGCGGGTGAAGACCAGGAGCGGCTGATACGAAACGCTCCCAATCGAGAACAGTTTGACGTGGTTGCTCGCGTTGGTCACGCCGCTTTGAACGAACCCGATATCCACGTGAACATTGGGATCGCTCAACCGTTGGAGATTCTCGAACGAACCCTGGGATGGCAGGATTTTCAAAGTGACGCCGTTGGACTTCAGAATGTCGCGGTATCGGATGGCATTGGTTTCGAACATGCTGCCTGGAGGACCGGCGCTGATGGTCAAGGTGTTGGGCGGCGCGGAATGAAAAAACCAGAACAAAGCGGACAGTATGACGCTGGTGATAAACAGCACGGCGGCGGTTGCCGCCAATTGCGTAAGACCAAACGTCTCCATGAACGGCGCCACCAACCGGGCCAATCCTGTCTTGCGCGTTGTTTCCATAATTTAATGCAACGAGCGATGTGCAACCGCTCCAGGTTATAAATAAGGGCTTTCGCGTCCGGCGCAAAGCTTTTGTAAGCCATTTTTCCTTAGCGGGCGCAGGTCGAAACCACCAATCTGGCAGCGGCGGAATCCGCCTCCTTCAGTGCCGCCACTTGCTTCAGCAACACCGATTCACCTGGCTAAACTTGCGGTTCGTCATTTCAACGTAAAGTTGCTCCCGGCTCTTCCGACAATCCGCTTTCGCTTCGCCCAGCAAGTTCACCTGCCCGCATTGGCACTCAGCCGCCATCTGTTGCGCCCGGTCCAGGTGCGCTTCGCCCGATAATTCCTTTGCGAGCGTACACCCCAACGCGATCATGCTCACGACGTGCACCGGCTTCGCTTCCGCCACGGCGTATTCAGGCAGCCAGACCGGCTTCGACTCGCACAACGTGACCGGCTTCTTCCGTCCCAGCAGCAAGATCCACTCCCGAATGCTCAGGAGCACGATCGCCACCACCATCACCAGGAAAAAGCCCGCCACGCAGGCATCGAGCAGATTGTTGAAGCGCAGCACGCGGTTGGTGTTCAATGCCTTTTCCGCCGCCGCGATTAACTTCACGTCGCCTCCGGTCTGCGCCACCGCCAGCGCGTCCCGCAAGCCCGACAGGCTTTTATTCAGCGCTCCGACTGCCGACAAAAACCCGATGCGCACGTCCGGGTGAAAAATCTTCTGCCACCCCGCCGTCATCGTCACGGCCAGCAGCCATGCCAAAGGCGTCAGTGCCACCAGCGCCAGCGCCGGTCTTCCCGGTTTGGAGCCTGGCACTAGGAGCTTTTCCGGTCTTTGGAGCCTGGTGTTTGATGTTTCACTGAGTTGCATTTTCAAAATTACCGTCGTCGCCAGGCACAGCGCGATGGCCGCCAGCAATTGGTTGGCGATGCCAAACAATGGCCAGAGCGAGTTGATGCCACCCAGCGGGTCACGCACACCCTGAATCAGGAAATAACCCCAGCCCAGAACAATCAACACGCTGGCGAGCAAATTCGCGCGCAAATTCTTCGTGTCGCCCAGCGGCTTCCAAAGGCTGCCCAGCATGTCCTGCAACAAGTAGCGCCCCACCCGCGTCCCGGCATCGAGCGTAGTGAGGATGAAGAGCGCCTCGAACATGATCGCGAAGTGATACCAGTGGCCGAGCCAGCGCCCATGAGTGACGTTCGAAAAAATCTGCGCCATCCCGACCGCCAAGGTGGCCGCGCCGCCCGTGCGCCCGTAGAGCGACTTTTCCTGCACCTCGTCCGCCAGTCGCTGCATTTGCTCCGTTGAAACGGTGAAGCCCGCCTTTTGCACTTTGGCAACTGTGTCCGCGGCAATGGCCGCAGGTTCCGTGCCCGCACCCTTCACGTTCATGCTCAGGTAAACGCCTGGATCGAGAGTGCAGGCGGCGATCAATGCCATGATTGCCACGAGCGATTCCAGGCACATCGCCCCGTAGCCGATTGGCCGCGCATAGCTTTCCCGGGTGATGATCTTCGGCGTCGTGCCGCTCGCGATCAACGTATGAAAGCCGGAGATCGATCCACAGGCGATGGTGATGAAACAAAACGGAAACAGCTTGCCCGCCACCACCAAGCCTGAGCCGTCGATGAATTTCGTGACCGCCGGCATCTTCAGTTCCGGCAGGACAAAGAACACTCCCAGCGCGAGCGCAAAGATCGTCCCCAGTTTCATGAACGTGCTCAGGTAATCGCGCGGCGCGAGCAGCAGCCATACCGGCAGCACGCTGGCCGCCAGCCCATACGCAATGAGTCCCCAGGCCAGGTGATCGGCGTGGAACGTGAATTCCGCGGCGAGATTTGCATGCATTGCGACATGACGCCCGCCCCAGACCGCGAGCAGCAGCAGCACCACACCCATGGCCGACGCCTCCATGACTTTGCCGATGCGCACGAACCGCAGGTAACCACCCATGAACATTGCGATGGGAATCGTCGCGCCCACCGTAAAGACGCCCCACGGACTGTCGGCCAGCGCGCGTACGACCACCAATCCCAGCACCGCCAGCAGGATGATCATGATGCCGAGAATGGCGATCAATGCGATGTAACCCGCCGTGGAATTCAATTCCTCCTTCACCATTTGGCCCAACGACTTCCCATTTCGCCGGATCGAGGCGAACAACACCACGAAATCCTGGACCGCGCCGCCGAGCACCACCCCGATCAAAATCCAGAGCGTGCCTGGCAGATAGCCGAATTGCGCCGCGAGCACCGGTCCCACCAATGGCCCCGGCCCGGCAATGGCCGCGAAATGATGGCCGAATACAATCCAACGGTTCGTCTTTACGAAATCCCGGCCATCATCCTGCACTTCGCACGGCGTTGCCCGGCGATCATTCAGCGCCAGCACCCGCGCGGCCAGCCACTTGGAATAAAACCGGTAGCCAATCGTGTAGGTGCAAACCGCCGCGAGCAGGACATAGACGGAATTTATCGTTTCGTCCTGGTGCCATGCGAGCGTTGCATACGCCCATCCTCCCGCGGCCGCAACCAAGACCCAGAATAAGATGGCGAGAGGCTTTTTCATTCTACGACCTTCGATTTCTGGATGCTAAAGGCATGGAGTCCCGGCTTCAGCCGGCAAGGCGCTCGTTGTGTCGGGCGCGTTGGAAAAATAATTGGCCTTGGTTGCAGCCAGTGTCACTTTTTTCCGTCCCGCTTCGCCTCGTTTGCGCCTTCGCCGACCGACCAGATCACCTTGTTCACCTGGCTATCGCTGTCCGGCATGAATTCGAGGCGAAAGTCAGTGGTCTTTGCGAAAAACTTCGTCGGCGATTCCGCAAACATAACGAAGCGCACGCCACTCTTCCTCGCCACCAGCTGCCGATCCTCGCGGGAGACCTCGATGTCGCCGTTGCCGTATTTGCCGCAGTAGGTATCCAAAAGTTTTTCAGCCAGCGTAAACTCCTTCCGCCCGGGCTTGCCCAGTTCGCGCACCCAAATATTTCGGAACCGAACCGGATTGCCATGGTCCTGCAAGGAGATCGGCTGCTTCTCGGGATGTGGCTGATACGGCGCGCGTTCCAGCCAAGAAGTGGGCCCGGTCAATTCCACGTTGTTTTGCACCAACACGCCGTTGTGAAACACCGTTAAGCGCGCGGGTGACTTCACCTTGCCTTCGGCATCAAACCGCGGCGCGGTGTAAATAATGTCGTAAAACTGCCATTCGCCGGGCGGACGGCTCGCATTCACCAGGGGCGGATACTGCCCGTAAACTGCCGCCGCCTGTCCGTCGGCATACGTATTGGCCTCGTAGGAATCGAGCACCTGCACTTCGTACCGGTCGAGCCCCAGGAACACGCCGCTGTTGCCTCTCCCCTGCCCTTCGCCGTGCGGCGGCGTGGGCGTCGCCCATTCCACGTGCAATTGGCAATCGCCAAAATTCTGCAACGTGCGCACGTACCCGCTTCCCTTGACGCATTCCATGTAACCCTTCCCCATGATCCATTTGGTCGGGGTCCCGTCCATGCTGACCCATTGCGACAAATCCTTCCCATCGAACAGCACCGTCGCGTCCGAGGGCGGTTGCCCCGCCTGTTCCTGGGTGCTGCTCGTAGCCGGCTTGATGGCCAGCGGACGCGGCCGGTCCCGATCATGATCCAGCCAATCCGGGTCCGGCGCAGCCGCGCACCGAAGCGCGAGGTTAGCCGCAACAATCGCCCCGTACATCGCCGTTGTCATCTTAATCTTAATCATAGTCGTAATCTTATCGTTTGGTCTCGGAACCATGGCTGTTCAAATCAATCTGCGAGCCGCTTCCACAATCAACTCGCCTGGATCGCCGAAAACATTACCAATGCTCGCGAAGGCGCACAAGAGCCGACCAGGAGCCCCGGGTTGTCCCTGCTTCAATCGCCCGCCGCCCTGCCCCGCAATCCCTTCTCAAACACCACATACGCGCCCTCGGTCATGCCCATCTTCCCGTAAGCCCGCCGCGCTTTTTCATTATGCTTGTCCATGTACAACCGCAGCGCGCACACGTCCTCCGTTTCCCGCGCCAGTTTCTCCACATGCTCGAACAGCGCCTGGAAAACCCCGCAGCCCCGGAATTCCGCCCGCACGTAAACACTTTGAATCCACCAAATGTTTCCGTTCCGCCAATCGCTCCATTCGTACGTAATCATCAATTGACCAGCTAACTTCGGACCGGCCGATGCAGCCGCTTCCGCCACGAAATAGATTCCCTTGCTTGGATCCCGCAATAAAGCGTCTACGCCCCGGCTTACTATTTCCGGGTCCAGTTCCAGCGCCTCCGTCTCGAGCGCCAGGCGGATATTAAAATCCGCAATGACGCTCACGTCACTCTTGATGGCAGTGCGAATAATCATGGACCATATCCTGCCCGCCATGAACGCAGCTTTGAAGCGCAAAACGAATGGCGCCACCCTTGATCCTCCATTCTCAACCTTCAGGCCCTTGCCGGCCGCCTACTTCCGTTCGATAATGGCCACATGGACGAAAACGACACCGGCCCGATTCAGTTGCCCATCGATGGGGTTCTTGATTTGCACAGCTTCCAACCGCGTGAGGTGAAGGACCTGGTTTTGGACTATCTTGCCGCGTGCCAGGAGAAGGGCATTCTCCAAGTCCGTTTGATCCATGGCAAAGGCATCGGCAATCTGCGCCGCACCGTGCACGCTCTCCTCGCCAAACACCCCGAAGTGGTTTCCTATTCCCTCGACCATCCGCAGTTCAGCGGTTGGGGAGCGACCATTGTGACGTTGAAGGCGAAACAGAAGTGAGGCAACAAACCGATGGTGCGTTTTTAATCAACTGAGTCACGCGTTTATCTCTGCCCGCCCCATTCCTTCAGGACCACATCATTGGTCGTGATTTCCTCGTCATGGTCCCAAAATTTCATGCCGCAATTCTTGGTCAGATCGTCGGCGTTCTCGATGTTGAATTCCTTGAACCCATTCGTGCCGGGCTTGTAGCCGTGCGCCACGGCCCAGTCGTCGCCCTGGGTCGTCACATTTTCGACCGGTTCGCCGCTTTGCATGGTCACGTCCATGTGGGCATAAAATTGGTTCGTCCCCTGTTCATACACCCCGAAGATCGCGGCGCCGCTGGCATCGACGTCCTGCTCCACGAACGCGAGCGTGTTGAACTTTCCGGAAAGGTGCTGGGCCAGGCCCGCGAATTCCGGCTCCTTGAGCGAACCCAATTCGGCCAGGAACTCCACGTAATCGTGAAACGGCGACATGACGAGGAATTCCTGTCCTTCATTGTTGTCCTGATCGGGAGTTTTGCGCCGCACGTTGCGATGCAACTGTTGATGAAAATAAGCGGCGCAGGCGTCGGCCACCTCCTGATGATTTGTGTGGCGCAGATAAATAATCACCTGATTGTCCGCAGTCAGGTTCCATTTTCGATCCTCGCCGTCCGGGCCGCTCACCGCCGCATTGGCGATGGCCGACACGACGTTTGCCAGGCGGCCGATTCTTCGCGCCACGCGATAACCAACCGACGCCGCCACCAAAAGCGTGAGCAGGATGATTCCCAGGCGAGCCCAGGTTGAGGATTGCTTCTCCGGCGCCATCTGCGCCTCTTGCGCAAAAACCTGGGATGGCCGCAACGGCGGCGGAGCCGACGGAGGCGGTGGCGCAGGAACGCCAGAGGGCATCGCCGGAATTGCGGGTGCGGTCGGTCGAGTGGGTGTGCTGATCCGCAAACCAGCCGGCGGCGCGGACGACACCGATGCCATTGGAACGACCGTCTGCTGGCTTGCGCCCGAAGCTTGTTGAATGATCTCGTTCGCCTGGGCCGTTCCATCCGCGCCGCAGGAAGGACAATTCACCGGCCAGGGCATCCGTCGGTTGACCGGTTCGACGTCGAATTTATAATTCGTCCCACAACCGCAAGCGACCTTGATTTCCATGGGCAATACTCCGGTTTGATGTCCGACAAATTAAATGCCATCCGACCGGCCAAGTAAAGCCTCGGCCGCGCCCGTTGCTCGGCGACTCACTTGCGTCCTGTCACCCGGCAAATGCTCAACCCATCCCCGATCGACAACAGCACCGAGTCCACCCGCGGATCACGCGCCAGCTTGCGATTCAATCGATCAATCACGCGCCCACCGGGGTTCTTTATCCGGCCCTTCTTCCCCAATCGGCCGCCCCAAAGCATGTTGTCGAACAGGATCAACCCGTTCGGCCGAATGTGCGGCAACACCAATTCGTAATACGCCTCGTATTCCGGCTTATGCGCGTCGATGAATGCAAAATCAAATTTTGCGCTTTTCGGCAGTTGCTTGAGCGAATCAATCGCTGGACCAATCCGCAGTTCGATCTTCCGATCCACGCCGGTCTTCTTCCAAAATTTCCGGGCGATGCTGGTCCACTCGTCGCTCACATCCAGGCAGAGCAAACGTCCATTCCCTGGCAGGCCGCGCGCGATGCAAATGGAACTATAACCGGTGAAGGTTCCGACTTCGATGGCCTGGCGCGCACCGATGGCCGCCACCAGCAGCGTCATGAACGAGCCCTGGTCCCGGCCAATCTGCATCTGCGCGTAATCCGGCCATTTCGCCACCGTCTCCGCGCGCAAGGCTTCGAGCGTGCGGTCGTATGCGTGGCTGCGACATTCCGTCAGGTATCGGAAAATCCGCCCGTTGAGCGGGACGTACTTCATGCCTTGCTGGCGTTTCAGATTCAGCGTTGGCTTTGCGGGGCGGGGTTGAGAACTCATGAGAAATTCGCTCTTTATTTGGTTTTTGCTCCTGACTTTCCAACTTCTTTATATCGAAAACAATCGACCATGTGGTCATTAACCATTCCGATCGCCTGCATCATCGCATAACAAATGGTTGAACCCACGAACTTGAAGCCGCGTCGTTGCAAGTCTTTGCTCATCGCATCGGATTCGGTGGTGCGAGCGGGGATGTCTTTGAGCGATTGCCGTTGGTTTCGAATCGGCTTTCCACTGGTGAATTTCCAAAGATACGCGTCAAAGGTGCCAAACTCCCGCTGCACCGCCAGGAAACATTTTGCGTTCTGAATGGCCGCTGCGACCTTTAGCCGGTTGCGAATGATGCCCGGGTCAGCCAGCAGTTGTTTTACTTTGCGCTCTCCGTATGCGGCAACTTTTACCGGGTCGAAGTTGTCAAACACCTCGCGATAACGCTGCCGTTTTCTTAGCACGGTGTCCCAACTCAAGCCGGCTTGCGCTCCTTCCAGGATCAGGAACTCAAACAACGTGCGGTCATCGTGCACGGGCACACCCCATTCCTGATCGTGGTAAGGAATCGACCACTCATTTCTGGCCCATGGACATCGTGTTTTCATCAAACCCGCGCGATTCCAACATGAACCTGCCACAAAGAGAACTGAAAAATTTGGATTCACGCCCTCGCAGCAGCCGATGTAAGGAGGCTCCAACCTCTTTGGGTGTTGCCGGTCGAATCGTGTTGCCTTGCGCATGAGACGCCATACTCATAATCGTTGTTGCGAGCCTTCCTGCGCCGGGTAAATATCACGCATGCGCTCGATTTATCCTGCCGCTCTGCTCACGTTGCTGCTCGGGACCACTCTCCCAGCCCAGACCAACACGAATACCATCACCCGCGAGGCCGTGGCGGACGCCGAGAAATTGATCGGCCTCGATTTCTCCGACGACAAAAATGACATGCTGCTTCCCGGGCTGCGTGATCAACTCAAAAGCTTCGAAACCATCCGCAAATTTCCCCTCTCCAATTCCATTCCTTCCGCGATGCTGTTCAACCCCATTCCGGTGGGGATGAAGTTCGAGACCGAACGCCGGAAGTTCAAGCCCAGCCCGCTTCCGAAAATGCGGCTCCCTGACAATCTCGACGACCTGGCTTTCTATTCCATCGAACAACTCGCCGCCCTGGTGAAGTCACGACAGATCAGTTCCGAGAAGCTCACCTTGTTTTACCTGGAACGGTTGAAAAAATACGGGCCCAGGCTGGAATGCGTCATCACGCTTACCGAAGAACGCGCGCTGCAACAGGCCCGCTGCGCCGACCGTGAAATCGCGGCTGGACATTATCGCGGTGTGCTGCATGGAATCCCTTACGGCGTGAAGGATCTGCTCGCCACCGCGGGAATTCCCACCACCTGGGGATCCGCGCCATACACGAACCAGCTGATTGACGAAGACGCCACCGTCATCAAACGCCTCGATGCCGCCGGCGCGGTGCTGGTCGCCAAGCTGACCCTGGGCGAACTCGCGATGGGCGAGTACTGGTACGGCGGCATGACGCGCAATCCGTGGAACCTCAAGCAAGGCTCCAGCGGTTCATCGGCCGGCCCGGCGGCGGCCACTTCCGCCGGACTTGTCCCGTTTGCGATTGGTTCGGAAACGCATGGCTCCATTGTTTCACCCTGCGAACGTTGCGGCGTCACCGGGCTGCGCCCATCCTATGGCCGCGTCAGCCGCACTGGCGCAATGGCCCTGAGTTCCTCCATGGACAAACTTGGCCCCATTGCGCGCACGGTTGAGGATTGCGCCATCGTGTTCAACGCGATCTACGGCCCGGACGGAGTGGATCAAACGCTTTATGACGTTCCCTTCAACTACGATGCGCGGTTGAAATGGCAAAAGCTCCGCATCGGCTACCTGGCGAGTGATTTCGAAAAGGAGAAAGGCGAGCGCCGCACCAACTCCATGGCGGCGCTGGACAAGCTGCGCTCACTGGGCGCGAAACTCGTCCCCATCGAACTCCCAAACCTGCCCAGTGAAGCCATCTCGTTCGTCCTCGAAGTGGAAAGCGCCGCCGAGTTTGACGATCTCACGCGCAGCGGCCGCGACGACCTGATGAAGCGGCAGACTCGCGGTTCCTGGCCGAACATTTTCCGCGAGGCCCGCTTTGTTCCCGCCGTCGAATATGTTCAGGCCAACCGCATCCGCTACGTGCTCATCCAGGAAACCGCGCGCGCGTTGCAGAACATCGATGTTTTTGTTTCACCCCCGTTTACCGGTGAATGCCACCTCATCACGAACCTGACCGGCCATCCGTGTGTGGTCGTTCCCAACGGCTTTACGAAGGATGGAACGCCCACTGCGATCTGTTTCCTGGGCAACCTGTTTCGCGAGGCGGAAACTCTGGCGGTGGCCAAGGCCTACCAGAACGCAACCGGATTCCATTTGAAACATCCCACGTTGGAGTGAGAACGCGAGCAAGCTTCATCGGACCGCATGGAGCAGGGCTTCCTGGATTTCGTTGAAGTAGAGCCAGAATTCCTTGACCGATTTGGCGAAGCGGATCCGTTCTTCCACCGAGCTTGGTTTCGACACAAACGCATTGGCGCCGAGGACAAAAGCACGATCCACATCATCGCGGTGGGCGGACGAGGAGAAAACGATGACCGGCAATGGCGGCAGGTCGGATTCCTGCCGCAGCCAGGCGAGCACCTCCATCCCCGTCCGGCGCGGCATCTTCAAGTCCAGGATGATGAGGCAGGGAAGAGGGAATTTGGAACGGTCGGAAAACCGCCCCTTGCCGGAGAGGTAATCGATGGCTTCCTGGCCATCGTGGACCACCTGGACGGGATTGGTGATCGCCGCCTTTTTGAAGGCGTGCGCCAGGAAGAAGACGTCATGGTCATCGTCCTCGACTTGCAGAATTGGCAGGTTGGTTTTCAATCAATGCATTCGCCACTTTCAGTTCCACCCAAAATCGGCTGCCTTTGCCCGGCTCGGATTCGACGCCGACCCGGCCTTGCATGCGCTCCACGGCCCGGCGGACGATGGCCAGACCGACGCCAGTGCCTTCGTATTCCACATTGGGATGGTTTTGCTGAAAGAGTTGGAAGAGGCGCTGCTGTTCATGGGTATCAATCCCGATGCCCCTATCTTCGACCACAATTCGGACTTTGTCATCCCGCCGCTCGCTGAAAATGCGAACGTGGGGCTTGCTGCCACGGTTCACGAACTTGACGGCGTTGCCGAGCAGGTTCGTGAGGCATTGGGTGAGCAGTGTTTCCTGGCCGAACACCGGCGGGAGAAAACCCTTGATACGCACGTCCGCCTGCGGCTCCTGAAATTCCGGACGTTCAGAAAGAATTTGCCGAAGCAGGGCATCCACATTCTGGGGCTGGATTCTAATCGTTTGATAGGAAAGGCGGCTCAAGGCCAGAACATCCCGGATCAAACGATCGAGTCGCTGGGCGGAACTGATGATTTTGTCCGCGGAGGACCGGCCTTCGGCACTGATTTCCGGGCCCAGGTCGCCCAGCAAAATCGAGGCGTAACTCTGGATGGCGCGCAGGGGCGCCCGCATGTCATGGGAGAGACTGTACGAGAAAGCTTCGAGTTCGCGGTTGGCCGCCTGCAATTGGGCGGTTTGTTCCTGCACCCGCTCGTCGAGCGTGGCGTTCAACTCTCCGAGGCGCCGATTGGCTTCCTCCGCCTCCCGGACCTTCGCTTCGAGCTTCCGCACCAAACGAGTGGAGTACTCTCTCAGGTACTTGACTTCGTCCGCCGCCGGCAAGGGCATTATGCTCCGGCTCCCATTCGCCCGGACCCGGGCCATGATCTGCCGCACGCTGTCAAGGAATTCCGCCGGCTGGGTTGGCTTGAGGATGCAATCCTCTGCGCCGAGACTCAAAACCAATCGAGCATCATTGGAATCCACATAAGTGGCAGTGTAAAAGACCACCGGAATGGCTCGAAATCGCTCATTAGTCTTGATGTGATAACACAACTGGAACCCGTCCATCTCGGGCATCAGGACGCCGGTGATTACCAGATCAAACTCGCCGTGTCGGAGTTGCTCCAGCGCTTCGGGGCCGTTAAAGGCAGTTTCACACTGATAGGATTCGGACTCCAACAATGCTCGAAGCAGGTGACGGTTTTGCTCACTGTCATCGACTATCAGCACCTTCATACGCCGGGAGTCCCCTTCGGCAAAAGCGCCCGCAACGAAAAAAGATTATTCGCGCTCGACATCAATCTGCGTAAAGGTCAGACGGCGAATTCGAGGATTCAAGCCGCCGACCCGTAATCAATCGCGCTGATGAGTAACGCACTCACCTTCCTAAAGATAACCTACAAAGCACAAATCGGCCAGAGTCAGAGAAATCTAGGGTGAATAACCCACTCGAATAATTGAGGGAGAAGTGCAGCTATGCGGCAGGGCGCATCACCCGTGACCGATTCGGCGCGGCTGGGAACCACGCCCGTTGTCAATTAGGTGAGAAACCATGGCAGCACACTATTGCGCGCGGCTTACCCCTTCATAAAATAAAGGACCCGGTCCACCTCGTCCCGGCTGCCAATGATCAACGGGGTGCGCTCGTGCATCGCCTTGGGTTTTTTGTCGAGAATTCGCTGCTGACCGTCACTGGCCATGCCGCCAGCCTGCTCGGCGACGAACGCGAGCGGGTTGGCTTCATACAGCAGGCGCAGCTTGCCACTGGGCGCTTTCTTGGTCGGCGGATAAAGGAAGACGCCGCCGCGCATCAGGGTGCGATGGAAATCCGCCACGAGGGAGCCGATGTAGCGCGAGCTGTAACCGGCCTCTTCCGTTTTCACCCAATCGAGATACTTTTGGACGCCGGACGGGAATTGGCGCGAGTTGGCTTCGTTGACGCTGTAAGTTTTGCCCAGGGTGGGCATCCTGACATTCTCCTGCGCGAGCACAAAGGCGCCGATGGATGGATCAAGCGTGAACATGTGCACACCGTAACCGGCGGTGTAGGCGAGCACGGTGCTGCTGCCATAGATCACGTAACCCGCGGCGACCTGTTTGCTGCCTGGCTGCAGAACGTGGGCCATTATGTCGCCCCCGGCGTTCGGGTCGTGTTGGAGAATGGAAAAAATCGTGCCGATGTTGACGTTCGCATTGATGTTGCTCGAACCGTCCAGCGGATCGAACAGCACCGTGTACTTTCCGGCTGCCGTGGCGTCCTGGATGACGTGCGGCTCCTCATCCTCCTCCGAGACCAACAAGCCAATGTTGCCGCGATAGCCGAGGCAGCGCACCAACGTGTCGTTCGCGATAACGTCGAGTTTCTGCACCTCCTCGCCCTGGACATTGACCTTGCCCGTTTCACCCACGATCTCCAACAACCCGGCCCGCTGGATTTGCGAAGCGATGATTTTCGTCGCCAGCGTGATGCCGGACAGCAACCAGCAAAATTCGGTGGTGGCGTGCGGATTGCGGCCCTTGCGCTCCAGAAAGTGGCGCTCAACGGTTTTAATGAATGGTTTTTCAGTCATAACTGCCTTAAGACCCGGTGACGATTGCCGCCAGCGGGAAAGATTTCAATTCAAAAAGGAATTTGATTTGCAACGCCGGAGCGCGGAGTTCCCGCTCTGCCCGAGCCGGCAAACGCAGCGTTTGAATTTTCAATCAAATAACGACATCTGGTTCTTGTCCACGCGGCGGAATGAAGCGGTCGAAAGGCCGAGCCGGTTTTTCTCGATGCCTGCCTTTCGGCACGCCACGTTGAACAAGGCCTCGATTTGCTCGCCAAAAATCCCCTGCCCAATCATCCGCGAGCCAAATTGCGGGTCGTTCAGCTTCCCGCCACGCATGGCGCGAATCCGGTTGAGCACTTTTTCCTTGCGATCAGGAAAATGGTCCGCCAGCCATTGCTCGAATAGCGGCGCGACGGCATACGGCAGTCGCAACGGCACATGCCCCGCAAATCGAGCCCCCGCCTCGACAGCGGCCGCGATGAGCGAGGGCAATTCGTGGTCGGTCAAACCTGGAATGACCGGCGCGGTCATCACGCCGGTCGGAATTCCGGCCTGCGAGAGTTCGCGGATCGCCGCCAATCGGCTCGCGGGCGGTGAGGTCCGCGGCTCCATCACCTGCCGCAACTTCGTGTCCAGAGTCGTCAGCGAGACAAATACCGCCACCGCCTGATGCCGGGCCAGTTCGCTGAGCACGTCGATGTCCCGCGTGACCAGATGATTTTTTGTGACGATGCCGACCGGGTTGCGGAATTCCGCCAGGACTTCCAGGCATCGCCGCGTCAATTTCATCCGCCGTTCCACGGGTTGATAGCAATCCGTCACCCCGCTCAGCGCGATCACCTGCGGCTTCCACTTGGGGGACGCTAATTCATGGCGCAGCAACTCCGGCGCGCGGTCTTTGACCATGATTTTGGTTTCAAAATCCAGCCCGGACGAAAAGCCGAGATATTCGTGGAATGGCCGCGCGAAGCAGTAAATGCACCCATGCTCGCAGCCGCGGTACGGATTAATGCTGGCCTCGAACCCGATGTCCGGGCTGTCGTTATAGTTGATGATGGTGCTGGTATTGTCCCGGTAGAATTGGGTGCGCGGCGCCGGATCGTCCTCTGGATTCCAATCCACATCGCGCTCCAGTTCAATCTTCTCGAAACGATTTGTGGGATTGCTCCCCGCGCCGCGATGGGGCAATGGGCGTTCGTTACTATTCATATGAATAGTATATGCCCAGTTTTCTGAAAAGGAAACCAAAAAGTCGCGTTCCATCCCAAAGATCGAACGTCACACAAACTTCAAGCCTCGCCGGCCATTAGCCCATGAGCACGGCCGCGCCTTCAATCTTGCCGTGACGCAAGCGGTTCAAGGCTTCATTGGCCTCGGCAAGCGGGAAGGGTTGAACCGTCGTTTTCACCGGCACTTTGGGCGCCAGGGCGAGAAATTCCTCGCCGTCGCGCCGCGTCAAATTGGCTACGGAGCAAATGCTGCGCTCCTGCCAAAGCCATTCGTACGGAAAGGACGGGATGTCGCTCATGTGGATGCCGCCGCACACCACCACTCCGCCTTTGTCCAGCGCCTTGAGCGCTGGCGGAACCAGCGCACCGACTGGAGCAAAGATGATGGCCGCATCCAGCGGTTCCGGCGGCAAAGCATCGGAGCCGCCTGCCCAGGCCGCGCCGAGTTCGCGGGCGAACTCCTGCCCCTGCTTGTCGCCCGGCCGTGTGAAGGCAAAAATCTTCCGGCCCTGATGACGGGCGACTTGGACAATGATGTGCGCAGCCGCGCCGAAGCCGTAAATCCCCAGTCGCTTCGCCTCGCCAGTTTTGGTCAGCGAGCGATACCCAACCATGCCCGCACAGAGCAACGGCGCAGCCTCGGAATCGGAATATTTTGGCGGCATGGGAAAACAAAACCGTTCATCTGCCACTGTGTATTCTGCGTAACCGCCATCGAGCGTGTACCCCGTAAACTTCGCATTCTCACAAAGGTTCTCCCGTTGCGACCGGCAAAATCGGCAGACGCCATCCGTCCAGCCCAACCAGGGAATCCCGACGCGATCACCGATCGCAAAACGATGAGCGCTTTCACCGCGCTTCGCCACAGTACCCACGATTTCATGACCGGGAATGAGCGGAAGTTTCGGATGGGGCAGTTCACCATCGACGACATGAAGGTCCGTGCGACAAACCGCGCACGCGCGCACCCGCACCAACACCTGACCCGGATCGGGCGCGGGTACGGGAACATCAAGCAGTTGGAGGGGCTGCCCCGGTTTCTCCAGCACCATGGCACGCATATACTTTAATGGACTCCACGCCGTGCCTGCGGTCAAGCGGGGTGTGTTCAGCATGGCAAGAACGGGCGCATCCTACCTCTGTTGAGAATGTAAGCGCCTGTGGAAAAACCGTTAAAACGGTTGGCATCGTTTCGCGGCCATCCACCGTCCAGCTAAGAAGAGCCTATCTCGGTAGATGGCATGGGTATTGGCG
Organism: Verrucomicrobiota bacterium; assembly: GCA_021325145.1. Classification (GTDB taxonomy): domain Bacteria; phylum Verrucomicrobiota; class Verrucomicrobiia; order Limisphaerales; family Pedosphaeraceae; genus JAJPHR01. Next base: position 71 of record JAJPHR010000034.1, on the reverse strand, counting down.
GGTGAGCGAAATCGCGCTACACCAAGGTTCATATGAAAAACAAAACCAACACCAATACCCACTCCACCATT
>JAJPHR010000037.1 GCA_021325145.1 Verrucomicrobiota bacterium | reverse complement strand
GGGTTTTGGTTGTAATGGTGGAGTGGGTATTGGTGTTGGTTTTGTTTTTCATATGAACCTTGGTGTAGCGCGATTTCGCTCACCCGCCAATACCCATGCCATCTACCACCGTGTGCCGGTAGGGCGCGCACTCCTGTGCGCGCCGCCGCAGTCCCCAGGCGCATTCATTAATGACGCGTGTATAATAGGAACCGTTCATGGTCCGTGAGCAGGTCAAAAATGAGCTGGAGGCTGCCTTGGGCAGGCAGATTTGAACCGGGTTTGGGCGGGTAGGACTAACAGGAGTGAGGATGGTTCCGGCGCTCAAATCCAACTTGCGTCCCGAAGCGCGGAGCTCCGCACTTGAATTAGACGGCCTGGTGGCGTTTAATTCCTGGATGGCATTCGCGGATTTCCCAGGGCAGAAGCAGGCGGTGACGCTCTTGCAGCGGAGCTTGGAGCGGGGTCGGCTCGCGCATGCTTATCTTTTTGCCGGGCATCAGATGTCCGAATTAGAGGCGCTGGCCCGCACGCTCGCCAAGACGCTCAATTGCCAGCATCCGAAACGCGCTTCCTCCGGCGGCCCGGCGATTGATTCCTGCGATGAATGCCCGAGCTGCCGCAAAATCGATGGTGACAACCACGCGGATGTGCACTGGGTGCGTCCAGAATCCAAGTCGCGGGTGGTGACGGTCGATCAAATGCGGGACTTGATGCACGAGATTCACCTGAAGCCGAACGAGGCGGAATTCAAGGTGGCGGTCATCGCCGCCGCCGACCGGCTGAACCCGCAGGCGGCCAATGCGTTTTTGAAGACGCTCGAAGAACCGCCGGCCAAGTCGATCCTCATTTTGCTGACAACTGAACCACAGCGGTTGCTCGAAACGGTGGTTTCGCGGTGCCTGCGGCTGAACTTTGGCGCTGAGAGCGGGAAGCCGCTGGCGGGACCGCAGATGGAGTGGCTTAAATCGTTTGCGGAACTGGCTGCCGCAGAACAGAAGAGTTTGCTGAGCCGCTATCGGCTGCTCGGGACTTTGTTGAAAAAGTTGGGCGAAATCAAAGAGGAGATCGAGAAAAGCATGACGGCACGTTCGCCGCTGGAACGTTACGACGACGTGGATCCAAAGTTGCGGGAGAAATGGGAGGACGAATTGGCGGCGGTGATCGAGGCCGAATACCGCTTGCAGCGGATGGATTTGCTGGCCGTGTTGCAGCGCTGGATGCGCGACGTGTGGCTGCAAACGCTCTCGGTCGGGGGCGATTTGTTGAACTTTCCGCAGATGGCGGGCACGGAGCAGGTCGCCCGGCGTATCTCACCCGAGCAGGCGGCGCAGAATCTGCGGGTGCTGGAGCGAATCCAGCGGTTGCTTGGGTCGAACGTGCAGGAAGCGCTGGCGTTGGAGGTGGGCTTGCTGGAACTGAGCCTGTGAAAACCCAGCCCGCCCACAAGCCTGCGGCGGTTCCCAAGCAGTCTCTGCCTCCAGATGAAGTGTTGCCGAACCTCTTTGCGCTCCTGTTTGGGTTGCTTTTGGGGCTGGCCCTGCTCAAGTTCGGGAATCCAATTGTCATGGAGAAGTTTGTTTCCCACCCCGAGAGCCAGGTGGAATGGGTGCTAAACCCCTGGCCGGTTCACCTGGCTTGGGGGTTGCTGGCGTGTGTGACCGTGGTGGGCATCCTGGCCAGCCGATGGCGGAAGGACTTGCCGTGGGGGTTGCTGGTTCTGCCGCTGGTTTGGCTGGGATGGCAATTCGTTGCCTCCATCGGCAGCATCGATGCCCGTTTGAGCGCCGCGACTCTGAAGCATTTCGTCAGTTGTGTGGTTTGTTTTTATCTGGGGGTGTTTGCCTTGGGGCGCAATCGAAATCTCTTTTTGTTTTCGTTGGGATTGATCGGTGGGTTCGCGCTGGTGCTCGTTTCCGGCTTCCAGCAGCATTTTGGCGGCTTGGAGGCGACGCGCCGCTATTTCTTTCTATATTTTTACCCCCGGCTGGAGGAACTGGACAAGTTGCCGCCCGGCTACCTCAAGAAAATGTCCAGCAACCGCATTTGGGCCACTTTGTTTTATCCCAATGCGCTCGCTGGCGTGATCCTGATGATGTTGCCCATCGCGCTGGGGATCATTTGGTCGGCGCGGGAACGATTTACGGCGGGAGCAAGGGGGCTGCTGGCGGGGATGGTGGGGATGGCGTCGCTGGCGTGCCTTTATTGGTCCGGATCGAAAGGGGGATGGCTCTTGATGTTGCTGACCGGGTTGGTTGGCTCTCTGTTCCTGCCGTTCAAGCGGCAGCTTAAGATCGTGTTGATCGTTGGCGTGCTTGTCCTGGGGCTGGCGGGCTTTGGTTTGAAGTACGCGGGATTTTTCAAGCGCGGGGCGACCAGCGTGGTGGCGCGGTTTGATTATTGGCGGGCGGCCTTGCATACGGTTGCGGTCCACCCGGTCTTTGGAACGGGTCCGGGAACCTTTGGGGCCGCCTACGAGAAAGTCAGAAAGCCGGAATCGGAACCCGCCAAGATAACGCACAACGATTACCTCGAACAAGCGTCCGACTCGGGGGTCGTGGGATTTCTGGCCTATGCCGGGTTGGTGGCCGGCTCGCTGGTTTTTGCCTACCGCAAGGGAGGACTGGGTTCGGACTGGGTCAAGCTGGGGGTATGGCTCGGGGTTTTAGGCTGGGCGCTCCAAAGCCTGGTTGAGTTTGGGCTTTATATCCCCGCGATTGCCTGGCTTGCATTTTGCCTGTTGGGGTGGTTGCTAGCTCAAGCTGGTGTAACTGATAACTCCAATCCATCCGGTTCGGCACGCATTGCTTAGTTTAGCCGCAAAACAGACCATTATCGTTAACGGACGGGTTTGAACCCGGTCTAGTTGCACAATCCAACCCGATTCCAAGAGCATTTTGGTGCGTGTAACACCACGATTTTACCTCTTGACGGCATTTTTGCGGGTCGTTACTGTCGGTTTCAACGATCACCCAGAAGCGGGGTCGCAATAGCGGCTGCTGCTCTTTAGTCCCGGTAACTTCATGGGCAAGATGAATAAGACCGGGGCCGGAACTTAACTGAGCGCGTGGACCTAAAAGACATTAAAGCCATCATCGACCTGATGAAGAAGAACTCCATCTCGGAGTTCGAACTCGAAAGGCAGGATTTCAAGATCAAGCTCAAGCGGGGTGCCAACGGCGCCGCTGGGCCCGCGATTCAGTACGAAGAATCCCAAGGCGTTGCTTACAACCCTGCTGTTGCTTTGCCCCCGATGAGCGTTCCGGCTCCGGCAGTTCCCGCCCCGGCTTCGTCCGAGATCGAAATCAAGTCTCCCATGATTGGGACTTTTTACCGGGCACCATCACCGGAAGCCGCTCATTACGTGGAGGTTGGAACCGAAGTGGGGCCGGAGACGGTGGTTTGCATCATCGAGGCCATGAAGGTCATGAACGAGATCAAGGCCGAGGTCAAAGGGGTCATCACGCAAACTTTGCTCGAGAACGCCAAGCCCGTCGAATTCGGCCAGCCTTTGTTCAAGCTCCGTCCGACATGAGGTTCGCCTTGAAACGTCGGCTCGTGGGCCCCAAGAACTTCGATTTGAGCAACTGGTGGCCGCCACAGGTTTGGAGTCCCGGCTTTAGCCGGCAAGGCGTCCGTTCGATCTGGCGCGTCAGTATGTTCTTCGGTTCCTTGTGTATGCGCACGGCCCGCCGCCTAAAGGCGGGACTCCATAATTCGTTTGGCCTGCAATCAGAAGCTCTGCCTTTCTAACTAACAGCATGTTCGAAAAAGTCCTGGTCGCCAATCGCGGGGAAATCGCCGTACGAATCATCCGCGCTTGCAAAGAGTTGAATATCCGCACGGTGGCGGTCTATTCACAGGCCGATGCCAACTCGATGCATGTCCAGTTGGCCGACGAAGCCATTTGCATCGGCGGACCACCCAGTAATGAGAGCTATCTAAAAATCGCCCACCTGATCAGCGCGGCCGAAATCACGGACGTCGATGCCATCCACCCCGGCTACGGGTTTCTGTCCGAAAACGCGCATTTCGCGGACGTTTGCGAGAGTTGCAACATCAAATTCATTGGACCGAACTCCCGAACGATGAACGCTCTGGAAGACAAGGCGGTCAGCCGCGCCCTGGCGAAAAAGGCAGGGGTGCCAATCCCGCCCGGGTCGGAAGGCACGGTGGAAAACGAGCAGGATGCGTTGCAGGTAGCCAAGCGCATCGGGTATCCGGTGATCATCAAAGCCGTGGCTGGCGGGGGCGGACGTGGCATGCGCGTTGCCCATAACGATATTTCCCTGGTGAAGGGCTATCATACCGCCCGCACAGAAGCCGAAAAAGCGTTCGGCAATTCGGGAGTGTATATCGAGAAGTTCATCGAAAACCCACACCACATTGAGTTTCAGATCCTTGGCGATTATAAGGGGCACATTATTCACCTCGGCGAACGCGATTGCTCCATCCAGCGCCGCAACCAAAAGGTCGTGGAAGAAACCCCGTCGCCGCTGATCGATCATCGTTTTCGGAAGCTCCGCGACAAAATGGGCAAGGCCGCCATCAAGATTGCCGAATTGGCCCATTACACCAACGCCGGCACGGTCGAATTCATCGTTGATAACCACGGCAATTACTACTTCCTCGAGGTCAACAAGCGCATCCAGGTCGAGCATCCGATCACCGAGGAAGTCACGGGGATCGACCTTGTGCGTTATCAGATCATGATCGCGATGGGTGAACCCTTGCGGCATTCCCAAAGCGACATCCAATTCCGCGGGCACGCCATCGAATGCCGCATCAACGCCGAGGACCCCTTCGATGACTTCCGTCCCTGTCCGGGGCGGATCGAGATGTATTACTCGCCCGGCGGCCGGGGTGTGCGCGTGGACAGCCACGCTTACGCCGGCTACACCATTCCACCGACGTACGATTCCATGATCGGCAAACTCATCACCTACGGCAAGGACCGCCGCGAGGCGATGGACAAGATGAGCCGGGCGTTGAGCGAGTACATGATCACCGGCATCAAAACCACCATTTCGTTCCAGCAAGCCATTTTGCAGGACCCGAACTTCCGGCGGGGTGTTTATTCCACGACCTTCATCGAACAACTTCTCAGCGGCGCGCGCCGGGAGTTGATCGAGGATAAGCACTGAAAGCTTGCGGATTGGTCAGGAAAAGGCGGGCTGCAAGGAAGGGTGGTGTCCTAATTTGAAATCAGCTTTCTGGCAGTCTGGTTTACAGGAGAAAAATAAGACGCCAACCCCGTTCTAATTTTGCACCTTGTGCCAGCTTGTCGATTCTTCGACTATTTCAGGATGGATGACGGCGGCAATGGGGGATCGGTTCCGGGACGAGGTTCGCGGGGCTGGCGAGCCGTCGAGTTGACGCTGCTGTTTGTCGGGGTGCCGATCTTGTATGCGGCAGGCTGGATTCGCATTCCGTTGTTGCTGTTGCTTGCGGTGGCGGCGGTGGGTTGCGGATGGAAGCTCGCGGCGGATGGCTGCCTGAAACGCGGGGACTGGCTTCGCTGGCGCGCGCCGCGGCGGGAATGGGTCCACATGCTGCTGCGCTTTGCGGTCGCGACGCCGATGCTCATCGCGGTGGTATGGTGCCTGCAACCGCAGGCGCTGTTTTCCCTGCCGCGTGAACGGCCAAAGATTTGGCTGCTGGTCATGCTGATCTACCCGTTGGTGTCGGTGTATCCGCAGGAAATCGTATTCCGCGCTTTCTTCTTCTGCCGGTATCGATTGCTCTTCGGTGAGGGCGCGGGGTTGATCATCGCCAGCACGGTGGCGTTTGCGTTCGCGCACATCACGTTTCACAATTGGGTGGCGGTGGCCTTGACTTTGCCGGGCGGGGTTCTGTTCGCGCGCTCGTATCAGCGCACCAACGCGCTGTTGTTCGTGGCCTGTGAACACGCGCTTTACGGTGGTCTCGTTTTCACCGTGGGACTGGGACGATATTTGCTCGAAGGAACGCTGCGTTTGGCGCAGTGAAAGCGGTTGTGGAGCGTGAGAACGCTCGAGCTCATGGCAGGAAAAATACCATTGTCCCAAACCCCATAAACAATGGGCAGTCTTGAGATTTGGCTCGCCGCAACTTTTTCTTTCAGCCCCTTGCCATCAGGAATAAGCTCAACAGAGACATGAACGACCCGGAGAAACTTGCCGGTCGCCCTGATCGGCGCTCTTTCAGAAGACGGGTGTTCCGCGGTGCCATCGTCCTCGTCATCCTTTGCGCTTTGGCTCTGGCCCTCGTTTATCACTACATCGTTTCCGGCGGCATGCGCGCCCGCCAAAGGCCCTCAACCCTCGAATCGTTTGTGGCGCAGAAATTGGTGAATCTGAGCATCCCCAGGGAGGCGAGGAATCTCACCAACCCGGTCAGTGACAGCGCCAGCGGGGGTGATGTGGCTGCGGGCCATGAATTATATCGGAAGGACTGCGAGGTCTGTCATGCTTACGATGGGAGTGGAAAGACGGCCGCCAGCGGCGGACTGTATCCGCCCCCGCTTGACCTGCGCCGTTCTGCTGTCGTGAAACGGAAACGAACGGACGGCGAGTTGTTTTATCTCATTCGTAATGGCGTTCGGAACACCGGCATGCCCGGTTGGCAGTTGTCGGACCAACAAACCTGGCAGCTTGTCGCGTTCATTCGCAATTTGCCGGAAACCGCTTCCGTGGACGCCAACCCCCTCGCCGAGCGCGGGCCATCCATCGGAACCGCTCATTACGTCGGTTCGGCCGCTTGCCGGGCGTGTCACAGCGCGATTTACGAGCGGTGGCGCAAAACCCCGATGGCCAATGTCGTGCAAGATCCCCGCGAACATCCGGAGGCAATCATTCCTGATCTTTCAAAAAGCAATTCGCTCGTCAATTTTACATCGGCTGAAATTGCCTTCGTTTACGGCAGCAAATGGAAGCAGCGTTACTTCAAGAAAGTGGGCGACGACTACTATCCATTCCCGGCGCAATGGGACGTGACGCACCAGCAATGGCGGCCATATTTCGTCAAGGACGATTGGTGGGCTCCCTTGTATCCGCCGGATAATTTTAAGCGCCCGACCAGCGCCCTTTGCGATGGTTGTCACTCCGTCAATTACGATATTAAAACCAAAACGGTGACGGAATGGAACGTCGGTTGCGAACGATGTCACGGGCCGGGGAGCGAGCATGTGCAGCACGCGACCAGTTCCAACATCGTGAACACGGCGCGCCTGGATTACGTGCCGGCCAATGATGTTTGCATCCAATGCCACTCCCAGGGCCGGCCATTGGAAAACCCCATTGCCGGAAATTATTATGACTGGCCGGTGGGCTATCAGGTGTCTTTAAAGCTGAGCGACTTCTGGAAGTTGGAAGAGCATAAGCTGGGTGAAACGTCCTTTACCCACTTTAGTGATGGGACGGCGCACAAAAACCGCATGCAAGGCAACGACTACGTCACCAGCCAGATGTACACTCACGGAGTCACTTGCTCCACTTGCCACGACGTGCATGGGACAGGGAATAGTGCGAATCTGCGGAAGCCGGCCTCTCTACTGTGTCTCGATTGCCATGGCCCAAACTCTCCTAACGGGCCTCATGCCCCCACACTTGAGCAGCACACCCATCACCAGGCTGGGAGCGCCGGCAGCGAGTGCATCGCCTGCCACATGCCTAAAATCGCCCAGACCATCGCCGACGTGAACGTCCGCAGCCACACCTTTCGTTTCATCAGTCCCGCCATGACCGAATCATTGCAAATCCCCAACGCCTGCAATCTCTGCCACGCGGACAAAACCACGGCTTGGGCAACCGCCGCCTTGAAGACATGGGCCGAACGCTCGCCCTGGCGCATGGCCAAATGAAAACTGCCGCTTCCACTGCTTGTGCTGCTCACCCGAACTGTTGCGTCAATCCGCCATTCGGCGCGATGTCCCACGCTTCAAAACGCACCCAACACACCTCATCAGAGTTGCCGCTCAATTGCCGTCTGAACCCAGTCGGAAGAAAGCTGCGGAGTTGGTTTTAGGAACCGTAATGATGTGCAATGTGTTGTCGCCGACGATCACATCGCCGACGGGTGTCCACAAAGCGCCGACTCCCGGGGTCGGAGAGCTTTGGAGCGTGTAATTGGTGGGTGGCGTGCTGAGGTCGTCCGGTTGATTGGACGGCGCGGCAAAAGCGACGTTGACGGCGTTGGAATTGGCCGTGATCGCGAGGCCGGCGATGGTCAAGTCAGCCTGATAATACGTCGAAAATGGCGCTGACGGCAAATCCACGGGACCACCGTTGGGGCCATTCGTGGAAGTATCGACAAACTGCCAGGTCGCGGTGTAAAAGCCGGGTTTGGTTACGCTGTAAACCCGGCCGTGCAGATGCCCGTACGGGTCGGAACCGGGCGAACCATCGCTTTGGCTGACATAAATCAGGTTCGTCCCGTGAGCGTAAGGCACCGGCACGCTCCAGGTGAGATTGGTGCTATCCACGCCGTCCTGTGTCGTTTCCCAAAAACCAAAACTCGCGCCTGCAGGGCCATCCACGCTGAGCAACTTGGCCTGAACATAAGTTCCGAGCGCGGCGTGACCCACCTCGGGGCCGCCGTTATCGGGCGTCGCTGCCAGCGCAATGAAAACCTGGTCGTCCGTGTAGTAATAACCCAGGTACGGATCGTTGGTGGTGCCGGCGGTGAGGCTGATCACAAAGCCGCTGTTCGTGGTATAATCGGTGGCGAACGGATCATATTCGAGTGTCGCGCCCGGGGAACTGCTGGTCGCGGCTGCGGGCATGTGATCGTGGGCCTGAAGCCTGGCGCAGCATGCGGCCAGGGCGAGAGACACGGAGATTTTCAAAAGCGAGGTCGTTTTCATTTTCCTGAGTTGTCGATTAATTATTTGGTTGCACGAAACGTGTGACCGCCGGCGGCAACAAAGCCTTTGCCTGCGGCCACTTCAGAGGTGAAACATGGCTGTCCGCGTAAAGATAATTGGCGCTCCCTTGATGAATCGTCACCGCCACCTGCATCATGAACGGGAGCGGGTAGTAACCACCCGAGGAGGCGTCCGCGAAGTGGAAATGGTCGGAGCCGATTTCCCCGCCCCACAATTCGGCGAGATGAAGTGTCTCAGCCGGAGATGGGATGGCGGTGAATCTCGAGAAGTCAAGTTGCGGCGCGCCGAATGGATTGGGCGTCAAAAAATCATTGATCGCGTAACTGGTGATGCGGTTGTTGGCATTGGTATCCAACGGGCAGTAATAAACGTTGGTAACGCCGTAAACAGCCAGTTTCCCAATCCATGACGCTGATTGGTGCGAGGTTTCCGGCAGGCGGTCAGAGTTGTCCAGCGCATACAGCGAGCAGCCAATCCCCAACTGTTTGAGGTTGGACGCGCACTGGAGAGCTTTGGCCCTTTGCTTGGCCCGCGCCAGCGCCGGCAGCAGCAACGCCGCGAGCACCGCGATGATCGCAATGACCACCAGCAGTTCGACCAGTGTAAAACCGGATTTTTGCTGACGCCGCATAAAACCTGACCAACGCAAAGCGTTTGACCGAATACCAATTGGGGAAAACAGTCCGTGAAAGCGCAGAAGGCTTTCGCAGATGAAGTGCCGTGAGCCGAAAATGCTCCGGCGGGGATGGTCAGGCGGTCCGGGGCGGGGGCGTCAGAGGAGTTTCCGTTCGGCTCAGGAAGAAGGAATCCGTCGGAAAGAACTGGTGTGCCGGGCGCGGGATGGAGAGAGGCTTCAATTGAGCAATCGAAAGCGGATCCAGCTTGGTGATTTTAAACTGGGCTTCCTTTTTCTGCTCGGATTTTTTGCCCTCGGCAACGATCTTGCACAACTTGCAAGGGTGTTTGCCGTCAAACGTTTTGGCCAGCCCTTCCTTGATGGATGAACATTGCGAGTAACTGAGAGCCATGCCAAACCAGGCCACCGATTGCAAAATGGCCCAATGCGCGCCGATGGAGGCGCACAGTGTGAGCACGAGCAACCACTTTGAAAGCCTGACGAGCACAACAGACTAATAGCGCGGGCTGCCGGAAAGTCAACTGCCGGTTGCAAGAACTTTGAATCGACGCGCGAACAATCGCTTTGTCAGCGTCCTCGTTTACCCCTATACCAGACCCAGGTGAATAAAGCCGGCGCAAATCAATTGCCTCATCGCACTTCCCTGATGGAGGCATGGCTGGATCGGCGGCGATTGGTGGAGGCGGGTGTCCAGGGTTTCAGCGGGATATTCTTTGCGTTCATTGGCCTGATCGTTTTGGCGGTGGTGTCGGTGGGCGTGGGGTTTGTTATCTATGCCGTGTTGATGGAAGTCGAAGGGGCGCTGGCCTTCTTCGGACTGACGGTGAGCTTGCGGCGGACGCCGCTGATGGTCACGTTGCTGCTGCTGGCGACCGTGCTTTGCTTTGTGGGCGCCCACAAGAACCGGTTCGGCCTGGATTATTCAAGCGGCGAACCCGGCCTCGAGCATGTTCCTGTGGACGCCATGCGCATGTTCCTCAATCCGATTTGGGAAATTCTCTTCGCCGGCCCCAGCCTGCTGCTCACGGCGTATGAGGATTTGTCCCGGGCGGCGCGATTGATGCGATTGGAGCTTCCGCAGGTGCCGGCAGTGGTTCTGTGGGTGTTCGAACAAGGCGGGAGGGCGGAGGTCCGCGAGCTATCGCGCGCGTTCACCGGGATCAATACGGTGCGAATCTTCCCGCAATTGCGGGACCTGCCCGGCGTGATCTGGCTGTTGGACAATCGCGGCGTGCTCCTGCTGTCGGATGGGATCCGCCGGGAACTGGCCGCGTTGCTGGGCGAGCCGGCGGGGAAGACGCGTGTGGAGAGCGAACCGGCGGATCGCGGCCCAAGCGCGCGCGCCGAAGAACGTCCGCGGCAATTTTACCCCGAAGTAAGCGAGGAAATTCAGGCCTGGTATCAAACCTTGAATCTGCCGCCGTTCGCGCCGCTCCACCAGGTGAAACGAAACTATCGGCAACTGGTGAAGATCCACCATCCCGACGTGGCGGCGCGCAATCCCAACCGCTCCGGCCGGCCTCCGGACGAGCGAATCAAACTCATCAACCTGGCGTATCACAATATCATCAAGCATTCGTTGTCCAAGGAAGAGCGGGCGGGGACGGGGCGGCGGGAATGAGGGGTTTACCTGTTAATCGTCCTTGTCGTTATCCTCGTCCTCGATTCGCCTCCCAAGAGAACGGAACAGTCCCGACATACCCTGAAAGCGAGTCGGCGAGCGGCGGCCCGGGTTCAGGTCCCAAACCGGAAAGCGCTGTAAGTGCGACATAACTGTCGCGACTACCCAAAGCGTGGGCCTTCACTCGGCTCAAAAAATCCACCGCGTATCGGGTTTCCACATTTCAGGAAGGCAGAATCTTGCCATCTAAAAGCAACGTTAGCCAGTCCGTAAAACTCGGGGATACGAATGTAAACGACTCTTCCTGGAGTTCACCGGTCCAGAGGAACACCGGTTCGGCATCCATCTTCTCTTTGGACGGCTGCGGTCCTGGACGGGGGGCCAGATCTCGCCAGGCTCCTGGATTACGGCCGAAAACATACCAACTCCCATCGCCTAAATCGGCAATGCGCAGTAATGGCCCATACGCCTCGTTGAAGTCTCGAAGTTCCGCGAATTCGTTTGCGCCTATTACTCCACGCTTTTGCAGGTCCTTCAACTCATTGCGCCGCCTGTTGACATCCCACGCAGGCTTGATCTCTGCCAATGGCAGAATCCGGCAGCGGATGGACGAGTTCGGAAGGCTCACCACCGCGCCATTGGTTTCTGAATAAAATCGCCACACATCGGCTCGAAGACTCCCTCCAAAAGTCCACATCGTAACTTCCGATAGATCCATTCCTTTGGGCGGCGAAACCTCGTGTTCCAGGCGCAGCCTGTCAATCAGCCGGTCGATGGCTGCACCCTCGCAAATCCCCCAGCCCGCCAGGGGCCGCAGGCTCAAGTCATCCGGTGATTGGGCAACTCCCACCAAGCCGGCGACAAACTCAAGCTGAGCAGTTTGCCCGGATGTCTTATTCACAAGTTTGACCGGTGCCCGGGATATGCCGCTGGGTAACATGTCTGAAGTGCATCCGGTAAATTTGGCGCCAAACCCCTGGCGCGCACCGGTCGGTTCGGGAAACACAACCATCTCCAGCACTGGATTCCTGTGGATCGCTGGTTCGTTCCGTTCGTGCTTCAAATAAGGGATGAACTTGAGAAGCCACCCATTCAGATCGTCTATGCCATAATGCTCGATTACCTTGCAAAGATTACGCCAATGAGCCAGATCAACGTTACCGCTTGCCGCGCGCACGAATTGGTCGCACAGAGGCAGCAGATGTTTCGTCCACCACGATAGCTCCAGATCGGAATTATCAAGACTCTCCACTTTCGTTTTCAACAGCGCCCAATCCCCGGGGCTTCCTTCCAAAATCACGGAAGGGATGCCGCAGACGCAATGCATTACATAATCAAAGTACGGTTGAAATGCATCCATGAGCGCGACGCTTGTGGCAATCCGCTCAACGTCCGTCGTGGTGCTGAATTCTGCCTCAAAAAGAAATTGCTTGGCGGGCGGCACGTGCCGGGCAATGCGTGACACAAATTCTCGTGCGACATAAAGCATCTCCTGATCATTCCGTGGGACGGATGCCAGGTTGGTATCCACCACGAGTTCGATTTTCGTCTCGTGGAAGACCAGGCGCTGGCGCAGCGCCTCGGCGTGGTTTTGGACGTGCTGCGCCACCCCTTGGAGAACGGTCAACCAGATCATGTCGGGCGACAACACCAATGGATAGTGCTGGCTGAACGCCAAATACGCGGCGGCAATCAGGGGATGGAAATCGCCTTGCTTGAGAACTCTGCCATTCTCGTTTGAGCAGATCAGCGCCCGTGTTCGCGTCGTGCGTTCAAGGGCCGCCTTGGCGGCCATTTCCGGCAGCGCCTTGGTGGCAGGCGTCACGTCAGCGACTTCAAAACAGGTTCGTTTAGGAGCTTGGGTACTATTTTGCATGACCTTGCACACTGGCTTGGCTGCCGAATGCGGCATGCCGTGGCCGGGGAGCGAAAGGGGCAATCCTCGACGGGATCGATGAATGCTGGAGTATCAGCAGCCATAAAAAATTGACAATGTCTTCACAACTCTCTCCACGCTTCGCGGTTTTCTACTTTGTCGATCCCGGCGAAACACGATCTTTTGAGTTCGGCAACGGAAGCCATGTTCCGCCGGCTGTTGCATGATCTTTCCTCAGCCAGTTGAGACCGCCAAAACAGCATACTCGTCGCTTTCCAGAGGCAAGCATGTCGCAAGCTTTCTCGATCCGGCCCCGGCGTGTTTCCGGTTGTTTGGCTGAGCTGATCCAGACAATCCAGTTCTGGCGCGCCATGGGCGTGATGTCCGCCCACAATGCCTGTGCCTGCGGGGCAGCGGCCAGGGCTTGGCGCAAATCCATGGGCACCCTGGTCTCCGGTTCTTCTTCGACCCGCGTAATCTCCATCCTTACCGTGTCTTCGGCGTCTGCGCCTGCGGCGTCGCGCATGGCTTCGTTCACCCTGAGCCGGTGGCTTCCTTTGCCATCTGGTTCGAGAGCGGCTCGAAAAGGGAAGCCATTGATGGTTCCCTCCACCATCGTGATACCTGGTGACGGGAGCTTCGCACTCGCGTTTCTGGGCAGAGTTATCAGGGTCCACGATCCAATTTTTTCGGTGGCCTCAGGCCGAAACAATCTGGCACTGAATTGAATCGTTGGCTTGGTTTCCCGCAGCTTGGCCGGTTTCATTGAACGTCCAGGAGCTTTGGCATGAGCCAACGGTTCTTTTCCGTTCGTTTTCATCGAGTCCGGTTCAAGCATGCGCTTTGGTGGAGGCCATTGCAAGCCACCCGTCGCTCCCGGTTGGAAACCAAACGCGCCCTTAACTGACGGATGATCTCCCGCTTACGATTTATTCTTCCTTCCCCTTGGGCTGAATTCCCGCCCAGCGGTCCAGTTCACGGTGGATGCGGGCCACGCGTTCCACCTGGCCTTTGGCTGGGAAACGCTCGTAAAAGCCTTCGTTGCGAAACGCGCGCAATTGTTCGGCCCAGGGGGAAAGCCGCTGACGCCAGCGTTCGATCCGCCCCTCCTCGGGTTCGGCGTCCTGGGTCGCGAGGTCGGCGCAAACGCGGATCATCGCCTTGAGCGTCACCGGTTTGGTCACCATGTAATCGGAATTACCCCATGCCTCGCCCCAGACCTCCGCGGCGCCTTTGAAGAAATCACGGACCATGGTGTAATAACGCGCCGCGTTCCGTTTGTCCGTGCCTTCGCGTTCGATTTTCTTCCAGCCGCGCTTCACCCAGCGATGGATTTCGTTGAACAACTCGGCCTGGAGAATCCATTTCTCCAGCTTGCTGCGGCCGCCCAAGCGGTTAATGCGATACCGCAACGGGCTGTCGGATTCCCGATAAAGCATTTCCGTAATATTCGCCGCGAATCGCCGGTCAGGCTCCGCCCACGAAACCTTTTCATACAAGTCGATCAAGTGGCTCTTGTTGATGCGGGTCGGGGTCGAGTTGATGATCACAAACATCTCCGTGGCGAAGTCCTCGCTTCGGCCGTCGAAAATCACGCAGGGCACCTGGATGTTCTTGGCCTCGTCGGGATGCGTGCGTTCATAAAACAACAGCGCGGCGAGCCGATGTTGGCCGTCGATAATAAAATAATTTTCGTCCGGCTGCTGGAGCTTGCCGATGCCGCTGCCATCGCTCCAGGCTTCGAACCGAAGCTTCTGCGGCGTGAAGAGCAGCACGGTTCCGGGGATGGGCGGTTGACTCGTGGCGGTCTCGTAAAAGTTGCGGATGGAGCGGACCTTGGAACGGGAAAGCTCGCGCTGAAACGCCTTGTCGCTTCGCTCGATGCGGGCAATGAACTGGGCGACGTCGTCGTCCGCGGGAATCTCCTCGGGTTGGATCGTGCCGCCCTCCTCATCATAGAACCGGCTGATAAAGCGCACCTTGGACAACAGTTGCTCCGACGGATAGGAGGCGAAATAAAAAATGGCGTCCTTTTGGCGAATTTGTGTGGCAATCATGTCGTTCTCTTTCGTTAAGCAGTTCCCTAATGGCCAGCTCCGGCAAGCAATGGAGCTTAATCCCTGCCGGTTGGAAAAACAAGCTTTTCCCCGCTCCGGCATGTGAAAATAACTGTTAACAAACCGTGAGTTATTCGGTAACTTCCGGTCATGCAGCACATTCAACTTGGTCACATCGACTACCTCATTCTCATTGTCTATTTCAGTTTTGTGATCGGAATCGGCTGGGTGCTCAAGCGTTACATGAAGGGGAGCACGGATTTCTTCCTCTCCGGCCGCTCGATTCCGGCCTGGGTCACCGGCCTGGCTTTCCTTTCCGCCAATCTCGGCGCCCAGGAGGTCATCGGCATGGCCGCCTCCGGCGCGAAATATGGCATCATGACCAGCCATTTCTATTGGGTCGGGGCGATACCGGCCATGGTGTTCCTGGCCATTTTCATGATGCCGTTCTACTACGGTTCCAAGGCCCGCTCAGTGCCGGAATACCTCAAGATGCGTTTCGATGAAAAGACCCGCGGGTTGAATGCAATTTCCTTCGCCGTCATGACCGTTTTTTCATCCGGCATCTCACTCCATGCGCTGGCCAGGCTGCTCGAAACGCTGATCGGTTGGGATTACTGGGCTTGCATCTTTGTCTCCGCCTTTATCGTGCTGGTCTATATCTTCCTGGGTGGACTCACCTCGGCCATTTACAACGAGGTCCTGCAATTTTTCATGATCGTTCTTGGTTTCGCCCCGCTGGTTTACCTCGGCCTGAAGAACGTCGGCGGATGGTCTGCTCTTAAGGAGAAACTGATTCCCGTGGCCACAAGCCAGTTGGTGCCCGGAACGGTGGACCAACATTACGCGGCCGGAACCTGGTCGCAATCCTGGGCACACATGGGCAGCTTCGACCAAAACCCCATGGGCGCGGATTGGATCACCATGGTTTTCGGCCTCGGCTTCGTGCTGTCGTTCGGATACTGGTGTACGGACTTCCTCGTGGTGCAGCGCGCGGTGGCTGCCAACTCCATGTCCGCCGCCCGTCGCACTCCGCTCATTGCGGCCGTTCCCAAAATGCTTTTCCCTGCCTTGGTCATTCTGCCCGGCATGGCGGCCATCGCCATGCACTACAGCACTGGCGGCCACTTTCTTCCGCTTGGAAAGGACGGCACGCCGGATTACAACATGACGATACCATTCATGCTCAAGCAATATTTTCCCGCCGGGATGATTGGCATCGGATTTACCGCGCTCATGGCTTCGTTCATGTCCGGCATGGCCGGCAACGTGACGGCGTTCAACACGGTTTGGACTTACGACATTTATCAAAGCTACATTGCGCCCAAACAGTCAGACAGTCATTATCTGTGGATGGGTCGCATGGCGACCGTGTTCGGCATTTTGGTCAGCATTGGAGCGGCCTATCTGGCGTCGAAATTCAACAATATCATGGACATGCTCCAACTCGTGTTCGGGTTCGTCAACGCGCCGCTTTTTGCCACATTCCTGCTGGGAATGTTCTGGCGTCGCGCCACGGGCCACGGCGCATTCTTTGGACTGTTGGGCGGCACCTTGGGTGCGGCTCTTTTCCACGGGCTGGCCTACACGAAGGGCGCGGAAGTCGGCATTAAAGGCGCCTGGATTGCCAAGCATTTCCAGTTCAACAGCGAGATGGCCCAGAACTTCACCATGGCGATTGTCGCCTGGACCAGTTGTTTCCTGCTGACCATCCTCATCTCCCTCTTTACCGCTCGAAACAAAACCGACCAGGAATTGACCGGTCTGGTCTATTCCCTGACGCCCAAGCCCAAGAAAGAGAACGAACCGTGGTATCAGCAACCCGTCACCCTGGGTGTTGTCATACTGGCCCTGACCGTCCTCCTGAACATCATTTTCTGGTAACCAGCTAACGCAAAATCTATGAACTTCGACCTCAGACTCCCGATCGGATTGTTATTCAGCTTCTACGGCCTGCTGCTCACGGGCTATGGACTTATCACGAAGGATGCCAAGGAAATGTACGAGCGTTCCCTGGGCATGAACATCAATCTCGGTTGGGGACTGGTGCTGCTCGCGTTCGGCGCAGTCATGCTCGCCATGGCTCTGCGCAGCAAGCCGCCACAACCCCAAAATCAATCTCCAGCAGAGGCAAAAGTCCCGGCTTCCAAGGGCCATTGAGTTCGCCGGGCGCAAAGCCTTTTGGGAGTGCCTTCATAGCAGATCGCAGAAAGCGATTCTCGGCTCATTGAATGCAGGTTCGACCTGTCCTGCTTGATTATTTCGCTCCAAGGGCGTGGCGGATTCCGGCTTTAGCTGGATAAAACCAAAATTGCCCGGAACACAGCAAAAAGCAGTTGCTTTTTCCCTGAAACGTGCGATACGGGTTTTATGCTGATCGTCGTATGCACGCTCACATTTCCGGACGGGCAGCAAGTGACGGGAAGAACTGAGGCACGCTCTCCCGGCATGCCGTGTCCGATTACCTATACCGGGGCGGTGGACCGACTCGGAATGAGATACGACGCCGGCACTCCGGCCGATTTGGAATTGGTGTTTACCCTCGCCGCGCAGCAAAAGGGCGCAACCCTCTCCGTCGAGAAAACCGGCCAATACGAGCACCGCACCGAGTTTATTCTCCGTCCGAAAACTTAAGCCAGCGTATTGGCCTTTGGCGCTCGTCCTCAGCCGGGCGCAAGGTAATTGCATTGAACCGTCTTCTGGCACGATTCAGGCTCGACGAGGTGCGGCGACCGGCGTGTTGCTCGAAATTCCGGCAAACTGTGTTTTCCAGTTTTGGAATTAAGCGTCCAGTGTCCAGGAATCGGACAACACGGGTCTGCCAGACAACACGCGCCAAATGATTTCGATCCTGATGTATGTTCTTGCGGCGGGCCTGGGCCTTCTGATCGCCGGCCTTCTGTCCCGCGCGCCCGAGCTCCAGCCCCTGCGGCTGTCGCAATTGATCCTTGCCCCGCTGGCCATGGTCGCAGCGATTCACTTCCTTCCCGCTCCGGGCGGTCGCTACACGATGGGCGACCTCGGAAATTTCATCAACTACCTCGGTGTCGCCGGCTTCCTCGCCTTGCTCCTGGCCCCCAATATCGCGCACTATTGCGGAGTGGCCCTCACTGGTTTTGTCGATCCCCATGACTGGAAACCATCCGAAGAAGGAATCGAACTGCGTCCCGTGCAACGATTGATCGACCGCGAGGCGCATGCCGAAGCGCTGTTATTACTCGATACGCTCCTCAAAGAACACAAGCCGACGTACGAGGCGTTGCTGCTGAAAACCAGGCTGCTGTATCATTTCGAAAACACTCCTGAAGCCCTCGACACCCTGCTGCGGATGCTCCCGTTGTCACAAAGCACGGGCCAGCGCCTGGCGATCATGGACGGGCTGATGGTGATCGAAGGCCCGTGCCGGCAAGCGTTAAACCCGCCCGGCCCGGGAACCCGTCGCGTGCAGATTCAACATGAGTTGCTGCTCGTCCCGGTCGGAGCCACGGACACCACGGTGCACGCAGAAATCCCACCGGGCGTGTACGAAGTCGAGAGCGTCCTGGGTGAAAAGCAACGCTGGTTGCGGCTCGTCGGCCAGGAATGGGGTAATTTTGAAATGTGTTGGGAAGCCGTCCAGCAAACTGCGCGCCGCCCGGAAATTGCGCCGGCTCCAAGCCATCCCTTCCTTAATCGGATAGCCCGCTTGCACCAAATCATTGGCCATGCCCTGGCTGGCCGGCCGGATTTGGAAGGCCAGGCGGAAGCCAAAAAGCTTCTCCGGGAGGCCAACGATTTCATCCGGCAGCAGCAGTGGGGCCAGGCTCTGCCGTTGCTTCAGAAGGCCTCGGCGTGTGATCCGCATTGTTATGAAATCGCCTACCGACTAATTGAGGCCACCCGCCGTTGTGAAGATGAGGAAACTGTCACCCGCACGTTGCGCCGGGTTCTTGGTCAAAGCAACTGGAGCGAGAACGAAGAAATCATGCTGCAAGGCTGACAAGAGTTCAAACGTTCCAATCGAA
Organism: Verrucomicrobiota bacterium; assembly: GCA_021325145.1. Lineage (GTDB taxonomy): Bacteria > Verrucomicrobiota > Verrucomicrobiia > Limisphaerales > Pedosphaeraceae > JAJPHR01. Next base: position 106,899 of record JAJPHR010000037.1, on the reverse strand, counting down.
GTGTTTAAGGCCGCAGTTTAGAAGGCCAATGAATCACGCTGGACAAGGATGATTCCCGTAATCGAGCCTTTACAAATTTGCTGTCCCCGGGCGGCTGATTTATTCTACAAAAGGTCATGCCGCTTTCTGACGCGCTGTTAAAACTCTCCAATGTCGTCCAGCGCTACGACGCCGACGCGGGCGCCAATACGGTGCCGGTGCTCAAGGGCGTTTGTTTGGATGTGGCGCGGGGCGAATCGCTGGCAATCATCGGCCCCTCGGGTTCGGGCAAAAGCACCCTGCTGAACATCATCGGCACGCTGGACCGTCCCGCCTCGGGCGAAGTCACGCTGGCCGGGCAGGACTTGAACCGCCTGGATGACCGCGAACTCGCCGCCGTGCGAAATCAGCAGGTCGGCTTCGTCTTCCAGGCGCATTATCTCCTGCCGCAATGTACGGTGTGGGAAAATGTGCTCGTGCCGACGCTGGCGGGCGCGAACGGCGAGTCGCGGCAGTCTGCGCCCGCGCGCGCCGAGCGCTTGTTGAAGCGCGTTGGTTTGGGCGAACGCATGTCGCATCGGCCCGGCCAGCTTTCGGGCGGTGAACGCCAGCGCGTAGCCGTGGTGCGCGCCTTGATCAACCAACCGCAACTCCTGCTGGCTGACGAACCCACCGGCGCACTTGACCGCGCTTCAGCCCAACAACTCGCACAATTGCTGCTGGAGTTGAACCGCGAAGAAGGCGTTACGCTGATCGTAGTCACTCATGCGCTCGACCTCGCGCATAAAATGGGCCGGGTGTTGGAATTGAAGGATGGGGTACTCACCCCGGCCAAATGAGCAAGGTGGAAAGTAATCGAATAACGTTGCCGCGCGGATGGGGACGGAGCTCTGCGCTCCGCAAGCCATGACTCGTCGCACGCTCATCCTTCGCAGCCTGCGTTTCCACGCGCGCGCGCATCTGGGCGTGGTGCTGGGCGCGGCGGTGGGCAGCGCGGCGCTGGTGGGCGCGCTGGTCGTGGGCGATTCGGTGCGCGGCAGCTTGCGCGACCTGGCGCTGCTGCGATTGGGTCGCGCGGAAACCATGCTGGCGTCAAACGACCGGTTCTTCCGCAGCCAACTCTCCGGCGAAATTCAGTCCGCATCACAACTTCCTGCTTCGGCCGCTTTGCAGTTGCCCGCAACGGCGGCGAACGAAGACGCTTCCGCCCGCGCCAACCACGTGCAAGTGCTCGGCGTGGACAAAAGTTTCTGGGCCCTCGCCAATCAGGTTCCCGGCTTCGGTGACATTCCAGCCGGGTCGGTTGCCGTCAATGAAACACTCGCCGCACAACTTAAAGTGCATCCGGGCGATACTCTCGTGCTTCGCATCCAGAAGCCGAGCCTTGTTTCGCTCGACGCTCCGCTGACGCCACAGGAGGATTCCTCCGTGGCGTTGCGTTTGAAGCTGCTCGCCATCGTGTCTGACGAACAGCTTGGCCGCTTCAGCTTGCAGGCCAATCAAGTGCCGCCCTTCAATGCCTTCGTCAATCTCGCGCAGCTACAGGAAAGAATAGGCCAAACGAACCGTGCTAATCTCCTCCTCGTGGGCACGAGTAGTGCGGCACAACCCGCCGACAGCGCAAACCAAATTCTGCGCCAGCACTGGCAACTCGCCGATGCCGAACTGGAATTGCGCGAACTGCCTGATCAGGACACCCTGGAACTTCGCAGCGACCGCGTTTTTCTCGATTCGCCCGTGGTTGAGGCGGCGCAAAAGGTCGCCACCAACGTCGAGCCGGTCGCCACCTACTTCGTAAACGAATTGCGCGATGGCGAGCGAGTGACGCCGTATTCGATGGTCACCGCCATGGGCGGCCCGATTGTCCCCGCAGACATGCGCGACGACGAAATTGTGATCAACAATTGGCTTGCCGACGACTTGCAGGCCAAAGTCGGAGATACGCTAAGCCTCACTTATTTTGTAATCGGCACTGGCCGCGCACTGGAGCAAAAGAAAGATGATTTTCGCATTCGTGGCATAGTGCCTTTGGCAGGCGCGGCAGCGGACCGCACATTAATGCCGGAATTTCCCGGCCTGGCGAAAGCGGAAAGTTCGCGGGATTGGGACGCCGGCTTTCCAATCCAACTCAACCGGATTCGGGACAAGGATGAAAAATACTGGCACGACCATCGCGGCACGCCCAAGGCCTTCGTAACGCTTGCCGCCGGACGCCGAATGTGGGCGAACCGGTTCGGCGAGTTCACGGCCTTGCGATTTCCGCACCGGGGAGCCGCGCTCGAAACTCTCCGCGCCGCAATTCGTGATGCGCTCGATCCAGCTTCGGTGGGCCTGGCTTTTCAACCCGTGCGGGCGCAAGCCCTCGCGGCGAGTTCGCAGGCAACCGACTTCGGCGGCCTGTTTATCGGCTTCAGTTTCTTTCTCATCGTCGCTGCATTGTTGCTCATGGCGCTGCTGTTTCAGTTTGGTTTGGAACAACGCGCCACCGAAATCGGCACGCTGCTGGCGCTCGGTTTTCGTCCACGCCAGGTGCGGTTGCTGCTGCTGGGTGAAGGCGCGCTGCTGGCGTTGTTCGGAGGAATTCTCGGCGCGTTGGGCGGCATCTTCTACGCGCGCGCGATGCTCCGCGGCCTGACCACTGTGTGGCGCAGTGCGGTGGGAACATCGGCGCTGCATTATCACGCCACCCCCGCGACGCTGGCCATCGGTGTTTGCGCCAGCAGTCTGGTCGGTGTGGTCACGATTTGGCTGGCCCTGCGCAAGCAGGCCCAACGGCCCGCGCGCGAATTGCTGGCGCAAGGAGCCGATTTGGAATTTCAAGTTTCAAGTTTCAAATTTCTCAAACAGAGTCGCGGCATTTGGATCGGTGCTGTGTCAGCGGTGCTGGCGCTGGGCCTGGTGGCCGGCGCGTTGTGGAAGCGGGAAACCGCATCGGCGGACACGTTTTTCAGCGCGGGCTCGCTGCTGTTGATCGCCGGACTCGGATTCGCCGCTGCGTGGCTGGGAAGAATTGCGCGCGCATCAGGCCCGTCCGCCAGCCGCGAAGGATCGGAAAACAAGTTCACTCTGGGTGGTTTGGGCTTGCGCAGCAGCACGCGCAGGCGCAAACGCAGCCTCGCCACCATTGGCTTGCTCGCCTGCGGCGTATTTCTGATCGCCGCCATCGGCGCGTTCCGATTGGACGCAACCTCGGATGCTGCCAGGCGATCCTCGGGCACTGGCGGGTTCGCATTGCTGGGCGAAGCCGCCCTGCCGATCACGTATGATTTGAACAGCCAGTCGGGGCGTGATTTTTACAGCCTTAACCCGGCCGATTTGAAAGGAGTTTCGTTCGTCCAATTTCGTGTGCGCGATGGAGATGACGCGAGTTGCCTCAACTTGAATCGGGCGCAAAAACCGCGCCTGCTGGGAGTGAATCCGGACGCTTTGCAAAGCCGGCAGGCGTTCACCTTTGCGGAGATTCAGAAAGGATTGCCGGTGGACAGGGGCTGGCTGCTGCTCAAGCCGAATGCGTCAGGGCAGGCATCGCAGGCGCCCGATGAAATCCCGGCCATCGGCGACGAGAATTCGATCCAGTGGGCGTTGGGCAAGAAAGTTGGAGAGACAGTCGATTACACGGACGAGCGGGGCCACGCTTTCAAGGTTCGCCTGGTGGGCGCGGTGGCCAACTCGGTTTTGCAGGGCAGCCTCATTATTGACGAAGCAGAGTTCATAAAACGCTTTCCCGGCGAAAGCGGGTATCGAATGTTCCTGATCGACGCGCCGTCGAATTCTGTGGCGGAAGTTTCGGCCACGCTGACGCGCATTTTGCAAAACGCCGGGCTCGAACTGACGCCGGCGGCGGATCGACTGAACGCCTTCAACGCGGTGCAGAACACTTACTTGAGCACGTTTCAGGTCCTGGGCGGACTGGGGTTGCTGCTGGGCAGCGCCGGTCTGGGCGTGGTGGTGCTGCGCAACGTCCAGGAGCGGCGCGGCGAATTGGCGTTGTTGCTGGCCGTCGGGTTTCGCCGGCGGGCATTGCAATGGCTGGTGCTCAGCGAGCACGGGGCGTTGCTCGGCCTGGGTTTGGCGGTGGGATTGATTGCAGCGGCCATTGGCGTGATGCCAGCCTTGCTTTCGCCCGGATCGCAAATACCTTATGCCTCATTGGCCCTGACGCTTGGCGCTGTTTTGGTAAACGGCCTGCTATGGACCTGGCTGGCCACGCGCTTCGCGTTGCGGGGCAAATTGTTGGATGCGTTGAGAAACAGTTGATCATGAAATTCATTGGAATGCCGCTCGGTTCGCTACTGCCCGACAAGGCGAAAGAAAACAGCCCATCGATTCATCGGTGGGTAAACATGGATCCAATTGCGATCATCTTGTTTATGATTGCGGTGCTCGTGCCGGGTCAAACCCAGGCCGAAGATGCCAAGCCGGTCTATCAAAACAATTTTGAGAGCGTGGATGTCGGGAAAGTTCCGGACGATTTCCTGGTTCTGGATGGAGCATTCGCGGTGCAGCAGGAAAGCGGCAACAAATATCTGGAATTGCCCGGCGCGCCGCTCGACACGTTCGGCGCATTGTTCGGCCCGACGGAAAAATCGGACTTGGCGATTACCGCCCGCATCAAGGGCACCAGCAAGGGCCGGCGTCATCCGACCTTCGGCGTGGGATTGAACGGCCAGGGCGGCTACCGGTTGCAAATCTCACCCGGCAAGGGAGCACTGGAGCTTTACAAGCGCGAGGAGGTCGTCGCCACCATTCCGTATGAATGGAAATCCGGCCAATGGACGATGCTGCGCTTGCAGGTGGCCAAGGCCGGCGACGTTTGGAAAGTGGAAGGCAAGGCCTGGGCGCAAGGCACGGCCGAACCGGAAAAACCCGCCGTTTCTTTCGAGGAAAAAACCGAACCGCCCGCCGGCCGCGCCGTGATTTGGGGCAGCCCATTTTCAACGACGCCGATTCAGTTTGATGACCTGGTCGTAACGCGCGTGCTGCCAAAATCTTGATGGCAACAAAGCGCTTTACGGTGCGCTCTCACCCCGAATCGCCTTCGCCCGGGCCTCGGCCGTTTCGGCCTCCGGATCCCGCTTCTGCTTGCGTAATAATTTCGCGTAATCGTCGAGCGGCTTGACGAGCGCTTTGTTGTTCGACCCAAAGGTTTTTCCGAAAGTCGCGATCTGTTGTTGGTACACCTTCTCCATGCCCTCATCGCGGCCAAGCTTTTGGTAGATGGCCAGCAAGCGCGAAAGCGCCGGCAGGTCGCGCAGATCATCTGGGCGGGCTTCCTGTGTCCGTTTCCAAAGGCGCTCGTAAACCGCGGCGGCCTGTTCAAATCGTTCATGGCGCTCATAGAAGGCCGCCAGGGCGCCGCTGACACTGAGCGCTTCTTCGCTTCCAGGACTCCCATTCTGTTCCATTAAATCTACCACCTTCTTGAAGGTGGATTCGGCGTCGGCCAGGCGGTCTTCGTGGTCATAGACAAAAGCAAGCTGGGCGATGGTCTTGAGAGTGGCCGGACTTTTGAGGCCGGGAGATTTCTCCTGCGCGTGTTCCAAGCGCTCCAGCACCGCCTGCGCCTTGGGATAGTTGGTTTGCGAAATATAGAATGCCGCAAGGTTTTGTTCCGCATGTTGCACCTGGGCCTCATGCGCGTTTGATTCTTTGAGCACTTTGATGGTGTCCAGGCAGCAAGTTTCGGCTTTATCGGGCTGGTTTTGTTTCAGATAAATTGAGCTGAGGCGGCCAAGCGTGTCCAATGCCAGAACGTAGTTGGGCTCGTAGGTGTAGCGCATCGCAGTGGGGCCATAAACGGCGGGATCCCTTCTTTGCTCGAATTTAACCTTGGATGGAGGATGCAGAAAAAGTTCCAACGCTTGCTTAAAGAGCGGTTCAGCCTTCGCATAATCCTCCTTTTCCTGATGGATCTTGCCCAACCCATAGCGGCAGATGGCATCGAGCGGATGGTCCGGTCCCACTTTCCGGTCAACGATGTCCTGCGCCTCCAACAGGTCCTTTTCCGCTTCGTCATATTTTTGCAAATGCTGAGCAGCTTCGGCGACGCTGAACAGGCATTGAGCTTCAAGGAGGCGGTCGGGATCGCCGCGGCGGATGGCAAGCGCACGGCCAAAGAGCGTTTCCGCTGAGGCATAGTCCTGGGTTCTCATTCGAAAATTCGCAAGGTCGCTGAGGCTTTCTGCCAGGCGCACGTCCTTGGAGTCAAATTTCTCGGCCTCGGCCAGCGCAGCTTCGAAAAAAGCGCCCGCCTCATCCACCTTTCCTTCGGCCAGGGCCTTGCGCCCGGCATCGCGGTTCTTGCTCCACGCGCTTGAGTTCGGTTTGCCACGAGGCTTGGTGTCCGATGCGCCGGGGGCGGCGAAGTCAGCAGCGCGGGCGCCAGGAGAGGAGGCGGGGATCAGGCACGCGCCGCAGAATAAAAGAAGCAGGCGCGCAACGAGGCGATGCTGGATCTGGATGGTCATGGTTTTGAGGTCGGGGTTGGTTCAATCGAAATCGGAGCAGCTCATGAAATAATGGCAGCGGGGACAACGCAGCTTGCAACGTTCGTTGTGCAACTCGTGACCGCAACGCGGACACCATCGCCAATACTCTCCGGGCGAATCCTCGGAAACGACCGGGCAGGTTTCATCGGCATTTCTTGACTCAGAGTGCGCCGTCCTTCGTTGCTGAGGCTGCATGTGTCTTTTGTAACGGCTGGGTGTTCGTTGGCAAGCCTGAATCGGTGAGCTCCGCCATACACCTTACTGGCTGCGCGGCGGGGCCTATGGCGCGGTGGATGGAAGGTGTTGCGATGGTTTGAATACAACCGGGTTTATCGTCAGTCGCCGACGTGGCCATTTGCGGTGGGACCTTCATCTTAACGCTACCGACGGCGCGCGATTGAGCGGTTGGTTATTTCTGGCCATGCAAAGAATTCCTGGCCACGTTGGATTCTTGGACAGTAGCAAATTGAGGGCTAATCGCGCAAATTCAACTCTCAAGCGCACGGGGCGCGGACATTCTTGTCCGCATTGGATGTCCGTACGCCTGGGCGGACGGAAATGTCCACGCTCCGATCGTAAGCTCCTCCGGTCACCCGGGAGGCCAGGCCAGTTCCCGACCGCCAAGGATATGACAGTGCAAATGCGGCACGGATTCGCCGGCATGCGGGCCGTTGTTAATCACGAGCCGGTAACCGCTTTGTTTTAAGCCAAGCTTTTCGGCCACTTCCGCCGCCTTCAACAGCAGGTGTCCCAGCAATTTCTCGTCCTCGGGTTTTGCTTCGGCGATGCGGGCAATCGGCTTCTTGGGCACGATCAACACGTGAGTCGGCGCATGCGGTTTGATGTCGCGAAGCGCCAGCACCAAATCGTCCTCATAGACGATGTCCGCCGGGATTTGCCGGGCGATGATTTTCTCGAATAAAGTCATGGCCGTTCAGCTTATTTCCTCAGTGCTCCATGTTCGTGATACCATCGGCGAAAATGCTCGCGAGCCGCGTCCCTTCGGTTGCAACTTAACCCGCTTACTTCACCACCAGCGCGCATTTGGCGCGCGGACTCTCACGGAACATGCATTTACGAAGGTAATCCACGATCTGATCATGCAAGGTTTGGCAGCGGGCGGTCCAGCGGCGCGCGCCAGTCAATTGTTTCACACACCCGCGCAAGCCCTGAAAGCAGAGCAGTTGGGGTGATTGTCCGAGCTTGGTCAGCAATTCGTCGCGCAATCGCGGGAAGAAAAAAAGTTCGCAATCCTTGCCCGACTCGGCGAGCAGGGCGCACAAGTCCGACTTGAGCACCAGCGGTGTCGTATCGATGGCTTCCTCCTCGGCGGCTTCTTCGTCGAGATTGAACCCGCGCAGCACTTTTTCCAACGCGAGCGAAAATTCGGCCACCGTGACCGATTCGCGGCCCAGTTCCTCGCGGAAGTAATGAAAGACCGCGGCGGCCGCGTGCTTGATAAACTCCGGATCGAATGTTTTGGCGGTTTCGCCCATCAGTTCCACCGAGATGGATTCGGCGGAGTAAGCCACGCCCTCACCCGTGGCGGTTCGAAATATGAGGCAATCTTCCGCTAGTTGTATCATTTGCTGTTCTCCTCCAATTTTTTGACTTCGTGAACGAAATCAGTCGCTTCCTGGAACCGGCGATAAACGCTGGCGAAGCGAACGTACGCCACTTCGTCGATTTCCCGCAACCCCTTCATTACCCGCTCCCCAATCGCTGACCCGGGCACCTCGCGCTCATACTCGTCCCGGATCTCGTTGACAATCTTCTCTGAAAGATCCTCGATGACTTGGGGGCTAACGGGCCGCTTTTGGAACGCTTTTTTGAGTCCCGACAGCAACTTCTCGCGCGAAAACTCCTCCCGCCGGCCATCGCGTTTGATGACCATAAGTTCTTCGCGCTCAATCTCTTCGTAAGTAGTGAACCGATGGCCGCACTTGAGGCATTCGCGACGGCGGCGAATGGTGGCACCCTCGCGCGAGGCGCGAGAATCAATCACTTTATCGTCCTGACAGCCGCATTTCGGGCAACGCATACGCGATCATGCCACTTGTAATGGTGGTCAAATATTCGTAACACACTAAATGTTGGGCAGTCAAGAGAAGTTAAAAGCAAAACAAAATTCTACAAAAACCCATCTGAAGCTTGGTGCTTGGTGGTTGATTTTTTATTGTACCCCTCCAGACCCGTCCCACCCGTCCCAAGCGCCCTGGACCCGTCCCAAAGCCCACCTAATCGTGCTCGTCCTCGTCGTCGTCCTCGATCCCCTCTTACAACGGTCCGACCTTGAACTTTGGCTTGCCGAACCGAAGCTATTCTGCCCGCGCAAGTGCCTTGACGGTCAACCGTCCATTTATCCGAGCCATGCAGAGGCAATCGAGAGGCAAATCAACCCCCACTTCCCGCCAGCACTGACTCTAATAGTGATCCGGCCCCACCGGATTGGAGTTCTTTTTTCCGACGTGGAAATCGAAATAGAGGAAGTTGCGCGAACCCCCATGCACGGGATGTTTGGCCATGGTGTTGTATTTGGCGCCGAAAGCGCTCACCGGATCCAACTCCACGTCCCCATCGATGTCAGCCAGTGCCCAGACCGTGCTGAGCGACGCGCCCGGACCCTGGCTCAACAGGTCGGAATAACGCAGCGACTGCAAGTTAGCGCTCTCCTTGCCAAACGGGTAATTGTTGAGCGTGTAATCCAGGGTGTTGGTATGCCTGAGTGACGAATAGGAATAGGCGGTCTGGAAATTATCGGAATTCGGGTTATACGAGCCGGAGCCGCTCCCGCCCGGCATGGCGTGTTGATACCCCGGACAGATGAACACCTTGGCCACATAAGTGGTCACAGCGCCGATCGCAATCGGCGGCGGCACGGAAAGGTAGCTGGTCAGGTAGTAAACGAGCGATTTTCGCGAATTGGCAGAATTGTTGTAGGCAGGAACCTGCACCTCATCCAGCCCCCAAATGGGATTGCCCGCTGTTGGCCCTGGCGGAAGCCAGTCGTTGTTGTCGTCCGTGTACATTTTCAGAGACGTTCCCATCTGTCTGAAATTTGAAATGCAATTCGCCTGCAGAGCTTTCGCCTTGGCCTTGGCCAGCACCGGCAACAACATGGCGGCCAGGATGGCAATGATGGCGATAACCACCAGCAACTCAATCAAAGTGAAAGCCCCGCCCGCCTTCGACGGTGCGCAGAGCCGCCGGTGCGGATGCGAAAGGTCCATTTTCGCGGTCTTCATAGCCTGGGTCATTTGCAGAAAGGCTACCACATCCCCTCAACGCCGCACCCACGGCCTTTTGCATACTTATTTGAAATTTGGGCACTCTACCACTTCATCCCAACGCTACCCACCTTTCATGGGCGGCACAGTCTCTCAGATCGCCGGACGTTCAATCTTCCGTCGAACCAATATGCCGGCTCACCTCAACGGCTGCTGGCTGCCCAAAGCGCGGCTTTCCTCAAACTGTTGGAGCAACTCGGCGAGTTGCGCGGGCGTGTGTTGCTTGCGCAATTTGCCGATTTCAGCACGCGCGAGTTGGTCGCAACGCTCGTTCTCGCGGTGCCCCGCGTGCCCTTTGAGCCAATGCCAATGCACGCGGTGCGCCGCGCAAAGTTCATCGAGTTCACGCCAGAGATCCACGTTCTTGACCGGTTTGCGGTCCATTGTCCGCCAGCCGCGAACTTTCCACGAGGGCACCCAGCTTGTAATCCCGTCGCGCAGATACTCGGAATCCGTGTGCAGATTCACCACGCAGGGTTCCTTGAGCGCGCGCAATGCCGCGATGGCTGCGGTCAGCTCCATGCGATTGTTCGTGGTCGCCGGCTCACTGCCCGAAAGTTCCTTTCGATGCGCACCGTGCTCCAGCACCGCGCCCCAACCGCCCGGCCCCGGATTCCCCTCGCAGCCGCCATCGGTGTGAATGGTGATGGTCTTCACCCCTTGCTTTCTCGCGGGCGCTCCTCGTGTCTCATCGAAAAATTTCCCCAAAGAACTCCTTCATGTCCTCCCACGAACGCTGGTCCGCCTTTTCATTGTACGCCGCGCCCTTCGAGTTGTCATTACCGGCGTTCCACTGCGTGAAGGAATGGACCGCGCCGCCGAACTTCACCAATTGCCAATCCACGTGCGCCTCGCGCATCTCGTTCTCCCAGGCCGTCACATCCTTCGCCGGAACGAACGGATCATCCGCGCCATGCAACGCCAGCACCCGGCACTTGATGTTTTTGCCGTCCTCCGGCTTGGGCGAATCCAGCGCGCCATGAAAACTCACCACCCCCGCAATGTCCGCCCCGCTGCGCGCCAGCTCGATGACCGTGGTCCCGCCGAAACAATAACCAATCGCCGCCACCCGCTGCGGATCGGTCAGCTCATGCTTCTTCAACACCGTCAGCCCGGCATTCGCGCGCCGCCGCAACAACTCCCGGTCCCCCTTATACTTGCCCGCCAGCGCGCCCGCTTCCTTCGTATCCTGCGGCCGGATGCCCTTGCCGTAAATATCCAGCGCGAACACATTGTAACCAAGCTGCGCCAGCATCTCCGCGCGCTTCTTCTCGTAATCCGTCAAACCCATCCACTGGTGCACGATCAACACCGCCGGGCGCTTGCCATGGATGGACTCATCGTAAACCGAGAACCCTTCGAGGACCGTGTCACCGTCCTTGTATTCCACCGCTTCCTTGTGCAACTGCGCCTGTGTGTTCAAAACGCAAGCCAGTCCGAGAAATGTCGCCAACAGAGTTTTCATAAGCGGGGTCATTCTAGCGCAATCTCACGCCCGATGCCAGCCCGGGTGTGTTGGGCAGGGGCATCGCGCTGCGGCGTCCCCGTCGCTTCCGAGCGAAGGCGGAAGCGCAGCGCCGGGCGACGGAACGAACGATCTGAAGCGCACACCTTGAGTTGGCAAGTCCGTCCGGAACCACCCAGACCGCCCTCACGCTCCACCCTGCCACGCCCCCAAAGCTGGACATTCAGCCTTCCCCCCTGCCGGACCCGTGACACCGTGACAACTCAATAAACACGGGCCTTCCGTGAAGTGCCACCCGTGACACGACCCGTGACAACCCGTGACATTTGCCCCCTCGACCCGTGACAAACATGGCCACTTCCTGGACCGACACCAACGCCCCCGCTCCCGGCCCGGCCTTCTACCGCGTCGGCGTGCAGTGAACGCGGTTTCCTCGCCTCGATCTCAGTCCACCGTTACCGAAAATCCCGTCGTCCGCACCTTTCCGTCGAGCTTCACCTGCAACCAAAGCCGGTACCGGCCCGGCTTGGGAAAGGCGTACGGGAACGCCAGCGTGCGCGAAGGCGGCGCGCAGAGCAAATCCAGCGGTTGATTGGCCAGGTAGGTGGCGTGTTCCCGTTCCGCAAACCGCCGCTGCGCCACCATTGAAATCGAGCCCAACGGATGAAGATGCGTAAACACGCTCCCATCCGCGTTCTGAATCATCAGGTGACCATACATGCCCAGATAGGGCTCGAGCGGAGCGGGTTCGCCGGTTTCCGTAACCAGGTCAAATTTCAAAGTGGTTTCTTCGCTGGCATGGAACGACGCGCCAAACGCGGGACTCAGCCGAAACCCGCCGTCCAATTGAACGGGCGCCGGCGCTTGCGGCGCGTTCAGATCAAACGCATCGTCCTCACTCATCAAGCCCGGAGTGGGTTCCGGGCTGCTGGTTGCGGCCGCGAGTTGCAGGACATTCGTCAGCGTTTCGGTCAGGCCGCTCTCGTGGGTAATGTCCGCGTAGAGTTGGTAGCTGCCGGCGGGCAGGCCCGGCAATCGCGTCCGAAACCCGATTCCTTTCAGTTCCCCATCATGCACCGGATGCAGATGGGCAAAGGCATTGCCTGGTTGTTGGATTAGAAAAAGATGCATGAGCTGACCGTGGTCCGGCACCAGCGAGCCGGTTCCCCGGCGCATGTTACTGGAGCCAACGTGAACGATTAATTGCTCCGTGCCATTGGTCTCCGCCTCCAGCGTGGGCGTGATCGGCGCCGATCGGTAAAGTTCAGACGAGAGAAAATCCCGATCCACGGCGTTCCACCATCGGTCGCCGAAACGAAGCGCCCCGGCAACAAACAACACGGCGACTCCCATCACCCCCACAGCAAACCGCCGCCGCGAAAGCGTTGGTTCCGCGCCCGCTTCAAGCGTGGATTCGCGCGCCGCCGCGCCGATCACGGAAACGAGCAACGCCACCAGGAATAAACCCAACCCCAAAAAAAGCAGCGACATCCCGCGCGACATGTCCAGTCGTTCCAGCGCCAGCGCGTTCATCGGCACGATGGCCGTGCCATGACCCTCCGGGCCGGAAACATCCACGAACACGCTGTACGCGCCCGAACGCATGAACCAAAGCTGGGCCGTAAAAAGATTCGTTTCACCGGGGACCAACTTGGCCACGTCGGGCGGCGGCGCGCCCTTGGTGCCGGCGTCCGAACGGACCGGCAGCACAGTGATCGTTTGCGGATGGCCCGAGTGGACCCGCACATGAATTTGCGCCAACCCGGGCACCACGCCCGGCGGCGCAATCGTCACCCGGACCGGATACGGCCCCGCCGGCCCCTCAAAAAAAACATTCGGGCTGCCCACGTGAGCCCGGGCTGCGATCGGACAAAAGAGCAGGAGTGCGAGTGTGCTTAAAATGACAACGGCACGTTCACATGCTCTACGCCTCGAAGGCAGGCTCATGCCGGGTAATCCATGCCTTGAGCGATTATCCGCTGCCTCCTTTTGCATTGCAGGCTTCTTGTTCACGCTGGCCGCCTCACCGTTTTACGTTCGAAAACCAATTCCCAATCCACAGCGCAATGCGGGATTGCAGGCAACCAAACAGACAGGCAATCACCGCAGCCTTGATCGTCAGCGGGTTCTCCTTCACGTCCCAAAAATCAGTCCGCCACGGTCCAAAGCCCGCATCATATCCCCACATTGCATTCCCGGCGAAAAACGGGTTCCGCGAAGCGGGTGAGAGAAGAAAGGTTGACCATGGCCATTGCACCGCGAGCACGAGCAAAAAGAAAACGACTCCAATTCCCATCGCCAGGCCGGTGTCCCGCCAGAACCCGCGCTTCTGGCCAAGCCCGCGCATGATGAGATCGATGGCGAGCGCGGGAACAATCAGCAACAGCGGAAACGGCGGAGGCACCATGTGCGTGACCGGGTTGTAGATCGGGCCGAGCTTCGGGTGGGCGGGGAACAGAGGCAGCACCCAAACCATGCCCAGCGTGATCACGGTATAAATCGCGGCGATGGCGGTGGCCGCCCAGCGCAGCTTCGCCGCGCGCGCCGCCGCCACCAGCCAGAGCGGAAAGGTCAGGCAGGCTACCTGGTAAAACAGCGCGGCGTGTTGATGGTTGGGATACGTGTATTCCGTGGCGAACACACTCATCTTCGTCAACAGCGTGCCAAAGGAAATCAGGACCAGAACCTTGATCCAGGGACTGCGCTGCTCCGCCGCGCGATTCTGCCAGCCAAGCACCAGCAGCAAACCACCAATGGCCACCGAGTAAGTCCCCAAGGCCAGGATGGTATGCGGTGGACTGACAATCTTGACGTCCAGGCCGTACGCGTTATGCCACCAATTATCGAATGGCCCCGAAACCAACATGGCAAACGCACCCCAGACCACCACCCAGGCTCCGAGCGGCGCGCGAAATCCCCAAAGCCGGACCGTCGGAATCCGGTTCCCCGGCTCCGGCCAAAAAGTGGTCTTGAGCACAAGCCAGCCGCAAACACAACCGGGCAGCGCTCCGCCCAGGTAAATCATCATGTGCGCCGGCGTCCAAAAAGTGTCGCGCCCAACCGTCAGGTGCCAGGAAATGTCCCAGAGCACGCCGAGGGGCACGCACGCCGCCCCGAGGACCACCGCGAAACAATACCACGGCACCGCCGTCGCGCGTGCCGCCGTCTCCGTGGGCGCCGAAACTCCAATCGTCGGAAAAGTTTGAGTGCTGCCATTCATACTGTATGCATCCTCATGGTAAACACCGCTTCATCTGAGGAAGCAAGATAGCAGGACTCAGGGCTTTTGGAACATTTGTTTTGCCGCCTTGCTGTAGGGACGCATCCGAACATCACCCCACCGCGCGTTCGCATGCCCGGAATGGTGCGCACCGGAGCACGATGCGCTCCCACCAAAAAAATTGCAGCGCAGCGGTATTCCAGGCCGCCGCGCTGCAATCGTGGAGCCGCACACACCGGTTCAAATTCCAGCACCGGTGATAGCTTAATCCATCCTACTGTTGTCTTGGAAAAGCGACGTGTGTCACCTTAAAAGAAAAAAACAAACTGTCAGGCTCAAACCTTGTCGGAATCGTCCGGTTTTGTTGTCGTAGTCCGTCCGACAAATCTGGCGCCCGTCCGCGCGCTACGCGGCCTTGCGCCGCCAAAGAACAGCGACGTTGCCAACCCGCATGATCAAGCGACTGCCGGTCTTGTCGGCCAGCTCCATGGCCAGCGTCTTCTTTTCCTCTTTGAACTCGACGAACTTGACCTTGATCAGGTCATGATGGGCCAACGCTTCCGCCACGCTTTTCAAAAAACCTTCGCTCAAGCCGGCCTTGCCCACCTTGAATGTGGGTTCGAGATGTTGCGCCCGCGCCTTGAGCTGGCGAATCTCGGCATTGCTTAACTCTGCCGGCTCTTCGCCCGCCTTGGCGGACGCGCCTTCGCTTTCATTGCCAGTTATTGTCATTTGTGCCCCGTTTCCGCCGGACCGCATTGGTCAAGTAACACCCGCGACTCGAAAGCCTTCCTGCTCCAGCAACGCGCGGATTCGGCCCGGTTGGTCGCCTTGGATTTCGATGGTCCGGTCCTTTGCGGTGCCGCCACAACCGCACGCGGCCTTGAGCTTTCCCGCCAGGCTTTCGATGTAAGCGCCGCCAATGTTCGGCGCGAAATCGTAAACCACAATCACCGTCTTGCCGCCGCGATGCGCTTTCTCGCGGCGCAAAACCACGCGCCCCAATTTGGACGGCTTGTACGGCTCGCGATTCGCAGGCACGCTGGCCGGCTGCTGGACCGCTCCGGCGGGCAATCCATTGGCTTCGAGCGCGGCGAAAGGATTGTTCAGGCTCGCGCCGGTCGGGGAGAAATCGATTTTTTGTTTTTTAGCCATTACAGGCGGCCGTTGAATTTAAGAACGGACTGACGCCGTAAACCCTCTCTTTGAATCAATTCCGCGCCAGCGCCAGCCGGTGAAAATCGGTGGATTCCGACATGGTCTTGATCATCATCGGTTCGAGCAGCTTGCGACCCTCGAAGATCCCATGTGAAAAACTGTTGAACCAGACGCCGTCCGGCAACCGGATGCGGAGCAGGCTGAAGTCGCAGCGTCGCAGCGTGCCGATGATGCCGCCCCACAATTCGATTTCGTTCTGAAGATGGAGGTCGGCCCGCGCAATCTCAAATTCCTCCGCATCCACCCAGACGGTGCCGGCGAGATGATTCACGAAACGGTCGGTGACGCTCTTGATCGGCAGGTTCGCGCTTTTCGGCTCGAAGCTGATTACGTACGTCAGCCGGTTTTTCACCATCTTCTGCTCGACCAGCGTGAATTTATATTTTGCGACGAGTTCGGCAGTCAGAAAATTTTCCCGGTTGTCGCCCTTTTGGCCGGGCTTGGCGTCCACCAGCTTTGCGCGCTCGGCGGCATCCCGTTCCTGCTGTTTTTTCAGTTCCGCGGGCGGGAGCGGCTGGCCGTTGACTTGCACCAGGCTTAGCGCGGAAAGTCCGGCGCGAACTTCAACGTCGTAAAGCTTTTCCTTGTGTTCCTTGAGCCGGCCCTTTCGGTCCAACTCCTCCATAACCGTGTGCTTGTGATATTCGTAATTGGGCCGATTCGAACTGTTCACGGACAACTCCGCCCGCGCCGCGGCGCGGCGCATGATCTCGTCACCGGTCAGCGTGGTCGGCGGCAGCTCCGCCCTCGCAAGGCCCAAACTGCCCACCACCAGCAAACCCGCCAGCACAAACATCAAGCTATAACGACGCAGACAAACCATGACGTTACTAGGATGCCCCCGTTCCCGAGCTTTGGCAAGAAGATCAAGCTGGGTTTACTGCGGAACGGATTTGCGGGGAATACGGAGCTTTCAACAGCCTGGAAATGACGGGCTTGCAGCCCCCATGTTGCAGAAACCGTCTGGCCTTGAGATTCCAACCCCGCGCGAGTTTCTCTCGCGGTTCCATTAGTTTGGGTTCTGAGGCTTGATTCCCCGCAAATACTCATCGAACCAGTCCGCGAAAATCTTCATGTCCGCTCCCATCTCGGGCCAGCCGTGGTCCTTGCCTTCGCGGACGATCAGCTTGTAGGTGGCCCCGACTTCGTGGCAGCGCTTCTCGAAAATGTGCGCCTGATAAATCGGAACCAGCTTGTCCGCATCGCCGTGCATCACCAGCGTGGGCGCCATGTTTGAAGTCACGAACAGGATGGGCGAGATTTGCCGGCCCAGCGTCTGGCGTCCCTCCGGAGTGAGCGCCTGCGGCCCGAACGCGGGTTGAAACCTTGACCCCGTGCTGCCGTAGCCCACTTCGTCGTCGCCTTCCTGAGTCCAATTCAAAAAGTCGGTCGGCGGAAAGAAGCAGGCGACGCACTGCACGGCGCTGCTTTCGCGGTCAACCGGATCCTTGGCCTTGGGATCGCCGGGCCCGCCTTGCGTGCCCATGGTCAACGACAAGTGGCCGCCCGCGCTCGATCCAGTAATGCCCAGATGATCGGGATCGACGCCATATTTGGCGGCGTTATGCCGCACGAAGCGAACGGCGCGATGAATGTCCTGTTCGATTTCCGGAATGATAAAGCGCGGCTGGCAACCGTGCACCACGGCGAACACCGTATATCCCCGATCCAACAGCGCGCGATAAAATCCCGGGTTGATCCCGTCATGCGACGAAACGAAGCCGCCGCTGACCATGAACAGGATGCCTTTGCCATTGGGCTGCGCCGGTTGGAAAACGTCCAGCGTGAGCGCCGTGCCGAACTTGCGACCATACACAACGTCCTCAATTCGGGTAACGCCGGTTTTGGGGTCGGCTGAGTGGGTTTCGGACGCGAATGTGGAGAGGCAGGCAATGCAAAGGACGAACGTCAGGAGCGGTTTCTTTGTCATAGAATTGGTTTGGATTTGACCGACTTTAGCTGGTTTGGAGCCCGGCCGCAAGGTGGACAAAGAAAGCGTGGATGCAGCTCGATATGATTACCATGTCTTTGGTAGGTGTAGCGCGCGACGCCGTCCTTGTTGCCGCTTGTCCCGCCGTAGCTTCCGAGCGAAAGCGGAAGCACAGCGTCAGGCGACGGAACGAAAGATCCGGATCGCACGGCTTTGACGGCGCGTTCCGCCCGCTGGAAGCGGGCAGGGACATCGTAGCGCGATGTCCCTGCTTTCCTGGCATTGATGGCAGACGCTATTTCTTGTCGTATTGCAGCGCGTCTTTGAGTTGGACGATGGCCTTGTCGCATTCTTCGAGCGCGGCAACCCGGTGGCCGCCGAAGTCATGGTTGGCGGCCTGCATTTCCTTCTTGGCTTCTTCGAGGGCGCGGATGGCCATGCGGATTTTCGGATGGCGTTCGGAATGTTTCTGCTCCGCTGGAGGCGGGGTCTGGGCAAACACGGAAGGGAGCGTGACTGCCATGGTTCCGGCGATCACGAGGCTTGAAACGATGAGGGTTAGTTTCTTTTTCATAGTTCTGTTTTTTTGTTCGGCGCGGGACAATTTTGTTTGGGCCCGCTGGTGAATGAGACGATCCGAACCCCTGCAGGTTTCAATGAAAAACGTGACCTTGGAAGGCGCATGCGGCATCGGATTTGCTATCCGGCACGATCTCAGCGAAACCAAAAAGTGGTCGCGGAGCGATCCGTCTCAAACATTGAACTTGAAGAGCATGACGTCGCCGTCCTTCACGACGTATTCCTTGCCTTCCATGCGATAAAGCCCTTTTTCCCGGGCGGCGGCGATGGAGCCGCACTTGACGAGGTCGTCGTAGGCCACGGTTTCGGCCTTGATAAAGCCGCGTTCGAAATCGCTGTGAATCACCCCGGCCGCTTTTGGCGCGGTGTCGCCGGCGTGAATGGTCCATGCGCGCGCTTCCTTTTCGCCGGCGGTGAAGTAAGTGCGCAGCCCAAGCAAATGATAGGTGCTGCGAATCAACGCGCCGATGCCCGATTCCTGCACGCCGAGTTCCTTGAGAAATTCCTTCGCCTCCTCGGGCGTCAAATCAATGAGGTCGCTCTCGATCTGCGCGCTGATGACCACGGTTTCGCAGGCAATGTGCGTTTTGGCATAGTCGCGAACCTTGGCCACGTGCGGATTCGTGTCAGCTGTGGCGAGTTCGGATTCCTTGACGTTGGCGGCGAAGATCGTCGGCTTGTCCGTGAGCAGGAAGAAACCGCGAGCGATGATTTTTTCCTCCGGCGTCAACTCGAGCGTAATCGCCGGTTTGCCGGCGTCGAGATGCGGTTCGAGTTTGCCAAGCACTTCGGCTTCCGCCACCGCGATTTTGTCGCCGCGCTTGGCATCCTTGGCGCCTTTCTCGCGGCGTTTCTTCACCGTTTCGAGGTCGGCCAGCACCAATTCCGTTATAATGGTTTCGATGTCGCGCACCGGATCGATGGCGCCCGCCACATGATGAATGTCCGGGTCTTCGAAACAGCGCACCACCTGCACGATGGCATCGACTTCGCGGATGTGGGTCAAAAATTTGTTGCCCAGCCCTTCACCCTGCGCCGCGCCTTTGACCAATCCGGCGATATCCACAAACTCGATCGCGGCGGGAATGAGCACTCCCGTTTTGGCGATTTTAGCGAGCACTTCGAGGCGGGCATCCGGCACGGTCACGATGCCGATGTTCGGGTCAATCGTGCAGAAGGGATAATTCGCCGCCTCCGCTTTGCGCGTGCGGGTGACGGCGTTGAACAAGGTGGACTTGCCCACGTTGGGCAAGCCGACAATACCAGCTTTGAGCATAATTGAGTTTATCCCGTTCCAGGCGGGCAGCCAACGTCTATACACTGCGCGGCGTCTGCGCGTAAAACAAGCGGGAATTATTTCCAAGGTCCACTTCAAATCGTGGCACGCCGACGTAAAGAGGTTCTGATCTCGAAAGAATTGGAGCCTCCTCACGTCGGCTGCCACGGGCAAATGGTATTGAATCCCCATATGAATTATTTGACCCTTTATTACAAAGAACAGTTGCATTTGGCCGGTTTTTGCCCCATTATTCCAACGCTGCCACAACCGGGCAGCGACTCCCGAATCCTCCCCCTTACCCGGGTGTTCTGGAGCTATGCTTTGAACCCATTACAAATCTATGAAAACAGGCTATTTGATTGACATGGATGGGGTGATCTATCGGGAAAACCATTTGATTCCGGGGGCGACGGATTTTATCCAGGCCTTGCTGGCGACCGGCGCGCCATTCCTTTTTCTCACGAACAACTCCGCGCCCACACCGGAGGACCTCGCGGTGCGCCTCAAACATCTGGGCATCCAGGGTGTGTCCGCGAAGCATTTTTACACTTCCGCGCTCAACACGGCGGATTTTCTGAGCGAAACTGACCCGCATTGCACGGCCTTCGTCCTCGGCGAGGGCGGGCTCCTCGCGGCGTTGCACGAACGTAAAATCGCCAATGACGCCATCCACCCGGCATACGTGGTCGTGGGTGAGGGCGCGCCCACGATGGAGAAACTCGCGAAGGCGCACGAATTCATTGAACGCGGCGCGCGCCTGCTGGCCACCAACCCCGACAATTGGTGCCCGGTTTCGAGCGAAAAAACCCGTCCCGGCGCCGGCGCCACCGCGGCCTTTTTGGAAGCGAGCAGCGGCCGGCGCGCTTATTACCTGGGCAAGCCCAACGGATACATGTTTCACCAGGCGCGCCGCAAACTCGCCATGGTCGCCCTGACCGCGCCGGAGCAGGTGGTGATGATCGGCGACACCATGGAAACGGACATTCGCGGGGCGTTCGAATCCGGCTTGCAGTCCTATCTCGTCCTGAGCGGTTCCACGCAAATTGAAAGTGTGGGCGACTACGTGTATCAGCCCACACGCATACTGCAAAACGTGGGCGAACTCGCGCAGGAAATCAAAACCGGCAAGCCCAGCGACCGGATGGACAGCCCCGCATTTGCGCACGCCGGCCCCCACGCCGGCCGATCCGGTGTGCGCCACCAAACCGACATCTTCGCCTTCCACAAACCGCGCCCGCGGCCCGCGATGACAAAGTGAAGGAGCCGCGGCGGTGAGTTGGATAGCGCAAGTCGGAGTGGTGCTCTGAGGCGATGAATTTTCGCGCTCTTACCGGCTCCCAAACACCAACCACCAAGCACCAGAAAAATACCAAATCACAAGCTCCAAAGTCGCTCCAAGTATTTTAAAGTTGGAGCTTCTCTGGAGCTTGGTGTTTGGAATTTGGAGCTTCCGCCGCAAGCGGTGCTTCCGCCGTCAGGCGGCCGCTTTGACCGTTTCCAGCTTCTCGATTTGCTTGCGCAGTTTGCCCAAGGCCACGTTCTGGATTTGGCGGATGCGTTCGCGCGTCACGCCGAATTTCTCGCCCACTTCCTCGAGCGTTCTCTCATTGTCGCCGTCGAGGCCGAAACGGTAGCGCAGGATCTCCGCTTCGCGCTGATCGAGCGTGGCGACGAGTTCGCGCAACATCGAGGTATTGGTCTTCTCTTCGAGGTGCTCGTACGGCGTGTCCGCGGTTTCGTCCTTCACCACGTCGGCGATCCGGCTGGTTTCGTCGTCGCCCAGCGGGGCTTCCAACGAAGCGGGACGGATGGCGGCGGTGCGGAGCTGCGCGATCTTTTGCGCGCTGAGCCCCAGTTCATCGCCCAATTCCTCATCGGTCGGTTCGCGGCCCAGCACTTCATGCAGCTTCACCGAGGCTTGCCGCATGTGGAACAATTTGTCCACCACGTGCACGGGCAAACGAATGGTCTTGGACTGATTGGCCAGGGCACGCTTGATCGCCTGCTTGATCCACCACGCGCTGTAGGTCGAGAGCTTCGCTCCCTTGGCGGGATCGAATCGCTCCACGGCTTTCATCAAGCCCATGTTGCCTTCGTTGATGAGGTCGAGCAACGGCATGCCGTAATCCTCATACTCGCGCGCAATCTTGACGACCAAACGCAGGTTTGCCTTGATCATCCGTTCGCGGGCTTTTTTGTCGCCCTTCTTGATGCGGGCGGCCAATTCGTTCTCCTCCTGGATGGTCAGCAGTTTGGTCTGGCCCACTTCGCGCAGGTAGAGGTTGAAAGCCGTGTTGCCGTCATAAGGCAGGCGCTCGGCGCTGGCTTCAGCCGTTTCCGCGTCGCGCGGAACGACTGCGAGTTCTTCGGCGGCGTCCTGGGCTGGCTCTTCCAATTCAATGATGGCCGAGTTTTCGTCCGCGTCCTGGTTTCGCCGGAAGAAAGTCCTGCGTCCCGGCGGCCGGCCTCTCCGGCCTGTCAATATTTTGGCTGGCTTTTGCGTCATCCTATTATGTTTTTTCACAAATTCCTTCAGGTTGTCGGTTTACTGTTCAACTAAAGCGACTGGTCAACTATTTGACGCCAAGGCTGATCAACCTTAAAATAAGGTTGGGATTCTTGGATGGGGTACCCCAATTATCGCCAAAAAAGCTATAAAAGCCCGTATTCTCTGACACTCGGGCCCGAACTTCTGTTTGAACTTCACCAAACTTTGTTTCTTTCATCGCAAGCAAAACTTAGCACACTTTACCAACCAGTCAACTATAATTCAGAGTTTTCCGATGTTGCTGATTATCAATGGTTTAAAAACTCAACTCCTTTTCCGAGCCGTTTGGTGCCATAAGTCGTGATTTTTTGGCAAATCTGGTTTTGGCATTTGTAATGCTGAGGAAAAAGCATGATCGGTGCGGCATTAATGATCATTGCAGGAATCATGCTGGCAATTGGGATCGTTCTGGACCTGTTCGCGGTGGCGATGGCGCCACTCGGTTACCAGGACGAAACCGGCTTTCACATCGGCACCCCAAAGGCCGAGGCGGAAGAGGGTTGGGCCTGGGCCAACCCAAGCTGATGGCCTTCAAGGCTTTGCATTTTAGCTTTTCGAGGGATTATTTGATCCTCCTCGGGCAGACTTGCGCGGTCCGTCTCCACTTCGGTGGTGCCGGGACACCGGGCAAATAACCAGTCCCCTACTTGGATAAGCGTTGTGCGCTGTGACGCCAGGTCGTTTCCCAAATAGGGGGCTTTGAATGTACCGAGTGTCAAATGCAACTTTCAGGCGTGAATTTCACTCGCATTGCAACCTGCTGAATCGACGGACGCAACCACCGGCGTTGGAGCCGCATAAATAGAATCTCGAACTTGCGGTTTGTTCATTGCATTCGAAATCAATCCGACTCCGACGCCGGTTCGAAGGGTTCCACCAGCACTTTGCCGAGGATGTTTCGCGAGCGCAAATGAGCGAATGCCTGGGGCGTTTCGCCGAGCGGAAAGATGCTGTCGATCACGGGTTTGAGCCGTCCGCTTGCAGCCCATTCGAGGGTGGCTTGAATGTCCGCGCGGTTGCGGCCATAACTGCCGATCAATCGCTGCTGCTTCACGAAAAACGGCCACAAATTCAAGGTCACCTCGCGTCCGGCAGTTGCTCCGCAGGTCACCACGGTACCGCCGCGCGCGAGGCAATCGAAAACCTTCACCAATACGTTCCCGCCGACATGTTCGACCACGAGATCAACTCCGCGACGGTTGGTGATCTTCCGCACTTCGGCGGGCCAGCCGGGATCGGTCGAATCCACGACGAATTCCGCGCCGAGACTTTGGGCAAGCTGGCGCTTGGCTTCGGTCGAGCCGGTGCTGATGACGCGCCCACCAAGTTCCTTCGCAATCTGGATGGCCGCAGAACCGACGCCGCTCGCGCCGCCGATGGCGAGCACCCAGTCGCCGGCGTGGACCTGGGTGCGATTGGTCAGCATGTGCATGGCCGTGCTGCCGGCCAGCGTGAGCGCGGCCGAGGTGTCGAAATCCACGCCCGACGGCAGGCGCACCAGCGATCGCGCCGGCACCGCCACTTCTTCGGCGAAGCCGCCGTCGCGAGCCACGCCCAGCAGTTGACCGCGCAGGCACAACGATTCATCGCCGCGCCGACAGAACTCGCACTCGCCGCAGAATAAATTCGATTGCACCGCCACTTCGTCGCCCACATGCCAACCAGTGACCGAAGCGCCGGTTTTCAAAATGCGTCCGGCGATCTCGCCGCCCGGCGTGCGCGGAAGATCAATGGAAATGGGCAGCCCGCCTTCCTCCAGCCACAGGTCGAGGTGATTCAAGCCGCAGCTTTGCACCTGGACGATGACTTCATCCGGCGCGGGGGTTGGCTCAGGCAAATCGCGAAGCTCGAATTTCCCCGGACTTCCATGGGCGACCAGTTGAACCGCTTTCATGCGAGCATTGAAGCAGAGTGTGGGCGGGATGCAATCAGTGTGTTCGGAGGGGGGCTCGCTCCGATGGGAAAGAACCACTGTCAACGGGGCTTTCTGAGCTTGTGGGGACTGCAGATGGTAACACAGTGTAACCACCTCAGGCTGCCCAGCGGCAGAGAGCGGAGCCGCTGAATCAAAGCCTCTAAACGCCAAAAATCTTCCAAAAAAGCCTTGGATTACTCACATGGACACGAAAATCAACTCCCGACTTTTATTTCGACTTGCGACTTGCGTTTGAAAGGCGCACTTTAATTTCATGAAATCGCTCCGATTTGAGTGCCCAATCGAGAACTTTCCCGGTTTTCGAGCCGATGCGGTTACAAACGACACCATTTTCGAGGTGAAAGTTGAAGCAAAGGATGCCCGAAGGCTTCGCACAGCTCTAATGGACTTGGCCCGGGTTGCTGCGGTTGACAAAGTGCGCCGAGTGCTTTTAGTGCTGGAAGAACCGATCATCACGGAATCCCGCCTGAAAGAGGAATGGAACGGCGCAGCTTCTGTCCTGCGCCCGGAGCTATTCGCCCGTTTATCAATGGTGATTCACCGGTCCGGAAATTGGACCGGGATTCCCGTTCCACCCGACCCGAGCGAATTATCCATGCTCGATGAAATCCTCCGGCACGAACACTCCCAAAGGCCAGCCAGTTCCACCAGAAGTTCCGAGGCTCACCACGAGATTCTTCGCATCCTAATCCACCAATGGTTGCTTGGCAAAGGGCCTCTCGCGGTTAGTTCACTTATGGAAATCTCCGGGACGAGCCATCCCACAGTTTCGCGATCGCTCGAACGTTTCGATCATTATCTGAAACGCCATTCCGATCGCAGTGTCGAGCTTCGGATTTTTCCGCGCGAAGAATGGGCGCGCCTACTGGCGGTGTCGGATGACGTGCGAGGCACTGTTAAATATGCCGATCGTTCCGGCCAAGCACGCTCGCCGGAATCCCTGCTTCGCCGCCTGCGGCAACTCCAGCGGCAGGACATTGCGATTGGCGGAGTCCTGGGTGCGAAACATTACCAACCATCGCTCGACCTCGTTGGCAATCCCCGTCTCGATCTTTCAATCCACTGCGGCCGCAAAGCCGTGGATCTCTCCTTCGTGGAACGGCTCGACCCGGCCCTGGAGAAAACAACCCGGCGCGATGAATCCCCCACACTTGTCATTCATGCCATCCAGAGGGCCGAGTCACTCTTCCAGCGAAGCGAAGACTCCCTCCCCTGGGCCGACCCAGTGGAATGTCTCCTGGATCTGCATGAAGCGCGTCTGGAATCTCAGGCGCTTGAGTTTGTGAATTCCTTTCCCGCAACCAAAGGCCGCCTGCCATGAGTCGCGACGACAGCGTAAAACTCATTTCATCCAGTGCCGTTCTGGAGCGCGTCGCCATGGCAATCCCGGCTGACTTCCGGCCGAACATTATCATTATTGGAAGCCTGGCGGCAGGCTATTACTTCTTCGGCGACAACCCAAGGCTTCAAGTCCGTACCAAGGACGTGGATTGCCTTCTTTCGCCACGCATTGCAGCCATCCCAGCCGGACAAGCAGTCGCTAACCGATTGTTTGCTGAAAATTGGCAATTGCGCGCCGAAGGCGATTGGGGGAAACCCGGCAGCGACACCACGCCTTTAAACCGGCTTCCGGTGGTCAGGCTTCATCCTCCCGGCTCGACGGAATGGTTTATCGAATTGCTCACCGTTCCTGAGTCGGAGCACGATCTCGACCGGAGAGACATCCGACTCGTCACCACTCGTGGCCATTTCAGCTTGTGCAGTTTTGGCTTCCTTTCGCTGGCGGAATACGAGCCGATCCGTACCCGGTTCGGCATCGCCATTGCCCGGCCTGAAACGATGGCCATCGCCAATCTCTTGCATCATCCGGAAATCGGCCTGGAAACCATGAGCGGCTTAATTGGCGGGCGCCGCATCAAACGCAGCAACAAAGATCTGGGTCGCGTCCTGGCGTTGGCCCGATTGGCTGAAAGCAAAGAGGAAGATTCCTTGCTCGAATGGCCGAAGCTTTGGACCGCTGCCCTACGAAGTCGATTCCCCACCCTCTGGCAAAGCCTTGTTCCACATGTAGGATCCGGACTGCGGCAGCTCTTGCGGCCGGAGAACGAGGCGGACTTGGAAGAGGCTCGCCACACCTGCGAATACGGTTTGCTTGCTTCGCAAGCACCATCACTGAAACTTTTGCAAGTCACCGGCCAACGATTGATCCAGGACGCCATCGAACCGCTCGAACAAATGGAGCGGTAATTATAATGGTAAGAATGAGAATGCCAGGGCCGTGGCTCTGATGCGCCTCAACCTGGCAAGTCGAGTCTGTTGTGGCAGACGTGGGATTTCGGAATGGGATTAGCGCCAACTCCTACCGGCTTGTTGCTCAAGGAAGTGGAACCGCGGGGCTTTGGATGTGATGAATGAAACTTTCGGCCTGTTTATGACCGCTTTCGATGCCACGCATGCGGGTAACGAGTTCCTGGAGGGCGTAAAATTTATCCGGGGACTGGCTGGCGTGGGCGTAGCAGGCGGAGCGCTTGCGTGATTCAACGGCGGTGATGTCCACGTAATGGGATGGCGCGAATTGAACGGTGTCCTCGCCGTTGGAAACTTCGTAATAATATAGGGCAAACTTTTTTCCCATGCGCAGCCAGGCGTCGTAGGTCAGGAGGGAGATGGCGCGATGATCGCGATGATTGTCAATCGGCCATTGGGTGAAGACGACGTTGGGCTGCTCGGCTTCGATCAGGCGGTGGAATTGGTCGTAATGGTCCCGGTCAATGATGGCCTGGCCGTCAATTTGGCCGGCAAAAGCAGGGCGCGCCTTGAGGATCTCGCACGCTTTTGACGCCTCGGCGACGCGATCGGGACCGGGGTGATTGGATGGGTTGCCGGCTCCTTCGCCTTTATTGAGATAGAGGAGGACGACCTCGTGACCCAGGTCAGAATAGCGGGCGATGGTGCCGCCGCAGCCGTATTCCGGATCGCCGGGATGGCCGCCGGTGACAATTACTTTGAGCTTGGGGTTGGCGGTAGACGGCGCCTGGCCGGACGGCGACTCGGCGGCAGTCGAAATCAGCGGGAGTCCAACGGTGACGGCAGTTCCAAGCCGGCTGGCCTGGGCCAGCATGTCCCGGCGCGTGATGGGTTTCATGGCATTATTCTACGGCTATGCGGGACGGTACGAGAAGCTTCATCACGACCGATTCAGTTTGTCAAGTCATAGATATTCATTACTATTAATGGGCTCATGGGTCAGCCAATCTAATAAGAAATTGCGAAAAAGCGCACTGATTTTGTAAACCTAACACGCTCCCAGCCAGCCGCTGATAGATAACCAAGGAATCATGAACATTCATAATCTGCCAACGCCGAAAACTTGTCCGCGTGCGGCGCGCGCGGGTTGCAACCGGCGCGATTTCCTGCGCTGGAGCGGGACCATCGCCGCTGCCGCGCCATTCGCGTTCTCAGGCGCCCTCCATGCGCTCGGCGCGGAAGTGAGTCCAGGTTCAGGCGCGCTTAATCTTTCCAACGCCAAGGTCGCCATCGTGTCCTGCCGCGACTATGACGCGAGGGTCCATGCGGCAATGAAGGAGGCCTTCGATCTGCTCGGCGGGATTGGGTCGCTGGTGAAGAACAAGACGGTGACGGTGAAGGTGAACCTGACGGGCACAAATTTCGCGGATGTTTTCGACCGACCCGTGGGCGAGAGTTACATGACGCATTACTCGACTGTCCTGGCATTGACGGGTCTGTTGTTCGACGCCGGGGCGACGCGGGTGCGGTTGGTGGAATCCACAAACAGCAAATCGAGCCTGGAATCGACGATCAAGCTGATCGGCTGGGACGTAAACGCCTTGCACGCCCTGGGCCGGGTCGAGTTCGAGAACACGCGCAATCTCGGCGCCAGCAAGGCGTACGCGGAACTGAAAGTGCCGGGCAGCGGGCTGATGTTCTCCTCGTTCCATTTCAATCATGCCTATGACGAAACGGACGTGATGGTTTCGTTGTGCAAGCTCAAGCAGCACATCACAGCGGGTGTGACGCTTTCGATGAAGAATCTGTTCGGCATCACTCCGAATGCGCTCTATGGCGACGAAGCCGGCAGTGAAGATGGCACGGCGGGGCGCGGCGTCCTGCACTCACCGGGACCCAAATCGGGATCGCAGTCGGGACGCGTCGAATTGCCGGGGATGAAACAAAAGGAAGCGGAATCGTTCACTGAACCCGGCGTCCGGGTGCCGCGCATTGTCACCGACATCTGCGCGGCGCGGCCCATTCATCTCTCGATCATTGACGGTATTACCTCGATGGGCGGCGGCGAAGGTCCCTGGTGCGGCCCGCAACTCAAACTGACCAAACCGGGCGTGTTGATCGCGGGATTGAATCCCGTTTCCACGGACGCGGTCGGCACGGCGGTGATGGGCTTTGCGAATCCGCGGGCGCAACGCGGCACTGGACCGTTCGAGAATTGCGAAAACCATCTCCTGCTCGCTGAAGCCGCCCGATTGGGCACGGCCGATTTGACGAAAATCGATGTGCGCGGGCTGACGATTAAGCAAGCGCTCTATCCGTACGTGAGCTAATCCGCATGCCGTAAAGCCACGGAGTCTGGAACATCCGCCAGATCCTGGAGTTGGAGTGTGCCGGCAGAGCGAAGCGGCTGCGGCGCTTTTGAGCACGCGAACATGCTGCTACTTTTCCGAAACGGTTCGCCCGTGGTTTGATTGGAGGAGCTTCTGAGATTGGCAGCATTCCGGCCCATCAGTTATGGATAGGCTATGCCTGAGAAATTGGACGTCATCGTGTTGGGCCTGGGCGGAATGGGCAGCGCAGCGGCGTGCCAGCTCGCGGCGCGCGGACATCGGGTGCTCGGACTGGAACAATTCACTTCCCCTCATGATCGCGGGTCGAGTCACGGCCAAACGCGGGTCATTCGGCAGGCGTATTTTGAAAGTCCGACGTACGTGCCGTTGCTGTTCCGGGCGTATGAACTTTGGCGGGACTTGGAACACGCCACGAAGCAAAAGTTTCTGAATCTGTGCGGCGGGTTGATGATGGGAGCACCCGGCAGCGCGGTGGTGGAAGGCAGCACGCGCAGCGCGGTTCAACATGGGCTGCCGCACGAACTGCTCGACGCCAAAGAAATTCAGCGGCGATTTCCACCCATCCATCCGCCAGCGGGAACGGTCGGCCTGTTTGAGAGAAACGCCGGTTTTATTTTGCCTGAAGCTTCCGTGAAGGCGCATCTTGATCGGGCCCGGCAACTTGGCGCGCGGCTGCAATTCGAAGAGAACGTGCTGGGCTGGGAAGCGGTTGGCGATGGCGTGCGCGTCCGGACTGCGCGCGGAGAATATGAGGCCCAGCGTCTGGTGATCACCGCGGGCGCATGGACGGGCGAGGTGCTGTCCGATTTACGCCTGCCGTTGGAAGTGGAACGGGCGGTTCTTTATTGGTTTGAGCCTACGGAGGGAATCGGGCCCTTTCTGCCGGGGCGTTTTCCCATTTTTATTGCCGAGGACAAAGATGGTCTGCTGCCTTATGGCATTCCGGCTGTGGATGGCCCGGCGGGTGGGGTGAAGGTTTCGTTTTATCATGCTCCCAACCCTGTCACCGCCGATTCGCCCGTGGCCATCCAGCGCGCCGTGACCAACGAAGAGGCCAAAGTGATGCGGGAGCACATCGCGCGGTTGCTCCCCTCGCTGGGCGGCCGGCTCGTGCGAAGCGTCACCTGTATGTACACGAATACGCCCGACAAACATTTCATCATCGACCTTCACCCGGCGCATCCGCAGGTGAGCATTGCGGCGGGATTTTCCGGTCACGGTTATAAATTCTGCAGCGTTGTGGGCGAAATCCTGGCCGATCTCGCGGAAAGCGGGCGCACGCGCCATGATTTAAGTCCGTTCCGGCTCGCACGTTTCTGAGTGTGGTACAAACCGCTCCGCTCCGGTGTGAATTCAAGATATTGTAGCGGCCGGCGGCCAAAGTCCGTTTTTTCCGAACTTGCCCTGCGGCACTCGGGTTAAGGCTTGCGTCGGCTGCGGCGATAGCGTGGATTTTAGAGTGCCTGGAGCCTCCGCCAATTTCGGTTTGATTGGCACGCGGTCATCCATTACCGTTCATCATCAGATAAATGAAAATGAGCACTCGTAAGCCTCTTGTCGCCTGTGTAGCCACCGCCATCGTCGGTGCGGTTTTTTTCAGCGCGGTTCCTTTGTTGCCCTCCGCGGTCGCGGCGGATGACGCCAAGGAACCCCTGGTCCTTAAACTCCCGTCCCCGACCTTGAAGGGGACGCCGGAAGATCTTCCCAAAGGGCCGAACATTGAGCCGCCCTCCGACAAGCCGCCGGTTTTCCTGGTGCCCAAAGGCGTCAAAAACGTGGCTCTCGGCAAGACGGTCACCAGCAGCACGCCGCCGTTCAATGGCGAGTTGAGCCAGGTGACCGACGGCAAAAAAGAACCAATCGATTCCGACGCCGTCGAATTCAAGAAAGGCACGCAATGGGTGCAGGTTGATTTGGGCGAGCCGTATTCGCTCTACGCCATCGCCGTCTGGCACGACAACCGTTACATCCAGGTAATGCACGACGTGATCGTGCAGGTTTCCAACGACCCCGAGTTCAAGACCGGTGTGCAAACTCTGTTTAACAACGACATGGATAACACTTCGAACCAGGGCGCCGGGACCGACCGCGAATACTTCGAAACACAAATGGGAAAGATCGTGGACGGCAAGGGTGTGAAAGCCCGTTACGTGCGCGGCTACACCCGCGGGAGCAGTTCCGGGGCATTGAACGCGTGGCAGGAAATCGAGGTTTACGCTCTGCCGGCGGCGGATTCCGCGACCGCGAGCAAAGCGAGCGGTTCGCAGCCTTGAGTGGATTCCTCGCTGTGTTCGGTGGAGTGGTGTGGCTAATTGCGCGTGCCGCATCGTGGCGAAGCGAAGACGGGAGGCACGAGCTATCCTGGGAAAAATGCCAAAAGCATCCTCAACCCCAGCGGGGTTGCGGGTACTTGCGTCCCGGCAACTTTTTACAGCCCTATCCTCAAACAGGTTCCCCGTCTCCCGAAAGCGAAACGTTTTTCGTTAGGCAACCTGTGCTTCCTTGTCCGCCACTTCCGCCGCGCCGTGGCCCGAACCTTCGATATGGACCTGTTTATAACCGCCACTGGCCTTGAAATATAAAATGAGTATCAGAAAAATTGTGGCCATTGTCGCGGGGAGTGCCGCGGTAACTTGCAGGGCCATGCGTCCGCCGTGCAAGTCTGCGTCATGGACCTGTGTTTCTGCCTCGCTCCGTTCCCCGATCTGTTTGTCTCGAACTGCGCCCACTTTGGAACCGTCCAATCCCTGGATTTCGGGGAAAACGAGGAAGCTGTTCTTGGTATCAGATTTGTACGCCTCGTAAACGGCGGGGGCTTTTTCCTTCAGGTCCTTGGAAGCAAAGTAGTCCTGACTATAGCCGATGCCCGGTCCTCCCAGCAGGCCGGCGGATAGCATGCCAATGCCGCCCATCGCGCCGATGGTGATCGCCCCGCCTTTGGGAAAGCGCTCGGAAACCACGGCCAGCATCGTGGGCCAGAGAAAAGTCTTGCCGACGCCGTAGATGGTGGCCGACAGCACCAGCAAGAGGCCGGTGGTGGCATGACCAAGGCAGGTCAGGCCGATGCAACTGCAACAAGCCCCCACGAAGAGCAACCCCAGCGGAGAGATCTTGTGCACGATCGGCCCGGCGCAGAACCGTAGAATGAACATCAGCGTCGAGGTGTAAACAAACAGCAGCAAACCGTTCGCCCGACTGGCAAGAATGTTGCCGGTAATGTTGCCAATCCAACTATCAGTTCCCAATTCGACATATCCGAGCAAGGCGTGAGCCACCAGGAGCACCGCGAGCAAAATCGGGCCGCGCTCGAAGCCCATCGCCGCGCTGACTCCCAGCCACAAGACAGCGGCCGCAATGAGACCGGAGAAATTCGGCAGCCCCAGGCTCGGAGCCACCTGCTTGAAAAAGAGGGACAGCACCAGGCAGAGAATGAATGTCCCGGCCATTCCAACTTCCTTGAGCATGTCTCCGAAACTCACGCCATGCACGCTGGCTTCCGATTTGGGAAACTTTTGCCCCAGGCACATGACGCCATAAAGCACAACGGGAATGAGGAACAGCGCCATCTGGATTTCCCATCGCCACTTGCCGACCATGAACCAGGAGGCCAAACCGCCGCCCACCAAACCCGCCGGCCAGCCGGCATGAAGAATGTTAAGATAGTGGGTTTTATTTTTTGGAAAAAGGGTTGCGACCAGCGGATTCACCACCGCCTCGCAGGTTCCATTACCGATTGCAAACATGAACATGCCCCAAAAAAGACAAAGGAAGGCCGCGTGTTTGGCCCCTTCGGGATTCGTTGCCACCATGGAGTTATAGATCGGGGAGGCGGCCAGCGTAACCACGGCGGACAAAAAATGCATGATGAACGCAAAAATCATCAACCGGCCATAGCCGATCTTGTCCGCAATCAACGCGCCCAGGAGAATGATAATCCCGAAGCCCGTCAGCCCTCCGCCGGTGATTGTCCCAAGGTCGCTTTGCGTGAAGCCAAACTGCTTGCCCCAGTCCCCCAGAATGCCACCACGGATGGAAAATCCGACCCCGGCCGCAAGAATCGCCATAAAACCCGCCCAGAGAAGCTTCTTCGAGCCTGCTGAACTATCGTTGTCCATAATTTTCTTTGGTTTGTGTTTTAACTGCGGAAATCCGGCAATTTTACAATCTCTCCCCCGCGCATCGCCGATTCATGCGCGCAAATTCCAGAGCACGTCCAGTTCACGGATTGATACACATCCGGAAACGACGGACGCCCTTCAATAATGCTCATCACAAATTCATTCGCCAGGTGCGGATGCGATCCCCCATGGCCGCCGCCCTGGATGAACGAAAGATGCGCGTGCTCATCGTCATACACGCCTTTGGTCGTGAACCGGCGGATCGGCTCGGGCAGCAGGTGCGCGTAATCGGGCACTTTGATCTTCTCGATCTTTTCACCGCCGACGTGCAGCACCGGGTCTTCCCCTTCCACAAGCTGCCATTCAAACGACGTGTTCTCGCCGTACACATCGAAGCTCTCGATGTACTGGCGGGCCGCGTTGAAGAGAAAGCGCGTAACTTCGAAGCCGACGTCCTGGTTGCGGATTTTGAAATGGGCCGTCTCAAACGAAAACGGCGAGCCATACTTGGCGATCAGGTGCTCGGCAATCCGGCCTGAGCCGATGCATGACACATAATCCGCCTCGCCTTTCACGATGGCCAGGCAGGGACTCACGCAATGCGTGGCGTAGTGCATCGGCGGCAGGCCCTCCCAATAGCCGGGCCAGCCGTCCATGTTTTGCAGATGTGAGCCGCGCAGGAACTGGATGCGCCCCAATCGACCGGTGTCGCGCATT
The DNA here is from genome assembly GCA_021325145.1 of Verrucomicrobiota bacterium. Taxonomy (GTDB): domain Bacteria; phylum Verrucomicrobiota; class Verrucomicrobiia; order Limisphaerales; family Pedosphaeraceae; genus JAJPHR01. The sequence goes on along the minus strand of JAJPHR010000037.1, from coordinate 73,537 downwards.
TCCCGAACGAACAGGAATTCCCGCGAATACACCACCGTCTCCATCATCATGTAATTCTTCTTCGCTTTTTGGGCGGCTTTGACGATCTGTTTGCATTCCTCGATGGTCGTGGCCGCCGGGACGGTGCAAGCCACGTGCTTCCCCGCCTTGAGCGCGGCGATGCTCTGCGGCGCGTGCAGGTGGATGGGGGAATTGATGTGGACAACATCGACCTCCGGGTCCTTCAACAGATCCTCGAAACTGGTGTAACGTTTTTCGACGCCATACTGGTTACCCACCTGGTCGAGCTTTTCGCGGGTACGCTGGCAGATGGCGTACATGTTGGCGTGGGGATGCCGCTGATAAATGGGGATGAATTCGGCTCCAAAGCCAAGTCCCACAATGGCTACGTTGATCTTCTTATTGCTCATCTTTGTTCAGCAATCGGCTTGGGGCGCAGTTCGCCCGGCAGCGACAATGGTCACGGCGATATGGCCGAATCACAACCTTCTTAGGCTCGGAAGTCAACGGGAAAATTCAAAAAACGCCCGTTTAAGCATATGGGCCGCAAGGTCATGCACGCAGCCGGGCCTGCGCCAATTCCAGCGCTCCCACCGGAACCGCGTCCTCGCCCAAGGCGGCCAGGCAGATTCGCGGGCCCGGCAGAAAGACTTCCATTAAAAATCCTCGGAGCGCTCTTTCGACTCCAAGGCGCAGCGGTTCCCCTACTCCGGAAAGGCCGCCGCCCAGCACAATCATTTCCGGATGAAACAGGTGGGTCACATGCGAAAGCCCGAAAGCCAAATCCTCCGCCGTTTCATCCAGAATGCGCTGCGCTGCCGCATCCCCCTTCTGTAACGCTGCCGCCAGATGCCTCGCTTCTCCTCCGGGCGCCGGGCCGAGCATTCCGGCGAGTGCGCTCGTGGGTTGACTGGTTTTGAGCGCCCGGATTCTGGCGTCCACCGCCCAACCGGAACACCGCGCTTCCACGATCGTTCCCTGACGGTCCAATCGCACATGCCCGATCTCCGCCTCACCGGGTTTTGCGCCGTGATAAATTCCCCCGTCCAACACCAACCCGCCGCCCACCCCACTGCCCAGCGTAACATAGAAAACCGGGTTCGCGCCCCGGCCTGCGCCGTGGATCGCCTCGCCGAGCGCCGCGACGTTCGCGTCATTATCCACGAACACGGGCGCATCGATCTGCCGCTGAAGCCAATCGCCCAGATCAAACTCAGACCACCCCTCAATTTGGTGCGAGCGGCAGATCCTCCCCGTTTGCCAATCCACCGGGCCGCCAAAACCAACCCCCGCAGCCGCTGGTTTGACCGTGGGGACAATTTGGGCCAGCGCGGCTTCGATCTGCCGGCGAATGCCCTCCGCGCCGCGACCGGGATCAACCGTCAGCCGATGGCGTTGCGCAACGCCAGCCCGGTCGTCGCCAACCGAGATTTGCAGCTTGGTGCCGCCGATTTCAATGCCCAGATAGGATTCGGCCATCTTTGGGAAAATTTTTGGCTTAATTTGGTTTAATTTACTTTAATTCGCCTTAATTTCCTGCCGCGCGGTTTAATTCCGCCTCGCCCGGTTCTCGCCCGGCCCCGGCAAAAACAATGGTTCTGCTCGCGAATGCCTCGGAGCAAAACTGGCGCGATTGAACATTGGGGGATGTTTTGTCTTCTTCTTCGGCGTCTGGATTTCAGTATTGGCTGGCCCATGCGTCTGCGCGGGCTCGGCGCAGGTCGAAGCCTCTGGCGGCGGCACTTTGAGCTTTAAAGCTTAATCTTCAGCATGTGCCAGTGATTCTGCGCCACAGTTATAAGTTTGTCAACAGTTTTATAAAGATTTATCGTAACGCCAGTCAATCAGGGGCGGCGCGCGGAGCGGGAGATCTGCGTTCCGCGCTCCACCACGGCATTACGACTTATCCTGCGGCTTATGGCCGCCGGGCCATCAAGAATAACCGGGCTCGCTTCCCGGCTTCCACTTGATGTTGCATCCAATGCTGGCTTTTTGATTCGGCGAAACCGGCCTGCCCGCCAGTACGGCATCCAGCGCCGCGCGCAAATCCTTGCCGGTGACCGGAATGCTATTGCCCGGGCGGCTGTCGTCAAACTGGCCGCGATAAACCAGTTTCTGCTGCCGGTCGAAAAGGTAAATATCCGGCGTGCAAGCGGCGTGATAAGCTTTGGCCACCGCCTGGGTTTCGTCGTACAGATAAGGAAACGTGTAACCGGCTGATTTGGCCTCCGCCTTCATCTTCGCCGGGCTGTCCGCCGGATAATTCGCCACGTCATTCGAGCTGATGCCGACGATGGCCACGCCCTTGGGCCGGTAATCCCGCGCCAACTGCGCCAACCCCTGCCGGATGTGCTTCACATACGGACAGTGATTGCACATGAAAACCACGAGCAACGCCGGCGCGCCTTTGAGGTCAGCGAGCGCGACCGTCTTGCCGTCGCCGTTCGTATCCGGCAACCGAAAATCAGGCGCTGCCGTGCCGAGCGGCAGCATGGTGGAGGGGGTGAGGGACATAAGTTTGGGGCTTCAGGTAAACTGATTAAGGGTCATTCAAAGGGCAAAACGGGTTTTCCCCGCCGGGTTTTTCGATTCTTCATGATTCTGACTGTACGGCCTCCGAGAAACATCCGCCACGGTTTTGATTAGGCAGTGCCCCGCCAGTCAGTCCAGCCCGCTCGCAACCTTGGCCCGCTGCAAGACTTTTTGCGCCAATGCGCGCGCGCGCGCGGCGCCGTCCGCGAGGACGTTGTTTACGTAATCCAGGTTGGCGGCCAATTCGGCGCGTTTGGACCGGGCGGCGGCAAAGTAATTCCAATAGTGCTCGAACAAGGCTTTCTTTAGGTCGCCGTAACCCAATCCGCCGGCGCGGAGCCGGTTTTCGAAATCGACCGCCACGTCAGTCGGCGCAACCAACTTGAGCAGTTGAATCGCCAGGTTTTTCTCGGCGTCGGGCTTTGGTTCGGCAGGTGTGCGGCTGTCCATCACGAGCCCCATTATTTTTTTGCGCACGGCCTTCTCCTCGCCAAAGATCTCGATGGTGTTGCCGTAGCTTTTGCTCATCTTCTGGCCGTCCGTGCCGGGAACCAAAGCGACCTCGTCGCGAATGCGCGGTTCCGGAATGACGAACGTCTGGCCGTACTGCTCATTGAACTTGGTGGCCATGTCGCGGGTCATCTCCACATGTTGCTTTTGGTCCCGCCCGACGGGCACGACGTTGGAATCATAAATTAAAATGTCCGCCGCCATCAGGACTGGATAGGCGAACACGCCGTGATTGGGCGCAATTCCTTTGGCGATCTTGTCTTTGTAACTGGTGGCGCGTTCGAGCAAACCCATCGGCGTCAACGTCGTCAGCATCCACGCCAGTTCGGTTACTTCCGGCACGTTGGATTGCTTGAAGAAAACGGACTTTTTGGGATCCAGGCCGCACGCGAGGAAATCGAGCGCCACATCGAGCGTATTCCGCCGTCGCTCCCCGGCGTCGAACAGCGAGGTCATCGAATGGTAGTTGGCGATAAAATAGTAGGCTTCGCCCTGGTCCTGCAATTCGATGGCCGGCCGCATCATCCCGAAGTAATTTCCAAGATGCAGCGCGCCCGATGGTTGTATGCCTGATAAAATTCGCATCGGATACAAGGTAACAAGCGGAAGCGCCGTCTTCCAGAGCTTTATGGGCGGGCACGATTAATGGGGCGCTGTTCTTACCCGGAAAGGTAGGGACATCGCGCTGCAATGTCCGCGCCACCGAGCGCAGCGTCAGGTGGCGCAATTGAATTTGCAAAGCGGACACGCTTGTTTAATCGTTCCGCCCGCTGGCCGAAGCCGTGCGATTCGGATCATTCGTTCCGTCGCCTGACGCTGCGCTCGGCGACGGTGACGGCGCAGCGCGCCATCCCTACCCAAGACACGGTAACAATGTTGATGCACCCCGGTTTGCTGGCCTGAACCTGAAACGCAAAAGGCAGTGGGCCAGTTGACTGGCCCACTGCCTGTAACAGAGCTAACGCGCTTGCCGGCTGCTTACTGTGCCGGGAGCGGAATGGCCAGGCGATAGAACTTCTGGCCTGGCGTGATGGGGACAGTGACTTGATTTTGTCCGCCCACCTGGGTGACCGGCGCCGTGACGTTCTGCCAGTTGGCTGGCGTCAGTCCCGACTCGGATTGCAGGGTGTAACCGCCCGGATTCAGGGGCCACGTGAGCACGAGGTTCGCGCCGGAAGTCTGGACCGACAGCGTCGGCAGCGGCACATAATCAAAGTCGGTGATTGTCTGCGCGGAGGTGATGCCGCCATCCGCGCCGGTAAAGCCCACATACCCCGTCTGGGAGCCCAGCAGCGCCGGCAGGCTGCCGACGGCGATATTGGTGCTGAAGGTGTTGTTGTTGTTCGTATCCGTGAGGGTCACGTTGAACACACCACCCTTATAAACCACGTTGACGGCGATGGGATCACCACTGGAAACATCCACCGGAGCGGTGGAATTGTAGGGGTTGCCGTTTCCACCATTCGTGGCGAAGGAGATTCCAACGCCACCCGGCGAACCGGAGAAGATGTTAAACGTGAGTTCCGCGCTGGGGGTAATGCCGGAGACCCCCAGGGCTCCACCGGGCGCTCCCAGGGCCGCAGCTCCACGCGGGTCGTTCTGGACGCAGAACGCAATGCCATCGGCGCCGCCGCCATTTATATCCTGGTACAGGAAGGAAGCCTGGAACGCGCCGATATACACTGGAGTGCCAAAGAAGGCAGCGCGAGCGCTGCTGCCAAGGCCCGTGGTCAGTTGCAGTGAGTTGTTTTGAATAACGGGCCCGACTGGGGCCGGGTTCCCGCTGGTGGACCAGCCCAAGCCGTTGGTCAGCAGCGTGGGCACGCCCACTACGAGGAGGTTCTGGTCCGCGCCGCCGCCGGGATAGACGTTGTAGAAGCCCTGCGAGTTGGTGATGTTGAGCTGGTAATAGCCCGCGTCACCGAATTGGACGTCCGCAATGGTCAGGACATTGCTGTGTGAACCCGAGATACGGCCGCCGTCGTTCAGGTTCGTCCCGTTCAAGCTCCACTGGAAGGTAAAGGGCGTGGTTCCGGCGACTCCGACTGGCAGCGAATACGTAGTGCCGGCAACGGCCACACCGTTCTCGGGAAGGCTGAACGGCGCAATCACGACCGGCGGGCCGCTGGCGGTGCCAAGGAATTCGATTTCGGCCACCTGGAAGCCGATCGCCGTGGAGTTGGTTTTTACGTTATTGAACGTCACCCGGTAGCTGGTGTAGCCGTTGGTATTGGCGAAGTCCAACTCTTGCAGAGGTTGGTTGGTTATGTTCAATGCCAGCCCCGTGTTATTGCGGGCGTCAGGCAATGAAAGCGCGGTGTCCGCCAAAATGGTGGTCCAGGTGCCGCCGCCATCGGTTGATCCCTCAAGCATGATATCAGCCGGGTCGCGCTCGGGGTGATCATTGGCCGTGTAAATCCGCAGGGCTTTCACGATCGTGTTGCCCACACCCGGAGTGATCACAAATCCAACCGGGCCTTGAAATGGCGCCGCCCCGACGTTCGTACCACTGCCGTAGCAGAGATACTTCGCGGTCGTGCGGTCAACAATGTTGGTGACTCCCTCGCCGGGATTGGGCGCGATGTTGTTCACAAAGCTCGCATCACTGATCGCGTCCGCCGGGAGGGTGACATTGGCCTGGGTCGAGCTGAGCAGGTAGAGTGCTACGGGCGCGCTCGTGGAGGCGCCCACGGCATTGGTAACCACCACTTGATAATAGCCGGCATCGCCCGCGCCAACGTTGGCGACGGTCAGGTTCGACGTCGTTGAACCGGAGATATTGCCGCCATCCGTCAAGCTGACAAACGGCCCTGCGGGCGAGGGTCCCTTCTGCCAGAAATAAACCGGGCTGGTGCCGGCGCCAAGGGTAACGGCAAACTGCACCGTATTCCCCGGGTACGCATTGCGCCATTGGGGCAGGCCCAGAAGCACCGGGGCGATGCCGCCCGCCGTGGCGCTGACGGCCATGACATACGTGGTCGAATTGCCCGAGGGAGAGGTTTTATATTGCAACACGATGTTCGTGACCGGGCTGGTGGTGTCATTGAGCACGAAGTAGCTCTCAAAGAGCTTGGGGTTGCCACCGCCGAGAGCGTTGACCGTGCGGTCATGCATGTTCACACGGCCATTGGCAACATAAGCCACGAACCCAGGCACGCTGCCTTCAAACCAGTCGTACCCGATAAAGATGTTGGTTTCGTTGACCCCATCCTGGTGTTGCAGGATGCAGAGGTTGGTCATTTGGTGGCCGCCACCGATGTTGCCGCCGGCAGTTAGAAGCGCGAAAGCAGTATAAGGCGCCGGAGAGGCTGGAGTAATGTTGGCCGTCAAGTGGTTCGCGTCGATGAGGATGGCGTTGTTCGAGGAGTAATTGCCCATTTGATAGTGATGGGTCGGCTGACTCTGGCTGTTGAACGTCGAGCCCGAGGGGGGAATGCCAAAGTTGTTGTTGTTGGTAACGTAACCAGCTTCGAACCATGTGGAGAGGTTTCCGTTGTCAACGGTATTGGTGCCTTGGTCCATGGTGGCCGTGAGCGGGAATGAGGCCGGGACAATGACCTTCTCGTTGAATCCGCTGACAATGACCGGAGTGTAAGTCGTGCCATCGGTGGTGGCGCTGACAGCATAGATTCCCGGATGGCCGCCGCTCCCGAAAGTGAAACTAATGCTCACCACGGGACTGTTGGTCGACACCGTGATCTCCGAAGAATAAAGCCGTGGATTGCTGCCATTGTTTTGGGGGCCGCCGTTGGGTCCGACACGGCCAAGGGCGATCCAGGCAGGGTTGGCGCCGTTGAACCAGTCACTGTAAATGATGCCTCCAGTCTCGGTGGAGGTATCGGCGTGGGTGACCGTATAATTGACGGATCCCGCCCCGCCGCCGGAGGAGCCGAAAATGGAAAGACCCGAGCAGGTGGTGGGGGTGGCGAAGGTGAGGGTGCCGCCGCCGGGCAACGTGGAATCCGCCAACAAGCAGTTGTTGGTCAGGTAGGTCGGCGGCATGATGTATTGGATATTTGTGTTGCTCTGATGCGTGAAAACCTGCCCTGGATGCGGCAGGCCGAAGTTCTGGTTGGGTGAGCGCCAGAAGCCCTGCTCGAACCACGTGCTATCACCCAGCGTGAGGCCGGTTCCCTGGGAAGCGGTGAGGCAGTAGGGCAGCGCCGGCGGCGCTCCTTTTTCGACCACAATGTCGAAAGTATAGCTGTTGGGTGTCAGCGGGACGGGATTGAAATCTGCGCGAGCCAGACTCGCGCAGAGACATACAATAGGGATGAGTTTTGATTTCATAGGCTTAATGTTGATGGGTTGGGTTGCTTTCGAATGGTCAGCGCCGGCCCAAGCTGGTTCTGCTCTAGGGCGGGTTGGGTCCTCTTCTTGGACTGCACAACTGATCTTTCATTAAAGCACCCAAATGCTGGCGGAAAGGCCGACCCAACGCAAGCGATACACTCACTTGTTAAATAAGTATAATAGATTCAGCAGTGATAAAGTATATAAACTTATGTCGTTTGCCGCCGTGCCACCTGGCTCGTCGAAAGAACACGCTTGCGACTCCAGTTGTAACCGTGGGTGGCGCAAGAGTTTTTAATCCGCCATGTCGGGTAATAATCGTTCGACCATTCTGGCCGGTCGCTTTGGGGGAGCCGAAGGTCTGCCGCCGCATGAAGGATCCAAATCGAACGAGCAGGAGTAAAACCGGGGACGCAACTTCGCGGTGCCGATTAATTCGCTCGTTGCCTGGCCGGGCGCGCCGGTTTCGGCTGGGGGGCCACAGGCTTGGGCTGGAGAACATTTACCGTTAAAAGGAGCCTCCCGGGCGGGTTTACCGCGCCTATGATTCCCCGCAGGTCACTCCAATCCTTGCTGGAAGAAACGGAACCGGTCACTCGGAACACACCTTCGGGTCGGAGCAGCCCGGCTTTTCCGGTGTAGCCAGGGACGCGCACATTTCGAAACCGCGGGTCAGCCATAAATTGGGCGTCCAACGCCACGGTCGCGGCTCGCGCTGCCCACTCATTTGCCCGGAACTCCTGAAGGCTGCGATATTGCAGCACGGCGAGGATGACGGCCAGGGCGGCTGTCAGGGCCAGGATGCTGATAATAACAAATTGGGCGCGACGCATGAAGGAGCTAAAGCGCTTGGTCATCTATCTTCAAGCTTCCATCTTTAGTAAGAAAGCAACAGCATACGATTATTCGGCACCTGATCAGCGAATCCGATGAAACCCAATCGAAAGAACAGCCTGTTCGCCGGCGTCATTGCAGCCTTGGTTCTTCTTGTCGTTTGGCATTTCATGCCGCCTTGGCGCAAAGAACCCGTTTTTGAAGGGAAAACGCTGAGCCAGTGGTTGAAGCAGCTTGATGATGGCCAGGCGGTTGGCATCAGTTCGAGCTCGCTGCCAGCACCCACGCCGGAACAGATCGCGGCTGCCGAGGCGATTCATGCCATGGGCGCGGAGGCGCTGCCTTTGTTGATGGAGGATATTCACCTGCGGCCGCGCCGCGATGCGTTTCGCTTCCGGATGCAGGACCACATCAATGCCTTTCTCCGGCGGACGTCCGGCGCGCACATTTTTTTCGATGATGTCACCGAAGCGGACCGGGTGCGCTGGCGCGCGGCGCAGGGTTTGGCCGCTTTGGGGCCGTTGGCCAAGCCGGCGGTGCCGGAACTCACGCGGCTGCTCCACACTAATTTCTGGCACTCCTCGATCAAGGAAGCCGCCTACGTCCTGGCTACGATTGACCCTGAGGGCACCGGGGCGCTGACGAATGCCGTCCAACCGGCAACCGAATGGTCCGGCATGTGCGCCATCTGGGCGCTGGGCCAGCATCCGGCGACGGGAACCAATTTCATTCCCTTCCTGATCAGCGCCACGTCCTCCCCGAGCGAGGGCACTGCGTGCGGAGCCATCCAGGTCCTCGGCTTGTTTCATGCGAATGCCGGAGAAGTGATTCCCGCTCTCAGCCAAGCCCTGAGCAGCACCAACTCCTCGGTGGCCGGCGATGCGGCCCGGGCGCTCGGACAATTCGGAACGCAGGCGGCTTCGGCTGCGCCGCTCCTGCAATCGCTCACCAATAATCCAAGGATAAAGGACAACGCGATTGAAGCTTTGAAGAAAATTCAAGCGTCGGGGAACGAGTCGGGGGCTTTGCCTGTTGAACCCCGGCATTAGGCGACCGTGTGAGCATGTTTCCTGCTCGTCCTTCGAAGACGAACGCCGGGGGCAAAGCCAGGCTTTCAAAGAGAGTTGGTGCGCGGCATATTCCACTGCATGCGAGCGGTGATTCAAAGGGTTTCAGAAGCAAAGGTGGCCATCGGCGGCGCGATCAGGGGCGCGGTCGAACGGGGTTTGCTGGTGCTGCTGGCCATCGAGGAAGCGGACGGTCCCGAGGACATCGAATGGCTGAGCGGCAAGATCGTGCGGTTGCGGGTTTTCGACGATGAAAACGGCGTGATGAATCGTTCCGTGCAGGAAGCGCAGGGCGGGATTCTGCTCATCAGCCAGTTCACGTTGTTCGCAAGCACGAAGAAAGGAAATCGTCCGTCCTACAGCCGTTCGGCGCGGCCTGAAGTGGCGATTCCATTGTATGAGCAATTCATCCAGCGGCTCACGGCTGATTTTGGCAAGCCAATCCAGACGGGTGAATTCGGCGCGGACATGCAGGTGAGCCTTACGAATGACGGGCCGGTGACGATCATCATGGATTCAAAATCGCGCGAGTGAATTCCGCCTTCGCGATTGACATCTTCTTTTGGGCGTGGCTCTGTTTTCAGATGTTGGGCGGGGACGGCCCGCGGAATTTCAAAGTTTTTCAACCGAGCACAATCCGATGAAAGCGTATCTCATTACCACCGGGACGATCTTTGGCCTGCTGGCCGTGTTGCACATTTTGAAGGGCATTGACGAACGAGGCAAACTGGCGACCAATCCGGCGGATTTTTTCATCATGGCCGCGATGGGGCTGCTGGCGGCGGGTTTGTCTGTGTGGGCCTGGTGTTTGGTTCGGCGGCAGGCCCGATAGGATAGGCGTAACGCCTCGGTGGAGTGTCCAAACCTGCTGTATTGCCGATTTCCAAATCGGCAACGCGGGGTTTTCGCATTGCTCATCCCCGCTTGCACGAAACCGCCGCTGCGTTTATTTTCACAAGCTGCATGTCCGACACTTACATTCAAAATCTGTTCGCCGAGCGCATCGGCGGTCGTCAATACGGCAAATCGACCGCCATCTATAAGTTCGAGAAGATCAAACGCGCCAAACGCGCCGCGCTCGCGGCGAATCCGGGCGCCGAAATCATCGACATGGGCGTGGGCGAGCCGGATGAGATGGCGTTTCCCGAGGTGGTGGAGCAGTTGCACGCCGAAGCCCGCAAGCCGGAGAACCGGGGTTATTCGGACAACGGCGATGCGGTGTTGAAGGAAGCGGCAGCCCGCTATTTGGAACGAGTTTGCGGCGTCAAAGGCATTAACCCCGAGACAGAAGTGTTGCACTCCATCGGCAGCAAAGCGGCGCTGTCCATTCTTCCGGCGGCGCTGATCAATCCGGGCGACTACGTCCTGATGACGACGCCCGGTTATCCGGTGTTCGGCACGCATTCCAGGTATTACGGCGGCCTGGTGCATAACCTGCAGCTCACGGAGGCCAACCGCTTTCTGCCCGATCTTGACAGCGTTCCGAAAGATATTCTGGGCAAGGCCAAAGTTCTCGTCATCAATTATCCCAATAACCCCACCGGCGCGAGCGCCACGGCGGAATTCTTCGCCCATGTTGTTGATTTCGCGGTGCGCCATAATCTCGTGGTGATCCACGATGCGGCCTATGCCGCGCTGGTGTTCGCGGGCAAGCCGTTGAGTTTTCTGGCCACGCCCGGCGCGAAGGAAGTGGGCATCGAACTTCATTCCACCAGCAAAAGCTTCAACATGACCGGCTGGCGTTGCGGGTTTGTGGCCGGGAATGAACTGCTGGTGAAAGCCTACGGCGATGTCAAGGACAACACGGATTCCGGGCAGTTCCTTGCCATCCAGCACGCCGCCGCGTATTGCCTCGATCATCCCGGGATCACGGAGAAAATTGCCGCCAAATACTCGCGCCGGATGGACGGCCTGGTCCGGGTGTTGCGCGCCGCCGGTTTCGACGCCCGCAAGCCGCAAGGTTCGTTCTTCCTCTACGTCAAGGCGCCGCGGACGGCCATCAAGCCGGACGGTTCCAAGGTCGCTTTTAAGAATGCCGAGGAGATTTCGCAATGGTTAATTACGGAGAAGCTGATTTCCACGGTGCCCTGGGATGATGCTTGCGCTTATTTGCGTTTCAGCGTAACGTTTAATGCCAGACACCCCGCTGATGAAGAACGAGTGCTGGGCGAAATCGCGAGTCGTCTCGGCGGCGTGCGGTTCGAGTTTTGAGTGGAGCGGATGATGCTACAAACCCGGAAGCGGAAGCCGGACAGCATTCGACCTGACCGGATCGGCGGGAACAGTATCTACATCGAACGAATTGCCATCATCGGAGTCAAATCTGGGAGGTAAGCGGATGGCCTGGAGCCGTGAATAAAGCAGAAACTGGACATAAGGCGCCGATTGGGTTGCGCTCGGTCGCTCTTTTCGAGTTTGTCAAGGGCTTTGCCTGGCTGGCGGGCGGGTTGTTTTGCCTCACCTTGCTTCACACGGATGTCCAAGCCCGGATGGAACATCTGCTGCACTTCTTGCATGTCGATCCAGCCTGGGGCTTTGCCAAGCTTTGCATCGACGCCGCCTCCATGGCGACGGACCGGCGTTTAGTAGCCATCGCGGTCTTTGCCGTGATTTGCGGAGGGGTCCGATTCATCGAAGCCTATGGCCTGTGGCACGAGCGCCATTGGGCCGAATGGTTCGCCGTTCTTTCGGCGGGGCTGTTCCTGCCGGTGGAGGTCTATCATCTCTGGCATCGGTTCACTTATTTCAAGCTGCTCGTTTTCTGCGTCAACATCATTGTGGTCGTTTATCTAATTCGCTTGCTCGCCGCCCAGCACCACCGCAGAAAAGCCGGGCAGGTCCGCCAAAATCAACAACCGCAGCTCGCCGCTTTCAAGGAATCCCGCGAAACTGCCGGGCAGGTTGACAAGGTGTAACACAGCGCAAGCAATCCGCAGACTTCGGATTTCTGATTTCAATTCAGCGCCGCCTCGCCTGGCACAGGAACACCCCTTCCTCTTCCGATTTCGCAATCCATTGCTGGAGGACGCTCAGGCCATGTGGCTCAAGCAGCGCGCGAACTTTCTCCGGCGTATGCCGATAAGAAAAAAACAGCCGCACGGATTCGCCCGCTCTGAATTCAAACGCCTCCGTGTCCACCTCCACCCGGCGCGACCGCGCGAAATGGAAATGCGCCGCGACCCGTTTGAGCCCGCTTCCCGCTGGATCATCTTCAATCCCGAACCGCAATTCGCCATCCGACACCTCGACGCCCAAATCAACCAGAAATGTCATCAGCCAATCCCGCGTCAGGCGGTTATCATAGAGCGGCAGGATCTGTCGCACACCCGCCGCGTAATCTATTCCCGGAGCAAGATTGGCGCTAAAAAGCAGGAAATCGCCCGCCCGCAACAATCCCGCCAGCCGGGGCAAAATCATTTGCGGCTCGAAATTCGGGATCATCCCAAAGAAGGTCACCAATCGCGCGGCGGCCGGTTCGGGATATTCCCCCAAAAAGTTTGCGAGGTCATCGGCGGCCGCGAGATCACAAACCAGCGGATGACAATCTCGCGCCTCGATCGCCGATAGCGCCGCGGCCCGCGCCACCAACACCATCGCCACACTTACGTCCGAGGGAGTGTACGTGATCTTTTTGTCACGTTCGCCCAGCCGGCGCAAAAGACGCGTATCCTTTTGCCCGCCGCCGCAACCCAGCCCGACCAAATGAACCGCCGGCGTCTTGATGCCATCGACTGCCGCCTCAAAACTTCGTTCGTAAATCGCGATGCAATCCTCGTCCGCCCGCGATGGGGAATAAGCCTGGTGCAAGGCCAGCCATTTCTGCGTTTGCTTCAGGCTGTCATAATGAAACTTGTGGTTGACCTGCCGGGTGCGCAGGGAGCGCAGCAAATCCTCCCGCGCCGCCGCGGGGAACTGGCTGGCGTGAATGCGAACATTGGCTACGGTTGACATGGGCGGCAGTTGGCAGCCGACGGAAGAATGTGCGCGATTAACTCAGTTTCCGTCAACCTCATCTCCAGGCCGTATCACCGCAAAATAGGGCGGCCAATTCAACCCCGGCTTTTCGTGTTGCCTCGCAGCGCTTTGATTGGTTCCGGCGTCTTGTAATGGCGCTTCAGGCCCGCCTCGCTCAACAAGCCGGCTGGAACGCGGGCGATGAATTCCGGAAAACTTCTGTCCACCCGGTCACGTAGAAGCTTTTGACCCGTCTTGGAGGCCCAGAATTCCTCCTCGATTTTCGAGAGTGCGATTCCGCCTTCTTCCGGCGATATGTTTTCGCGCCGGGCCAGGAGCCAAACCAAGTCCTTGTCGCCCGGCATGCACACGGGAAAAGGCGCAAACTTGAGCGTGATCTCCTGCTCGTCATCACCCGCCGGAGCCGCCACCGCCCCGACCTTGATTTCACTTGTGAACTGCCCATCGGGCAACGAAACCTCCACCATCAACGTCTTGTCCTTCTTGTTGGGCTTGACCGTCACGTCACCGTCGCCGAACGACGCGGCCAACTGAAGTTTCACATCATCGATGGTCTTGGGTTCGAGGTTGGGCAACTCCACCTTGCCGCAAAACTTTTCGAAGGCGGCCACGCGGGCCTTGGCCTTGAGTTCCGTTTCGATGGCCTGATAAATTTTTCCGGCCAGTTGGGCGTCGTGGGTTGCCTTGGGCAACACCCGTTTCAGCAAATCCAGCAACTGCATTTCGGTCGATTTCGTTGTTTCTTTTTTCATAAATCAAAAGACGGACGGGCGTTGTGCCGGATTTTGCGCGGGAGTGCAACCAGCAATCAGAAGAATTTCTTCGTCAGAACGAGCGATTGGGCTTGAATTTTGGCGCGGGTCCGGACGGGATTCGCGGAGCCGCCATTGGAGGCGATCCGGTCCGGCGATTACACAAGCAATTTATTCACCAATTCTCCCTCCACATCCGTCAGCCGGAAGTTCCGGCCCTGGAATTTGTAGGTCAGCTTCGTGTGATCGAAACCGAGCAAATGCAGAATGGTCGCATGCAGGTCGTGCACATGAACCCGGTCTTCGACGATGTGGAAACCGAACTCGTCCGTCTGGCCCAGGGTCAAACCCGGTTTAACGCCCCCGCCCGCCAGCCACATCGTGAACGCCTGCGGATGATGGTCGCGCCCCATTTTCCGGCCGGCGGCTTCGTTTGTTTCCACCATCGGTGTGCGCCCGAACTCCCCGCCCCAAATGACCAGCGTCTCGTCGAGCAGTCCGCGCTGCTTCAGGTCCTTGACCAGAGCCGCGGCGGGTTTGTCAGTCTGGCCACACTGAGCCTTCACTCCCTTGATGACCTCGCTGTGATGGTCCCACGCTTCATGGTAAAGCTGCACGAACCGCACGCCGCGTTCCACCAACCGGCGCGCCAGCAGGCAATTGTTCGCGAAGGAACTCTTGCCCGGCTCCGCGCCATACATTTCCAGCGTCGCCGGCGACTCTTTTCCAATGTCCATCAGTTCGGGTGCGCTCGCCTGCATGCGATACGCCATCTCGAAGGCATTGATGCGGGTCGCGATTTCCGGGTCGCCAACTTCATCGAGATGGTGCTGGTTGAGTTCCTTGAGCAAGTCCAGCGACTCGCGCTGAATCTCGCGGGTGATGCCCGCCGGGTTCGAAAGGCTCAGGATGGGATCGCCGCTGCGGCGGAAGGGCACGCCCTGAAAAACCGTCGGCAAAAAACCGCAGCCCCAATTCGAAGCGCCGCCACTCGTGCCGCCCGCGGAACTGAGCACCACAAAACCCGGCAGCGATTGCGATTCGCTGCCCAGGCCGTAAGTCACCCACGAGCCCATGCTGGGACGCCCGAATTGCGTCGCGCCCGTGTTCATGAAAATCTGTGCCGGCGCGTGGTTGAACGCATCCGTGGTCATCGACTTCACGATGGCGATGTTATCCGCCACTTCCGCGAGGTGCGGCAGGACTTCGGAAAGCTCCGCGCCACACTGGCCGTGACGGGAAAATTTTAACGTGCTGGCGAACAACGCCGCGTCCCGCGGAATGAACGCATACCGCTGATCTTTCACCAACTCTGCCGGCACCGGGTGCCCGTCGTACTTCGCCAGCGTCGGCTTGTAGTCGAACAGGTCCAACTGACTCGGCGCGCCCGCCTGGAACAGGTAAATCACCCGCTTCGCCTTCGGCGCAAAATGCGGTGGCTTCGGCGTCAATGGATCAGTGCTCTGCGGCTGCGAAGTCGCCGCGAAAACCCGGTTATCGTTCAGCAACGAACCCAGCGCAATCGCCCCCAACCCCACGCCGCAATCACGGAAGAAATGGCGGCGGGTAAGAATCTTTCTGGCCTCAGCATTGATTTCTTCGCGGTAGTTCATGGCTATTGTTTCGTAATCGTCTCATCCAAATTCAGCAACACCCGCGCCGCCAGCGTCCACGCCGCCACCGCATGCAAGTTCACATCCTCCGGGGGATTCTGCCGGTCCGGCGACGCGATCTGAACGGCCGCCGCCGTGCGGTTTTCAAAATACTGTTCCTTCTCCCGCACCAGTTTCAATACGCCTTCCAACTCTTTGGCGTCCGGTTCGCGGCTGGTGCAAAGCCGGAAGGCGTACGCGGCCCGGTCGCGATCCGTCTTGCCGCCTTCCTTCCAAGCGCGCAAGGCCAGTGCCTGCGCGGCTTCGTGAAACACCGTGTCGTTCAGCGTGGTCAGCGCCTGCAACGGCGTGTCCGACATCACCCGTCGCACACACGCGGTGTCCGCGTTCGGCGCGTCGAAGATCGAAAGGCCGGGATACGGCACGGTCCGTTTCCAAAACGTGTACAGCCCGCGCCGGTAACGATCTTCGCCGGTGCTCGTTTCCCATTTCATCGGCGCACCATAGCCCAGATTGAGCACGCCATCGGGGATCGGCGGATAAACGCTCGGCCCGCCGACCTTCGCGCTGAGCAAGCCGCTGGCGGACAGCGCGATGTCCCGCACCGTTTCCGCTTCCACCCGGAAACGCGGTCCGCGCGCCAGCCAGCGATTGTATTGGTCTTTGGCATAGAGTTCCGGACTTACCTTGGACGCTTGCCGGTAGGTCGCTGATTCAACAATCAATCGGTGCATCGCTTTCATGCTCCACCCGCGCGCCATGAATTCACACGCCAGCCAGTCCAGCAGCTCTGGATGCGACGGTTTGTCGCCCTGGGTCCCGAAATCCTCCGCCGTCACCACCAAACCACGCCCGAAATACGCCTGCCAAAAGCGATTCATGATGACGCGCGCGGTGAGCGGATTTTTTTCGCTCACGATCCATTTCGCGAGCGTCAGCCGGTTGCGCGGTTCGCCCGCGGGCAGCGGCGGCAGGAACGCGGGCACGTCCGGCGAGACCGCCTCGAGCGGATTGCGGAAATCGCCGCGCTTGAAGATGTGGGTTTCACGCGGTTCCTGGCGCGAGGCCAGCACGAGCGTGGTGTCCGCTTGCGGCCAGCCGTTCATCAGGTCGGCGATTTGTTTGTTGGCCTCCGCGCATTTGGAGTCAACCGTTCGATAGAAGCTGAATAACTCACGCCGCTGCTGTGGCGTGCGCTGGTCCACCGCAAGGTCGAGAATTTGCCGCAACTTTGCTGCCAGCGGGTCCGCGCGGATGGGATGCTCCGCCTGCGAAGTTGCCGCGAGCCGGAAACGTCCGAGGGTGTGCTCGGTGCCAAAAGCCTGTTTCAGCGTGAACAGCAACATGCTGCCCTCCGCCAGGTGCACGTTCTGCTTCGTTTCAAACACCGCCTTGCGGTCCTGGTTGATCCGGCCCGGCCCGGCGTCGATGGCCCAGCCGTGTTTGGCGTCGGCCTTGCCGTTGATGGCGTCGGCTGCGGGAAAGCCGGGTTGTTCGAAATCGGCCGTGGCATTTTGCAGCGGCACCTGGTTCGTGGTTTGCCCATCCGGCGAAATCAGGTCCACGCGGAATTCAGTCAGCACGAAGTTGCCATGCGCGGTGCGTCCAGGTCCGTTGTGCGGCAGGTTTGGATCCGTCAAGGCCTCCAGCCGAAAACCGGTAATGTCCTTGAGTTGCGGTTTGACTGTGACGGTATAGGTCGAACTCCCCGGGTTGGAGGCGGTCGCCAGCAATGATTCATCGCTCAAGCGCGTGAACTTCGTCCCGACCGCGCCATAGTAATTCACCGGTTCCAGCACATGCCAATTGACCGTCTCATCGCGCAGATCATCTTCCCATGCCGCCTGGCGGGTCTTGAGTTCAGGGTCCTTGGCAAGCAGTTCGTCTTCGATCTTTCCGATCTGATCGAGAATTTCCTTGCGCTTGATTAATTGCGCCTGGCTGGGCACGTCGAGCAGCGGCTCGTCATCACTGTTCAGGAAGGCGAAGAATTGGTAGTACTCCTTTTGCGAGATCGGGTCGTACTTGTGGTTATGGCATTGGGCACAATTGATCGTCAGACCCAGGAAGGCCTTGCCTGTGGTTTCCACGCGATTGATGATCGCCGCGACTCGAAACTCCTCCGGATCGACGCCACCTTCTTCGTTCACCATCGAGTTGCGATGGAACCCCGTGGCGACGCGCTGCTCGATCGTGGCATTGGGGAGCAGATCGCCCGCCATTTGTTCAATCGCGAACTCATCGAAAGGCAGGTCGGCATTGTAGGCATTGATTACCCAATCCCGGTAAGGCCAAATCGAGCGCGGCAGGTCTTTCTCGTAGCCGTTCGTGTCCGCGTAACGCGCCGCATCCAGCCAGTGACGCCCCCAATGTTCCCCGTAATGGACCGACGCCAGCAACCGCTCCACCACCCGTTCGTACGCGTCCGGCCGGCGATCAGTCACAAACGCATCGACCTCCGCGAGCGTTGGCGGCAAACCCGTCAAGTCGAGGCTCAATCGGCGAATCAGCGTGATCCGGTCCGCTTCCGGTGACGGTTCCAGCTTCTCCTCCTCCAACCGCGCGAGAATGAATCGATCGATGGCATTCCGCACCCACTTGCGGTTCCTCACCGGCGGCAACTCCGGCCGGGCCGGTGCTTTGAACGACCAATTGTCCCGGGTCGCAGGTTTGGACGCTCCCGTCTCCGCCCCGTCAATCGGCTGACCGGAAACCAGCCAAAGGGCAGCCCACGCCAGCGCCACGCAACCGCGCAGTGCCGAAACACCGCGCGCAAGACGCAGCTTCGGAGCTAAACGGCACGGGTGGACCGGGCTGAGCTTCATGTTCGATGACATCTCGATTATCAGCCAGGGATGGGTGGAACTCAAGAACTTATGGCCTCTCATTGACGGGCAAATCCGCACCCCCCACGGCAGTGCCCCCGCCATGATTGTTTTGCCCTAATCGCGTTGAACTGCGCACGCTTTGGACGGTTGGCAAGAAAAATTCATTTGCCTTTAGTAAAAGGGTGTGTTTTAATCCTGGGTGACGGTGAAGGATCGGAGGGAATCCTGAAACGAACGACACACGTTTAAACGTGACGCCGATGATTTTTGCCTGGCGCCGTTGAGAGCCCAAACGGGCACTCGAAGCAAACCGGGCAGGCTCTTTGACAATCGAAAGCAAGTTTCGGAGTTCAAGGCGGAACAAGCCTGAACAGGCCGAAACAAACCAAGTCCGGGTTCTTGTGTAGCATAAAATATGACACGCGGATTGTTGCCGTCGGCCCCAATCGGGAATTAAGCCCGGCGAGAAATTAAGGTGAATTAAAGTAAATTAAACCAAATTAAACCTCTTTTTTGGGTGGGCAGGGTGGTGAAAAACGGTGGCATTGAGGCAAGTGCCTGATGGGCTGGCGGTTGGGTAAAAAAGGACGTGTCACGCCTGAATGTCAAATAACCAATGACGGAGGTGTGATTGGGACATGGGTGGATCGGGAGCGGCGCTGCACGCCGTCGCAAGGAAGCTTTGGCGCGCCCAGGGCGGAATTAGTTGCTCCTTCGGCTTCGATCACCCGCTCGCGGAACTAGCGTTTTCCCGAAGCTTTTGCCGCGCCCATTCCCGCGCTTCGTCGCTGGTCTTGAGTTCGTCCTGCAGTTGCTTCTCGCGGATTTCGGCGAGGAGAGCGCCCATGGCGGGGCTGGGCCGCATGCCCAACGCGATCAAATCGCTCCCGGTCAGCAGCGGCGGAATGATTTGCGGCTGGTGTTCCAATTCCCTGGCTTGTTCCAGCATGAATTCGTAGTGGTCCAGGTTTCGGTGCGAGCCGAGGCAGTCGAGCCGGTGAAGGGCCAGTTCCAGCGGGAACGTGTCTCGCATCAACATCCGCCGCACGCTGGATTTGCGCATGTCCTTCACGTCCTTGAATTGCATATGATAGAGGACCGCTTGGACGATGGCGTCGGTTTCCTTGCGCGGAAACTTCAAGCGCTGCAACAGTGTCTCGGCCATTTCTGCGCCAACTTTCTCATGACCGTAAAAATGGATGCTCCCGGTCTGGGGGTCTCGCGAGGCGGTCACGGGCTTGGCGACGTCATGGAGCAACACCGCCCAGGGCAGTTCATCCGGCGCGTCCGCAGGAAGTTGAGACAGCATCAGGCGGACGTGGTTATAGACGGTTCCTTCGGGATGGTAATCGGGCGATTGGTCGCAGTGAATCATGGCGGCGATTTCCGGCAGCACTTGTTCCAGCAAACCGCTGTCCCGCAGCAGATCGAGCCCCCGTGCGGCATGCGGCGGACGGAAAAGCTTCATGAGTTCCTCGCGAATCCGCTCCGCGCTCACCGTCGAAATGCTGGGCGCGTTTGCCCGCAACGCGGCGAACGTGCGCTCCTCGACCTGGAAGTCCAACTGCGCGGCGAAGCGCACGGCGCGCAGCAAGCGCAGATGGTCCTCGGCGAAGCGTTCGTCCGGCGAACCGATCGTGCGCAGGAGTTTCGCGCGTAAATCCGCTTCGCCGCCCACCCAGTCATGCAGTTCGTCGCGAACCGGATCGTAGAACAAGCCGTTGACAGTGAAATCGCGCCGGCTGGCGTCAGCTTGCGCGTTGCTGAAGGTAACCTGTTCCGGGTGACGGCCATCCTGGTAATCCGCTTCGGCCCGGAAGGTGGCCACCTGAAATTCGTGGCCGTTTTCGAGCACGATGATCACGCCGAATTTGCGCCCGACTGGAATCGTGCGCGCAAACAACGCCTCGATCTGGTCCGGGACAGCGGAAGTGGCCACGTCATAATCCTGCGGCTCGCGTCCCAACAAATAATCGCGCACGCAACCGCCGACCCAGTACGCGGCAAACCCGGCCGTTTGCAAACGGCGCACAATCCCGGCGGCGGTGTCACGCAAAGCCATGTTGAATGAATCCAATCCGCGTTCATTGTAAACTCTGCCGGGCAACAGAAGCGACAATTTCTTTGGGCATTTTGCTTCTGATTCCCGGCTCCAGGCGGGTCCGATCCCGTTGCATGCGCCGCATTGTTTTTGGGACGTTTCGAATCAGCCATTGTGCCATTTGTTTTTTACATGCCGGGTTGGCCCGCTCACCGGCCCGCGCACGGCAACACGCCATTGCTCTGCCGTCGCGCTAATCTCAGGTTAAAACCCCATGGTGAGATGAAGGCAAATTGCTAAACTCAGCGCGACGTAAGTAGTTACCTAACTGCCGCCGCCCGACCGGAGGGATGCTCCAAGCGAGCCAAGCCGTTCCCTTCGGTATGACGACGTGCTTGATCCTAATAATAACAGAAAGTCTTTCCCGCTGGGAGTGCGGGCGCTTGAGTATCTGGCAGAAGGCGTAACTTTTGCCGATTCATCCGCGGTGGCGTTGCTGGAAGAACCCGTTCCAGCCCTGCTGGCGGGCGCGACCAACCGGACGCGAAACGATCAGTCGGCGGATCCGCCGCTGGTTGAAATCGTAATCCCGGTGTTCAATCAACTCGAGTGCACGCAACTTTGCCTGGAGAGCTTGCGGCGCCATACCGGGCTGAGGGCGGGAACGGTCGTGATCGACAACGGTTCGACGGACGGCACGGCGGAATATTTGAGCACGCGCACCGACATCACGGTCATTAGCAATGCGCGAAACTGCGGTTGTGCCGCCGCCTGGAACCAGGGCGTCCGCGCGTGCCGCGCGGATTGGGTGGTGGTGCTGAACAACGACGTGGTGCTGACGGCGGGCTGGCTGGAAGGCTTGCTGACCGCCGCGAAGACGGAAGCATGGGACATCGTGACGCCGGCGATCCGCGAAGGTCTGCTCAACTATGATTTGGAATCGTACGCCCGGGAATTTGTCGAATCCGCCGCCGGGGCCATGCGGCCCGATGTGGCGGATGGCGTTTGCTTCATGGTGCGGCGGCGGGTGTTCGAGCGCATCGGCCTGTTCGACGAGAATTTCCGCGTCGGGGTGTTCGAGGACACGGATTTCTTCGAGCGGGCGCGCCAGGCGGGTTTCAAGTTGGGAACGACCGGGCGTTCGTTCATTCATCATTTTGGTTCCGTAACCCAGAAATGCATCCGTCAAGTCAATCTCTACGGGCCGTATGAAGAGGAAAACCGCCAATACTTCCGCAAGAAGTGGGGGCTTAACCAAATCCAACGGTGGATAAAACGGTTCCAGCGCAA
This sequence comes from Verrucomicrobiota bacterium, assembly GCA_021325145.1. Taxonomy (GTDB): domain Bacteria; phylum Verrucomicrobiota; class Verrucomicrobiia; order Limisphaerales; family Pedosphaeraceae; genus JAJPHR01. The sequence continues at coordinate 51,802 of JAJPHR010000037.1, read as the reverse complement.
GCGGCGCACGGCGCGCTGGAGCGCCCTGGAACGCCGCCAATACGGCCACACCCTCTACGAACGGTGGCAACGCGGGCGCTTGACCTACTCGTAGGAAAAAATTTGCGGCGCGCGCCGCTTCCGCCCGCTCGCACCTTAAGCTGTCAGTTACCCCAACCCACAAATGGCCAGGGCGAGCTTTCGGAAAGACAGCCACTCGAGCATGCGACCTTCCTGATCGTCTGTCTCCGATACATCGGCGACGTGCTGCTCTCCACTCCGCTGGCGCTGTCAATCAAAACGCACTTGCCGCACGCGCAAGTGGACTACCTGGTTTTCAAGGGAACGGAGGAAGTGCTGGCAAAGAATCCGAACGTGCGGCGCATCCACACGCTGTCTCCGGGTTCCACCGGCCTGGGCATGATGCTCCAACTTTGGCGCCGCTACGACTACGCGCTCGGCACGGGTTGGTCGGATCGGACGGCGGCATTTTCCATTGCCTGCGGCCGCCAGGCCCTGGGATTCCGCACGCTCGCCCGCCGCGACTGGTGGAAGCAACTCCTGCTGCGGCATTGCCGAATGTTCGATGGCCGCAGGCACATCGTGCCGTTGATGTTGACCCAATTGGAACCGCTCGGCATACCGGCCATCCCGCGGGTGGTTTTCGATTGCAACGCCGGAGACCTCGCGTTTGCCCGGCGGCACTTGGGCGAACAGCCCTACGTCCTGCTTCATCCATACAGCCGGCGGTCGTTCAAGTACTGGCCTGCCTCCGCCTGGGCCGGTTTGGCCGAACGGATTCGTTCCCGGACCAATCTGCGCGCGGTGTTCACCCGTTCGCCTGGACAAGCAGACGAGGAACAATTCCGGCGCATCGAAATTGCGGCTGGCGGCACGGTGGATTCTCTCCCGCAACCTTTCACCCTGCGCCAACTGGCCGCGGCCATCCAAGGCAGCCGCGCTTTTGTTGGCATCGACACAGCCGCGACTCATGTCGCGGCGGCGGTCGGAACGCCGACCATTGCGCTCTATGGTCCGACCCCAGCCTCACAGTGGGGACCGTGGCCGAATGATTGGCCGGACGCCAGTCCATTTGCGATGAAGGGAAAAACCCAGGTCTGGGGTTCAATCACGGTCGTGCAGCAATCCTGGCCGTGCGCCCCGTGCAGCCGGGAAACTTGCTTCATCAGCCAGCGTGGAAAAATCGAGTGCCTCGAAAATCTTCCGCCCGAAATGGTTTTTGCGGCCATCTCGAAAGCCCTCGGCAATGATGATTCAAAAGGGCGTCCTTGATGGCAGGTAGACACCCCATGGTTTGGAATCATTCAGGAAATAAGATTCACCCGCTTATGCTCCAATCTGACACCGACGCAGCCGAAGTTCCTGGAACTTCCTGCGAACGTGTCGAAGGGCGTCCGCGCCCGCGATTGACCATTGGCACCCCGGTTTCGAACGATTTCACCGCTCCAAAAATCAGTGTTCTGATCCCGACTTATAATTACGCGCGCTATCTGCCTGAAGCGATTGAGTCAGTGCTGGCGCAGGACTTTCCGGATTATGAACTCGTGATTGTCGATGATTGTTCGGAAGATGACAGCGGCGCGGTGCTCCGTCGTTATTCGGAAAGCAACAGCCGCATCCGCGTTCAAATCAACCGATCCAATCTCGGCATGGTGGCCAATTGGAATTACTGCCTCTCCCTGGCGCGCGGAGAGTATATTCAATTCCTGTTTGGCGATGACAAGCTGGCTGACCGGCAAACTCTCTCGAAAATGGCCAGTCTGCTGGACAACAATCCGGCGGCCGTGATGGCCGTCGCCGCCCGCAACATCATCGACGGCGATTCAAAGATCGTTGAAGTGTGCGACCAATTGGGCGCGGCTGGATTTCATCGCGGCTGGGAAGTGATCACCCGTTGCTTTGAAATGAATGCGAACATCATTGGCGAACCGTCCGTCGTGATGTTCCGCCACGAGTTGGCGCTGCGCGGGTTCAATCACCGATACCATCAGCTAACCGACCTGGAGATGTGGTTTCATTTGTTGGAAAAGGGTGATGCCGTTTACACGCCCGAGCCTTTGTACTGCTTTCGCCGCCACGGGCGGCAGCAGACCGTGCTCAATCAAGCCAGCCGTGTCGGGGAACGGGAAGCGCTGCTCTTGCTGAGCGAATATCATTTACGCCCGTGGTTCATGAATCACAAACGGCGCAGGATGCTTTTTACCCAGATTTACAGCCTGCGGCGGCATGGAGGATTTGGGGAAGACACGCGGGAACTGGAGTCACGATTGCTGGAATCGCTCGGACAAGCCTGGTATAACTGGTTTTGGATGCTCCGCAAGCTGGGCCGGCCATTCCAGAACCTGAAGCGGTTTTACAATAAACACCTCCTGCATCGCGCGGTTTAGGCCCATTTCGGGCCTTTTTCGTTCATCTGCGGCATCTTTCCCACACTCCGTTGGACGGCTCGCCAAGCTTCCCACGATTGAATTCGGGATGCGGAATGCTCCGTAACTTTGCGGATGCCGAACCGCGACAGGCGGCGCGGCGATGCGCAGTTTTTGCGCCTTCATGCCATGCCGTCGCCGTTTGTAGTGCTTTTAGTACATTCGTTGCGTTGACTTGACTTCAAGGGCCATTATATTCATTGCATGAATTTTGACATTTCACACCTGTTGGATCAGTGGGATTACCAGCCCGGGCAGGTGGTGGTCAGGAGGTTCACCGGCAAGGACGGGGTTGAAAAAATTCAGTTGCGGGTGGATTTGGGATTGCTGCAAATGAATGTGCAGGGCCGTCCGGACGGCAAGCGCCCCTTGGGCCATCCTTCACTTTTCGATCATTATCAGGCCCGGTTGCAAAAGTATCGCCTGGAACACGACAGCGAAGGCCGGGGATTCGTGCTGCGGTTGGAGGATTGCTCGCGGCTGCAAATCGAAGCCTTGCAATATCATCACCGCTACATTTGCCTGCTGCAGCTCGAAGACCACGCCGGCGTCATCCGTGACACCGAGCGGAACCTGGCGGTGTTCGACTTCGTGCAGAAGTACGCGGAAACCGAGGAACTCGCCTGGCAGATGCTGCAATTCAAACCGCAACTGTTGATGGTGCATACGCGCGCGAAGGCCGCCGAGTTCCTGCGCAGCAAGGATTACCTCGCAGCCATGGAACAAATCGAGGCCGGAATCACGCGGATCCAGGCTTTTTACCGGGAACATTCGCGCAGCGATTTGCTCGAACAGAGCGGTGAGTTGACTTATCTCCGAAACTGGCTGGGGGAAATCTCCAGCCAGCGCCCCCTGAGCAAACGCGAGGAACTCGAGAAAGCCTTGAACGAAGCGGTCAACAATGAGGATTACGAAAAGGCCGCGCGCATGCGCGACGCTTTGCGCAACCTCAAAACCACGGAGTAGCCATGGCTTTGCAGGAACGACTCGCGCAGGAGATCAAGGCCGCGATGCTCGCAAAGGACGCGGACCGGCTCTCGGCTTTGCGCATGTTGAAGTCCGCTCTTGGTTATGCGCAAATCGAGCGCAAAACGGAGAACCTTCCCGACGTGGAATTCGTGGCGCTTGTGCAAAAGGAAGTGAAGAAGCGGCGGGACTCGGCCGAGCAATTCGAGAAAGGCGGCCGCGCTGAACTGGCGGCGAAGGAGAAACAGGAAATTGCCGTGCTCGAAACCTTCCTGCCGAAACCACTCGCGCCGGAGGAGTTGGAAGCCTTGGTGCGCGCCACCATTCAAGAAACGGGCGCCACCAGCAAGAAGGACATGGGGCCGGTCATTAAAGCCGTCCAGGCCAAAGCGGCCGGGAGCGCGGATGGCAAGACTATCAGCACGTTGGTGGGCAAGCTGCTGCCTTGATCGCGCCGGAGCGATGGTGGCATGGGATCACGGCATCGAGCCCCGGCTTGAGCCGCTTGAAGCCTCGCGTTCCGTTATTACTCCCCACATCACTTCTGCGGGAAAATCTGGTAAAGGAGGAAGTAAATCAACACGCCCGTTACCGAGACGTACATCCAGAGCGGCCAGGTCCACCTGGCGATTCGGCGGTGAAGGTCGTAGCGCTGTCTCAAACCCCGGCTGAGGCTCATGAACACCATGGGAACAATCACCACGGCGAGAATCGTGTGCGTGGTCAGCAGTGCGAGATAAATCGGGCGAAACCACGCGGGATTGAGGAACCGGGTCGGCCCGCGGTGCAGGGCAAAGGCGAGATAGAAGTGATAGGTCAAGTAGCACGCCAGAAACAGGGTGGACGTGACGAACGCCGCGATCATGCAGTTGCGATGGGCGGTTTGATTCCTCCGGCGTATGAAATAGTAACCCGCCGTGAGAAAGACGGCGCTCAAACCATTGAGTGAGCCGTTGACCGCAGGTAAATCGAGGATGCTCATGTTTCGTTCGACTTCAACAATTGGCGGACGGCCGCGGCAAGTTGCGCGCGGGCCGCGGAATCTTCAGAATCGAAATACGCGTGAAGCTGGCCTTGTCGATCCTTCCAGCCGCGGATTTGGCCTTTGGCGTCCACGAGCACAAAAAAAGTGCTGTGGATGAACAGGTCGTCCGGGACCGTGCGCTCGCCGGGCTTCTTTTCCACCACCACGAATTTGAAATCATTCACGGCGAGTTCACGGATCGCCTTTCGGTCGCCGGTCAGGAACGACCAGCGTTTGGTGTCCGCGCCATAGTGTTCGGCGTAGCGTTTCAAAATGGCCGGCGTGTCATACTCCGGGTCGCTGGTGAGCGTGACCGAACGGACCGCGTCGGTTGCGGGCAGCGCACCTTGGAGTTCATTCAGATGCCGGGTCATTTTCGCGCAGGGACCGGGGCAGCGCGAGAAAATGATGTCTGCCACCCAAACCTTGCCACGCAAATCCGCGAGGCACACGGGCTCGCTGTTTTGATTGGTCAAATGGAAATCGGAGAGTTGCCCGAGCACCGGCAGTTCCAGTGCGGTCGTGCCGAGCCGCGACCACGCAAAAGCCCCGCCGATGGTGGCAATGATGAGAATCAAGCCACCCCAGACCATCCACTCAACCTGTTTAGCGGGTTTGTTCATGTGCGGAAAGCAACGTAACAACGGGACCTAAGTTGCCCTTGATTCTGAATTGTCGCAACTATCCCGGATTTATTCCACGCACCACGGTTGGCGCAATCTGCGGGCCATGCGTGCGGGTATCCATTTAGCGCCAGGATTGGAGCGAGCGTCGCCTGTCGAATGGAGTCCCGCCTTCAGACGGCAGCGGACACGCAGATACGACGGTTTTGAATACTTTCAACCGGCTGGATCCTGTGACCGCCTCGCCGGCTAAAACCGGGACTCCAAACCTCGGATCAGAATACCCCCCGGACAGGCTTATTCGAAGCTGGCTGCGCCGCCGGCGCTTTGCTTGGGCTGCTTTGCCAGCCAGGCATCGTAATCCTCCTGGGTGTCCACGTACAGGCGTCCATTGGCCATGCCCGCGTGCCCGTTTCCGCAAAGTTGGGCGCAGTTGATCTGGTACACGCCGACTTTGTTCGGGGTAAAATGCAGCGGAATGCGCATGCCGGGGATGGCGTCCTGGGTGACGCGCATGGCGATCAGTTTGAAAGAATGGATCACGTCCTTGGACGTCAACGTGATGATCACCGGCTTGTTGACCGGCACATGGATCACGTTCGACATCGGGGCGAGGTCGTCCTTGCCGTCAGGATCGCTTTTGTCGAAGCCCCAGGGATTGTCCTGCGTCACGAATTGCGCGGCGCGCTTGCTGAACTTCCCGTCCGGTCCGGGATAAAAGACGTTCCAGGCAAATTGCTGGGCAATCACGTTGATGGTCGTGGGGTGCTCGTCCGCTTTGGGGAAATGGTCCACGGCATTGGCCCAGAGCGGCACCGCGAAACCCACGAGCAGAACAATCTCGACCAGCGCCACCACGGCTTCGATGTAATTCGAGGCGTGGCCGCGGATGCCGACGTAGTCGGCCTTGGGGTTGGCGCGCCGGTTAAAGCGGATCAAGGCGTAAATGAAATAGAGGATCCAGCCGACGAACAACGCCGCCATCAAGTAGTGGACGTAAATAATCAGGTCGTCAACTTTCGCCCCGTGTTCGGAGGCGAGCACCGGGAGACCCAGAATTTTTGCAAACAAATCGCGCATGTTCAGACCTTTTGCGTTGATTTTAGCGCCTGCTCCGCGGCCGCGGAGGCGGCGAGGGAAGCAGCTCTCTTCGCCATGAAAATACCGAAGGCGGCTATTCCGCCGAGAACCGAAACCACCACCACGAGCAGACTCATGATTCCCCAATTCATGCCGTCGGCCAGCGGGGAATCCGTTTTGGCGCCGAAACAGGCGGCGCAAGCCAGCAATGATTCACTGCGCAAAGCGAGGCCGAAAACGAGGCCGGCCAGCCACAATTTCCTAACGGAGAAACGACTCATAAATAACTCACATTTTTAAGCTTCTTGAGAAAGTAACGCTCGTACACCACCAGCCCGACGCCCACCGCGAACGCCGCCAGCCCAATCACCAGGTCCCAGATGGTTCCGCTCGGGGCGCGGTAGTTCAGCACCGACCACAGGCTGAACCCGAAGGCCAGCGCGATCGAGGCCACGATGAACACGAGATGGAACGCTTTGAGCGACATGCTTATCGGATATGGACCAGGCTTTCCGGCTGCATTGACCAGATCGTAAGGTACATCAAACCCGCGAAAAAGAACACGGTCGCAAGCAGAATTCCGTAAATCATCTTGCGCTCCGAGATCAGGTGCATGAAGTAGCCGGCGACGAGAAAGCCCTTCATGCAGGCGATAAACAAAGCGATGGCCACCGTGATCGCAACGCTGTCGATGTGCGCCCAGGAAGCCGCCACGGTGATGACCGTGCCGACAATCAGCGCATAGAAAACGAACAGGTAGCGTTTGACGTGTTTTTGAAAATCGTGGGCGTCGTGATTATCGCTCATAAATCATAGGAGGTAGAGCACCGGGAACAGGAAGATCCAGACCAAATCGACAAAGTGCCAAAAGAGGCCGGAAATCTCGATGCGATTGGTGTAGCGTTCGGGGTCGGTTTTCCACATCCCCGACAGCGGTCCCCAAAGGAAGAAGATGACGATCGCGCCGCCGATGACGTGCAATGCATGCAAGCCGGTGAGGGTAAAATAAATCGCCGTGTAGGTGTTGTGCCATGGTCCGTAGCTTTCCATGTCCAGCTTGCCGCCCTCGCGCAGCCGGATGTCGGACTTCTTGATGGTGATTTCCTCCTCCTTGATTTCACGCTCCTGCCAGGCATGGGTCACCTTGGCGGCGGCTTCCTTGTCCACGTAGTGGGCGTGATGGAGCACGATGGTGTCGGCATTGTTTTCCACCAGGTGGCCGTCCGCAATCTTGCCATCCTTCAGCCACACCTCGTAGTGCGTGAATTTGTCGTGGTATTCGTACGACTTGATGCCCAGGAACGCCAGGGCGCACAGCAGCGTGATCGATTGGAACAATTTGAACCGGGCGAAGTTCTTCATCTTGAGCGAAGCCCAGGCCATCACCACGGTGATGCTGGAGACGATCAACACGATCGTATTCGTCATGCCCAGGGGAATGTTCAGCAGGCCGTGCGGCCATTCCCCCGGCTCAGCGCCGACGCGCAACAGGATGTAGGAGGAAAACAACGCGCCGAAGAGCATGACTTCCGAAGCCAGAAACAGCCAGATGCCGACTTTGGCGTTGAACAGGCCGGTATCCTGCCGGGGTTCGCTTGTATAAGGTATGTCCATGAAATTATCAGACTGGGTTGGTTAAGCTTCGTTCTGGGGAGTGAAGTCCCTGGCCGCGCCCGGCACGCTGTATTCGTAAGGCCCGCGATGCACTTCCGGCGCTTTTTCGAAATTGCCGTGCGGTGGCGGCGTGGGGGTCTGCCATTCCAGCGTGGTGGCCTCCCACGGATTGTCCGAGGCGATGGGCTTGCCATGCTTGATGCTCCAGAAGAAATTAATGATGAAAGGGATTTGGGCCAATCCAAGGCACCAGGCCGCAATGGAAATGGTCTGGTTGAAGTGCATGATCATGGGGCTCAAACCACCGATGGCGCCCGGCACCTGGGCCGCGGAGTAGTTGGCGCCACCGTCCGCCATGCGGCGCAGCATCCCGGCCATGCCTTGCGCGAACATCGGCTGGAAAATAAGGTTCATGAAGATCAAGGAGGTCCAGAAATGGACCTTGCCCCAGAATTCACTCATGTGCCGTCCAGTCATTTTTGGATACCAATAATAAATTCCCGCGAACAAGCCGAAAATCGTCCCCGGCGCGACGACATAGTGGAAGTGCGCGATGACGTAGTAGGTGTCATGCAAGTGCAGGTCGCTGTAGTTAAAACCCAGCGGCAAACCCGTCAAACCGCCGATGCCGAACATGGGGAGGAACGCCAGCGCGAAGAGCATGGGAGCATTGAAACGGATGGACGCCCCCCAAAGTGAAAGGAACAGGCACGTCAAAATGATCACTGAGGGAATGGAGATGATCATCGTGGTGGTTTGAAAGAACGTGCTGATCTTCGTGCCCATGCCGGTCATGTACATGTGATGCGCCCAGACGATGAAGGAGAGGAACCCGATGGTCAGCGCGGAATAGACGAGCGATTTGTAGCCCCAAATCGGCTTGCGGGTGTTGTTGGCGATGATTTCGCAAACGATGCCCATGGCCGGCAGGATGAGGACGTACACTTCCGGATGGCCGAGGAACCAGAACAAATGCTGCCAGAGCAGCGGACTGCCGCCGCCGCTGATGTGGCCCAGACTGCTGATCTGCAAGCCGCTTGGGAGGAAGAAGCTGGTGTGCGCGACCTTGTCCATCAATTGCATGATGGCGGCGGCTTCGAGCGGCGGAAACGCGAGCAACAACAGAAAACCCGTCACAAACTGGGACCACACAAAAAACGGCAGTCGCATCCAGGTCATGCCCGGCGCGCGCAGTTGAATGATGGTGGCCAGGAAGTTCACCGCGCCGAGCAGCGACGAGGTGATCAGAAACACCATGCCGATGATCCAGAATGTTTGCCCCTGGGTCGCCACCGCGGAAGCCAGCGGCGAATAGGAAGTCCAGCCCGCCTGGGCTGCGCCGCCGGGAATGAAAAAGCTGACCAGCATGATGATACCGCCGACCACAAAAGCCTGGTAGCTGGCCATGTTAATGCGGGGAAACGCCATGTCTGGCGCGCCGATTTGCAGGGGGACGACAAAATTGCCGAAGGCGGCGAACGCCAGGGGCACGATGCCGAGGAACACCATGATCGTGCCGTGCATCGCGCCGAACTGGTTGTAAACTTCGCCGCTAATCACGCCTTTGTCCGCGCCAAGCACCTTCTCCAGCAACGGGCCGACGACGGGCACGGGAGTATTGGGATACGCGATGGACCAGCGCATCATCATCATCAGGCAAAAGCCGAAGAACAGGAAGATCAGCGCCGTGATGCCATACTGGATGCCGATGATTTTGTGGTCGGTGGAAAAAACGTATTTGCGCCAGAAGCCCAGTTCCTCGTGGTGCGCCTCGTGGGCGACAGCGCCGTGAGGCAGGGCGTGAGTGGTTGCCTGCATACTCATTAGTTCGATTACTTGTTCAAAAATCGTGACCCAATCATTAAAACTGACGGCTTGCCGAAGCTCAAAGCGGGTAAAGCTACCCGCTCTCGTTTCCGTGTGTCAACGCGAGAAATCCAAATATTAGGTTATTTAATTTTGTCCAGAACCATCAGCCCTAAAAGCAAGGGCAGATAGAGAATTGAAAAAAAGAACAACTGCCGCGCGCGCGGAATACTCAAGTGCCTCGAGAACTGGATCGCAAACCAACAGAACGTCAATCCGAGCGCCAGCGCCCCTGCCAGATAGATCGTTCCGGTGAGGTGAAAAACATACGGCGCGAGGCTCACAGGCAAAAGTCCCAGCGTGTGGCTGACCGCCTGCGAGCCGGTACGATGGCCCTGTGGGTCGACGACTGGCAGCATCATGAACCCGGCGCGGGCGTATTCCTCGCGGTAAATCCACGCGATCGCCAGGAAATGCGGCAGTTGCCAGAAAAACAGAATTGCGAACAACGACCAGCCGCCGCCGGAAATCTCTCCGCGGGCGGCAGTCCAGCCCATCAGGGGCGGCAGAGCGCCCGGAATCGCGCCAATGACCGTGTTGAAGGTCGTCACGCGTTTCAGGGGCGTATAAACGAACAAGTAACTCGCCAGCGTAATGGCCCCGAGCAGGCTCGTCAGCAAATTCACGGCGACCGCGAGATAAATCAGGCCGAGTCCGCCGCTCGCCGCGCCCAGGACCAGAACGGTCGCCGGTTGCAGGCGGCCCGAGGGAAGCGGGCGGTCTTCGGTGCGGCGCATTTTGGCATCGAATTCGCGTTCGAGCAATTGGTTCAGCGCCGCCGCACCGCTGGCCACCAGGGCGGTGCCGAGCATGGTGTGGAGCAGCAGCAGCCATTCCAGCGACCCACGAAAGCCGACGTAGAAGCCGACCAGCGTTGTCAGGAGAACGAGGAAGGTCAGCCGCGCCTTGATTAACTCGGAGAACACCGCAAACCGGCCTTTTTCAATGATGGCCGTCGGAGTCAAAGGCTGCGCTGTTGCTTTCATCGCGTGTTATTTGGCGCTGGACGTGGCTGGATTGGCAGCCGCCAGATCTTCGGGAGACGGGCGAGCCACGGCCAGACCCGCCGCGCGAACGGGGATTAAAACCCGAAAGGAGATGATGGTCAATAGGGCTCCCGTGACGAGTGAAAGCGCGCCCACCACCACGTGCGTCGTAGCGACATCCGCCGCTTTATTCGACCAAATGGTAAATGCGCCGAGAAACACCTGCGTCACGATCAGGCCGAGCCAGACCAGCGTAAGGCGCGAGGACGGGTGGCGCGGACCCAATTGCCGCCGGGTCGCCCACGCGCAAAAACCAACGAAACAAAAAATCAACCCGGCCAGCAGGCGGTGCACCATCTGGAGCCCGATTTGGAACGCGGTGATTGGCTTCGGAGCCAGGGTTTCGTCGCGCACCGCGTTGTAGGCCGCCACCGAGGCATCGTCCATGGGCGGCCAGATTTTGTGATAGGCGAGGGGAAAATCGGGTATCGACAGGCCGGCGTGCTGGTGACGCATGGTGGCGCCGATGATTAATTGGGCGAAGATGAACAGGGTGGCGATGAGGACCAGGTTTCGGACGCCGCCGCGATCAATTGCCCGGGGAAACGCAACTTCAATATCCCGCCACCAACGGCTGGTGAAAAGAGCCAGCGCGCAGACAACCACCAAAAACAGTTGCGCCAGCGCCGCATGGAAAATCCCGATCTGGTCCTTATACAAGACGACGCGCAACCCACCAAGAACACCTTGCAAAACGACAGCGAAGACGGCGATTACTCCCAGCCAGCGCACCCCGGCGCGCGATTCCTTCACCCAAAGCCACACGGCCAATATGACCGTCAGGAAACCGGTGGCCGAGGCGGCCAGCCGATGTGAATGTTCCCAAAAGATTCCCCCAACCCATTTCGAGATGGGGAAGAAAAACATGTTGTAGCCGTAGGTCGTCGGCCAATCCGGCACCGACATCCCCGCCTCGTGGCTCGTCACCAGCCCGCCGATGCCGACCAGCACCAGCGTGACCACCGCGGTCAGGCACGCGAAGCGATGCAGCCAGATATTATTGGCGGAACGAGCCATCTCTTTTTTCTTTTATCGTCTCAATCTTACTCTTCTTAACCATCCCTCCATCCATGCCCAAAATTGGGAGGACGCCAATGTCCAAACGGCACGCGCTCCCCCAACGGATCAGTTGAACGTGCCGCAACGATTCCCGAATTGCAAGCGGCCGATCTGGTAGAGACATCGCGCTGCGATGTTCCCGCAGGCGGAGTGCTTGCCGAGGCGTGTACAGCCCGGTGGTTCGTTTCGTCGCCTACTACGCTTCCGCCTTCGCTCAGAAGCTGCGGCGCGACCAGCGGCAACGGGGACGGCGCAGCGCGCCATCCCTGCCAAGGCGGGCGCTTACTGCGCCTTGGGCACTTCCAAGGTGAAGTCAACCTTCGCGCCGTCGGCTTTGACTTCGACTTCCTTGCTCACTGGCTTGCCGCCGTTGGCCTTGCGATGGGTCGCTTCAATGGTGTATTTGCCGGGCGGGACGTTGGCGATCTTGAAATTGCCGTCCTTGTCGCTCACCGCAAAATATGGGTTATCCACGACTGTGACCCAGGCGAACATCCACGGATGGACATCGCACTTGAACTTCAAAAAGCTCTCGGGAGTGGCAAAACTGAAGGAAATATCCGGTGCGCCCTGCGCCTGGGCCTTGTTGGCTTCCTTATTGCCGCTGTCAGCGCCCGGAATGATATGCACATTGTGCATGACCGGGTCGGAATTCTTCACCACGAGCTTCTGGCCGGTCTGAATTGCCAGGATTTGCGGTGTGTAGAGGCACCCGGACTGGTCCAGCACCACCGGCGGAGCGGACTCGCCGGAGGACTTGGGCGCGCCCTTGATGGTAATGACGACATCGGCCAATTCCTGTTTGGCGCCGACGACATAGAAGTGAGTGGTGACCGTGTCCGTATGCAGCTTGCCGCAAACCGGGTCGTTCTTGATGAGATCATTTGGTTTTTCAGGCGGTGGGGTGCCGCTGAGAGTGACCGTGCCCGTGACATCCGCCGCCGAGGCCGCCTGCAAACCGGCCAGGAGCGCGGCGAGGACCATAAACCGAGAATAGATTTTCATATTAGATAATGTAAAAACGGCCCGCAAAATATCATCCGTCCCTAATTGCAGCAAGACATTTGTGAAACTTTTCACAAGCCTCCGCTTCCGGCTATGTATGCATGTGGCGCATGCTGAAAGTAGGGTATTTTGGAAGCATGAGGTTCGTGTTCCCACATTTCGTGTTGAGGATTCTTCTGCTGCTCGTTTTGCCAGTTGCCGGATGCGTCAGCCCGATCAAAGGTTTGTATCCAGCACCTCGGGGCGAACAGCCGGTGACGGTTTATGTCCTGCATCGGGGACTGCACACGGGAGTGATTGTTCGCGCGGCGGACATCCCCTCGGGCGTTTGGCCGGAGCATGAGGAATTTCCCAATGCGAAATACCTGGAGGTGGGGTGGGGTGATAGCGACGGTTATCGTTACCCGTGGACGACGCGCCTTGTGCTGCGAGCGTTATTTGACTCCAAGGGAAGCGTGGTATTGGTTCACGCTTTCAACGGCCCGGTGGTGAAGGAATACACCGGCATCGCGAAAGAAATCATCGCGGTTCAACTATCCCCAGCCGGCTTTGCCCGCTTGTGCGCTTATGTCCAGAGCACCTATGCACTGGATTCGCGGGGCAGGGCGATTCCATTGACCAGCATCTATGCGGGACAGGATTTTTTCCTGGCAACCGGTCACTATTCCTTGCTCGACAATTGCAATACCTGGACGGCCCGGGCCTTGCGAACTGCCGGTTGTCCGATTGCGCCTCATTGCTGTCCGCTGCCCGGCCTCGTCATGTCCAATACCCGACATTTCGGGCAGGTAATCTGGCGTCGAAGCCGGCTGGTCTCAAGCCGGCGCTTTGTCGGAGGTTTCGCGGATGGTCAGGTGCGCGGGCATGACGATGTCGGTGAGGCTTTCGTCTTCTTCGCCGAGGTTTTTTAACAGGAGTTCGGCGGCCTTGGCGCCCATTTTTTCCGGATCGGCGTTGGCACCGGTGATTTCGGGATGTTCCTCGACACAGACGCGGGTGGCGTCCACGGCCACGACGCTGATCTCTTCGGGGATGCGATGTCCCTTCTGGAGCAGCAAATTGATCGCGCCCCGGGCCATCAAGGCGTTGAAACAGACCCACGCCGTGGGCAAATTTCGGCGTGAACCGCGTTCGAGGATCGCCGCCGCTGCCTTGCGGCCGTCCACCCGATCGCCGCCGGGCAGGTCGCAGCAATCCTCCTCCGCCAGTTCGAATCCCCGCAGATGCAAGGCGCTCACCAACGCGCTGCGACGGACGTTGCCCATCCGCAACGCCTTGTTGCCGCCCAGCCAAGCAAAATGTTTGTGGCCCAGGTCCGTGAGATGGGACACCAGCAACTCCGCCGCCTGCGCTTCATTCGCCAGCACCGAATTGCACAACCCCGGATAGCTCGCCGAGATGGACACCACGCGCTTGCGGCCTTTCTTGATGGTGCGCACGAGCCGTTCATCCATTTCGCCCATCAGCACGACGCCGAAAAGGTTGCCGCGTTGCAACTTCTGTTTCAGCGCCTGCTCGCTCAAATGATCTTCCGCCCCCAGGAAAACGCTGTTCAACCCCTGCTGTTGCAGCGCCATATGCAGGCCGTGCTGGACGTGGCTGAAAAAGTTGCTCTGCGTGTAAAGTCGCACGCCCGAGCGGAGAATGAACCCCACATTCGTGAGCCCGGCGGCGTTCGCGCCCATCTGCATGCCCTTGGGGCGATAGCCGATCTTGATGGCGTAATCCCAGATCCGCTTGTAGGACTCCTCGCTGATGTTCTCCCGCTTGCCGTTCAAGACGAGCGAGACCAGCGCCTGAGACACCCCCAGGTCGCGCGCAATCCTTTGCTGCGAAACGCTGCCGCTTTTCATCTTCATTCAGCATAGCACCCCTTGGTAAAGCGCAAAGGAAAGATTTCACTTGCTTTATTAAACGAGATTAATAATTATAATGTGATGTCGGAGCCTCGCGCGCTGATCGCCCTGAGCGATCCCGAGATAGCGGAGTTCTTCCCGGGGACACTTTGGGAGGACGTCCGCTGCCTCCTGCCCCGGCATCGCCGGGTCAATCCGCTCGCCGACCAGCTCGATTGGCCGCAGGCGCTCGCCGAGTCCCCGGCGGAGATCCTTATTTCCTGCTGGAAAACCCCGCCCGTGCCCGAGAACTTTGCGGTCGGGCCGTCGAACGACCTGCGTTATGTCTGCCACCTGGCGGGCACGGTGCGGAAACTGATTCCGCGGCCATTGATCGAGCGCGGCCTGCTCGTGACCAACTGGGGCAACTCCATCAGCGCCAACGTCGCCGAAGCCACGCTGATGCTCACGTTCATGGCCTTGCGCCGCGCCTCCTATTGGGCGATTGCCATGCACCGTGAAGGCGCGTGGAAAAACAGCCAGACCACCACCTACAGCCTGATTGGCCGCCGCGTGGGCATCCACGGTTTTGGCGCGATCAGCCAGGCGCTCGTGCCGATGCTCCGGCAGTTCACCCGGGAGATCCAGGTCTATTCGCCGCATGTGCCGGAGGAATTGTTCCGCGAACACGGCGTAACCCGTTTGCACTCGCTCGAAAAACTGTTTGCCACCTCCGACGTCGTGCTCGAACTGGCCGCGGCCATTCCCGAGAACCATCATCTCATCACCGAAAAACTGCTCCGCAGCATCCCCGAAGGCGGCGTGTTCGTGAACATCGGGCGCGGCATGGTGGTGGACGAAAACGCCCTGGTGCGCGTCGCGCGCGAGGGACGGTTGCAAGTGGCACTTGATGTTTATGAAAACGAGCCGTTGCCCGCGGACTCCCCGCTGCGCGGCCTGCCGAACGTCACTTTGTTCCCGCATTTGGGCGGCCCCACCACCGATCGCCGGCGCGATTCCGGCGCGCTCGCCTTGCGCAATCTCAAGGCCTATCTCAAGGGCAAACCCCTCGACGCCGTCGTGAACCTGGAGGTCTATGACCGTTCGAGCTGACGGCCGGAACGGTTCCAACCACAAGCTCCGCTGGGGTTTCTCCACCCTCGGTTGCGCCGAACTCAGCCTGCCCGAAGTCTGCCAACTCGCGGCGCAATTCGAGTTCCCGGAGTTCGAAGTCCGCGCCTTGCAAGGCCGCGTCGATCTGCCCCAATACGCCCTCGACCACGGCCTGATGCCGCCCCGCGTGGGTTCGCTGTTCAAGGACCATCAGGTGCGGATGATCGTCGGGTCTTCGGATTTCAAGTTGATCGACGGCGACGATTTCAAGCGCGCCGAACTCTCGCGGTTCTGCGCGTGGGCGGATGCCTGGCGCGCGCCGTACGTGCGGGTCTTTGGCGGCGGCACATGGGGCGCGCCGCCCACCGAGGCCGAACTCAAGACGGCGGCGGAGAACATCGCGTGGTGGCGGGCGGAGAAAAAGGCGCACCGCTGGCAGGTCGAACTGCTGCTGGAAACGCACGACGCCTTTTCCGCATCCGAGCCGTGCTGCCGTTTGTTCCAGCGGCTGGACGAGCCGTTGGGCATCCTCTGGGACGCGCACCACACCTGGCGATTGGGCGGCGAAACGCCGCGCGAAACGTGGCGTCGCCTCTCGAAATGGATTCGCCACGTGCACATCAAGGACAGCATCGACAAGCCATCCGCGCGGCATCCGTACACGTATGTCCTGCCCGGCGAAGGACAGGCGCCGCTGGCGGACATTTTGAATTTGCTCCGCGCGGAAAATTTTCAGGGAACGGTCTCGCTCGAATGGGAGCGCCTGTGGCATCCGTATCTGCCGCCGCTGCCGGTGGCGCTGGCGCGGCTGCGGGAGCAGGAGTGGTTTCAACCGTGGGCCGAGGCTCACGGGCCAGGGTCCAAAGTCTAAAGCCGTACATGGCAGGAGTTTCGGCGTCTGGGCGAAAAGATGATTGGCCGCGAAGAAGCGGAAAAGCTCGAAAAGCTCGAAAAGCGGAAGGCGACGAATTTAGCACAGCTAATAGCGAGACGCATCATGGGTTTAGGCGGCAATCTCGGGAAGACCTAACTCCCTCAGGTAATTGAATGTTGAATCATAGAAAGCGGGTAAGCGCGTTCGATCATTCACTTCGCCTTTCGGAACAAAAATTACCATGCCCTGCCTCGCGCGTGTGAGAAGTACCCTGTAGGAGTTTAGTAGATAATTTCGATTATCAGGGTTGTTCACGTTTTGCCAGCGATCTCCTCGGAAGTCATGATGGCTCCAACCAGAGCCATTAAAACGGAAATCACCATCCCAAGTCACACATGCCCAATCAAGCTCCAGCCCTTGAACTTGAAATTCTGTAGCTGCATCTTCGAGGTAAAAGCTGGAGCGCACATCTTCTTTTGGGTTCAGGAAATAGTGAATCGGATCGACATCGACGCGAACGTCGATGGCATGAGGTTTAAGCCGCATCGCCTTAGATGAAGCCACCAAACCGAACCGTTCTGTTCCTCGCGCTTGGAGCCTGATCCATTTTTTAGCAACGCTCAATTCGCGCGTCAGCATAACGGGGTACCGACTAGCCAATTTAGCGTGAGCTTGTCGGGCACCGTCTTTGTCACAGTCCAACAAGGTCTTTACGAAAGCCGCCACGTTTTCAGCTCTGAAGGATCGCATCGAAACATTAAGATGCAGAGAATCATCGAAATATGTCTGCGGTCGGTTGCGAGCTACTTCCAGGGCTTTGCCGGCAGCGTACTCCGAGTCGAAAAGTTTGGAGGAAATGAACATCTTCCAATCTGGAAAAGAATGGCTTGCGGCTTTTAACCATGCGTCGATTCCCGCTTCGCCCGTGTTGATTTCCTGGCCTCCGCCTACAAGGCAAACTATTACAGCCCAATCCTTGTGCCGATCCATGTAGGAGATCAAGAACTCAGGTTCGGATTGAGTAAAACCCGGACGCTTCTTCTTGCGCGCCATGAAGTTGGCCGTTTGCTTCAAATTCCAAGCTCTTTGGGCTTCATCGAAGATAACCACGTGTTCAATTGGTGGGCCCGGATCGATAAGCCCATCATCGCGAAAATGATGAATATTTTGGATAAATGCCTTAACACTCTCAGCAATCTGGCTTTTCCGTTTCTTCTTTCCCTCCTTCACCCGGCGAGCGAATTCGTCGCGTGTTAAAGCTTCACGAAGTACCGCAACCAGTGGGCCGTTACCCGAGAGAAAAACGGCATGCGTCGATTGGTCAATCTCGCGTCGGCATGTTGCAAGATTTAGTCCAACTAGAGTTTTCCCCGCTCCTGGTACTCCCGTCACGAAGCAAATCATCTTATGCTTCTTGGACTGAGCTTCAGTCACTAGGTCTTCAAGGCAACGCGAAGTCCTGTGTAGATTCTTGGCACCTGCGTCAAAACGCGCAATGGCTTCAACAGAGTGCTGGGCGTAAAGCGCGCGCGCAGCCTCCACGATTGTAGGCGTTGGGTGATATGGTGCCCGCGACCACGTTTTCGCGTCAAGTGATGGTTCTTTGATGGTGTGTAAGGCAAGCTCAATCAAATCGCGTAGTCCGTCCTCGTTTACAGGGACGGGGCGGAAAACCCGGTCTGGATCAGCAATGAGGACCGGGTCAGGATAATTCGGTGCTTCCGTAGCCAGAAGCACTGGAACAATTGAAACTTCATGGCTTGCTTCATGAAAGTTCTTTAAATCCAAAGCGTAATCCCATACTTGATCCATTGCCGATCGTTCAAATTCTCTCTCGCCAACCTTAAATTCGATCGCAAATACCACGGACCTGATGATAAGAATCGCATCAACACGTCGACCCATGCGTGGAATATTGAATTCGAAAAATATGAATCCCTCAAGATTTACAAGTCTCGCTTTGAGAATTTTGATCTGAGCCATCCAGGCATCCCGTTGAGTCGGAAGAACCGCAAAGTCACAGTTAAGATTTAACTCACTCAAAATTTGTTCCGAACTCGCGGACAGAAACTCCGAAATTGGAGCACCGTACCAGGAGCGCAAGTGGGATGCTGTTTTACTATCCGCCATACCGTGACTATTAATGGAAGGATGCCGGATTGTTTAGAACGAAGGAAGCCTTGAGTTGTGTCACCTTGATAGCCATCCGAGTGCATTTGGTGCAAAGGGTTCCGCTGGGAATAACTTTTCCCGATGCACTTTGGCAGCGCTAATTATTCCTGTTCGAATTGGCGATCATTCGTGAAATTCGCGTCTCTGTTCCCAGTTCCCCTCCTGTCGAACCTACATTCCAAATTCGTATCGATTCGTGTGCATTCGTGGTTGGTCCCGTGTTGGGTCTTTCTGATTTAGGGGATCGAGGACGACGACGAGAACGAAAGGAGGGCAATTGGCATTCGCCACTTGCGGTTGGGCGTGGTATGGTGGTCGGACCTAACGGCCGGAGCATAAACGAAAGGGCACTAATTTATGAAACGGATGAAGGCGGCGCAGGTTGGGAAGGCGGGCGGGGATTGGGAGTTGGTGGAGCGGGACGTGCCGGAGCCGGGACCGGGCCAGGTGCGGATCAAGGTGGAGGCGTGCGGGGTTTGTCACAGTGATGTGCTGGTGAAGGAGGGGATTTTCCCAGGGATACAATATCCGCGGGTTCCGGGGCATGAGATCGCCGGGCGCATCGATGCGGTGGGCAGCGGCGTGCTGCCGTGGCAGGTGGGGCAGCGGGTGGGCGTGGGCTGGCATGGCGGGCATTGTTTCCGTTGCGAAGCGTGCCGTCGCGGGAATTTCATGTTGTGCCAGTTCGAGAAGATCACGGGCATCAGTCATGATGGCGGTTATGCGGAGTATGTGATTTCGCCGGCGGAAGCGGTGGCGGCGATGCCGGATGATTTGCCGGCGGAGGAGGCGGGGCCGTTGTTGTGCGCGGGGATCACGGTGTTCAATGCGTTGCGGAATTCGGGCGCGAGGGCGGGGGATCTGGTGGCGGTGCAGGGCGTGGGCGGGTTGGGGCATTTGGGAATTCAATACGCGAATCGAATGGGGTTCGTGACGGCGGCGGTGGCGCGGGGCAGCGACAAGCAGGCGCTGGCGACGAAGCTCGGGGCGCGGCATTACATCGATACTGCGGCGGGCAATCCGGCGGAGGCGTTGCTGAAGCTGGGCGGCGCGCGCGTAGTGCTGGCGACAGCGCCGGATGCGAAGTCCATGTCGGCGTTGGTGGGCGGGTTGGCGGGGAACGGGAAGTTGATGGTGGTGGGAGCGCCGGCGGAACCACTGAGCATCAGCGCGTTTGATTTGATCGGGCGCATGCGTTCGGTCCAGGGCTGGGCTTCGGGCACGGCAATGGATTCGGAGGATACGCTGCGGTTCAGCGTGTATTCGGGCGTGCGGCCGATGATCGAAAAGTTTCCGCTGGCCAAGGTCAAGGAGGCGTATGACCGGATGATGAGCGGGAAAGTGAGGTTCCGGGCGGTGTTGACGATGTGAGATTAGTCCCAAGTCGACCGGCCCCGGACGCTTCACGGAGCCATTAACTCGCTCCATTTCTTCATGGTGGAAAGCCCTCCGGCTTTCGGCTATCAGCATAGCCGCATGAATGAATTATCTGGATCGATTCCACCTCGCTGGCTGCCCATCGTGTTGCTGACCTGCTCGAATTGCTTCATGACCGTGGCCTGGTACGGGCATCTTAAATTCAAGAACTCTCCCTTGTGGAAAGTCATTTTGGTGAGCTGGGGCATTGCTTTCTTTGAGTACGTCCTGCAAGTGCCTGCCAACCGCTGGGGGAACGCGGTGTATTCCGCCACGCAACTGAAGATCATCCAGGAAGTCATTACCTTGTGCGTGTTCGTGGGATTTGCGGTGATCTATCTGGGTGAGCGCATCCGCTGGAACCACGTCGCGGCTTTTTTCTGCATCATCGGCGCGGTCGCTTTCACCTTCCTGCCGAAGGATTGAGTTCCTGCTTGCGCTGGTGGCGCGCTTGTGAGTTCTTGGGGGCGGCATCGCATTGTATGCAGCAAACACCAGAGTATTCGTTCAGCACGCGAGCAGGGACGGTAACCTTGCGTCCCGAACAACCCGCCGACGAACCGTTTCTCTTCGAGGTCTATGCCAGCACGCGCGAGGAGGAACTCAATCTGACGGGGTGGACTGCGGCCATGCGCAACGCCTTTCTGAACCAGCAGTTCAAAGCCATGCGCCAGGGCTACGCCGGGATGTTTCCCCAAGGCGTGTTTTCCATCATTCTGCTCGAAGGCCGGCCCATCGGGCGGCAGGTCGTGGACCGAAATACGGAGCGGATTTGCGTGGTGGACGTGGCGTTGCTGCCCCCGTTCCAATGCCAGGGGATTGGCACCGCGCTGATGGAAGCGGTGCTCCGTTTGGCCGTCGGTGAAAACCTGCCGGTACGCCTGCACGTGGTTCGCGATAACCGCGCGCTCAATCTTTATCGACGACTCGGATTCCAACCGCTTGGTGAAATGGATGCCTACCAGGAGATGGAGTGGCGGCCCAAGTGAGTGATAAAGCAGGAAAGGCTCAGCCCGCCTGGCTTTTGGCCGTCTCCACGAGGCAATTGAATACCGCTTGATAGATTACGGCATCCGTTTCCTGGCCCACGGGAACGATAAACATCTCGAATAAGCCCAGTTGGTCGTGCTGGAACGGGTAAGTGCCTTGCGGGATCACCCGCTGGCCCGGACTGCGGAACAGCAGCGAAAAGCTTTCATACGATGCTCCCTGGCCGGCGGAGCCGGCGGGCGCGCGGCCTGGAGTTGCCTGGATCAATTCGAACGCGACTTCTTCCGTTGCCGTCACGCGGGCGCGAAAACGCGTTCCGACTGCCGCCAGGAATTCCGCAAAGTTCGGCATGGCTAGGGCATTTGCTGGGCTCGGAAGAAACTGCGCGAGTTGGAGCTGTTGAGGGTGATGCCATCGACGCGCAGCAGGCCGCCGACGAGGACCACAGAGTTAGTCGCCGGTGTCCAACTGGCAAACGGCAAACCGGGACTGGAGGCGGTAAACAATTGAATCTTGGCCGCCTGGACAGGAGTGATGGGGCTGCCATCGGCATTGGCCAGAAACAGCGGCAGAGAGTTGCCGGACCGCACCGGCGACAAAAAGCGCAGCGGCAGATTAAGTGCGGCCCCCGGGCTGATGGATTCACCATAAGGGTTGCTGACGATGGCCCGGTAAATCCCGCTGGTGTTGGTTGTCGCGGTGACGGCGAGCACATTGCTGGTTGCACCGGGGATGTTCGTGCCGTTCAACAGCCATTGATACGTGAGCGGTGGAGTGCCGACCGCGCCCGCCCGGAAGGAAACGTGGCCGCCCGTTTGCGCAACTTGATTGGTGGGGCCGAGCGAGATCGTAGGTGGAATCTTCCCGGACCAAACCAGCGCATTGGCCATCAAGCGCGCGCCATCGGTTCCGGCAACCCAAAAATCGGAGCGAGCATCGCTCGAGGGCGGATAGAAATTCAGCCCGGCCGTGCGTCCTCCGGGGGGAATATCCTTCCCGCCGACCAGCGGCTGGTTGTCCCCCGACCAATGCGCGGCGATGACTGCGCTGGGTGTGTTCGTGATCGAGCTGTTGTGGTAACTGCTCGAACCGCCATTGAACGATGAAATATTGTCGAGCAGCGGGTGCGCCGGGATGTCCTTTACCAAAGTCAGGCTGCTGCCTATCGTTCCGCCGCCAGCAGTGGTGAAAGCCAGGTAGCCGTTCGTGGCCAGCCGGCCGCCCAATGGATCGAAAGTGGTGCTGAAGGCAAACGTCGCCACCGCCACCCCGCCACCAAGATCGACATAGCTGGCGAGCGCGTTGCCAATGTTTGTCGGGTCGTTGAAGGGCGAGTCCGAGTACACCAACACCGCTTCGTACTTGCGGAAGTCGGCCAGCGCCGGCACCGGATTGCCGGAAGAAACCAGGACGGCGTCCACTTGGGGAGTCAAGCCGGCCGCAATGATCTTGGTCTGTACGTCTGTGTTCCAACTGGGAGTGGAGGGTGCGCCATAAACAGCCACCCGTGCCGCATCACAGACGTCAAATGCCCGCCACAGGCTGCCATCGGACACGAACGCCTTGCCGTTGCAATAGCTGAAGCTCCAGCCCGAGCTCGCCTGGGCTCCTGACAGCGTGGCTTCCCCGAGCCGGTTGCCACTCGTGTCCCATACCGAAAGCACGCCGTTGGGAGCGAAGGTCACCCAAAACTCGCCTGCGACTCCCAGGGCCCGACTATTGGGAATGGTATTCTCCCCACTCACCGCGCCAAAGCCTTGCAAAGTCACACTCCCAATGTATGCCCCCGTTAAGTCCCAGCGCGAAACGACTCCGCCGCTCATGGCGTCGTACTCCGTCCCAGCCCCGTTCAGGACCACCTCCGACTGGGCATCCAGGGTGCCACCAGTGAGCGTGACCCCGGAATTAACAAACACACCCGGAGACGTTTGGCGATAGATGACCGGGTCGCTATAAGCGCGTGCGAAGATCACCGAGTTGGAGCCGGTAAAAACGGAGCGGAAATCCAGGCCGGGCGAATAGTTGGTCAGCAATACGCCGTTAATGTCGTAACGGCCCAAACGAACACCACCTGAGCTGCCGCCCGAGCAAGCCCAATAATTCGTGCCATCGAACGCAATTCCCGTGGGAGTCGCGGGGATGGCGTCCGTGAAAGTGAGACTGCTGAAATAATTGGTCCGCAGATCGCAACCCAGGGAAACCACTGGCTGAATGACGATTGGAACGGAGATGGAGTTGGAACCACTACAACCGGAAGCGTTGGTGACCGTCAATCCGAGCGTCACACTCCCGTAAATTCCAGCCGTGTAAGTGATGTTCGCGGTATTGGCCGAACCGACGATGGTTCCGTTCGTGATGGTCCATGAGTAGCCCGCCAAACCGCCCGGCCCGCTGGCTTGGTTTCCGCTCGAAAGATTAACGACGGTCGGCGGCGTGGGTGTAATCGTCGGCGGCGATAACGAGTTTACCGTGACCGTGGCATTGCCAGTGACCGTCGCCGGGCAGCCGTAGTTGTCCGAAGCGATACTGACCGAATAAGTGGTCGTAGCTGACGGGCTGACGGTAAACACCAGCGGGCTGGGGCCAACGAGCGTTCCCCCGCCGTTATTAAGAGTGACGCTGTAGGGCGGAAATCCGCCGCTAAGACTGACGGTCACCAGCGCGGAGCCTCCGGGACAAATGCCGCCACCCCCGCCGCCACTCACGTTTCCGGTGATGGTCAGGCACGGGATGGTCATCTGAGCCGTCGCGATCCCATTGTCAACGATAGCCTGGGCGGTGCCAACGCTTGGGAAGCTGGCGGTAAAAACGGCGGTAGCCGACCCGGAAGGTTGGACAGTGGTTTGCTGGGACGAAATAAAGCCGTTGGTGGCATTGGTGAAGTTAATGGGCAACCCGACCAGAACCCCAAGATTGGCCACAGGAATAAATGTCCCCGCCGAGTTGGTCAGGAATGTCGCCGTAAGCGTGGTGGAGTTGCTGACCGCGACGGTGGAAGGATTGGCACTGTGAGTAAGCTTCAGCCAGACCGCGGCGTTGGTGCCGGTTAAATCGGCGGCGGATGCCCCGGTATTGACGCCCCACCAATTGTTGGCGGCGTTGAGGGTTGCTCCGGCGGCGGTCGCATTGTTGACCGCGTTGCCATGTGAAGCGACGGCGGCGCTGTTCCCAAACAGCCGGCAGTACTGGAGGTTCATCGGCCCGCCGGCGTTATCAATCGCGCCGCCGCTGGCGTTGTTAACGGTCACGGAAGTACCCAGCACCTGGTTGTTCAGGAACGTGCAGCCGGTGATATTTAGCGGGGCGCCCCCGAACTTGATAATGGCGCCGCCGCTGCCATTGACCGAGGTGACGCGATTGGAGACAAAAATCGAGTTGCTGATGGACAGCGTGCTGCCCGTCACGCCGGAAACGAAGATGGCCCCGCCTCCGTCCACGGCATCGCCGCATACGTTGTTGGTGAACTGCGAGTTGGACACCTGGAATGTGCCGATGCTGGGCGAATGGGAATCATAGTAAATGGCGCCGCCGGAAAAATTGGTGGCCGAGTTTTGCACAAAAGCGCAGGCGTTAATGGTCAGCGTGCCGCCGATGTTTTGGATGCCGCCGCCGACCGCGCCATTGGTCGTGCCGATCACCTGGTTGTCCAGGAGCACGCAGTTGCTGATCGAGGTGGTGTCCGCAGCCGGCGGACCCTGGAAGCCGGATATGATACCCGCCCCGCCGATGCCATCGTTGTTGCGGCCGTGGGCAACGGTCACATTCTGGATGGTCACGTTGACGCCGCCGAGCAGATTGGGATCGAGGTCGAACACGCGGGCAACGGCGGAATTCGTGTCGTGCTGGATGATGGTGTTGGCGGGCGTGCCGGTGCCGTTGATCGTGAAGGTGGTATTCGAAGTGGTGCCGAGCGGCAGTTCGCCGAGGGTAAGCAGGTACGTGCCGGAAGGGATGTTGATGGTATTCGCGCCGCCCGCGGTGTTGGCGGCATTAACGGCGGCGCGCAGGGTGGTGGCATTGAAGTTGTTGCCACCCGTCGAAACCACCGAGCCGGCGCCATCAGCCGTGCCGGTGACATTGTAAACATTGGCGCGGGCGGCGGGCACAATCATCGCGACCATCAACCAAATACACGATGAAACGAGGAGGCGAATGGCTCGCGTTCCGGCCGCAGAACGTGGGCGGGGACATCGCAACGCGATGCCCCTACGAGCAGCAGGGTATCTCATAGATTAATCAAGGATTAACTGCGCGCCGGATAAACGCCTTGCATCGCGATGCAAAAGTTCAGCGTGAGGTACGGCGGCATATTATTGTGCGGCTGGCTGCCGCCATACACCGACAGGGCCTGGGCATTCATCGCTGGGCTCGTGCCGGGGGTGGCGGAATAGCGGTTTTCCGCCTGACGCCCGACCTTGGCGGTGCCCCAGACATTATTGGCTGGATTGGTCTGGCCGCCCGTACTGGCATTGCACGCCACCTGATGAGTGTGCTGGGGCATCTCGCTGCTCAGGAGCGTAACGTATTGTTCGCCCCCCGCTTGCCCGAGGTAATAGTTTGATCCGGTGGTGCTTTGGCCGAAGTGCATCGGCGCATTGCCCTGAAGATTGGGAAGCGCAAAATTGGATGTGCCATTCCCGCCGTACGTGGTTCCCAGTAGCGAAAACAGGGCGGTATTTTGCGAGATCGGCAAGACCTGGCCGTCGCAAAACGCCCAGCCTTTGGGCGCAAAGCTGAAGCCGAAGATTCGAATTTCAGCGAGAAAAGGTTCAGACATAGAAATGGAAGTGGGTTGGGTTCAGGTCTGGCTGGGGAAGATGCCCTGCAAGGCAATGCAAAAATTCAACACGAGGTAGGGCGAGATGTTGGTATGCGGCTGGCTGCCGCCGAAGTTGCCCAACGCCTGCGGGTACATGCTCGAATCCGGGTTGGCGGAGTAGGCATTGGAGGTTTCGTAGGCCCAGTAATTCCCTGCGGGGCTGCCCTGGTCAGCGGCGTTCGAACTCGCCGTTACGAGGTGTGTGTGGGCGGGTGTTTCACTGGCGATCAAGGTGTGATTTTCCTCGCCGCCCCGTTGGCCTTGGACATAGCCGCTGCCGAAATGGAGGGGCACACGCCCCCGGAGGTCGGGCAGGGCGAAATTAACTCGACCGTCGCCACCGTAGTACGTGCCCAGGAGGGCGAAGAGCGCCTGGTTTTGGTTGATGGGCAGGAGCTGGCCGTTGCACAGTGCCCAGCCTTTGGGAGCGAAGTTGAACGATACGATCTTGATTTCGCCAAGGAACGGGGTGGACATAGCGCGCTTTGGAGGTGTTTGGGTTTCGTCTAAGTCGGTGACGGATAAATGCCGAAGAGGGAAATGATAAAGTTTATGGTCAGGTAGGGCGGCATATTGTCATGCGGCTGGTTGCCGCCGGCCAGTCCTATCGTGCCGGCATTCATGAAAGCGCCTGACGGGGGAGGAGTTGCGTACGCCGCCGCATCGGTGGCCCCCCAAAGCATACCGGCTGGATTGGGCGACTCGCTGCCCGCCCCCCGACTCAAGGGAACGTGGGTATGAATCGGTATTTGGTTGGTCGTAAGCGTTACGGTTTCGACGCCGGCGCTTTGGCCGATCACGTAGCTCGACAATCCACTGCCTTGGCCCATGTGAACCGGCAGGCGGCCTTGCAGATTGGGCAGCGCGAACGTGCTCTGGCCGTCGCCGCCGTAGGTGGTGCCGATCAGATTGAAAAGCGTGTCATACTCGGAGATGGGGAGCAACTGGCCATTGCAGAACATCCAGTTGACCGGCGCAAAGTTGCCGCCAAACATCCGAATCTCTCCGACATAAGGAGTGCCCATAGCAAGTGATGTGTCTGTGCGTTAGTGGACGAGTGATTTAATTTGGTTATTTGCGCGGGCGCGCTTTCCCGACCGGCCCCGGCGGCATGGTTGCGCCGCCGACCGGCCGGTTGAAAACCGCCTCGTAGTAGCGAGGACTGGAATCCTGGGGGCCAACGGGGACGATGAACATTTCGAAGCGGCCAATGCCCAAATTCTCGAAGACGTACGAGCCTTGGGCCAGCGGACGGTTTGAGGGGCCGGAAAATAGGAGGGAAAACCTTTCATTCAGCACATCCTCGGCCCGGGCCGCATTTGGGCTGCTGGAAGGTAAAACTGGCTTTACTTCAATTAACCGGAGAAAAACTCCCATGCCCGATTCTTCCAGCACATGGAACAAGGCCCCGGCATGTTTGGAAAAAGTGGCGCCGGGGATTTTATCGAGGGGAACCACGCCCGAAATCGAGCCGCCCGCAAAAACGGCGGCCGGGAGCATGGAGGTAAGCGCAGCGGTAGAACATCTCCGCAGGAACTGGCGGCGTGTCGGCATAGGTTAGTTCTGAAATCGGCTCCCGCTATGATCCGCCCAGCGGGTTCGCGGAATCTAGGATAACCCGCAGGGATAGGCAAGTGCTTTTTAATTACGTATAATTACGGACGAGCGGGGTGGGCAGAACGACTTGAGCCGTTCAAGCGGAATGGCTGGAACGAGCTTCCATCTGTTCATACCAGGGCTGCAATAGCCGGTCGCTAAGTTGACGAATGCGCTCGCCGGCTTCCTTCTGCTTGGCGGCGGAATCGGGCATGAACGGCTGCGAGGGTTCCTTGGCGTTCAAGCGGGCGACTTCTCGAAGATGACTCATGCTTCCGGCGGCGCAAGAGACTTGGAAGAAAGGCAGGATCAAGCTGAACACGATGTCAGGCAATTGACGGTAATTAATGAACTGGACGTTGCCAGTGTTGCTGTGCGTGAGCGCCGTTTGCAAAATCGCCGCCAGCACTCGCGCGCAGTATTCGTCCCCGGGGATTCGGCCCAAGGCATCCGGGGCGAGTCCGAGCCATCGTGGGTCGATTACGCCGGGCACCATTTGTGCCGCCGGCTGGCGTTCGTGCGAAACCATCACTTCGGCCGGTTCGCGATAAATGAACAGCCATGGGACTTCCGGAAAGGCCCGCCGGATGAGCGGCAGTTGAAGTGCGTGCCAACTGTCGAATTTAATGAAGTAATGCGTTTGTTCGGTTCGGCGCTGCTGCCCGAGTGCGCTGACCAACGACCGCAGCCAGGTGATCCGCTGTTCCTCGGAGATGCTGCTTTGGTGGAAGTGACTGCGAAAAACAAAGTCCAACAACCGCGGTTCAGAGAGCACCAGGTTTTGCGGCAGCGCGGCCAGCATGCGCGAGACGACCGTGGATCCGCAGCGGGATAAATGAAAGATAAAGCCGCCCAGCTTCAACCCGGGCAGCGCCGCATTGATCGCGGGCAATTCTTCAACCGGAGTCTGATGGCGGAACAAAAGCTGGAACGGGCGCTGAACGAGGCCCGCAATGGTTTGCTCGAAGAAGGGGTCGGTGAAGCGAGCGTCACCCGCGTGGCACCAATCGACCATCGGCTGCGTGCCGCGCCAATAGAGCCCGATGGGAATCCAACCGGCAAACCGTTCCGGGCCGGAGTTCAAATCCACCTCTCAATCCACGCGCGGCGGGCCGCCTGCCACGCCGCTTCAATATCCCCAGCCGTGATTTCGCAGCCTCGCTCACGGCCCAGTTTCAGGACCAGCGGCGTCAGCTCGGAAAGATTGTTCGCCGCCTGCAGTTGCGTTTGCAGAGCGGGGTCCTGCAAAACCAGTTCCCGGAAATGATCGAAGCTTTGCTGTGACATCGACTTCGCGCGAATGAATCGCGCACAAGGTTTGACGCTGACTCCTGGCAAGTCAATGAACAAAAGTCACCGGACGGGCGTCGAGCAGAGAATGACGAGCGCACAGGCACCCGCAAATTCAAAAGCCGGGCCTCCGTGTCCGCCGACATCGTCTGATAAAAGGCGGGCCGTTTGGAGGATGCTTCGTCAATGAACGGCAAACCGCCCGGGCGGGAAAAATTAAGGTAATTTAAACCAAATTAAAGTAAATTAAACCTCCCATTTTTGGCGTCGAGACCCCGGTCAGAGCTTAAAAATACGCCTAAACACCTGATGGATTGCGAGTTGCGTAGAAAACAGCGGGTTGCGCTTTTCGCTTGGGAGGCGGGCGAAGCGAGGACGATTGATAAGGCGTTACCATCGGGACTGAGTTTGAACTGGAATTGGAAGTCAGCCTCTGCTAATTAAACAGCATGAGTCTCAGAGAAGTTCCTCGGCTTGAGTGCTGCCGGTTGCCTGCCAAAGCGCTTGGATACCGTTCCTGGTTGGTGCTGGTCGTTTTTGGCTGCGTGGCCGCGTCCGCCGCGCGAGCGGCCACGAACATGACGCCTGTGACCGTGACCGGCTGGAACCGGGACGTGATGATCGAGAGCACCGCGTCGGGGCCGCCTTACACTAATTACGCGAGCAACATGAACGCTGGGGAGAA
Organism: Verrucomicrobiota bacterium; assembly: GCA_021325145.1. Lineage (GTDB taxonomy): Bacteria > Verrucomicrobiota > Verrucomicrobiia > Limisphaerales > Pedosphaeraceae > JAJPHR01. The sequence goes on along the minus strand of JAJPHR010000037.1, from coordinate 22,303 downwards.
CAACGCTTTTTACCAAACTGGGTTGGGTACGTTGGCCTGGGGCCTGCCGCCGTCGGGGATGTTTGCGAGCATGGCAGGGGACGGCACCATTTTCCAGTTGCAGCCTTACACCGCGAACAACGCGCTGGTGTTGAGCCCCGACACGGGGCTTACGAGCGGGACGCTGACCTTGGTCACCCCGGCGACGTACGCGCAGATTGCGGTGGTCGCCGACTCGGGCAACGGCACGAACATTACGGGTACGCTCACGCTGAATTTCATGGATGGCAGCACGTACGTCACCACCTATATCGCCCCGGACTGGTTCAACAAAACCAACAACGTGGCATGGTTCGGGTTCGCCCGCATCGATTTGACCACCGGCAGCGATTCGGGCGGGACGCAGAACCCGCGATTCTACCAAACCACGATCAACCTGGCCGCGGCTTTGGGCGCCACCAACAAACCGCTCGCGAGCATCACGTTTGGCAAGGCACAGGCCAAATCGACCGCGATCTATGCCGTCAGCGGGCTCCTGGCCGCGGGTGCGACGCCCATCACTGTCACGGGTTGGAATCGCGACCTGGTCATCGAGAACACCGCTTCCGGGCTGCCTTACACCAACTACGCGGCGGAATTGAATCCCGGGGAAGGCACGGCGTTTTACCAAAACGGCCTGGCGGGCACGACCAACGGCCTGCCGAAGAACGGCGCATTTTCGAGCCTGGTGGATGGCGCTTTGTTCCAGTTGCAGCCTTACACCGCGAACAACGCGCTGGTGTTGAGCAGCGAGACTGGCACGAACCGCGGCACGTTGACGCTGACCACGCCCGCGCTCTACAACAGCCTTTCCATACTGGTCAATTCGGCGAATGGCGGCGGCACTCCCAATGTGACCTTGAACTTCATGGACGGCAGCAGCTTCACCACGACGTACAACGCGCCGGATTGGTTTGACCCCAACGCCGCCCCGGCGCTGGGCGGATTCGAGCGCATCAACCTGACCACCGGCGCATTACAGGGCAATCCCGGCTTTCCGCGGATGTTTCAAACGACGCTGGATCTGGTTGCGCTGCTGGGTGCGACCAACAAACCGCTGGCCAGCGTGACTTTCAACGAAGCGGCGGGAGTCGGCGCCACGGCGATTTATGCCCTGAGCGGAATTCGCGGCGGAGTAACGAATGGTCCCGTCACGCCGCCGACGGTGGCCAATGCCGCTCCTGTCGGCATCCAGACCCGGGCGGCGACGCTGACCGGCACCGTGCTTTCCACCGGCGGCAATTCGCCGGAGATCTTGATTTATTACGGGCCGACCGATGGCGGAACCAACGCCGCTGCGTGGGCGCAGAATGTGGTGCTGGGCGTGCAAACCGGTTCGTTCGCGCAAACGGTCGCAGGCCTGTCCCCCAACTCGACTTATTACTATACGGCGGTGGCGGTCAATTCCGCCGGCACCACCTGGGCGACGCCTTCGCAGACTTTCACCACGGCTTCAGCCGCGCTCGCCGGGTTGGCCAACCTGCCCGCGACGAACATCCTGACAACCTCGGCGTTGCTGTCGGGGCAGGTGCTCTCGCTCGGAAACGACGCGCCCACCGTTACTCTTTATTACGGCCCGTCGAATGGCGGCACCACTCCCGGCGCCTGGGCGAACAGCATCGGGCTGGGCACGCAAGTGGGGCGCTTCGCCCGGGTGATCAGTGGACTATCGCCGAACGCAACCTACTATTTCTCGGCCCAGGCATCGAACGCGGCGGGGGCAAGTTGGGCTTCTCCGGCGCAAAGCTTCACCACCCCGGTCACGAATCCGCCGCCGCCCGCGCTCGTGTCCGTGCTGACCTATCGCAACGACAACACGCGCGGGGGAGCGAATACGAACGAAACGGTCCTGACGCTCGCGAACGTCAACACCAACTCGTTCGGGAAATTGTTCTCCTGCATTCTGGACGGGAATATGATCGGCCAGCCGCTGGTGCTGCCCAATGTAAACATCCCCGGCAAGGGAATGCACAACGTGGTGTTCGGCGCCACCGAGCACGACAGCGTTTATGCCTTCGACGCGGACAGCAACGCCGGGGCCAACAGCCTGCCGCTCTGGCAGGTGAGCTTCATCAATCCCGGCGCGGGGATTTTCACCGTCAATGCCACGGCGGACCTTGCGAGCATTGCCGGCGGGTTCGTTGGCGCTGAACTCGGCATCACCGGCACGCCGGTCATCGACCCGGCGTCGGGAACCATTTATTTGGTGGCGATCACCAAGGAGATCGCGGGCGGGGTGACGAATTTTTACAACCGGCTGCATGTGCTGGACGTGGCGACCGGGGCTGAAAAGTTTGGCGGCCCGGTGCTTATTCAGGGAAGCGTTCCGGGCGTGGGGGACGGCAGCATCAACGGGGTCTTGCCGTTCGTGCAATTGAAACATCACCAACGCGCTTCGCTCGCGTTCAACAACGGCACGGTTTACGTTCCGTTTACCGGCCACTTCGACTATCCGCCGTATCACGGCTGGGTGTTCTCCTATAATGCCTACACGCTGGCCCAGACGGGAATCTGGAACGCGAATCCCAACGGCTCGGGCGGCGGGTTCTGGCAGGCGGGCTGCGGACCAGCCGTTGATGCCGCAGGAAACCTTTACCTGGAAAGCGGCAACGGCAATTTCGATGCCGCGCACGCCGTTTTTGGCGACAGCCTGATCAAGCTCTCGACGACCAACGGGCTGGCGCTGGCGGATTACTTCACGCCACACGACCAGCTCGCCATGAACCTGGCTGACCTGGATCTTGGCTCCGCCGGGCAGATCCTCCTGCCGGATTCGGTGGGCAGCGTGGCGCATCCGCATTTGCTCGTGGCTACGGGCAAGAACGGCACGTTGTACCTGGTGGACCGCGACAACCTGGGCAAGTTCAACACGGGCAACAGCGACAGCCAGATCGTGCAAGCGGCCATCAATGCGGTCGGAGGCATGTGGAGCACGCCCGGCTATTTCAACGGCATGATTTATTGCGGCGGCACCAGTGATCACATCAAGGCATTTGCGATCTCCAACGCCGTCATCAACACCACCCCAATTACACAGACTCCCGCCAGCCTCGGTGGGCAATCGCCCAGCATTTCCGCCAATGGAACCAACAATGCGATTGTCTGGGCCATCAACTCGTCGGTGCTGCACGCGTACAATGCCACCAACCTCACGCAGGAACTTTACAACACCAGCCAGAATTCCACGCGCGACAATCCGGGCGCGGGAGTGAAGTGGAGCGTGCCGACGGTTGCCAACGGCAAGGTGTATTTGAACATGGCGGGTTCGCTGGCGGTTTACGGCAGCGGCATCTTTCTCACGCCGCCAATGATCGTTCCCAACGGCGGGGTTTTCACGAACTCCGTCAGCATCACGATTACCGACGCCGCGCCAGGTGTTTCGATCTATTACACGCTGGATGGTTCCGCGCCGACGACGAACTCAATCCTTTACACGGGATCATTTATCCTCACGAGCAATGCCGCCGTTCAAGCGATGGCCACGGTGCCCGGAGCGCCGAATGGCACCGTCACCATTGCGACCTTTTACAACAGCTCCACGCTTGGCCATGGCACCGGCCTGTTGGGCCAGTATTACGCGAATACGCTTTTCACCAGCCCGTTCACCGGTTCGCCGCTGGTCCGCACCGATGCCACCATCAATTTCAACTGGAACACGGTTTCGCCTGATCCGAGCATCCCCACGGCGAACTATACCGTTCGCTGGACGGGGCTGGTGCAGCCGCTGTTCAACGAGACCTATACCTTTTTCACGACCACGGACGATGGCGTCCGACTTTGGGTGAACGGCCAGTTGCTGATCGACCATTGGGTGCCGCAGTCGCCGACGACGTGGGGCGGGTCGATCGGTTTGCAGGCAGGACAGATGTACACCATCGACATGGAATATTTTCAGCAGGGAGGAGGCGCGATCGCGCAGCTTGCCTGGAGCAGTCCCTCCACCGCGACGACTAACATCCCGCAGAGCCAGTTGTATCCGCTGTCCGCTTTGCCACCGGCTTTTGTCGCGCCGGGCTCTTTTACGAACGGCACGTTTGATCTGCGCGTGTCCGGCCTCCAAGGCAAGAGTTACGTGCTTCAAGCCTCGACGGATTTCATTAATTGGACTCCGGTGAGCACCAATGTGGCCCCTTCCAATTTCATGGACCTCGTGGACCCGGGCGCAACCAATTTCCCGCGCCGCTTCTATCGGGCCATTCAACAGGGGCCGTAACCGGGCTTTCGGCTAATTCGTTGAACTAGTCTAACCTGCTGATGTCAAGCTGGTTATAATCCTGCGATGATAGGTTCACCTCCGCGGTGTAACCTTTCCCTGCCGGGAAGCGTCAAAGATTTGACCTCGCCTTTTTGAAAGTCTGCCGCGGCATGCTTTCCATGGGAGGAGGAGATCATAAACCAAAACCCAACGCAAACATCGTATGCAACAGAAAAGAAAAACCTTCGCCCTACCCTTCATTACGTTAGGAATCTGCGCACTGACTGTGCTGAGCGCCTTTCAAACCCGAGCCGAAGACAAAAAAGCGGACCCCACCGGCACCTGGGTGTGGACAATCCCTGGCCGCAATGGCGGGCCGGATCGCACCAATACCCTCAAGTTGAAAGTCGAGGGTGATAAAGTGACGGGCAAAGTCATGGCTCCCGGACGTGGCGGCGAAGTTAGTTCAACCGACATCGAAGAGGGCAAGGTTAATGGCGACGAGGTTTCATTCAACGTCAGTCGTGAAACCCAGAATGGGAAAATGACGATCAAATATCACGGGAAGATCACCGACGATACGATCAAGGGAAAAACGGAAATGGAGCGCAACGGCAACCCGGTCGAGCGGGATTGGGAAGCCAAGCGTGAAGCGAAGAAGAGCTGAGGCGGCACAGACGTATTTTGTTTTACCAGCAGGGACATCGTAGCGCGATGTCTCTGTTTGCGTACGGGCCGGAGAACGTTCGAGGCGGATCAGCGTGGCGGCTCTTACGGGATGGAAATTGGCCCTGGCACGACGCGATAGTAGCGCTTTGGTTGCGTCGGCGGTTGCGGGTCGATCCAAAGGTTGCTTGTCGAGGTGAGTGTGAGGTTGGTCAACCCAAACCAATTGTTGGATCGTCCGAGATCAGGTGAATATTGAATGCCGTAGGTCTGGTTGGAGAGGCCGCCGATGTTCAATCCAAAACCTGGCTGATTGCCCGCCGTCGAGCGAGCCCAGGAAACGTCGGCCAGCTTGACGCTGATGGAAGCCGGGCTGCTGGCCGCGATTCCATAAGCGTTGCTGGCCATCAAACTGTAACTCCCCGCACCGGTTAATTGGATGTTCGTCAGCGGCAATGAGGCGTTCGTCGCCCCCGGTACGGGCACGTTGTTCTTCAGCCACTGCAAGGCGAGGGGATTCACACCGGAGGCGCCGGAGTTAAGCGTGGTATTTCCGCCCCAATAAAGCAGCCCGCCCGTTGGCTGCGCGGTGATGGCGGGTCCCTTGCATTTGCCCGCGCTGCCGGCCAGGTAAAGGGCGGCGATCTCATTCGAGGTCAGGGGCCGGTTGTAGAGCGAGACTTCGTCGATCGATCCCGAAAGTTTATGATCCCAGTAGGCTTCGTTTGAGGTGCCGAAATAAAGCGGCAGGGCCGCGTAATCCTGGGGATAATTAATGTTCGTATGGACCTCCAGGCGGCCATTGACGTACAGCTCCATGAAGTTGCTTCCCCGCACGCCGGCCAGGTGGTACCAGACATTGCTGGTGATGGCAGTGGTTGACCGCAGTTCGGTGGCTTGTCCGGACGCGGAACTGGCCTCCCACACGATCAGGTCGTAGCCGTAACGATGTTTGGACAAGTTGATGCCTTCAAAGTTGCCGCTGCGGGTGTTTTGCTTGAAAACGATATATTGCGCGCCCACCGTCGAGGTGCCCGGCGTGTCCAATTGATCGAAGCGCACCCAGCATTCCACCGTGAGCACGCTCTGGTTGAGTTCCGGCGCGTTGTTGATTTGCACATACCCATTCGTGCCATCCATGTGGAAAGCTCCGCCCACCACTCCCGGCGCGCCGCTGGTCGCTCCGCCCTGGAGAGTGCCGTTGTTGGTTCCGATGACATCCTGGCCGCCAAAATCTCCGGGCCACCAACCCACCAGACCCGACGGCATCGGCAGGCAACCAGTCGGGGCACTCACGGTCAACGTGGCAACGGCACTGGTGACCGACCCAATAAAATTAGTCACCACCACCGAGTAGTTCCCCGCGTTGGCGGGCAGGACGTAAGTGATCAACAACGTGGGAGTCGCGGTGCCGCTGAATTGACCGCCATCGCTCAGGCCCACGCCGTTCAACAGCCATTGGTATCCGAGCGCGTTGCCGCCGCCGGTTGCGCCCACGGTGAAAACCACGTTCGTTCCGGCCGAAACCGATTGGCTGGCGGGTTGATTGGTGATGGTCGGAGCGACGAGCGTGGGATCGACCGTCAACGTTGCGACGGCGCTGGTGACCGAACCGGAAATGTTTGTGGCAATAAGCGAATAGCCGGCCGAATTGTTGGTTTGAACGTTCGTCAACGTCAGCACATTCGAAGCACTGCCGGAAATATTCCCGGCGTCATTCAGGTTCGTTCCGTTTCGCTGCCATTGGTAAACGATGGGCAGAGTGCCGGAGATGCCGGCATTGAAACTGACAGTCGCGCCCGGCGGTACGGTCTGGCTTTGGGGCTGTGTTGCGACGGCTATGGCTTTGCATTTGCCAGCGGCCCCGGCGGCGTAGATCGACGCGATTTCATTCGAGGAAAGAGCCCGGTTGTAGAGTGAGACTTCGTCGAGCCATCCGTTGAGCTTGCGATCCCAAAAAGATTGGCCCGAGGTGCCGAAGAAAAGCGGGAGCGTGCCGTAATCCTGCGGGAAGCTGACGTTGGTTTGGGCCTGTAACTGGCCGTTGATGTAAAGCTGTATGGAATTCGAGGTGCGCACCCCCGCCACATGGTACCAGGCCCCGGTAACCACCAACGTGGAGGAGTGCAACTCCGCCGCTTGGCCGGAGGCGGAACTGACGCCAAAGATAAAAAAGTCTCCGGTGCCGCGCCCCTTGGAAAGGTTGATGCCTTCGAAATTGTCATTCCGGGTGTTTTGTTTGAAGACGATGTATTGCTGGCCCGCCGGCGCGCCGTTGCCTGATGAATCCAGGGACCTGAAATTCACCCAGGCCTCGACCGTAAAAACGGCAGGATGAAATGCCGGCGCGTCCGGAAACTGAACGAACCCGCTGAGGCCATCGAAACTAAAAGCCGTGCCGTCGAAACCCGGCGCGCTGGCGATCGCCCCGGTCTGGAGCACGCCGTTGTTGGTGCCCACGATGTCCGTCGCATTCCCATCACCGGGCCACCAATCGACCAACCCGCTTGGAGGCGCAAAACAGCTCGCTGCTCCGGCGTTGCCAGCAGCAACCAGGAAGGAGATTAGCAGAAGCCCAATTGCGGCCAAAGCAGGCCGCGAATAAGTGCCAGTATTCAAACGATTTTTGTTCTGTCGGCGTTTGCCATGATTCGACCCAACGCCGGTTCATCCAATTTGCAGGCTACAGCGCGAGCGCCGCAGATTGTCCGGTCCGCTCGGCATTGATTCAGACTCGATGAATCCGTCAAATTATGGCATAGGCGGCCTGGGATGGCTTCGCCGTTTAGTACGGAAAACAAATTCCGTAAAAGTGCGGATTTGCGATTATTTAGAGCGCAGCTCAACTCTGTTCTTACTCGGAAGGCAGGGACGGTGCGGTGTGCTGTTCTCACCAAACCCGCATCCTGATTCGCCATTGCTAGGGCGCGGACCAGCCATTAGCATCCCGCCGAAGCATGCTTCCATTCGGCCTGGCAATTTTCACGGGGGCGTTTCTGCTGTTCCTGGTGCAACTGGTGATGGCCCGATTCATCCTGCCGTGGTTTGGTGGCGGTCCGGCCGTGTGGACAACCTGCATGCTTTTTTTCCAGGTGCTCCTGCTCGGCGGCTATGCCTATGCTCACCTGAGCATTCGCAAGCTGGCGGCGCGCCCGCAAGTATGCCTGCACCTGCTGCTGCTCGCCGGGGCGCTGTTATGTTTGCCCATCACGCCCGGCGATCATTGGAAACCTTTGGACGGCAATTCACCAGCCGCGCGCATCCTGCTGTTGCTCTTCGCGTGCCTCGGGTTGCCTTACCTGGTGCTGTCGGCCACCGGGCCTTTGCTGCAAGCGTGGTTCAGCCGTGCCTGCCCGGGCGTGCCGCCTTTTCGGCTCTATGCCTTGTCGAACGCGGGTTCGCTGCTTGCGCTGGCGGCCTACCCGGTCCTCATCGAGCCGAATCTGGCCCGCCGTGCCCAAGCCGGTTGGTGGTCAATCGGGCTTGGTGTATTCGCGGCGCTGGCCGCCTGGTGCGGCGCGATTGTTTGGAATCGAGCCGGAGTGGATTCAAAAGATGGCAGCAGCCGACGTCAAGAGACTCCAACTTCTCTAAAAGAAAGTCCAGAGACTCCTCACGTCGGCTGCTATGAGTCAAACGTGGAGAGCAACAGCCGGCGTTGGTGGTGGTTCGCCTTGCCCGCATGCAGTTCGGTGCTGTTGCTCGCGGTGACGAACAAAATCTGCCAGGACATCGCGGTGATTCCTTTTCTGTGGGTGCTGCCGCTGGGCTTGTACCTGCTGTCGTTCATCATTAGTTTCGACAACGAGCGATGGTATTGGCGTCCTTTGTGGCTGCCCGCGTTCGTGCTCGCGCTTGCCGCGGTGCTTTGGCTGATGTTGGGCAACAGTCTTCCGGCGCCCACTCAACATTGGCTCCGTCCAGTTGCATGGTTGTTGCAGAAAGGCGAAGCCTGCCCCAGGTCCACAGAAATCGTCATCCATCTGATGGCGCTGTTCGTTTGTTGCATGGTTTGTCATGGCGAAGTCTATCGCTTGCGGCCCCCGGCCGAACGACTCACCGGTTATTACCTCATGATTTCGGCAGGCGGCGCGTTCGGGGGAGTTTTCGTGGCAGTGCTGGCGCCGTTGATTTTCAAGAATTATTTCGAGCTGCACGCCGGCTTGTCCGCCGTTGCGTTGTTGATCGCCGCCTTGCTCTTCGTGGATGTCCGGAGCCGGCTGCATCGGGGCCGCCCAAGCTGGGCGTGGGCGCTGATCCTGATCTTGCTCACGGGCCTCGGCTGGGGCTTCTACCGTGACGCGCATGCGAGCCTGCTGAATGCGGTCGAAATCTCGCGCAATTTTTATGGCGTCCTCAAAGTCGTCGATTCCGGCGCGGACGATCCGGAATACCGGCACTTCACACTGGAACACGGCGATACCACGCACGGCCTGCAATTTATTGCCGCAGACAAGCGCCGTCTCCCCACGAGTTACTACACCAGCAACAGCGGCATCGGCCGCGCGCTGAGATTTTTTCCGCGCCAGAGCAACCGTACGGTCGGACTGGTCGGTCTTGGGGCGGGCACCCTGGCGGCCTACGGCAAGGCTGGCGATTACTTTCGCATTTACGAAATCAACCCGGCAGTGCGGCGGCTGGCGGAAACCCGATTTTCATTTTTAGCTGACAGCGCGGCGAAGATTGACATCATTCCCGGGGACGCCCGCCTTTCACTCGAACGCGAACCAGTCCAGCGGTTCGACATCCTCGCACTGGACGCCTTCAGCAGCGACGCAATTCCCGTGCACCTCCTGACTTGCGAAGCCTTTCAGGTTTATTTGCGCCATCTCAAGCCCGATGGCGTGATCGCCGTCCACATCTCCAATCGTTACCTTCGGCTCGAACCGGTCGTCATGCGGTTGGCCGATCACCTGGGCCTGAAAGCTGCGTTGATCGAGGATGACGCGCTGGAAGGGAATGACATCGATGCTGAATCCGGCTGTGTGTACGAATCGGATTGGGTGTTGCTTTCGAACAACAAAGAATTCCTGAACCTGCCGGGGATCGCCGAGGCCACGGGGGCGCGCGGCAATTATTCACCTCGAATCGGGCTCTGGACGGATGAGGAAAGCAATCTGTTCCGGATACTGAGTTTTTGAGCACTGACCTTTCCGCGTTCAATCGTCCTCGTGCCCGGCTTCGAAGGGAGTAAAGCATGGAGTCCCGCCTTCAGGCGGCAGGGCGCCGGGTCGGCCCTACTTTCGGGTCGGGGACGACGACTAGGATCCGCCTTCGCTCTGATGCTTCGATGCGATTGCCTCGGGTTGGCGCAATGGACGACCCTATTTTTCGCAGTTTGCCGGCCCAGGGTGGTGAGGGGGCCAGGAGACCCGGGCCTTAAATAGGTTGTAAGCTGTTTATTATCAGTATCTAGTGTCGTTTTTTGGTTGGCATACGGGTTCGCCGGGGGCCACTGGCAAATGGGGTGGAATGCGGTATGTTGTATGCTGAAAAAGCAGATTAGGCGAAAAATGAGGGGTTGACACCCTCGTCATGGTTTGCTTAGTTATCCGTCCCTTTTGAAGGGATAGATTTTATTATGTACGCCGTATTGGAAACTGGTAGTAAGCAATATCGTGTCGCCGCGGGCGATACGCTGGAAATCGAGCGCCTGGACGTGGAAGCCGGGCAGCCGTTCACTTTTGACCGGGTCCTACTGGTCAATAAAGATGGGCAGCTCACTGTGGGTTCTCCCACTGTGGCCGCGGCCAGCGTGGTCGCCGACGTCGTGGAGCACAAGCGCGGTGAAAAGAAAATCGCGTTCAAGATGAAACGCCGCAAGGGATATCATCGAACTGTGGGCCATCGTCAGGAGTTAACCGTTGTCAAAATAAAGGAAATCAAGGCTTAGTTTATGGCACACAAGAAAGGTCAAGGAAGCGTTAGGAATGGCCGTGATAGCGCGAGCAAGCGCCTGGGCGTGAAACGTTACGGCGGCGAGTTCGTCACCGCCGGCAGTATTCTGGTCCGCCAGCGTGGCACCAAGTTCTCCGCCGGTGCGAATGTCGGCACTGGCCGCGATTGGACGCTGTTCGCCCTCGTGGACGGCAAAGTTCATTTCGACAAAGGCAGCAAGCGCGTCAACATCGTCGCCGCCGCCGCTCCGGTGAGCGGGAACGGCAATGGCAGTGGCGTGGTCAATTCGAACAATTAGACGGCTTTCGCAAATCGTCGGGCGAGGCTTTCAGCCTCGCCTTTTTTATTGGGCCATTTTCCATTTGCCGCGACAGTGCTTTTGGCAGACCGTGGTTGAGGCGGCGCATCTGACATGTTCATCGATCAAATCAAAGTATACGCCCGTGCCGGACACGGCGGCAAAGGCTGCGTCGCGTTTCATCGCGAGGCCTACATCACCAAGGGCGGTCCCAGCGGCGGCAACGGCGGGCGCGGCGGCAGCGTCATCCTGCAAGCCGATCACGATCTCAACAATCTCATCGCGCAGTATTATGTGCCGCGCTTGATTGCCCAGGTTGGCGAGGCCGGCATGGGTAAAGGCATGGACGGTCACGCGGGGCAGGATCTGCTTGTCAAAGTTCCTTGCGGCACGCTGGTTTGGAAACTGCCCACGGCCACTTTGCCGGAGGCAGACGAAGAAGAATCACCTGCGCCCGCGCGTCCGATTCTTAGCACGACCAAACGGCCGTTGATCCGCCATTCCGGGACCGAGCGGGCGATGGAAATTGATTTGAGCGCCGAACCTGAAGAAAAGTCCGGCAGCGCGCCGTCCATGGAGGGTGCGGAACTCGTGGCCGATCTCACCGAACACGGCCAGCAGTTTGTGCTTTGCAAAGGCGGACGCGGCGGCCTGGGCAATCGCAACTTCGCCACCGCGCGCCGCCAAACACCGCGCTTCGCGCAGCCCGGTGAACCCGGCGAAGAGGGCGAGTATCTGTTGGAACTGCGGTTGATCGCCGAGGTCGGTTTGGTGGGTTATCCCAACGCGGGGAAATCCACCCTGCTCACCGCCATCTCGCACGCCCGGCCAAAGATCGCGCCGTATCCTTTCACCACGCTGCATCCGCAAATCGGCATCGTGGAATATCCGGATTACCACCGTCTCACGGTGTGCGACGTGCCCGGTTTGATCGAAGGCGCGCATAACAACGTCGGACTCGGACACGCTTTTTTGCGCCACATCAAACGCTGCAAGGTTCTCGTCATCCTGCTCGACATGGCCGGCACCGACGCCCGCCTTCCCTGGGACGATTACAAACAAGTGCTCAAGGAACTGGAGCTATACGACCCGGCCATGTTGGAAAAGCCGCGCCTCGTCGTGGCCAACAAAATGGACGAACCCGCCGCCGAGGCGAACCTGAAGCAGTTCAAACGCAAGATTCGCAAAACCCCCGTGCTGCCAATCGCCGCCGCGTTCGACGAAGGCGTCGATAAGTTCAAGCAAACGATCCGCGAAGCCGTCGAAGCGGCGGCGGAGAAGTGAGCCAGTTGCCTCCTTTGCCTGCACCGAATGAGAAAAATAGTGTGTAACAGAGAAGTGTGCGCGGGAACCGACATTGATTTGCTCCCCTAGGCGGTTATTCGCCGTCCCAAGTCTTCCCAAGCGGTTCCTCCCCTTCGACTTGCATCAGAACACTCCGTCGCGTACACTTGCGACATGACAGCGGTGGAAATTATCGAAGAGATCAAGCGGCTGCCTCGTGCGGAACAGAATCGGGTCATCGATTTTGTCCGAAAAGCTGGGGAAGCCCGCCCGCTCACCCCTGCGGAGTTGGGTGAATTGGCAAAGCAAATGGCGGAGGCGAAAGATCCTGTCGAAGCGGACCGTTTGCAGGCGGAGATTGTGCTTGGCTTCTACGGCCGGCAAGCCGATGCCTAAAATCCGCCGCGAAAACCTCCCGAGCGGCTGCTTGTCCATCTCCTGACGCGAGTGCGTCAAAGAAGCATTTCCCACGAACAGCTTATGCTGCTGGCACATTGGCTGGACACCGAACCCGAGGTTCCGGCTGGAAAATGGTTCAAGAGATTTTCCGCCTTTACAGTTTGCGGCGAGGGCGAATTGGTCAAAACCTTCTTGCTGGCCGGCCAAGCGCCTGATGGGGATGAGGTCGGATAAGATTTCCACTTTTTACGAACAAGCTCGCCGGTATCAACGGATCATCCTCCCAGCGAAGCTGGATCGCTGACGTCTCCTTTGTTGAATTCAACATATTCCTCGGTCAAATCGCTGGCGTAAATCACCGCTTTGGCCTTCCCAAGGTTCAGGTTGATGTGCAGATCAAACTCTTTCTGGGCGGCCATTTTGCAAAGCGAGTCGAAGAAAGTCCCGGTTGGCTGGCCTCGTTTCAATGCGTAAAGCAGTTTCGAACTGCCGGGCGCGCTGTACGCGACATCGATCTTTTCCTCCACGATCTCAGCGGCGGAATAGCCGAGCGCGCCCAAAATCCTGCCCCAATTCGGATCGCCTCCAAACCAACTGGTCTTCACGAGCGAACTGTTGGCCACGGCGCGCGCGGCCGCATCTGCGTCGGCAAACGATTTCGCGCCGCTCAAGTGAACGGTTACGAAGCGGGTGGCTCCTTCGCCGTCGCGCACGATCATTTTGGCCAGTTCCAGGCAGACGTGGTTCAGGGCCGTTTGGAATATTGCCAAGTGCGCTTTTGAACCCTTCCCAGCGTTTGCGACCATCCGCGGATTTTCCGCCAGGCCGTTGGCGAGCAAAATCACCGTGTCGTTCGTGCTCATGTCTCCATCCACCGTGATGCGATTGAAGCTGTTCGCGACCGCTTCGGCGAGCGCGGCTTTTAACGCCTTCGAATCAATGGCGGCGTCCGTGGTGAGAAAGCAGAGCATGGTGGCGTGCAAGCCTTGCCGGGGCGCGCTCGCCGGACGAGCGCCGGTCGGGCTCATGCCCGGCTGGATCATGCCCGCACCCTTGCAGATGCCGCCGATGCGGACCACCCGCCCATCCAACTCGAACTCCACCGCAATTTCTTTCGGGCGCGTGTCGCTGGTCATGATGGCTTCGGCGGCATGCTGCGCGCTTTCAGGAAAAGTGTTCAACAAACCCGCGGCGGCCTGAATGCCCCGTTTGACATTGGGCATTGGCAAGGGAACCCCGATGCGTCCGGTCGAGGCCACGAGCACAGACTCGGCGGGCAAACGAAAAATCCGGGCGGCGATGGCAGCCATTTCGCGGGCATCGCGCAGGCCCTGCGCGCCGGTGCAGGCGTTGGCGTTGCCGGAGTTGACCACGATGGCTTGAGCCCGGCCTTTGCGGGCGCGCGGCAGACTGACTTTGACCGGCGCGGCGCACACCTGGCTCGTAGTGAACAGGCCGGCCACGGTGGCGGGCACTTCGGAAAGAATCAGCGCCAGGTCGCGCTTCTTTCCCTTGTTCGAACCTTTGCCGGTGCCGAGCCGCTTGATGTCGCAAAAAACACCCGAGGCAAGGAATCCTTGCGGAGCGGTGATGGAACCAGGAATCGTCTTCAACGTGTCTTTCATTGATTCAATTTGTCGCGGTTCAATCGTTCCTCGTCAATCCCGGATGGCGCAATTCGCCCGGCCGAACTTCCGAGTGCTGCGAGGATTTGGCGATGTGGTTTTCAAAGGGCCCGGAAGCTTTTAATAGCGAGGCGGTTGGAAACAAAAGGCGAGAACGGGAAGATTTTTGAAAGATTGAGCCCGTTCGTTACGTATTAATTAAGGAATCAATAATGCCTCGAGAATCATGAGCAGCCGACTGGACCAGATTACCGATTGGAGAGATCGCTCGGAACGCGCCGGGTATCGCGTTGGGATTTTGGCAGAACAAGCCGGCGTGACGGAGCGGCAATTGCGGCGATATTTCCGCGCCAAGTTTGGCCATTCGCCTCACTTCTGGATGACTTCCAACCGCTTGAACATCGTACGCCAGCTTCTGGCAACAGGCAGGCTGGTCAAGGAAGCTGCTTTTACAGCGGGTTTCAGGCAGCAGGGAAATCTCACGCGTCAATTCAAAAAGTATTACAAGGTCAGCCCGCGTTCATTGCATGATCTGTGAAAACACCAGCCACCAAGCTCCAAACACCCGAAAAGCTCCCAAGTTCAAGCCCCAGGAGCAAATCCTGAATGTCCTTGCACGAACTCAAGGTCCGATGTAGTCAAGCCTCATCATGCGCGCCTTGAGATTCCTGGTTCTGTTGCCGCTCCTGGTTTCATCCGGTTGCGTCCATGTCCACGAAACCTCCGCCACTGCCGGCATGGATCGCATTCGAAACCATCTTGCCGCGCAGCTTCATTGCGAAGCGCTCGAGCTCAAGGAGAACAGCCGGGACAGCTTTTCAGGAGCGGGGAAAAACCAAACCGGCGAGTTTACCATCGAAGTGACCAGGCAGGGTCAGAAGATTGTTTTCCATGGAATTTACACCGGGCAGGCGCAGGGCACCTTCAGCGGTTCGGCTTCCTGGAACAAAAGCTTCAACTCGGCCTTCGGCTTCCACAAATCCAGCGAATCAACGCAGGTTTCACTTGGCACTCCGTAGCCGATATTCGTTGCCTCGCAGTTAGCGGCGCTGAACGCAGCACGGAGAGCGTGGTGTTTACAACTCTAAACTACCGGCGAGCGCGTTTCAAATGCCCGGCCGTGCGCCGGACCTTTAACGGTTTGACATTCGTCGAAAGGAACTCCTTTGAAACATTTGGCGATTTGGTTTGATTTTACCACGGCCAAAACCACGGCTTGCGGTGGGCGTCCGAATCGGGGATAAATTTGGCCATGTTAGCCAAGGTCTGTTCGGCGGCCGTGAACGGCATTGAGGCTTACCCGGTTGAGGTCGAGGTCAACGCGGGCTGGGGGGATACTTTGCTCGTCGTGGTGGGGCTGCCGGATGCGGCGGTGAAGGAGTCGCGGGACCGCGTCGTTACCGCGCTCACGAATTCCGGTTTCAAGTTCACGTTTGGCCGCACCACGATCAATCTCGCCCCGGCGGATGTGAAGAAGGAGGGGCCGAGCTTCGATTTGCCGATTGCGATCGGGATGCTCGCGGCCAGCGAGCAGATCGAGACGGATCAATTGGACAATTTCGTGATCGTGGGGGAGCTCGCATTGGATGGCGCGGTTCGCCGGGTGAAGGGGATTTTGCCGGTGGCGCTTCGGGCGCGCGCCGATGGCAAGGTCGGCGTCCTGGTTCCGGCGGAAAATGCAGCCGAAGCGGCCGTGGTGGCGGGCTTGCGGGTCATCCCGGTGCAAAACCTGCGCGAAGCGGCGAGTTTTCTGGAAGGCGAGATCAAGATTTCGCCGACGAAGGTGGACGTCCGCGAAATGTTTTCGCACCCACATGATGAAGAGATGGATTTCGCCGAGGTCAAAGGGCAGGAATCGGTGAAGCGCGCGCTGGAAATTGCCGCCGCGGGCGGGCACAACGTGCTGCTCATCGGCCCGCCGGGCACGGGCAAATCGATGCTGGCCAAGCGGCTGGCGACGATCCTGCCGCCGTTGACGCTGGAAGAGGCGCTCGAGACGACGAAAATTCATAGCATCGTCGGCCTGCTCAGGCCCGGTCAGGCGCTGGTGACGCAACGGCCTTTCCGTTCCCCACATCACACCGCCTCTGATGCCGGTTTGTTGGGTGGAAACATCAATCCGACGCCAGGCGAAATTTCGCTCGCGCATCATGGTGTGCTGTTTCTGGATGAATTACCTGAGTTTAAGCGCAGCGTGCTCGAAACGATGCGCCAGCCGGTCGAGGAAGGCCGCGTCACCATTTCGCGGGCGGCGGGGACCGTGACCTTTCCTTCCGAGTTCATGCTGGTGGCGGCGATGAATCCAAGCCCCGATGGGAAGATGCCGCACGAATCGCGCAGTTCGCCGCGCGAAATCCAAAATTATCTGGGCCGCATCTCCGGCCCGCTGCTCGATCGCATTGATTTGCACATCGAAGTGCCGCAGGTCAAGTTCCGCGAGATCAGTTCGGAGCGCACGGGCGAAACCTCCGCGCAGATTCGCGAGCGGGTTATCGCGGCGCGCGAACGGCAGCAAAAACGTTTCGCCGGGAAACCCAAGGTCAAATGCAACGCCCGCATGGGCGCGCGCGAATTGAAGGCGTATTGCGCGATTGATGAGGCAACGGTTGAACTGCTGAAATTCGCAATGGCCGACATGCACCTGAGCGCCCGCGCGTATGACCGCATTCTGAAAGTGGCCCGCACAATCGCGGATCTGGCCGGAAGCGAAAACCTGGCGAGTGAGCATGTGTCCGAGGCTATTCAGTTCCGTACGCTGGATCGGCAACTATGGACGTAGCCGGCGCGGAGCGTCGGAATGTCCAGGGCCCAATCGATGACCAATGGCCAGTCCCAAAGATTGAAGGGCCGCAGCGAAGTGCGGGTCGGCTGCAACGTGCCAACTGTGTGACCGTCGCAATCAAGCGTTCGCGTGTGTGCATTCAGGAAATGAAATGAAACTGCCCAGTGGTATTCAGATTCGATGTTTGCAGACCATGGGTGAGCGCGAAATACAGGGGTTGAGTGATGTGTTGATCGATTGCGTGGAGGGCGGCGCGTCGGTCAGTTTCATGTTTCCGATGACGCGAGCGAAGGCGGAGGCGTTCTGGCGGGGCGTGGCCGCGAGTTTGGCGCGCGGGGAGCGGATCGTAATCGTGGCTGAAGACGAAGCGGGAACGATTGTCGGCACGGCGCAGGTGATTTTGAATGTGCCGGAGAATCAGCCGCATCGCGGGGATGTCGCGAAGATGCTGGTGCATCGACGGGCGCGCCGGCGGGGAGTGGCGACGGCTTTGCTGGCCGCCGCCGAGCGGAGCGCTCTCGCCGCCGGCAGGACGCTGCTGGTGCTCGATACGGTCACGGGCAGCGATGCGGAGCGTTTATATGCGCGGCAAGGCTGGGAGCGTTGCGGGGAGATTCCGAATTACGCGTTGTGGCCGGATGGGAGGCCGTGCGCGACGACGATTTTTTTCAAGTCGCTGCGGAGTTGAACGCCGTTTAAGCATCGGAGGTTTCGTTTCGGCGAAGAATATTACGTTAGAACCTGATCTTGGCAGGGCGGGCAGTCCTCTATCGCCGTCGGCGCGCACGGAGTGACGCGCTCTACCGACACAGGCCCTTCGCTCCGGTTGATTCTTTCGGCGAATGCGGCTAGAATCTCCGCCAGCCGATCCGAGCTAAAAACTTGTACACTACCATGAATATCGATCGCAGAACCTTCGTTCAACGCACTGGATTAACCGGCTTGTCATTGCTCGCATTTGGCTTGGGCTCCCGCCGGGCGGCGGCGGATCCCGATCCTGCGCCGGACGCGAAGACGGCGGCGGCGGCGGATAATCCCGCGGATCCCGAGATTCTTCAGTTTCGATTGGGCGATCTGGACGCTTTCGTCGTGCATGATGGTTTCCTGGGGCTGCCGAGCGTCCAGCCCATGTTTGCCCCGGAAGCCAAACCGGAGGAGATCGAGGAGTTGTTGAAGCGCAACTTTCTTCCGCCGAGCCGGGCCGCGCTCAGCCTCAATGTGCTGGTCGTGAAAGGGAAGTCGGGGGTCATGCTGTTCGATTCGGGCGCGGGGCACGCGTTCGGCCCGGCGATGGGACATTTCCTGCGCGGCCTGGCCAGGCTCGGAATCCGGCCCGGAGACGTGAAAACCATTTTCGTGACCCATGCCCACAGCGACCACATCGGCGGTTTGGTGAATGAGAACAATGAACCGGTGTTCAGTTCCGCGCGGATCGTGGCCGCGCGCAAGGAGGTGGAATTTTGGACGGCCAGCGCGCCCGACCTTTCGGGAGTGCGGATAACGCCGGAAATGAAAGCGCAGAGTTTGAGCGGGATTCAAAAAGTCCTGGGCGCGGTGAAGGGGAGTTTTGAATTGAAGGAGCCGGGACGGGTATCGCCGGAAGTTGAGTTGATCGCGTCGCCCGGGCATACGCCGGGCCATTGCTATTTCCTGGTCAGCAGCGGGGAGGAAAAGCTGCTGGTGATCGGGGACGCGGTGCATCTGCACGCGCTGCAATTTCCGCATCCGGAATGGACCATGACTTACGATACAAATCCCAGCCAGGCGATTGACACCCGCCGCAAGCTGTTCAAACAAGCCAGCGCGGACCGCACGCTGTTGCTGGGTTATCACATGCCGTTCCCTGGGCTTGGGCACGTCCGGACCGATGGGCCTGGGTACGCGTGGATGCCGAGGCCATGGGTGGTTTAGAACTTATCCCGGTAGGGCAGGCAGTCCTCTGCCCGCCATCGGCACGCACGGAGTGACGCGCCCTACCGACGACGAGCACGATGGGATGGTTTGTTTGAGAGCTTGCGAAATGGGGTGCAGTTCCGGCATCTTCGCCGGAGCCTGGCGCGTATTGCCGGGCAACTAAACGCCATGTTCCGACACACATTCAGCCGAAAGACGTTCAACAAGTTCATTGAATCGACGGGCTACCGGATCTCGAAGTTCAAGACGGAACCGCCGCCGGCCCATCCGGCGCCGTTGGAGACGTTTCATTCGTATGCCTGCCTGCGGCATAACGCGCGACGCCAGGAGCATCTCGCCAGCCTGGGGTTGCCGATTGAAGGCAAGACCGTACTGGAGGTCGGCGCGGGCGCGGGGGATCACACGCATTTCTTCATTGATCGCGGCTGCCGGGTGACCGTCACGGAAGGGCGCGCGGAAAATCTGGCTGTTTTGCGGGAGCGCTATCCCAATTTGACGGTGCGGGAATTGGACATGGAGAAACCGCAACTGCCCGGTGATGAAAAGTTCGACATCGTGTATTGCTACGGCCTGCTTTACCACGTGAACAACCCGGCCGAGGCCATCGAGTTCATGGCGAAACGGTGTCGGGGAATGCTGTTGATGGAAACGTGTGTTTCCTACGGCTCTGATTTGAACGTGAACTTGTGCGACGAGGACCCGGAGAACCCGACGCAGGCCGTTTCCGGCAAGGGCTGCCGCCCGACGCGTCCGTGGGTGTTGGCTGAGTTGCGCAAACATTTTGCTCACGCATACATTCCGCGCACGCAACCGTGGCTGGACGATTTCCCGCTCGACTGGACCACGCCGACTCCGCCGGGATTGGTGCGCTCGGTTTTCATTGGTTCGCGCGAGGATTTGAAGAACGAGTTGCTGTCGCCTGAGGTTCCGGCGAAACAGTGGCGGCACTGAACACAAACACGCCTGATTGCGTGGAGGCGCGTTCTTCTGGTCGTCGTGCTCGATTAGTGTTCGCTGGGAAGAAAGATCGAGGACGACGACGAGGACGAGCACGATGGGATGAGTTTGTTTGAGAGCTTGCGGAGCAAGATCTGGTTCAGATGGATTTTCCTACGAAGATTTCAATGGAGCTGCGGCCATGTGATCACGACATTTTGATTGCAGGCGGCGACGGCTGACAGTCTTATAGCGAGGTCGTTTCAATCGGTTGATTTAAACCGATAAAACCAATTAATCATGGCAACTGCGTTTAAGAACATCTCAGGAATCAAATACGAAGGTCCGAAATCGAAAAATCCGCTGGCCTTCAAGCATTACAATCCGGCACAGCGCGTGGAGAACAAGACCATGCGGGACCATCTGCGCTTCTCGGTGGTTTATTGGCATACGTTCCGCGGCGCGGGTTCGGACCCGTTCGGCGTCGGGACGGCGCTGCGTCCGTGGGATGACGGGAGCAATTCTGTGCCGAATGCGCAGCGGCGGGCGCGCGTGGCGTTTGAGTTCATGGAGAAACTGGGCGCGCCGTTCTACGCGTTCCATGACCGCGACGTTGCACCGGAGGGCGGCAATCTCCGCGAATCGAACCGAAACCTGGACGCGGTCGTCAGGGTGCTGAAGGAGGAGCAAAAGCGCACCGGGATCAGGCTGCTTTGGGGCACGGCCAACCTGTTTTCGAATCCGCGTTTTGCACATGGCGCGGCGACCAGTTGCAATGCGGATGTGTTTGCGTTCGCGGCGGCCCAGGTGAAGAAGGCCCTGGAGGTCACGCATGAACTCGGCGGCGCGGGGTACACTTTCTGGGGCGGGCGCGAAGGTTATTCGACTCTGTTAAACACGGACATGAAACGCGAGCTGGACCACCTGGCGCGGTTTCTCCATCTGGCGGTGGACTACAAGAAACAAATCGGGTTTCAGGGCCAGTTTTACATCGAGCCCAAGCCCAAAGAGCCGACGAAGCATCAATACGATTCGGACGCCGCCGCCTGCCTGAATTTTTTGCGCGAATACGATTTGTTGCCGCATTTCAAACTCAACCTGGAAACCAACCATGCCACGCTGGCCGGGCACACGATGCAGCATGAGATGGAAGTCGCCGGGGCGGCCGGGGCGTTGGGATCGATCGATGCCAACACGGGCGATGAATTGCTGGGCTGGGACACGGACCAGTTTCCCACGAGCATTTATCTCACCACGCATACGATGCTGGCGCTGCTCAAGTACGGGGGACTCAGCACGGGCGGGGTCAATTTTGACGCCAAGGTGCGGCGCGAAAGTTTTGAGCCGATCGATCTTTTCCACGCGCACATCGGCGGAATGGATGCCTTTGCGCGCGGATTGAAGATTGCGGCCGCCATTCGCAAAGACGGGCGCCTGGCGGAATTCGTGAAGCAGCGTTATGCGTCGTGGGATTCGGGCATTGGAGCGGAAATTGAATCGGGACGGGCGGGGTTCAATGAACTCGAAACGTACATGCTCAAGGAAGGAGACGCCGCGCGCAATGCGAGTGGACGCCAGGAATTCCTGGAGAACCTGATCAATGAGTTTATTTAGTCCGGCGGGGCGCTGACGCGGAATAGGCGCTTGGGGCCGATCACCGGGTTGGTGAAGCTTACATTGGTGGCACCGGCGGTGATATTGGTCAGCACTGACCATGAACCGGGGAGATCTTCGTATTCGATCGTGTAGGTTTTGCCGGAGGTGGAGTTGAAGGCGAGCACGAATTGGGGACCGGCGAGCGCGCCAGTCAACCGGACCTGCTCGGGGAGCACCGAGGCCACGAGCACGCGGTAAAAGCGGCGCGGCCAATCGGTGACGGAATCGGAGCAGGTCACGGTCGTTCCGGTGGCGGTGACGTTGGTTAACGTGGTCCAGATGTGGGTTTCCAGCTTGCCGGTGTACTGGACCACGTAGGCCTGGCCGGGGTTGGCAGGGAAGGAAAGGATAAATTGCTTGTTGGTTTTGCTGCCCTGGATGACGCCGGTTAGAGCAGGCGGCGGAGCGGGCGTGACCGTCAACACCGCCACGGCGCTGGTGACCACGCCGGCGGTGTTGGTCACAATGACGGAGTATTTGCCAGTATTGATCGGTTGGGTCCTGGGCACAAAGAGGGCACTGGCGGTTGCCCCGGAAAGGTTGCGTCCCCACTTCTGCCATTGATAGCTGAGAGGCTGGCTGCCCGACACTCCCACAGTCAACGTGACATCACTGCCGGCGTTGACGGTCTG
>JAJPHR010000100.1 GCA_021325145.1 Verrucomicrobiota bacterium | reverse complement strand
TTCCAGCGGGCGGAACGCGCCGCCGAAGCCGGGCGATTCGGATCGTTCGTTCCGTCGCCTGACGCTGCGCTCGGCGACGGGGACGGCGCAGCGCGCCATCCCTACCAGGTAATGTTCGGGTGTTTGATTTCGAGCTGGGTGTTTCCCCTTGGGCTTAGCCGCCCTCGCCTGCCGCCATCGGAAGGGTAATACGCACGACGCCGGGATGGCCGGTTTGGGGAGTTACGATTTCGAGCTTTCCATGATGGGTCTCGATGATCTTGCGACTAACAGTCAAACCGAGCCCCAAACCAACGTTGCGAGTGGTAAAGAATGGCGTGGGAATCTTTTGCCGGGGATCGGGGGAAAACCCGGCGCCATTGTCCTGAATTTCGATGTGCACGTCGTGGATTCCATTGGTGCCGGTGTCGGCGTGGGCCCGCACGGCGATCTTGGGATCGGACGGATTGGCCTGAAGGGCGTTGAGCATGACCTCGGACAGCGCATGCTTCAAGGCGGCACGATCACCAGTCAGAATAATCGGGTGAATTCCATTTTCGTAATCCAGCTTGGGAACCTTCGTCGGCTGATATTTTTGGGCTTCCTGATAGGCTTCCTGGATCAAGGTTTCCATTGGGAAAGCCTCTACGGAAACCGCGGAATCGCGGGCAAGGAAACGCATTTGGCTGATCAGGCGCGAAATCCGCTTGATGCCGTCGCCCAGCGCCACTTCAAGCGAGGACCGGAACTCGGGATCTTTGTAACGCTCCTTGAGCAATTGCTGGTGCGTGGAAAGCGGGACCAGCGCATTTCCGATTTCATGCGTCAAACGGTCCGCAATCGTGTTGACGAGGCGCAGATTGGCGGCCTCAATTTCGAGGCTGCGCAGTTGTTCGGATTGGGTGAGGTCTTCCACCATCAGCAAGGCCGAGGCGGGGAGGACGGAATCGTGTTTTTGGAAAGGGACGACGCTGACGTTGTAAACCGCGTTGGGCGGTTCCTCAGGCCGATACTTGAAGGCAGGAATGGCGGTGCCGGTTTTGAGCACCTGAAATACCTTGCTGCCGAGTGTCTGGGGCAGGTCGCCGAACTCCAATTCGGCGCCGCGTCCGGCAGCCTTGCCAAAGTAGCCGCGGGCGGCCTTGTTGGCGTGCAACACCACCAAATCCCGGCTGACCACCACACAGGCGGTGCTGAGATGGCGGAAGGTATCGGCCATCATCTCGTGATTGGCCGCGAGTTGGTTGTGCAGCCAAATGTTCTTGATGGCGAGGCCCAGTTCTTCGAGCAAATGGAAAATCAGCTCCAGTTCCTGGTTTACCAGCGGTTCGCCGGTGACCCGTCCGTCGAAAACAGCCACGCCGACCAGGGTTTCACGATCAAGGATGGGAACGGCGACCTGCGTGCCCAGCAATTCAAACTCCTGCTGGATCTCCGTGTCCATTCTGGCTTCCTCGCTGTAGCGCCGGAGAATCCGCCCGGAACGGAACAGGTGCCCGCCAATGCCCGACTCAAAAGACAGTTCGAAGTGTTCGAGCAATCCCGAGGGCAAGCCGATGGCGCAGCCCTTGCGCAAATGCCGGCTCTCCTGGGCGCCCGCCAGGCCGCCGAAGGCGGCGACAGGTTCGCGGAGGAAAATTGCCGCGCGGTTGACACCCACCGTCTCGCGCAACAAGAGCAGGAATTTCTTGAGCATCGCTTCGGAGTCCAGCGAATGGGTGAGGATGGCCGAGAAATGCCGGAGAACCTCAAGCGCCTGGAAAACATTCTGCGGCACCGCCGAACCTGCGAGCAATACTTCCGCCGGCCTGGAAAACGATGGTGGAACCCCAGTCGCGGTTCGCACCGCAGTGGCAACCGGCGCCCGGCCAATGAGTTTCTCGAGTAGTGAGCTGAGCAGACGCGGACGAACCGGCTTGGCAAGCACGTGCGCCACGCCTTTGAGGTACGCTTCCTCCTCCCATTCCCAGCCCTTGGACGCGGTGTAAACCACCACCGGACAGTTGGGCACGAGCTTGCGCAGTTTCTCGATCATCCACATGCCCTGGACGTTCGTAAATTCGACATCCACAACGCAGGCGGTAAGGAACCCGTAGTGCAGCAGCGGTTCGGCATCCTCGAGATTGAGCCGGTGAATGACCCGGTAAGCCTCAGAATTCAGCCCCGCCCGAATTGTCTCGGCCATTTCCGGATGTTGCGCCAGAACGAGCACCGTTTTCATTGGAAGGTCAACTCCAATCTATGTCCTTGAGGGTGAAAGTAACAAGCGGTTCCTTTTTGGAGAAGCAAATTCCATTCACCACCCTTCGGGCCCATTTTTTTTCCTGAATCCATCGTCATGTCCATCATTCCATAAACCTGTTGTTGGCGTCAATTCATCATCAACGATACCAAGCCTTATACTGCAATTTTTCGCAGAGGCGAAACAAGTCAGGGAAATACTGACTTTTATTGCGGGCAAAGTACGGATTGCGGCGGCTTGTCACCATTGACAGCGTCAGGCGATGGAACGAATAACCGGCATCGCACCGCGATGTTCCTGCGTTCCCGGCATGAAAAATATTGAGTTGCGCCAGCCGGGCTCGGAGTTCGCAAATCTTATTGCGCAAAGGGCTGGCTGGGGCAATGCTTTGCTTAGATGGATTCAAAACAATTGGCTTTGGTCTGCCGCGAACTGGCGGACAACAGGAAGGCGGAAAACATCGTGGTGCTGGACGTGCGGGAACTTTCGTCCGTAACGGATTATTTCGTCGTGGCGTCGGGCACGAGCGAGCCGCATCTGCGGGCAATCACTGACGAAATCACCGACAAATTGCGCGCCGAGCACCAGTTGCGGCCGCGCGCGGTGGATGGCACGTTGCAGACAGCCTGGGTGGTGCTGGATTATTTCGATGTGATCGTGCACGTGATGCGGGCGGATGTGCGGGAAAGATATGATCTCGAAGGACTATGGGGCGATGCGCCGCGTGTCACCGGCGACGAGCCGTCACCGGTGAAACCGCCTCGCAAGCCGCGCGCGAAAGCCCGGACCAAGACGAAACCGGCTTCTTGAACTATCGCAAGGCCAAGGCGCAGGATGTGCTGCTGCTGGCGCGCTTAAACCAGCAGCTCATTGAGGACGAGGGGCATTCCAACCCCATGACCGTGCTCGAATTGGTGGAGCGAATGCGGCACTGGCTGGCGACGACCTACAGCGGCATCATCTTCGAGGACGAACGCGGTGTGATTGCCTACGCGCTGTACCAGGAGGAACTGACGCAGATTTATTTGCGGCAATTTTTCGTGGCGCGCGAGCGGCGCCGATGCGGCTTGGGCCGGCAGGCGATGAACATCCTGTTCACACAAATCTGGCCGGGAGACAAGCGTTTGACCGTCAGCGCGCTTTGGCACAACGCACCCGCGATGGCCTTTTGGCGGGCGATGGGGTACAGCGAATATTCCGTGACCCTGGAAATCCAGCCAAAAAATCGTCCAGGCGCTTAACCTTCGGGTTTTTCGTCCTTGGGCTGGACTTCGCCGGAGGCTTTCACCATGTCATCCAGGAGCCGCTTGAAATCCTCCAAGCCGGGAGCAGGAATAATGATGGTATCCCGGCGTCCGCCCACATCTTCGGTAATGCGGAGAAAACGACCCCGGGGATTTTCCTTGAGCGTAAAGACGAACGTCTTGCGCTCGATCTGGATTTTGTCCGTCTTCAAGGTTTCCTCGTTTACGGGCGGTTTCGGAGGGAAAGACCCGTAGGAACGATTACCGTAAGACGGGCGGTCATTCGAAATCATACATTTTTTAACGGACTTCCTAAACGTCAGGCGATCCGCTTTTATAAGCTTCGCCACAATCAGGATTTGTCAACTCCGGAATTTGGTAAAAAGGGAGGTGTATCGGCCCGCCTCGGGGGGGCGGGTAATCCGGGTGAGATACACCCCCAAACCGATGATGATGAAGAGGTTGGCGGTCTGCGAAATGATGTGCCAATGGCGGAAAGCACGCGCGGCCTCGTCCTTCTGTTCCGCAGTCGCGCCGAAATAAATTGTCTGGCGCAGGGTGCGCATTTTGGGCTGCAACCAAAAGCCGCCGAGCAGTCCCAAAGTGAAGAGCACCACCAGCACCGCCAGCGTGATCCGACTGGCCTTTCGGCCCAGGTACAACCACTCCGCCCAAAGGTGCAGTAACGCGATGATCCCGCAAACATCCTGCAGTATGAAATAACGCTTCAATACGGCCAGCGCCACGCCGCCGGAATAATACCGATACCATGCCTCGCCAAAAAGCTTTTGTACTTCCGGGGAAAAAATCGCGGGTCCCGCGCCGAACGTGAAGAAGACGGCCGCCCCAAACCAAACCGCCGCGTTGGCAATGCCCACGAATCTCAGAAACCCGATCACCCCGGGAGTATAAGAAGAATGCATAACAGTGCCAAGCGAGGATTAAGACCTGACGCGGGGTCGGGTGATTTCGGATTTGATTCCGCCGTTCGTATGGCATACTCCGCGCACCGATGGAACCGACGGACGCGGAAATGATTGCCGCGGTATTGAATGGCGACGCAGCCAGCTTCGAGCCGCTGGTAGCCAAGTATTCGCCGCGGGTGTTTGCCACCGCGCGCCGTTACGCCCGCCGCGAGAGCGAGGTGGAGGACATCGTTCAGGAGGTTTGGTTGAAATCCTTCCAGAAGCTGGCGAGTTTTCGCGGGGACGCTCCGTTCGAGCACTGGCTGATGCGGCTTACCGTGCGCACATGCTACGATTTCCTCCGGGCACACCAACGCAACCGCGAGATGTCGTTCTCGGAATTGACGGAGCCCGAGGAGGACTGGCTGGAGCGGTTCGTCACGCATCCGGAGGAGGCTGGGGAAACCGCCGCCGCCGCCCGCCAACTGGTGGAGCGGGTGCTCGAACAACTTTCCCCGCCCGCCCGCCTGGTTATAACCTTGCTCGAGATCGAAGACCGCTCAGTCAAGGAGATCGCGCAATTAACCGGCTGGTCCGTTCCCCTGGTCAAAGTACGGGCATTTCGCGCCCGGGCGGAGATGAAAAAGTGTCTCGCCAAACTGGCCAAGGACAAGTATATGTAACCCCGGCGCGCCATCCGGCGTCTAAGTCATTGAAGGCCCTATGAATCTTTCGGGACTCGAGAAAAAACTGATTGCTGCCGCACGGACCAACCCGCCCGGTGACAATGTGCCGTACGCCTTTGAAAAGCGGATCATGGCCTTGTTGCCGCGCCATCCGGTGGACGTCTGGGGACTTTGGGCGCATGGCCTTTCACGTGCTGCCGCATTGTGCGTCATCGCCGCTTTACTGCTCGGCGCCGGCACCTTTTTCCTCCCCGCCGCCAGCCATCCCGACAACCTCTCGCAGGACGTCGAAACCACACTGCTAGCCGCTGCGGGCAATCCCACCGCCGACGCAGCCGCCGAATCCGAGTGAACTCCTGGAAGGTTATCCTGGCCACCCTGGTGATTTTTGGCGCGGGTGTGGTAACGGGCGGCTTGCTGGTTACCTACGCCGTCCGCACCAACGTGAGCACCAGCCCCACCCCCAGCGTCGCCGCCGCGAACCCCAAGCAACGTCCTCCGCAGATGCCGGCTATGACCCCCTGGCAGCTTCGAAATCGCGAACTGGTTCGCCGCATGGATCGTGACCTCGACCTCAGCCCCGAGCAACATGGCCGCATCGAGAAGATCATCGCCGACAGCCAGGAACGGACGAAAGCGCTTTGGAAACCGATCGCTCCCCAAATGAATCGGGAACTCCAGCAGGTCCACGCGCAGATCCGCGACGAGCTTAACCCGGATCAGCAGAAAAAGTTCGACGAACTCATGAAGCCGCACGGAATGAAAAAGGGCGACGATTACTCTCCTTCGAACCATCCGGGTGGGCAGCATCGTATGACCAACGTGCCCTCGCTTGAATCTCCCGCCGGCGCTCCCGCGCCCGCAGCGCCGCAATAATTTCGGTTTCCCAAGCCTGCGAATCCGCGTCCTTTCCCTACCCGATCACAATCAGGTGCATCGACTCGGGCAGGTTCGCCGCGACCTTGGCCACGACGTTTCCTCGGATCAGATTGACCGGAGCTGCGCGACGGCTGCCGCCCAGGACCACCGTGTCCACTCCAAACGTGGCCGCAATATCGATGATGGTGTCCGCTGGTGAATCGCTGCTGCTGAAAAGCGGGTGGAGTTTGCCATCGCGGCCTTCGGCGAGGACGCGACTGAACAGTGAGCGGGCGGTTTCGTCGTCGCGCCAATCCACGGGCCGGTTGATTTGGATGGCGACTTCGCGAATATACAAAATATAAAGCTCCGCCTCGCGCAACCGGCTCTCCTCCAGCGCAAATTCCAACGCGGGCGTCCAGCCGCGCACGGCCACCAGAATGTTCTCGCCCAGGAACGGCGCCTGGCGTCGGCTGGTCTCCGGGGGCGGTGCCGGACCAGCGGGAGCGGGCGCGGGAACCAGCCTCCGCCGATGCACCGCGAATTCGCGGACGCCCAAACCCACCGCCAAAACCACCAGCACGAACACCAGCGCATGCATCTTGGTCAGCGCAATCGTAATCCAAATCGCGCTCAGCAGGACAAACGTGCCCGACATGACGATCCGTTCGTAGCGCGACAAACCGAGATTCTTTGCGAACGCGCACGAGCCAATGTTGATGACGATCGCTCCCACGACACCGATGGCATACAGCGAAGCCAGTCCAGCCACCGAATCATCCACATTCAGGACGATCACCGGCAAAACTGTCGCGATCAGCAACGCAATCCAGGGCACGCCAAAGCCGTTGAGTTGATCAAAACCCTCGGGCAGCTCCCGGTCGCGCGCCATCACGTACAGCAGCGACACCATTCCAGTAATGGCCGTGTTCACCGCCGAAAGCAACAGCACGCCGAACACAAATCCCACCACCAACCCAAAGCGCGCGCCCAGGAACGTTTCCCCCATGTAGCGCAGCAAATCATTTTCATGCCGCACCGCCTCGTTCGGCAGGCACATGGCCAGCACGCTGAGGAAGCCCGTTCCCAGCACCACCTCGATCATCACCACGAGAATGGCGCGGCGCGCCGTGCGATGCACCGAGGGATGTTCCGGGGTCGAGCCAGAATCCAGCCGCAGCACCCCGGTGTTGCTCGCCGCCGCTTCCACGCCGGACAACGCTAGAATCATTCCCACGAACGCGACCCAATTGTGGAGCAATCCGCCGCTCGGCGGCACGGCATGAAACTGGCTCAGATGCGGCGCTCCGCCCGCAATCAACGCCACAACCGTAACCACCGTGGGCACCGCCAGCACCACCGCCAAACCGCCGGAATGCCTCGGGCCGAAGAAATTCACCGCGCCGATCAGGAAGATTGCCGTGATCGCCCATTTTTTGGCGTCGTCGTGGCCGAAGCCCAGGTAATGAAACGCGTCCAGGCAACTCAGCGACGCGGTCACGATGAAATCTGCGAGCAACAGCAGGCCGCCGATCATCGCCAGGTGCCGCGAATGCAATCCCGCCGCCGTATAGACGCCGCCGCCGTTCGGGAAGTGCTTGCAGATCCAGATATAATTGACCCCCACCAACCCGGTCACCGCGCAAACCGCCAGCAAATGCGGCAGCGCCGCGAAACCAATGGAATAAAGCGCCAGCCCGATGACATAGGCCTTGCTCGTCCCCCAGTCGCCGTAAATCAACGCCGCCGCGCGCAGCCAACCCACATTACGCGGCCGGCCTATGGTGCTGATTTCCATGCCGGGTCCCGCCAATCACGCCTGCTTGGTCCATGGTAATTCAGTTACGACGCGCAGTGAGAATTGGCAAGTGGGGGTGTTCCGCAGCCCCTAATCGTTCTCGTCCTCGTCCTCGTCGTCGATTTCGCTCCCCGCATCCGGGACGGAGCGCCGAACTCCAGCTCTGCTCGAACATTGGAAGCACACCGGGAGGTCCGCGCCGCACCCCATTTCGGCCCAACCACCAGCTCCTCAAAACATTGCAAGAATCCTTGACGCAGTGAGGCGCAAAAAACTTGCCGCGCTTCCGCGCATCCGCTTAGATGCAAGTGAAGCGGTACAATAAGTGTCAGGCGGCGCCATACGTTTATGACATTCAAACGCATTACTGAGAGGGGTTCTGGTCATTGTGCATCACGGCGGCGGTGGTGCGTGGGTTTTTGAGAGAGTGGAATGTTATGACTTGATGTTTGCTCGGCTTATTCGCCACCAATTGGGCAGA
The DNA here is from genome assembly GCA_021325145.1 of Verrucomicrobiota bacterium. Taxonomy (GTDB): domain Bacteria; phylum Verrucomicrobiota; class Verrucomicrobiia; order Limisphaerales; family Pedosphaeraceae; genus JAJPHR01. Next base: position 4,194 of record JAJPHR010000100.1, on the reverse strand, counting down.
AACAAAGATATGGGAGCTGAACCTTATTATTACTTCGTGAAGTACAACGCCGATGTCGATGCAGCTCTCCAGGAACTGCGGGACCAAGAGTTCCAGGCGGGCAGATATAATCCCGTGATGCGGCACCTCTCGTTTCCGATTGGCCCTGATTCTCCATCACCTGGAGCCCGGCACGATTCGATCCAGGAGGCGCTCGAAGCGTCGGACGCTGATGGCACGCGGTCCATTCTCGATCTCGATCACGTTTCAGAGCAGCCTGACTTTTGTGCGGTTGCCCCGCTTCCCCCCGAAGAACTGGAACGGCTATTTGGCACCGAGCAGCCGACGCATGAGATGATCGAGCAGAGCGGCGAACTATTTGAAGGCATGGAGCGCGGTCAGGGCGTTTACATCATTGCCTACAAGGACGGGCAACCAGATGAGCTATTTTTCGGCGGATATTCATTTGACTGACATGGCCAATAAAATCACGGGAGTGAACGCGGTCGGACCATGTCGCGGTTGTGCCTGAAGCTCTTGCCGTCATGCCTGAGAAGCAATTCAAGATTCCTGGAAGTGAGATCAAGCCGCTGGCTGAAGGACACGGTGGGTGCTTCGCCACGGATATGATCACGGTCGACGGACAGAAAGTCGGCTATATGTATCGTGAGAAACCGGACTTTCCCGAGGATAGCGGATGGCGGTTCTTTTCCGGGCAGGAGAGTGAAGCCTACCTGGAAGATGCTGGCCATACCGCGATCTACGATGTGAACACGATAGCGAATTATGACCCCGGGATCATTGCGCTGCTGGATGCTCCCGTTGGCTCAGCGTTTGAACGCCGTGGCTGGTTCGGAAAGTTTGTGGCCGTGCCTTTTGAACCACCCGACGAAGCGGACGCATAACCAGCCGGCTGCAACAAACCACCACTCCGCCGCGATGAGCACCACCCTGCGCTTTCGCGCAACGATTCAAATCAACAATATCAATCCCTACGTGCTGGTAAGCGCCCGGCGCGCTGCGCGGCTCAAAAAGGGCTGGCGCAAGCCGCTTCCAGTGTGCGTCCGGGTGAACGGCAAGCCCGACCAGCCGTGGCATATCAACTTGATGCCGATTGGCGATGGCACCTTTTACCTCTACCTGCATGGCGATGTCCGCAAAGCATCCGGCACAAAAGTGAACGACCTCGTCACTGTGGAAGTGCAGTTCGATGACGCCTACAAGGGCGGACCAATTCACCCCATGCCATCCTGGTTTCGCAAGGCACTGGATGGAAATGCTCGTGCCAAACAAAATTGGAATAAACTCATTCCAAGCCGTCAAAAGGAGATCTTACGTTATTTTTCCAATCTAAAATCATCCGAGGCCCAGGCTCGAAATGTTCAACGAGCCATGCATGTCTTGTCCGGTGGGAAAGGGCGGTTCATGGCCAGGTCCTGGAATGACCAGCGTGCCTGACACCGCGCCGGAGCCAGCCATCGCTGAATTCTCCCAGGCACCCGATCCATGCGCCAGCGTCTTGGAGAGCGGCGTGCAGCGCCCCTTTCGAAATACCGGGACGCCTTCGATACTCAAACCTGACCTACCATTCAGGTTCACGCAGAGCAGGAGCTTTGCGCTCCGGTCACGGTTCATTAAACTTGCGGGCGACGCGGGCGGCCAGCCTGGTCGGCGCGGCTTTCGCGCCGGCGGAGGCCAGTTTGTTCAACACGCCGGCAATGACGATGGGCTTGCCGCGCATCAGGGCGCGATAACCGATGCGGGCCACTTTATCCGCTTCCATCATTAGGATGCCGCCGGGGCGTTTCAATCCGGCACGCGCATGGAATTGCGAGCGGGTAAGACCGGGGCAAAGCGCAGTTACCGTCACGCCGCTCCCGCTCACTTCCTCCGCCAGCGCGCAGGAGAAGGAGTACACGAAGGCCTTGCTCGCATAATACAGGGCCATGAACGGTCCGGGCTGGAACGCGGCTGTTGAGGCCACATTCAGAATGCGGCCTTCGCGCCGCGCGAGCATCGGCGGCAGAAAAAGCCGGCTGAGTTCCACGAGCGCCGTCACGTTCACCTGGATCAAATCGAGTTCCCGCTGAAGCTCGTGAGCGACGAACGGTCCCTGAAAGCCAAACCCGGCATTGTTCACCAGAATGGAAACCGGAACCTGCTCGCGGCTCAGATCCTCGAAGATCTCCCGCGACGCACCCGGTACGGCGAGGTCCTTGGCGAGCACTTTCACGTTCACCCGATGCCGTGTCTTGAGTTCATCCGACACCTGGGCCAGCCGCTCGCGATCACGCGCCACCAGCACCAGATCATAGCCATCCTGCGCGAACAACCGGGTCAGTTCGTACCCGATTCCCTGGGACGCGCCCGTGATCAATACCCATTTGCCAGCCATAGTTCCTCTCAAGGGAAATTTAAGTGCGTCACACCTGATAAGCGAACAAATTAGGAAGCTGAGCAAGCAATCCCAGGGTTTCCCGGCGCGTGTGTGTCCGGGCTGCGTCCCTTTTCCATACCCGTTCCTATTCGAGCGTAAAATAGAACGTAGCGCCCTCGTTCACCACCGCCTTGGCCCAGATGGTTCCCCCGTGCCGCGCAATGACCCGCTGGACGATGGCCAGACCGATGCCGGTGCCCGGGAAGTCGGTCTCAGAATGCAGTCGTTCAAAAACCCCAAAGACCTTGCCGACATAAGCCATGTCAAAACCGACGCCGTTGTCACGGACAAAATAGGCCCGATGACCCTCGGTCAATTCCATGCCAAACTCGATTCGGCTTTGCGGGCATCTCTGCGTGAATTTCCAGGCGTTGTTCAGCAGGTTTTCCAGCGCCACCCGCAGCATGCGTTCGTCTCCCCAGGCGACCAGGTTTGGCGCGATGACAAATTCCACGGCGCGTTGCGGGTCGGAACTGCGAAAATCCGCCGCGATGGCTTCGACGATGGCGCTCAGGTTGACGGTGCACTGTTGCATTTCGGTGCGCACCAGGCGGGACAAAGCCAGCAGGCCGAACAGCAGCTGGTCCATCCGCCTGGCGGAATCGATCACGATTTGCAGCATCTCCCGGCCATCCTGATTGAGCTCCGCTTCGCAGTCCTCCTTCAACATTTGGGAGAAAGAGGCGATGCTCCGGATCGGTCCGCGCAAATCGTGGGAAACGGAATAACAGAAAGCTTCCAATTCCGCGGTCCGTTCCTGGACGCGCTGTTCGAGCTCGCGGTTCCAGCGTTTGAGTTCCATCTCCGCGCGCTTGCGTTGGGTAACATCGCGAAAACTCCAGACCCGTCCCACGATTTGATCGCCTATGCGGTGCGGCTGGGAATAGCGTTCCACAATGCTGCCGTCTTTAAACCTTAACTCATCCTTGCTCTCCGCTTCGGGCTGACTCATCAATTCCCGCACGCGCTGGAGAAAGCAGTCGGGGTCAGTCAATTGTTCCAGGACATAATTCAACAAGGTGGCATCATCCTTGGTGGCCAGCAGGGCCGGGGGAATTTTCCACATGTCGGCGAATTTGCGATTATAAGTCACCACCTTTCCCGTAAGATCGACCACCAACAAGCCATCGGCGGTGGATTCGAGGATGGTGCTCAACAAAGAGAGGGTCTTAAGCAACTCCTCCGATTTGTCCATGAGCCCCAGGCTGGCGACATCGTCCGCGAGTCGGCCGCTTGCGAGCTTAATCGGCTGCGATGGCAAGTTCTCCATCATACTACCCGTCTGCAAGCTGGTAGCTTGCTCCATGGGTGCTTGGGTGGTTCACAAATAACTTCTGCTGTTTCAATGAAAACGCAAGAGCAAACAGTACAAACTTCAGAGATTGTAAGAAGAAAGGCTAGGGTACATCTCGTCGGTATTGATACGGGACAATAAACGCGCGGCCGGAACTGGTACTCTGCTTGGAAAGTGTCTCGATAGGGCGGGCAGTCCTCTGCTCGGCTTTGGCGCGCACGGCTTGCCTCGCGGAAACTTTCCAGTGGCGGGGGCGACGCGCCTACCGAAGCAGGTTTTCAGGTATTACCTGGATGGCCATGCCTCAGTGATAGCGGAGTGCGCCCGTTCCGGGCGCACTTCGGTACAGGCTATTTCCATCCAAGACTGAGGCCTCACCGGGCGCATCCACGCACTGTTCTTAAAAGCTGGCGATATTGATCTGTGTGGGTAGGATGAGAGAAGTAATGGTTCCTCAGACCGATGAAACGTAAACCCAAAGAAT
>JAJPHR010000095.1 GCA_021325145.1 Verrucomicrobiota bacterium | reverse complement strand
GTCCCCGTCGCCGAGCGCAGCGTCAGGCGACGGAACGAACGATCCGAATCGCCCGGCTTCGGCGGCGCGTTCCGCCCGCTGGAACGCGGGCGGGGACATCGCAGCGCGATGTCCCTGCCTTTCCGGGTAAGCACAGTGCCGAGCTGCGCCCGGCTGGGCGGTTCTCCCGGCATCGGTCATCCAAAGCAACATTGCACACAACAAATAAAACGAAATGAGAATTGCCTGTCCTTTTTGAATCTTTGGTGCATTTTTTGCGGGGTGACATGAACCGTCTCACGCGCAGTTTGCGAGCGACGCTGCTGGGCATGGTGGTCAACGCTGTGCTGGCGGCGGGCAAACTTGCTGCCGGCATTCTCGGGCGTTCTCATGCCTTGATTGCCGACGCGGTCGAGTCCCTGGCGGACATCTTCAGTTCCATCGTCGTGTGGCGCGCGCTGGTGGTCGCCGAGGAACCGGCGGATGAGGAGCATCCCTATGGCCATGGCAAAGCCGAACCGATTGCCTCGGCCATCGTTTCCACCATGCTGTTGCTCGCAGCCGGCGGTATCGTGGTCAGTTCCGTCCGGCAGATTCTCGCGCCGGAACGGCCTGCTCCGCGCGCGTTCACCCTGCTCGTTTTGCTGGTCGTGATCGTCGTCAAGGAATTGTTGTTTCGCTTCGTAGTTCAAGAAGCCAGGTCCGTTCAGAGCACCGCCGTTCATGCCGACGCCTGGCATCACCGCAGTGATGCGATTACTTCACTTGCGGCGGCCATCGGCATCACCATTTCGCTTCTGGGCGGCAAGAGCTATGCAGTAGCCGACGACGTCGCCGCCGTCGTGGCGGCGGTCATCATCGCCTGGAATGGCTGGCGGCTCTTGCGGCCTGCGTTGAACGAATTGATGGACGCCGCTCCCAGCCCGGAAATCGTGGAGAAGATTCGCCGCGCCGCTGCTTCCGTGGACGGCGTCCAGGCCATTGAAAAGTGCATCGTCCGCAAGAGCGGCCATCGATACTGGGTGGACATGCACGCCGAGGTGGACCCGGCCATGAGCGTCCAACAAGGTCACGCCATTGCCCATGAAGTGAAGGACAAAGTCCGCCGGGCTCTGCCCGCCGTGCGGGACGTGCTCGTCCACGTCGAACCAGGCGGGCGGAGCCGCACGGAAGACAAGAAGGATAAATAGAGGAGGCAAAGAAGAATCTTGCGAAAGCGGCGGAAGCCTCACTTTTTTTCATGCGCTCCGCTCGCGTCTGTGCCGCGCTGAGGCTTTGCGGCTTTGACAAAATTCGTCTCCCGCAAATAAATGGGCTCGAGTTTCTCCCCGCTGACGAAATCCGGACACCCGACGGCGAGACTGCCCAGCATCGCCGCGCCGGGAAAAAGCTTCCTGCCCGCCTCGAACCAGCGGTTCGCTTCCGGGCCCACCATCATCGCCCCCGCAGCGGACCGTGCCCGCGCCTCTTCGAACCCGGCCAGCTTGAGTGGTTGAACCTCCTTGCAACCGCCCGGGCCTACTTCATAGCCGGCCAGGTAGAATTCGTTCCGTTGCGCGTCGATAATCACGTTCACGGCTCCGAACCAACCACGGGCCTGCGCTTCCTCCGCGAGACAAGCAGCGCTGCTGAGACCGAGTAATTTCACGCCGTTTGGACTGGAAGCCAATTGCCAACCCTGCGCCAGCGCAATGGCGGAACGAATCCCTGTGTAAGAGCCAGGCCCCAACCCGATGGCCAGGCACTCGATTTCTTCCCGCTCCAATCCGGCTTCGGTCAATGCCCGGCCAGCCAGCCCGATGGCAGGCGTGGCGCGGGTGGAGGATTCCGTCGCAACCCCCAAAACCCGCCCATCCACCAGAACGGCCACGCTCCGTTGCTCGGATGAAAATTCAATCGCCAAAATCTTCATAGGTGATGCGCCGCTCGGTTTCGCTGACGGCTTCGATTCGCACGCTCCGACATTTGAATTTCGAATTTGAAACTTGCGATTTGAAATCTCCCGGCCATCGTTCGGCCCATTCAATGACCGAAACCCCGGCTGGATAAAAATACCCTTCCAAACCCGCCGCGATAATTTGTTCGGGCGTCTCCAATCGATAAAGGTCCACATGAAACAGCGGCAGCCGCCCGCCGGAGTATTCGTTGACCAGCGTGAACGTCGGTGAATGAACACGGCCGGGCACGCCCAAACCGCGGGCGATCCCCTTGGCCAGTTGCGTTTTCCCGGCGCCCAGGTCACCCGAAAGCCCGATGACCAGACCGCTGGTCGCGGCGCGGCCCCAGGCTTCACCGAGAGCGACGGTTTCCTCCGGGCTATGAGAAATGAACGTAGCCATGCGCCGTCAAAGGCCGGACACCTTGCTTGTCTCGAATGGTTACCCCCTCGCCTGCGGTCACCTTGCCGATGCAACTGAGCTTTAACTTTGGAAACTGCTTTTTCCACGCATCGAGCAACGGCACGGCATCGCGGCTGGCCACAGTGAACAAAAGCTCGAAATCCTCCCCATCCGTCAGCGCAGCGAGCAACGGCGGCTTGGCGGAAGTTTCGGCCTTCGATGCGACCCGCGCACTACGGCTGATCGGGATCGCTGAGGCGAGCAATTCGGCGCCGACGTGGCCGGCCTTCAGCAAATGGCGCAAGTCGCCGGCCAAACCGTCGCTCAAATCAATCATTGCGTGGATGGAAAAATGTTCCGCGAGCCACCGTCCCTCGGCCACCCGCGGTTCAAACTCCAAATGCCTTCCCGCGAGCGATCCGCCCAATTCGCCCGTCACAAAAATAGCGTCGCCCGCCCGCGCGCCCGCGCGCAAGATGCACCGGTCTCGCGCCACGGTGCCGAGCAGCGCCACCGAAATGAGCAGGCGCTCCGGATTGAGAACCGTTTCGCCGCCCGCAATGGCCACCTCATACCGCCGCGCCAGCGCGCTCATCCCCGCATAAATTGTCTCGATGCGGCCGGAATCAAAATGGCGCGGTAGCGCCAGCGTGACCAGCGCGGAATTCGGCACGCCACCCATCGCCGCGATATCGCTCAGGCACCGCGCCAGCGCCTTGTGGCCAATCTTTTCCGGCGGCGCTTCGGGAGTGAAATGGATGCCCTCCACCACCGCATCAGCCTTGAACAAGACCAACCGATCAGGCAGCCCCAGATCGATCACCGCGCAATCATCCCCGGCGCCTGTAACCAGCGATTCATTGCCGGGCAGCGCGCGAGTCAAACGGTGGATGAGTTCGAATTCGTTCACGGATTTGTGGATTTGCCTGCTCAGCGCAGAGCGTGCTGCGCATGTTCGCTGGCAAACAAATATATAACATTGGCTGCGTTGAAGGTGCCGTGCGCGGCGATGCTTGCCAGCAGGTTGTCCGTCCTTTCGTACAGCCACGTCAGCATCAACGCCAGCACGGTCAAAGGTACGAAATCCGCCAAATTGCGATGGATGAGCGCAAAAAATAGCGCGGTTCCCCACAGCGCAGCGCGGGGGAACCCACTCCGCTTGATGGTGGGATAAAGTATGCCGCGAAACAGTGTCTCCTCGGCCACTGGCGCAACCACGACCGCGAAGACGGACAAATAAATCCGGAGCCAGCCCGGTTGGGTCTTGCGCAATATTTCCACGGCTTGCTGTTCGCTGATCCCGATTCGCAGTGAATGGAGGATTAGTTGGCATGCATACTGCAGCATCGACCCGACCGGTAGGAAAACGAGTGCCGTCACCAAGCCAAGCGCGAGAGCGTATCCCGGCCGGTTCCGGAACCCAAAAGCTTGCGGCCAACTCATACCTTGCGACCAAAGGAAAAATCCCAACGCCAACAGAATCGATCCGTCCAGAATCAGCGTCCCCAGGACCATGGCGAGCGGCGAATCCTCGCCCACTTTCTTCCCAGTCACACTCTGCATCAAGCCGGCCAGCAACATCGCCGCCGAGACACACACAAAAATCCCCAGCAGCAGGCGGATCATCGCCTCCAGCGTCCATGGTTTTTCCGACAACATGTCCAGAACCTATAACATCTCCAAACCGGGTGACGATGGAAAAAGGTTTGTTATTGGTTTGCGTCATCGCATTTGGGTAGGGACCTTGCGCTCGCGGAACACCTTTGCCCAAGGCACGCCGGACCACGATCGGATTAATGAACGGCATCTTCAGGCGACGCCTGCCCTGTCCGAGTTGCGTTCACGTTTCGAGTTTTCATCGGTCGATTGAAACCCTATGGATTAGTCTGCGATGGCTGACTGCCGGAAGTTATATTGGGTGGTCGTGTTCCGCGTTCTAATTGCCTATCACCGGCTGGATTAACTGGTAAAACTGCTGATCACCCGACATGGGATTGGTCACAATGTTCAGCCCGTTGACGACGATCGGATTGGAAGGAACGCCAGTCCAACCCACCGGCGGAACCAGGCTCGGCGTGGATTGCAAAGCCAGCCCGGCGGCATTCGCCGGCCAAGTCAAAATCACATTGGTTCCGGACAGAGTTATGGTCAGGCGCAGCACGGTGACCGGCGGCAGAGTAAGACTGTACACCGTGCCCGAGCCCCCACTGCCGCCCATTTCTGCTGTCCCATACAAGGTATTGTCCGAAAAGATCAATCCTCCATAAGGATAGCTTCCGTCGCTGTTCGTTGAATTCGGTCCGGAGCGCGCAGTGAAACTATGCAGCACCGTGAAATCCGAGCCATCGGTATTGACCGCGAACACAGTGCCATTGCTGTAACTGCCGCCGTTGAGCGCCGTGCCGTAGAGAGTACTTCCCGATAACGTCAACCCGGGCGCGGGATTAGCCCCATCGCTGTTGGTGGAATTCGGGCCGGAAGTAGCCGAAAAGGCGTGCAGGACCGTGAACCCCGAGCCATCGGTATTGACCGCAAACATGGTGCCGTTGCTTGAGCTGCCGCCGGATTGAGTCGTTCCGTAAAGCGTGTTGCCCAACAAAATCACAGCGCCGGGAATGGCCCCATCGCTGTTGGTCCCACCATGCTGAGCCGGATCGGAGACTGCCGTGAAAGTATGAAGAACGGTAAATCCGGTGCCATTCGTGTTGACCTTGAACACTGTGCCGTTGCCCCAAGCACCTCCGTTCCCCGCCGTCCCGTATAAGGTATCGCCCGCTAGAACGGGTGGATCGACGGGAAAGGCGCCGTCACTGTTGATATAGTAATTATTGGAATCGCGAGTCGCTGCCGTGAAAGCGTATACAGTTGCCAAACTCGAACCATCAGTACTGAGAGTGAACAATCTGCCGGAACTCCAGTTGCCGCCATCCCCTGCCGCGCCATACAGAGTGTCCCCCGATAAAATCAATCCCTGAGGGCTGGGCAGAGTCGTCAGGGGCGTGAAATCAGTGCCATTGATATTCACCCCAAACACCGTGCCGTTGCCTCCAAACCCATTGCCATAATACGCCGTGCCATACAGCGTACTGCCCACCAAGACCATTTGGGCGTAAGGGCTCGATCCATCACCAGTCCCGGCAAAGGTATGCAGGTTCGTAAAGCCCGAGCCATCCGTATTGATGCCGAACACAGTACCATTACCTGAACTGCCGCCTTCCGCTGCCGTGCCATACAAGGTGTTTCCAGACAAAGTCAAACCGGCAGTCGGAAAGGCTCCGTCGCTGTTGGTTTGGGGAAATGAACTGTTATGTGTACTGAAATTGTACAGTGTCGTGAAGGTTTGAGCGCCGAGCCGGAAAGCCGGCATCAAGCCAAGACTGGCAGTCAGCACAACGACGTAGATCAGTTTTTTAATATGAGTATTCATTGGTTGGTCTTAAACCACGGCCGTCGTGAAGCAGGTAACAAGCCAATAACCGGGCAAAAACCCTGAATTCCCTTTCTTTGCTCTGGCTGGAATCCATTAATTACACATTGACTCGCCTGCAGTAATTTATAACTATTAATCAACGATGCGAACACATCTATATGGGCCACGCGGCGGCCGGACTGCCAAAGAACGTATTGCCATCCGATTGCCGAAAACTCATACTTCAGTCGCTGTTCCCTGAGTTGATTTTATGAAACAAACATTGATTCTCGCCTCCCTCATCGCCGCCTGCCTGACGCTGGCCACGGGCTGTGGCAACAAATCCGAAGATGCTTCGGGCAAAGCCGCCGGCACCGGTGGCGCGAAGCATTCCATTGCGGTCATTCCCAAAGGCACAACCCACATCTACTGGCAGTCCGTCCACGCCGGCGCGAAAGCCGCCGGGGATGAATTGGGCTACGAAATCCTTTGGAACGGCCCCGAGCGCGAGACCGACCGCGAGCGGCAAATCCAGATTATTGAGGATTTCATCGTGCAAAAAGTGGATGGCATCGTGCTCGCCCCGCTGGATCGCAAGGCACTGGTGCCTTCGGTGGAAAAACTATCCTCCCTCAATCTTCCCTGCGCCATCATTGATTCCGGCATTGATACGGATAAGTACATTTGCTTCGCCGCCACCGATAATTACCAAGGCGGAGTGCTTGCCGCGCGGCGCATGGGCAAGATCCTGGATGGCAAAGGCAAGGTCGTCGTTATCAAATACGTTCCCGGCTCCGGTTCCACCACCGACCGCGAAAACGGATTCATCGACACCATTAAAAAGGAATTCACCGGCATTCAGATCGTCGATATGAAATACGGCCAGGATACCGTGGAAACCGCGCTTCAGGCGACCGAGGATTTGCTGACCAAGCAACCGGACCTGCAAGGCCTGTTTGCCTGCAATGCCTCCACCGCTGTCGGCGCGTTCCAGGCGCTGCAAAGCCAGAAACGCCCCGAGGTCAAAATGGTCGGCTTCGACGCTGAAAAAGCGCTCATCAACGGTCTCCAAGCCGGGCAAATTGATGCCCTGGTGGTCCAGAATCCCTATAAAATGGGTTATGAAGGCGTCAAAGCCGTGGTCGCGAAGATCAAAGGCCAGCCGGTCGAAAAGAAACTGGACACCGGCGTGGAAGTCATCACCAAAGCCTCGCTCGAGGATCCCAAAATCAAGGACATGCTCAAACTTCAGTAGCGCAGCCGGTGAGCCGACCATGACACTTTTGAAATCAGGCGCTCATCAAGAAGTGGCACCCCTGACCGGTGCCCGTTGCCCGGAACCTGCGACGTGCGAGAGGGCCGGACAGTTCGAAAGCGGAGCATGAAGCATGAGCACTAATCTCGGCGGCGACATTCTCCTCCGGATGCGTGGCATTTCCAAGCGCTTCGGTCCCGTCCAGGCGCTTTCAGATGTCACTTTCAGCGTCCGCAAAGGCACGGTCCACGCCTTGTGCGGCGAAAACGGCGCGGGCAAATCCACCTTGATGAAAATCCTCGCCGGCGTCCATCAACCCGATGCCGGCGCCATCGAACTCAACGGGCGCGAGTGCCAGTTCACCGCCCCGGCCGATGCTCTCAAGGCCGGCATCTCGATGATCTATCAGGAACTCGACCTTGCCGAGGACCTCACCGTGGCCGAAAACATTTTCCTGGGAGCGGAACCGCGCGGCGCGCTGCCGTTCACTGTCGATCGGCGGGCGATGTTCACCCAGGCGACCGAACTCGCCTCGCAATACGGCTTCACAATTGATGCGAATGCGACCGTGGCCGAGCTCTCCACGGGTGATTGCCAAATCGTCGAACTGCTCAAGGCCCTCCGGCGCAAATCCTCCATCATCGTGATGGACGAGCCCACGTCCTCGCTTTCCGAGGCGGAGGCGCAGCGTTTGTTCGCCGTCGTGCGCCAATTGCGCGAACGCGGCCTCGCCATTGTTTACATTTCGCACCGGCTCGAAGAGGTGGTCGATCTTGCGAACGACATCAGCATTTTGCGCGACGGCAAGGTGGTTCACTCCGCTCCGGCGGACCAGCTCAACATCGCTTCGATCGTTCATCACATGGTCGGCCGGGAACTCAACGAATTCTTTCCCGCAAAAAGCGCCGCAATCGGCGGAGTGCGCCTGCAAGTTAAAGACCTGTCCTCCGACGAAGGCATCAACGGCGTCTCCTTCGAGGTGCGCAGCGGCGAGATCGTGGGGTTGGCCGGGCTGATGGGTTCCGGACGCACCGAGATCGCGCGCGCCATTTTCGGCGTCCAGCCCCGGACATCGGGCGAGATCGTGCTTGATGGCACGCCTCTGAACATCAAATCACCCGCCGACGCCATCGCCAACGGCATCGCCCTGCTGACCGAAGACCGCAAGCGCACCGGATTGTGTGTGAACCTGCCCTGCTTCTGGAACGTGACGCTCCCCAACCTTGGCGTGTTGGGAATGAACCTGATCGTTCAACCAGCGAAGGAAGCCGCCACCGCCGCCCGGGTTGGCTCGCAAATGAACGTGAAATGGGCCTCCCCGCACGCCCCCGCCAGCTCGCTCTCCGGCGGCAACCAGCAGAAGCTGCTCGTCGCCCGCTGGCTGCTGGCCGAGTCGCGTTTCATGATCTTCGATGAACCGACGCGCGGCATCGACGTGGGCGCAAAGCGCGAGATTTATGCGCTGCTGAACGACCTCGCCGCCAAAGGCAAGGCAATCCTGTTCATTTCCTCGGAGTTGCCGGAATTATTCGGCGTGGCCGACCGCATCCTCGTCATGCGCCGCGGTAGATTGGCCGGCAATCTCGCCACGAAGCAAACCAGCCCTAACGAGGTGATGCACCTGGCGGCGGTGGAATGATTTGACTATGAGCAAACTCATCCGGCGATTGTTGCCCTTTGCCAGCCTGCTGTTGATCTTCATTGTCCTTTCGATCAAACGGCCGGAAACATTTTTTACCGCCGACAACCTCCTCAATGTCTTCCGCCGTTGCAGCGTCAACACGATCATCGCCGTGGGCATGACCGGCATCATCATCTCCGGCGGCATCGATCTCTCCGTCGGCTCGATGCTCGCCCTTTCGGGCATGGCGGGCGCCTGGACGATGCTCCGGGTTTGCGGCGACAACCTGACGAGTTCGGGCATGGTGGCGGGCACGCTGGTCGGCACGCTGGTGGGGACAGGCTCCGGATTGTTGAACGGGCTCTTGATCACCCGGCTGAAGCTTCCGCCGTTCATCGTGACTTTGGGAACCATGAGCGCTTTCCGCGGAATCGGTTACGTGATGAACGACGGCCAGCCCTACAACGTCCCCAACTACGGCTATCTCGGCAATGGCCAGTTCGCGGGCGTGCCGGTTTCCATCCTCATCGCCGTGCTCATCGTCCTCGTGGCCGTCCTAGTCCTCCGCTACACTCCGTTGGGCCGGTACACCTACGCCATTGGCTCCAATCGCGAAGCCGCTTTTCACGCCGGCGTCAACGTCAACGGCAACTTGACCGCCATTTACACCCTCGCCGGTTTGCTCGTCGGTTTGGCGGCCATGATCGCCACCAGCCGCACCGTTTCCGCTCAGCCGACCGCCGGCATCTCGCTCGAACTGGATATTATCGCGGCGGTGGTTATTGGCGGCGCGAGCTTGTCCGGGGGGCGCGGGACCATTCTCGGCACCATCATCGGCACACTTCTGATTGCGTTCCTCCGCAACGGCTGTGTCCTGCTGGGCATCAACGACCACATCCAACTCATCGTGATCGGCGCCATCATCGTCATCGCCGTCGCCGTCGATCAAGCCGCCCGGGCGCGGTCGAAGTAAGATGGCCCGGATTCCTGGGAAAACAATCCAATCGCTGAAGTTCGAAATTGCGATGTCGGCAACCTGTCGGCTAACGTCTCGCCCGTGGATCCACTGACGAAACGTTTGCAAAGTTCCGCCACTCTGGCGCGGGTAACGCCCTTCTTCATCTTCCTGCTTTTGACGTTTGGCCAGGGCTGGCTTGGCGAGGCGTCGCGCTATTGGCTTTACCTGGCCAAAACCGTTGTCGGCGCTTGGCTGGTTTGGAGTCTCAGACCGGCGGTGAAGGAGATGCGCTGGGCGATAAGTTGGGAGGCGGTGCTGGCCGGCGTGGTGGTGTTCGCCATCTGGGTGGGATTGAATCCATTCTATCCTTCGCTGGACCAATTGATTCAGCGATACCTTTATCCCATCCTGAAATCGATCGGCTTGGGCAGCTGGTGCAGCCCGGCCAAAGCCGCGGCTCCCTGGAATCCACACGCGCAATTCGGCCAGGGATCGGCGCTGGCGTGGTTTTTTGTTGCGGTGCGCCTGGCTGGCTCGTCCATCGTGGTCCCGCCGATTGAAGAAGTTTTCTATCGTTCATTCCTGTATCGGTATATCGCGAAACCGGATTTCGAATCGGTGCCATTGGGAACCTTTATGGTAATCCCATTCGCCCTGACCGCCGCGATTTTCGGCTTCAGCCATCATGAATGGCTGGCCGCCATCCTGTGCGCGTGCATTTACCAGGGCTTAGTGTGTTGGAAAAAACGTCTGGGCGACGCCATGACTGCGCATGCCATCACCAATTTATTGCTTGGACTTTGGATCATCGGGAAAGGCGCGTGGTATTTTTGGTGAAACGGCAAGTGAACCACCAGGCACCAAGCTTCAAAGCAGTACGGCTCGGAGTTGAAGCTTGAGATTGGGAGCTTTTCTGGTGTTTGGAGATGAATGCTTGGTGCTTTCCTCCCGTCCCATCCTTGGGCAGTCGCCGCCTTCAAAAAGGCTCGTTGAGCCTCGTAAATACCTTTGGGGCAGCAATTTCGGGAACAAAGGAAGATTGGCACGCTTTAAGGTACCAGCGGAGGTACGGGTTCAGCTTAAACCTATGCAAAGCGTCCTCATCATCGACGACAGTGAAGAAATCCGGAATGTGATCGCCAAGACTCTGGATTATTTTGGCTTTTACACGCGCGAGGCAAAGGACGGAATGACCGGAGTGCAAGTAGCGCTCGATTGGCGTCCGGATTTGATCATTTGCGACGTGCGGATGCCGGGGATGGACGGTTACCGGACGCTCTCGGCCATCCGCGAATCGCCGGTCATTGGCACGACCCCGTTCATTTTCCTGACTGCCGCCATGGATCGCAATGACATGAGGCGCGGAATGTCCTCGGGGGCTGACGATTATCTGACGAAACCGTTCGCGCCCGAGGAACTGCTCGAAGCGGTGACCGCGCGTCTCGCCAAACAGGCCGAACTCCAGTGCGAGATTTACAAGAAAGCGGAAAAATTGCGCCAGAACATCGTGCATCTCCTCTCGCGCGAAATGACCGGACCCCTGGATGGGATTTTGGGATTGTCCTCGAGCATGATACGGGAATATGCCGCCCTCCAGCCGGAACAGGTTTTGGTCAACGTGCGCCAGATCAACGAATCGGTGCAGCGTCTGAACCAATTGGCGAAGAGCCTGGACACGCCGTGATCGGGCCTTGGCGGCGCTGGTGAATCAGGCGGCTTTGGGGCCCGCTCGACTGACCGCGCGCCCCCGGAATCCATCCCAAAGCAAGTACCAAAGGAAGAGAAAATTCCAGCGGAGGTAGCGCGGACCGAGGCGCTTGGGCTCGGTGAGGAGGCGAAAGGTCCAGGTCAAGCCGAGGCGTTGCAGCCAGAGCGGGGCATCGGGCTTCGTGCCGGCGTTCACGTCGAACGCGAAGCCCACGGTCATGATCACGCCGCGGCGAATGAGCTCATGATGGCGCTTGACCCACATGTTCTGTTTGGGCGCGCCAAAGCCCACCCAGATAAAGTCGGGCGACAGCCGGTTGATTTCCTCGATGACTTCCTGTTCCGCGCTCCCTTCCAGCACGCCCTCGGGCAGGCAGCGCCCATGAAACGAACCAACAAATCGGATGCCCGGATTGATTTTCTCAAAACGGTCGCGGAGACGATCGCCGCATTCCTGGGAGCCTCCCAGCAAGTAGTGTGTGAATTGCGGCGGCACATGGGAAAGGAACTCGCGCATGAAAGTCGGGCCATAAACCCGGTCCTTTAGCCCGGCGCCCGCGCGGTTCAGGCACCAGACGAGCGGCATGCCATCGGGAATGAAATGATCCACCTCGCTCATAACCTCGCGGTACGGCGGCTCGTGCCGGAGCATGGTCACCACCTGGGTGTTGGCGAATTCGAGAATGACCCGCCCGGGACCCCGCGCCCACTCCTGGCAACGGGCGGCCAGTTCACTGTAGGAAGTGATCAACAGCGGAGTTCCCAGCACTTTGAACTCAGTCATCGTTTATCGGGCAACGGTAAGCAACGCCCGGGTAAAACGCACGTTTTAAGTGAGCTTCAGTAAAACTACGGGCCTTGAGACGCAGAAATTTCTTTCATTTTTTTCGCCTGCGGTTATGGTTTTTTGCTTAATGCTGATCCCTTGATTCCGCGGCAGTCGCCCGTCAGGTCGGATTGTAATCGATGAAACTGCTTGTCTTTGCCCATACGCCTCCGCCACATCACGGCCAGAGTTACATGGTCCAGTTGATGTTGAAAGGTTTTGGCGGGGACCACCGCAAAGCCTCGGCGGATTCCGCGGCGGCGAACCGCTTCGGGCTGACGTGCTACCATGTCAATGCCCGCGTTTCCCGGGAGTTGGAGGACATCGGCGATTTGCGTTTCGGGAAACTCATTCTGTTGCTGGGCTATTGCCTGCAAGCCATTTGGTGCCGGTTTCGGTACGACGTTACCACGCTCTATTATGTGCCGGCGCCGGGCAAGCCCTCCGCTCTTTATCGCGATTGGCTGGTAATGCTGTTGTGCCGCCTCGTTTATCCGAAAGTCGTGCTGCATTGGCACGCCGCCGGCCTGGCCAACTGGCTCGAAACCGTTTCGAGCATGCGCACCCGGTCCCTGACCTACCGGTTGCTCAAGCACGTTGACCTCAGCATCGTGTTGTCCAATTTCAACCGGGCGGATGCGGAAAAACTGATGCCGAAAAACGTCGCGATCGTGGCCGTGGGCATCCCCGATCCGTGCCCAAAGTTCGAATCAGAAGTCCTTCCCCGGCGTCAGGCGCGAATTGCCGCGCGCCTCAAACTGCTCAACGGCGGGAGCCTCTCCGCCTCGGAACACCAGCATTCCGAAGGGCGTCCTGAAGTGGTCAAGGTTTTGTATCTCGCCCACTGCCTGCGCGAAAAAGGATTGTTCGATGCCTTGGAAGGCGTCGCTCTGGCCAATAAGCAGATGTCCGCGGCTCAATCGCCCTTCCGTTTTTCCCTCACCGCCATTGGCGCGTTTGTGTACGAAGCCGAGCAGGCCGAGTTCCAAAGGCGCATCCTGGAATTGGGCATGAAGGAAGTCGTCAATTGCCTTGGATTCGTCTCCACTGAGCAAAAAAACAAGTGCCTGGCTGAAGCCGACCTGTTTTGCTTTCCCACCTATTACCGCGCGGAGAATCAACCCGGAAACCTCATCGAAGCCCTGGCCTTCGGCCTGCCGGTGGTCACGACCCGGTGGCGTTCAATACCCGAGATGCTTCCCGCCGGTTATCCCGCCCTGGTGCCGCCGAAATCGCCCCGGGAAGTTGCCCGGGCCTTGTGCGATTTGCTGACCCGGGATCCGTGCCAGTCGTTGCGCGAGCATTTCCAACAGCATTTCACCCTGGAACAGCACCTGGAGAAAATGGCGGCTGCCTTCCACAGCTTGGAAAAATAATAAGAACTCGGCTCACGCTCGTGCGTTGCTGCGCTTCCTGAGCTTGATCGTCTGCTCCAGGAGGGGCAAGTGAGCGAGGTCTTTGGGGCGGCCAACCACTCTTTTGCTCTGGACAATCCGCGCCAAAGGCAGCACAGCGACCATGGTTCCCAACCATTTGAGCCGACGGGCGCGCCGGAACTCCCGCCCGAAACTGAGCAAACCATCTACACGGTAAAGGAAATTAACTGTGGAGCCGTCGCTGAGTTCCACAACCGTATTGGCCCTTATCGTGGCGTCCAGCCTCTGGCACAATCGAAGCACCCGTATGTATTGCCGGGCCGGCAGATCGATCCACAAGTCAGTGTCGAGCGTTGTGGCTGGACACCCCTGCAGGATGGCCGCGCTCATTCCGGCTACTTGAAACCGTATTTTTTCCTGCTGGAGCGCGTGAATAAGTCGTGCGAGCGGAGAAAGTTCTCGTGCAAACGCCACCGCTCGTCCGGACTGGCGGCGAGACTGCGCGCGAACAGATATTTTTCGTCCTCGCTCAGGCCGGGTGCGTTGCGGATTTTTCGCAGAATTCGGCCGACTTTTTTTTCCACCCTGCAAGCCTACTGGAAACGGAGCTCCGCGTCCAGCCGGATTCCGGCTGGACGCGATGGAAACCTGGGCGCCGGAAATTAAGCCTGGCGCGCAAAATGCAGGCTTAATTTACTTTAATTTGGTTTAATTTACCTTAATCCCGCCCAAAACCGGCTGCCCAACCCGGCAAAAATTTGCGCATGCTTTGGCCCCCGAGCTTTGGATTTTCATTCGATTGTCAAAGAACCAGCCTCGCCCCTGAACGGAGCAAGGCGAAACTCACCCGCCACGCTCTCTAAAAAGAGCGCGCCGCCCCCCGCCTTCAGGATTCCACCCAATCCTTGATCAGACCGCGTTAATAGAGCACACCCACGCCTGAACTCAAGTAAATTTTTCTTGCTGCTTGTTACCTCACCCATCCGGGGCTTTCGCGCCACTTTCCCTCTAGGCACGGGCACAACGCCCGCGCTACGCTTGGCTTCATGTCGGACAAACGTTTGCGCTTGCTGTATTTGAGCAATGCTTTTCCTCCGGGTGTCACTGGACGGTTTTCCTCGGTGAATCCTTCCGGTCACGCCACCGAAACGCGCTTCGGCCAGGCGCTCGCCCGGCTGGCCGACGTATCGACGGTCGGCCTGCTGCCGGGCGATGTGTTTGGCCAATTGGAGCCTCGGGACAATTCACTCGGTCTGGAGCACGAACTAATCATCTGGGAACGAAAACCGGAGCTTTGGCATCGCTGGCTTTCCTGGCGGCAGTTGCGTCGTTTTTATCTCGAGAAAGTGGCCCGGGAAGGCGTGCCGGACGTCTTGCTCGTCCGGAATCTCAGCCCCGTCTTCAACCGGTTCGTTTGCTGGCTGCGCGGGCAGCGCAAACGCCCGGTCGCGGCGTTGATTTTGGCCGACAGCACGACCTTGGGGAAACACGTCAGCTTATCGCGCCGGCTGCGTTATGCGCTCAAGCCAATGCAGAACCTCGATGCCCGGGCCATTCTTTGGTACGATGCCTGCATTTCCTTCGGCATCGGTACGAAACGCTTTTTCGAGCCGCGGGGCATTCCGTGGATGTGGATGCCCTCGGCCTCAAATTTCCGCTACGATCCTCCGCCGCCGGACCCGACGCGGACCGGGCCGATTCAATTTGGTTACTTCGGTTCGCTTGCGGAGCACGCGGCGACGCTGCCGCTGGCGCGCATATTTCTGGACTCCCAAGTTCCCGGCGCGCTGCACATGTGCGGCTTTGGCCGGCAATCCGGCGAGTTGCAGGCGCTCGCCGCGCAACATCCGAACTTCCGCTTCGATGGCCTGCTCCAAAACCAATCCGACTGTCTCGCCTGGGCGCAGAAGGTGGACGTGCTCGTCAATCCACGGCTGAACATTTGGGGGTTGGAGAACAGTTTTCCATCCAAGATTTTCGAGTTCGGCATGACCGGCAAGGCGATCCTCTCGACCCGCACCGGTGGAGTGGACGAGGTCTTGCGCGAGGACGGCATTTATCTTGATACCGAAGATTTCGAGAACTCGCTTCGACAAAAACTGCGCGAAATCGCCGCCCTGGATCGAGCCGAACTTCAGCGCCGCGGGACGAACATTCGCAACCGTCTGCTCAAGGAATTCAGTTGGGACGCGCAAGGCCGGCGCATGATCGATTTTCTTGCGGGCATTTCCTCCCTTGCCGGGCGAAAGCATTGATGAACCGAAAGAACAAGTCGCGGGTCCCCTGGCCTCATTGGTCATTTGACATTGGTCTTCGGTCGTTCATATAAGTCCTGCGCCATGTTTGGAGTTTTGTTGGATGAAGCAAAGAAGATCGCCCGCAATCCCCGGCGGCTCCGGGAGGCATTTCGCCTTCGGCGGTGGCGGCAATTCTTCGGCATACTTCGATTCAACTCCCGCACGGGCAACCGCTGGAAGCCCGCTGAGGGTGCTTCCGGACTCAAGCAGCGCGAATACCCGTCCTACGAGGAATATGTGCGCCATCAGCAATCCAAGTTCGGGCATCTGGATCTTACGGAATATGACCGCGCCTACCGGGTTCTACTGCGGGAACGGCTCCGAACCAGCGCCTTGCTGAAACCGGGCGCGAGCGTGCTCTGTCTCGGCGCGCGGCAGGGAACGGAGGTCAAGGCGTTCCACGATTTGGGTTGTTTCGCCGTCGGGATCGATCTCAACCCGGGCAAGGAAAACAAGTTCGTTCTCCCCGGCGACTTCCATGACGTACAGTTTCCGGATCGATCGGTGGATGTTGTATTCACGAACTCGTTCGATCACACGCTTGATCCCGAAAAGCTGCTTCAGCAAATCACTCGGTTGCTCAAGCCCGGCGGCATGCTGGTCATCGAAGCGATCCAGGGCGAGGCCGAGCATAGCGCGCCCGATTATTACGCGAGCTTTTGGTGGGAAAAAATCGACGATCTGCTTGCCCTGATTGGGCGGCATGGCTTCAAGGTGGCCCGCCGGACTCCGTTTAACGAACCCTGGCCCGGAGAACAGATTTTTTTCTCGCGGGTTGGTTCAGGTTCAGCCAATGGATGAGAAAAGGCATTTTCCACCGCAAGCGTTTCCGTCAGCGTGTTCCGCCCGCCTCCAAACAAGTGCAAAAAGAGATTCGGGCTACAGACGCCAAGGTGGTGGGGATGGGGAATCCCGCGTGAGAAACGCTCTGCGCCCGAATCAAATCTTCCGCCGCCCAGTCCCCGGACCGGGCTACGGCTGAAAGTTTGCAATAAAGAGGAAAGTGAATCAAGCCCCTTATTTTAGGATTTTAAGCAAATCCGTTTAGGCTTGCTGGAGCGCCGGATTTCCGCAGAATCCGCTGGGTGACGAAAGTCTTGTTGCTTGGCCTGGGCCGATGGGGATTAAACCATTTACGAAACCTTCGCGGCCTGCCAGTCGAGTTGTTCGTGGCTGAAACCGAATCGCAACGGCTGGAGCCGGCGCGCAAGTCCGGTATCTCGGAATCGCATCTCACCACGCGCTACCAGGATTTTCTCCCGCTCGTGGATGCGGTGGTGATGGTGACACCGGCACCCACTCATTATCCGCTGGCGCGGGAGTTTCTGGAGGCGGGCAAGGATGTGTTCGTGGAGAAACCGGTCACACTAGCTGCCTCCGAGGCGAGGCACCTGGCGGAGCTCGCGGAAAAGAAACAACGCATTCTCCAGATCGGTCACATTTACCGCTTCGATCCGGCAGCGCAATGGCTGCGCGAAGCCATCCGCGCAGGACGGTTTGGCCGGGTGCGAATGCTCCGGGGCAACGTCAGCGGTTTCAAGCGGCCCCGGAACGACAGTGGGATGATGTTCGCCGAGGCCATTCACCTTGTGGACCTATTCAACGATTTGCTTGGCCAACCGCCGGCCAGGGTTCAGGCAATCTGCCGTGATTTCCTGGGACGCGGTCTGGAAGACGCAGCATTGCTCTCACTGGAATACCAGACGCAAAGCGGCGCCGTTTGGGCCACGATTGAAGCCAATTGTTTCCTGCCCGGCAAATTTCGCGAGGTGATGGTCATTGGCAACGAACTGAGCGCCGTGTGCGATCTGAACGCGACGAAGGAGAAGCTCAAAACCTTCGCCAACTGGCATGTGCCGGACGGAAACGAATTCAAGGCCATTGAAGGCGACCGGCAAATCATCGAAATGAAACCCGAGGAACCGCTCAAAGCAGAGCTGCACGCTTTCATCGATTCGGTGCAGACACGCAAGCCACCCTTGGCGGACGGATGGGCGGGTTACGATTCAATCCGCGTGTTGGAGGCGGCGCAGGAATCCGTGCAAACAGGGCAGGCAGTGAAAACCGGCGCTAACCCCAAACAGTAAAGGTCGCGGCGGACATTCCTTTTTAAGGCGCGCTGGTGATGGCCGACCAGGCGCGATTTTGCGAGGCCGCGTAGATGGCGAAAGCCTTTTCGTTCTGGATCAGCACGGCGCGAACAATGCTCGAATCATCCGCCCGGCCCAGGTTCAGAATGCTGTCGGGAATGATGCCCACTTTTTTATGTGCGTAGAGCAGTGCAAAGATCGCCTGGGAAACCGCCGCATAGGGCAGGTCCTTATAGGCGCCTTCCATGGTGTCTTCGACGGCATCGGCTAGGAATTCAAGCTGGTCCACCAGGTGGGGGAACAGCGGCGCATAGATTTGGGTAAACTCAAGCTTCCACTGGGGAAGCTGCTTCAGCACCTTTTCGGCAATAGCCGGGGTGATCGTCGCCGCCCCGTGATTCACAAAATTAGCAATTTCCGGCATGGGGCCATCTTACCGGAAAACCGGTCGGGTGCAAACCACATTTTCCGGGATTTGGGATTTGGAGCTTGGATTTTGGTCCTTGGTGCTTTTTCAAGGTGTGCGTCCAAACGCACATTGCCAATCTCACCGGGCACAGATAAAACCGTGCCTTAATCCGTTGCGGGACAACCCTGTGAGAACTCAGAGGTCTTTTTGGAGCAAGCATGTATCGGCCCATGATGGGCTGCCTTCGACCAGGCGGTTTTCAAGGATCTGCAGCGGAATACGCCAGGAGGTGGGGTCGGAACCGGCTGAAATTGGGGCTCGGGCTGACGAGCTTGGGAATATAGAGTCTCGTCCCGCGTGCGGGACGGCGGCGTTGTTACTGAAACATAGGGTTTGGGAAGTAGGTTCGCGCCGTTGGCCCGCATGCGAGGCGGGACTCCGAAGTAAAGGGAACGCGGCACTCGTGCCGCTTCAACGTGCGAAATCCAAGGCGCGGGCCAGGATTCTGGACTGCTTGCGGATACGCATGTCGAGGCGGCAGAAGTGCCGTGCTTCCCAGGTTGTGGCTGTGCAGCACCGGGAAAGACGCAGCCTGTGGGCCGGGATTGCCTGCTTGATGCTGCTGGTTCCGATGTGGGCGTGTCACGGCCAAATTACCACCAACAACTTCTTCAATTGGGAAACCGCGCCCGTGCATCCCGTGGCCTTGAGCCCGGACGGAACCCGCCTGGTCGTTTGCAACCTGCCGGACGACCGGTTGGAGGTGTTCGACGTCACCTCCGGCCAACCGGTCGCTGTGGGCAGCATTCCTGTGGGACTTGACCCGGTGACCGTGCGCTTTCGGACCGCGTCCGAACTCTGGGTGGCCAATTACATCTCGGACTCCATCAGTATCGTGGACCTACCCACGATGCGAGTGGTCAACACCATCACCTCCTCGAATGAGCCCTCGGATATCGTGTTCGCCGGCACGCCGCAGCGGGCCTACGTTTCCTGCGGCCAGCCGAATCTCGTGCAGGTTTTTGACCCGTCCACGCTGCAAGTGGTGACCAATCTGAGCATCGACGGCAACCGTCCACGAGCGATGGCGGTCAGCCCGGATGGTTCAAAGGTGTACGTGGCCATCTTTGAATCCGGCAATGCCTCCACCATCATTGGCACGGGTGTGACGGAGCTGGCTTCGCTGCCCAAGCCAAGCCCCATCAATTTTACCAACGCCCCATCCGGCGGGCAAAATCCGCCGCCGAACAGCGGCACGAATTTTGTGCCGTCGATCAACCCGCTCATCACGAACCCTCCGCCGCCGCGCGTGAGCCTGATCGTGAAAAAGAACAGCGCCGGAAGATGGATGGATGACAACAATGGCGACTGGACCGAATACATCCGCGGGACGAATGCCGCCTTTACCGGGCGATTGCCGGGCTGGGACATGCCAGACCATGACTTGGCCATCATCAACACCGCCAGTTTTTCCATCAGTTACGCGACCGGCCTGATGAACATCTGCATGGCGGTGGCGGTGAATCCTGCTTCGGGCAGGGTTTCCGTGATCGGCACGGAAGCTTTGAACAGCATCCGGTTCCAACCCGTGCTGTTTGGAACATTCATTCGCGTGCATCTCGCGCAAGTTGATCCTGCGGCGCTGACCAACAAAATCGTGGATTTGAATTCCCACCTTACTTACCAGGTCCCGCAGGTCTCCGACACGGAACGCAACCAGTCCATCGGCGACCCGCGCGGGATCATTTGGAGTTCGGATGGGAGCCGCGGCTATGTCACCGGCATGGGATCGGACAATCTCATCATTATCGACGCCCAAGGCAACCGAGTTGGGCTGAACCCGACCATCAACGTGGGCCAGGGACCGACGGGCATGGCGCTGGATGAAAGCCGCCAGCGGCTTTACGTTTACAATCGGTTTGATGGCAGCATTTCGACGGTGGATACGGCCGGCCAGACAGTCATCAACACGCTGGCGTTGTTCGATCCGACGCTGCCGCAGATCAAGGCGGGACGTCCGCACATTTATAACACGCATCAAACCTCGGGTTTGGGCCAGTTGGCCTGCGGTTCCTGTCATGTGGATACGCGCTTTGACCGCCTCGCCTGGGACTTGGGTGACCCGACAGATGTCGTCAGCACGACTCTCCGGAACACGGTGGGCGTTCTCCCGCTGGTTTCCACCAGCTTTCATCCCATGAAAGGTCCGATGACCACCCAGACGCTTCAGGACATCATCGGCCACGAGCCGTTTCACTGGCGCGGCGACCGGGATGGAATCGAGAAGTTCGACGGCACGTTCACGAATTTGCAGGCGGCGACGGTTGGGATCACGACGAATGAAATGCAGGACCTCAAAGGTTTTCTGGCCACGGTGCGGTTCGCGCCCAATCCGTACCGGCTGTTCAACAATTCGCTCTCGACGAACCTGCCTTTGCCGGGCCAGTTTGCTCTGGGACGAGGCACATTGCCGGCGGGTGCGCCCTTGCCGAACGGTAATGCGGTAAAAGGCCAGCTCGCTTTTCAGTCCACCAATTCGCCTGCAACCGCCTGCATCGAATGCCATACATCACCCACAGGCCTGGGAAGCGACATGCGCTTTAACGGCCTCGTGTGGGTGCCGATCCTTCCCGGCACCAACTCCGCTCATCATGTCGCCATGGTCGCGCTTCAGCGTTCCTCGAACCTGCCGTTCAAGGTTCCCCAACTGCGCGACATGTTCGAAAAATTCGGTCTGGATTTGACCCAGACGAACAGCCGCGCCGGCTTCGGGTTCCTGCACGACGGCAGTGTGGACTCACTCACGCGGTTCATACAGGACGGCTTCGGGATTACAGATGACCAGGCAACCGCGGATTTGGCGGCCTTCATGCTCTCATTCTCCGGATCGGATCTCACGACGAACTCCCCGAACGACGCCAACCGTTCGCCTGGCGGGTTGGTGAGCCTGGATACGCCGGCGTCGGTGGGACTCCAAATCACGATCAGCAATTCCAATCCGGTGACCTTGATCAACAACATGATTTCCCTGGCTACTTCGACCACGGGCCGTGTGGATCTGGTCGTCAAGGGATTCGAAAGTGGACTGGCACGGGGCTGGTTCTTTGACCGGACCACGGGATTGTTTCTCTCCGACCGGGTTGCGGAAACCAATTCCGCAACGGCGTTGCGCGCCCTGGCCGCCGTGGGAAGCGAACAGACTTACATGTTGGTGCCACGCGGTGGGGGCCGGCGCATCGGCATCGATCGGGATGCGGATGGCTACCTCGACCGCGATGAACTGGATTACGGTTCCGACCCCGCGAACCCGCTTTCCCTGGCGACGAATACGCCGCCCCAGCTTGGCGCGATCAGCAACGTGGTGATGTTGAATGGACGGCTGTTGGCCATGAGTTTGACGGCCACGGATGCCGATATTCCGGCGCAACAATTAACGTTCAGCCTGGGCACGAATGCGCCGCCGGGCGCGACGATTAACCCCACGAATGGCCTTTTCACCTGGGTCGCGTCCGGACCTCCCAGCGGAAGCACAAATCAAATCACGGTCACCGTCACGGATAATGGCAAACCGAACAAGAGCGCGTCGCGGGCGTTCAACGTGGTGGTGGTGGATTTGAGCCTGAGTGGTTTGACCGTTGCAACAAACGGGACCACGGTCAGTTGGAATGGCCTGTCAAATCTCACTTACCGTCTCCAGTACAAGAACAGCCTCACCGATTCCAACTGGACGGATGTGCCAGGAGACGTGACTGCTGCGGGAAATACGGCGGTGAAGACTGACAGCACCGCAAACACCAACAGCTCCCGCTTTTATCGGATTCTCGCGTTGCCATGATGCTGTCTCGCCTCAAAATCAAGGTGCCACTGAGCTTGCTGGCGGGCTGGATTGCCGGAGACGTTCTGACGGCGCATGCGCAACGCAGTTTTACTCTTACGGTCGCGCCCACCAACCAGAATGGCGTGGTGGTTAAATGGCCGGCTCAATCCGCCACCCCGGTGGGCGACCTGCCGATCGTGCCGCAATTCCAAGTACAACGCAGTAGCGATCTCAAGACGTGGGCTCCGGTTAGCGGCATGCTTACCGGCGCGCTTGGGCAAACGTTGACGTGGATGGATTCCACCGGCATGCAGGGCTTCTACCGCGTGCAATCGATGATCGAGCAGGAATACGCGGAGATGAACAACGCCAGGCTGGCCTCCGGGCAGTTGACCGGGGCTGACTTTTTTGGGGCGAAGCTGTTTGGCGCAAATTTGTCGCAGGCAGCACTGAGCAATGCAAGCTTCGCCGGGGCCGACCTCCGCAATGCGAACCTCGTCAGTGCGAATTTGGGCGGCGCCGATTTGTTCGGCGTGGAAGCATCCGGGGCGCTCTTTGACCAGGGGACGCTCGCCGGAGCGGACGCGAGTTTTGCCGATTTTGGCAACGCAAGCTTCTTTAATGTGGACCTGACCAAAAGCGACTTCACCTTCTCGGTGCTGAGCGGTGCTGACCTCGACTTCGCGGCCATGGGCGGGATGAAGATCGACACGAACACCGTCCTCGATGCCAAGCCCGCGCTCATCTGGAAGATCGTCAACCTGGGAGCGCCCGGAGCGGTATTGACCGGCCAGGATCTGGGTTCGGCGATTCTGACGAATGTCAATCTAAACGGGGCCAAGCTCAACAGCGCCAGCCTGAACAGCAGCGATCTGCGCGGGGCGGATATTCGGGGCGCAAACCTTACCGGCGTGGACTTCACTCTGGTGGATTTTCGCGGCACGTTGCTCAACTCGAATACAGTGATCGACGCCAAGGACTTGCTGATCTGGCAAATTGAGAATCAGGGCGCGGCGGGTGCGAATCTCACCAACAAGGACCTGAGCGCGGCCTCGTTGCAGGGCGCGAACCTGAATGGCGCCCAACTGAACAACGCCAACCTCAACAACAGCGACCTGCGCACCGCCGACGTCCGCGGGGCAAACCTGTCCGGAGCAATTACGACCTTTATTGATTGGCGTGGAACACTCTTCGACTCGAATACCATCGTTGATGCCAAATCGCTGCTGGTCCTGCAAATCCTGAACCAGGCTGCGGGGGTGGGAAAGGACCTGCGCAATACAAATCTGGTCAATATTTTCCTCATCGGCGCCAATTTGAGCAGCGCCAACCTTAGCAACGCCAATTGCAGCGTCTCCGAGTTCTTTCAGGCGAATTTCACCGGTGCCAACCTGGCGAAGGTGAACTTCAGCGGCTCCGATCTGGACTCCTGCAACCTGAGCAGCGCGATCATGACCAATGCGAACCTTCTGAACGTGACCCTGGTTTCGGCCAATCTCTCCAACGCAAACCTGCGCAACGCGATTACCAACGGCGCCAATTTCACCGGCGCCATCTTCACCAACACGATCATGCCCAACGGGACGATCAGGAATAATTGAGTTGGAGGAAGTATCCGGGGCAGGCCTCGCCGGCCGGCCATTCAGCGATCGCCAAGTTTCACCGGGAGGCGTTCCGGTGCATGACCGGTTTGCGCTATTCTCCATTGGACCGGCTCCGCCGCACCGTATATACGCGGAGCAGCGCCACTGCAGCCAGAAGCAACAAGAGCAGCAACAACCAACAAAGCCAGTGATGCTTTCCAGTTGTTTCCTCCGCCATGCTCACCGGACTCCCGCTGCCTGCATTCGAGTTGGAAGACTTGGTTACCGGTGGCGCGAAGGGGACCTTCACTGCCGGGCGGGACTCGGGGATTCCGATTTGCTGCTCGTTCTGCTTCTCCAATGCAGTGCTGGACGAAGTCGCTGGCCCCATTCCAGTCGGGGCTTTGTTCAAGCCGCGTTGTTGTTGTGGAAGCGGCAGGGACGGCATTGCATCTCCGGGCAATAACAAGGGCTGGCTGCTCGATGAAACGGGAGACGGTTGCCGGAGCGCGGGGGGCGCGCTGTTGAGTTGCGTATAGGCCGAAGCCGGCGCTGACGGGTCACGTACTGACGGCATGATCAAATCGACCGGTGACGCGCCCAGGTTGGCCAACTGGAAGCCCGGAGTATTGAGTTCATCCACGCGGCCATCGGCATACAAAATGTTTCCTTTGAACGCGTGCAATTCCCCCGTCCAAGTGACCTGCGTGCCATTTTGCAGGCGGAGCAGACTGCTTCCGCCCGCAGCCGTGTTGGTAAGGTTCCGGTCCCCGGCCAGGACGGCATTAGCAACTCCATATTCGGCGTTCGCGCCCACGAAGTAGCTGATGTTGGCGTCCTGCAGCGCGCGGAAATCAGCGGCGGCGGAGCGTGCCTGATCAGACGGGCACGCGAGCAACGACGGGTTTAACAAATCGTTCGACAACGCCTGGAAATGATGAAATTGGAAATACAACTCGCCCGCAACCAGGTACGAAGAACGAACGAATTCGAGTGATCCGCCCACATTGGTGGAGACCTGCATGGGGAATTTGCTGTCGTGATCATGCAGGAAACTGTGGAAAGCCAGCCCGGTTTGCTTGAGATTCGCCACGCACTGGGCGCGTTTGGCCCGGGCTTTCGCTTGGGCGAGCACCGGCAACAGCAGGCTCGCCAGGATGGCGATAATGGCAATCACCACCAGCAATTCAATCATGGAAAACCCGCGGTTTTCCCCGTTATTTCGGGAGGCCTTCATGAATCAAACTCAACTCAGTTTAAGCATGAATTGTGCCGGTCCTATACGCCCGCGAACTGGCCTGGTTCATTTTGGATTCGAGTGATTCTCACGCAACTACGCATGAGAATCATCACGCACGCCGGCAGCCAGGTCCTGAAGTGAAATGATGAGAATGCCCCGGCTGCATGGCAGCCGACGCAAGGAGGCTCTGGCTTTTCGATTTTTCCACACTCACCTCCGTTTGCGATCCAGCTTGAGCTTCCTTTTGTCGGCTGCGGCTTGCCTTGAAGTTGGTTGTGGGATTACCCGCCAGCGATCTTTTCCAGACCTGGCTATTGGCACTTGTGCCACACACCCTTTCCTATTCTGTCCTTGCGAAACAAATTTTGCAAAGTCTCGATCCAAAAATTCTCTCGAATATCTTGCGCGCCTGATCGTCAGGAACCTTGGGCATTATGCGTCAATTTAAAAAACATCGCGCGTTCACCCTCATCGAGTTGTTGGTGGTGATCGCCATCATCGCGATTCTGGCTGGCATGTTGTTGCCGGCCTTGACTCGGGCCAAAACCAAAGCGGTCACTGCGCGTTGCTCGAACAATCTCCGACAGCTCGGTTTAGCAATGCAGATGTACGGAGATGAACACCAGGACCTGCTTCCCGCCGCTGGCGGCACTGTGCCCTGGACCAGCGCCAATCCTGTCCCCTGGACGCGACCGCTGTTCGATTATTACCGCACCACCAACGTGCTGATGTGCCCGCCGCTCAATCAGCTTTATAAAACCTGGTTTAATTATTTCATGGGCTCACGCGTCGTGTGGGTGGAGGATCACGTGGCTGGCCCGGTTAACCTGCACCGCATCCAATTCCCAGTCCAATACATCCTGTCCGGCGATTGCAATTATCCCTTCCAGCCCATCGATGCCGACCCGGATAATTACTCGCAGGACACGCTGTTCGAAACCCCTCCCACCGTGCATGACCAGCGGCTCAATGTCCTCTTCGGTGACTTGCACATAAAGGCCTTCCGCAAGTTCGAGACGAACGAGATGACATATTCCTACGACGCGCCGGGCGTGGGATTTTGATTTCAGGGAAGCCTTTGAGCGAAGCGCAGAGCTCCTGCTCTGTGTCTTGCTTCCAACTCGAAATACTGCCTAGACTCGGCCGAATGAAATTCGCCATATGCAACGAAATCTTCCAAGGTTGGAAGCTGGAGGATGCCATGGCATTCGCAACGAAGGCTGGATATGCGGGCATTGAAATTGCCCCATTCACCCTGGCGAACAATGTTGCTGATGTCCCTGCGTCTGAGCGCAAGCGAATTTGTGAAGCTGCCGCGCGCGCCGGCATTGAAATCTGTGGCATCCACTGGGTCCTGGTCCAGGCGGAGGGCATGTATCTCAACCATACCGACCCCGCCCTCCGCAAACGCACTGCTGCCTATTTTTGCGATCTCGTCGATTTTTGCGCCGACCTGGGCGGGAAGGTCATTGTCGTCGGCTCGCCGAAGCAGCGCAACCTGCTTCCCGGGGTAACACCGCAACAAGCCTGGGATCTGGCTACTGAAACGTTTCGCGATTCCGTCCGGCGCGCGGAATCGCGGGGTGTCACCATCTGTCTCGAACCGCTCGCGCCCGCTGAAACGAATTTTATCAACACCGCCGAAGAAGCCATCCGCTTCGCGCAACAATTCCGCAGCCCGAACTTCAAAATTATTCTGGACGTCAAGGCCATGTGCGCGGAATCAAAACCGATTCCCCAGATCATCCGCGAATCCTGGCCGCACTTTGCGCATTTTCACGCCAACGACAAAAATTTAAAAGGCCCCGGCTTTGGCGACGTGGATTTCACGCCCATCACCGCAGCTTTGAAAGAAGTAGGTTACGACGGTTACGTCTCCGTCGAAGTCTTCAAGTTTGAAGAAGGCGCTGAAGTCATCGCCACGCGGAGCATTGAATATTTGAAACGCATTTTCGGTTGATCGGCAATGTCATGGGGACCGGCTTATCCGCGTTGAAAAATCGGATGACGATTAGGAAGACAGCAACAGCGGCTTAAAATCAAACATCCCCAATCCACTTGCGGTCGTCCCAAACGGCCTTGAGGGAAGTAAGATTGCGGCGGTCGAAGATGTTTTTGGCGGCGGAGAGGAGTTTGCCACGTTTCAAGTTGTTGTAGGCGTCGCTGGCGCTGATGGCGACGAATTGCAGGACGCTCGGGTCGCGATAGCAGTCGATCATGCAGCGGGTGCAGCCGTCGCGGATGAGTTTCGATTGGTCGAATTCGTAGATGTTGCACATGGGGGTTTCCCAAAAGTGGCAGCGGTAGAGGTTCAGGTTCCAATCGAGGTAAAAATACTTGTGCCCGCCCAGGCAGCCGAATTTCTCGGGTTGCTTGCGCAGGTGGCGCTGCATTTCGGACAGCGATTCGGTGGGATTCACCACCGGGAAACCGCTGCGCGCCTTCATCTGTTTGATCTTCTCGAACACGCCGATGAGTTCCTCGGTCTTGTAGCTGACGAGGCTGGAGTCGCTGAAGCTCAGGTAACTCGAAGCCAGCGCGGTCAGCGGATAACTGAAGGTGCAGCTTGTGAAGCCGAGCGTTTTCAGAAAGTCCGGCAGCTTGTCATAGTCGTCGATGAGCTTGCTGGCGGTGACGCTGGCGGTGGTTTGGATGCCGAGTTCGGCAAAAACTTCGTTCGCATGTTTGATCTTGCGGCAGACATCGGGCAGGCCGCGGTTTTTCTCGTGCTTGGTCACCTCGTGCGAATCAATGGACATGATGACGCTGCTCAAGCCGTCGTTCGCGAGGTCGCGCATGTTCTGGTCGGTCCACAGCGAACCGTTGGTGCAGATCATCGGATGGATGCCCGACTCGGCCGCGTAACGAACCATGGCGCGAAGTTCCTTGTGGACGAGCGGTTCGCCGCCAACGAAGAGGAGGTAGCCGATGTGGTTCTTGACGGCGATGTCGATAACATCCTTCGCTTCCTTGAGGGTGACGCTGCGGCGCTGTTTGGGATCGAACCGGTCCACCGCGAAACCGCAAAAATCGCATTTGGCGTTGCAAATGTTGGTGATGGCGAATTGAAGGTAGCCGGGGCCGCCGTGGTCGAGCACTTCACCGAACAGTTTCCAGGCGCTCTTCCGCGGCTTGCGGACGGGACGCAAAAAGTCCGGTGCGGTCTGACTTGGGCCGGGCGCGGCTGCCGGCGGCTGATTCAAAGTGGCTGTGCTCATGCAATAACTCGTGCATTATTAGTCTGCTTTGAAATGGCGTATGGGGCAACCTTTTCTTTAATTGTCCAAAGCCAGGCAGGACGGGCCCGGAGTGGCGTACCTGCCAAAAGGGACGCTAGACGAAGCGAAGTTGTTTGGAAGAATTACTCGCCCGTCTCCAGGTGCAGGTACATGGATTGCAAGGCGATCTTTCCCGGGCCGGTGAAGCGGTTCCAAAAGATTTGGCCGGCGCCGCCGAAAATGCCGGTGGTCAGGCGTTGGAAGATGGTTTGCATTTCCACCGTGCGCTCCTTGTAGATCCAACCGCCGGGCTCGATGTCGATTTGTTCGCCCGGTTTCAATTCGACTTCAAACACGTTGCCGTAGCCGTGCAGCCACAGAATGCCGTCCTGCGACGGGCACGAGAACGTGTCGATGAAAAATCCGGTGCCGCCCAGCAACATGTTGGCCGCGCCTCGAACGCGGGTGAACGTGAAATCGACGTTGTTGGTGGCGGCAAGAAACTGGTGTTCGCGCACATCCACGGCGGCGCCCGGGGTGAGGTGAAGCCCGAACACATGCCCGGCGCCATCGCGGCTGAAGGCGATGCGTCCCGGGCCGCGCGCGCCGGTCATGAACACCGGCATGCCGGCGAGCACCCGCTTGAGCGCGCCTTTCATCGGTTTGAGTTCCACCTGCACGGCGGGATCTTTCCACAGCAGGATGTGATGCTCGAAATAAATGCCGACGGAAGTCAGTTCGATATGCAACACCGGCACCAGTTCGCCTTCGATATGGTAAGTCACGCCGCCGAAGGTTTCGTTTTGAGTCGTCGTAGCCAGGAGAGTGGGAACAGCCATAGTTTGATAAAGTTGTGCAGTTAAGTTATCCAGCTCGATTTCTACACCCGGCCCGAGAGCACCGCCATTATAAAGTCGCCGGAGTTTTGGAAAATCGCTCCGTCAGAAAAGAGTGTTTTTTCGCCAAAAGACGGTGAGCAGCCGAAGCCGGCTCCGCGTAACGTGCACATATCCCGGCCAGGTCCGGGAGTATGCGGACAGGTGCTGGCGCAGTTAAATAAATACGATGGTCGGTTGTTGGTCCTGCGCGCAGCACCACCGCGTGCCCCGGTCTGGGCGGGTTTGAATTGGATGCTCAGGCACTACGAGCCCGCTGCTTTCTGCGAAGCCTTTGATTCAGGCATCCCCGCCACTGGTCGATTGAATTGCGCCACGCACTCGTGGACCGAAGGAAAGAAGCTCTCTGTTCCAATCTCGCGCGCCAGCCCGGTGCGTTCGAGTAATTCGCGAAACGGGCGGTTGGCATGGGCAATTTTCAATTGAATGCCTTCCTTCTTCAGTTCCTCGTGCAAATTGTGCAGCGCTTCAATGGCGGTCACATCGATGTCCGTGATCGCCTGGGCATCGAGCAGAAACCAACGCACCGGTTCCGGGCTGGCGGCGATGAGTTGGCGGATGCGATTGACGAGGTGGCCGGCGTTCGAGAACAGCAGCGGCGCGTAAAAGCGATACGCAATCAGCCCGGGCAGGGTTTGCTTCGGCGTGTTGCCCAGATCGTGAAACCCGCTCCCCGGCACCTCGCTCAGCACCCCGTCCGGCGGATTGGAAATGCGATTGATCAAACCGAGCAGCGACAGCGCCACTCCAAACAGAATTCCCGGCACCACGCCCGCCACGAGCACGCTCAACGTCGTCAACCCCGCCACCACGGCACTGCGCGGATAATACCGATAGATGCGCACCATCACATCGAACTCGACCAACCCGAACGCTGCGTAAATGAGAATGGCGGCAAGCGCCACTTCAGGCAGATGCTCGATCAGGCGCGTAAGGAAAATGAGAAAGATCGCGAGCGTGGCTGCCGCAACCAGACTGGCCAGTTGGGTCTTGCCGCCGGTGACGTCATTAACCGTCGTGCGAGCCTGGCTGCCGGTAATGGGGAAGCCCTGGAACAATCCGGTCGCCACGTCCGCAAGACCCAGCGCGTTCAGTTCGCAATCGGCGCTGACCTCGTAACCGTTTTTGGCGGCAAACGCGCGCGCGAGGAGAATGCCCTCGGTGTAGGTCAGCAAAGCAATGCCAATCGCGGTCGGCAGCAATGTGGAAAGGCTCGCTCCATTCGCGGCGGGAAATTCGAACCGCGGCAATCCGCCCGGGCATTTGCCAACGACGGTGATGCCGCCGTGAGCTTCGAGCTGGAAGATTCGCGAGACAATTACCGCCGCCACGCAAACGACCAAAGCTCCGGGTATCCTGGGCGACAACCGGCGCAGGGCGATGCCTAACGCGAGCAATCCCAGCCCGAAGCTGAGCGCTGTTCCGTTCACCGAACCCAACTTGCTGCCCAATTCAATCAAGCGCGGGAAAAAATCACTGTTCTTCACGGGAATGCCGAGCAGTTTGTTCAATTGCGAGGCCATCAGGATCAACGCCGCGCCGGTCATGTAGCCGACCAGCACGGGTTTGGAGAGAAAGTCCGCCACGACGCCGAATTTCGCGCGCGCTCCGAGCAACAACAGCACTCCAGTGAGCAATGCGAGTGTGGCGGCGAGAGTTGCGGCTTGCGCAGCATGGCCTCCGGCGAGCGGCGCGATGGTGCTGCCGGCCAGCAATGAGATCGCAATGTCCGGTCCGACAATGACCTGGCGTGAACTGCCGAAGATCGCATAGACAACCAGCGGGACGAGCGCCGCGTAAAGCCCATGCTGTGGTTCCAGTCCCATCAAGCCGGAGTAAGCGATGACTGAAGGGATCATTACCACGCAAACGCTGACGCCCGCGAGCAAATCACCGGCGAGCCATTCGCGGCGATACTGCCGAAGAACAGCCAGACCGGGGAAATACCGTTGCAAAGTAGTTTGCGGGGTTTCGGCCATGGTCAGGAAATCGTCCTCGTCCTCGTCGTCGTGCTCGGCCCGGCCAGAAGAGGAATCGAGAACGAAAAGTAAGATGGAACAGGACTTTTCATGTGGTCAGAAAATGACCCATGTTCTGCCGGATGAACGCTTCTGCTTGCGGCAGGGATTCAGGTGTGCCGATGTCCAGGAATGGCGCTTCGGTCACCACCGTTTGCAACCGCATCCCGCGCGCCAGCCATATGGGAAAGACGTCGTTTTCCAGGCTGAGCGGCGTCCGGTTGGGAAATTCCTTGAGCAACGAATGGCGCAGCAAGTAGATGCCGCCATTGATGATGCCGCTGCCGGGTTGCTTTTCCTGGAAGCGCAGCAATTCGCCCGCCGGGCCGATTCCAAGCGTGCCGTATCTCGATGCATCGGGTACAAAGCGGCCAACAATCACGCCGGAATTCGCGGCATCGGCCAGCGGAGCCGCAGCCGCAGCCAGATCGGCAAACGCGAGCGAGTCGCCGTTCATCACCAGCCACGCGGACGGCTCATCGCCCGAAGTCCGAGCGGTGTGGAGAAAGCCACCGCCGGTTCCCAAGGGTTTTGTCTCGGGAATGCAACGAACGGTCACGCCGGGAACGAGGTGGGTTTGAAAGTGCTTCTCCACCACCTCAGCTAGGTAGCCGGTTGAAAGAACCACGCGACCGATGCCCTGTTTCGCCAGATAGCGGACCACCCATTCGAGGAACGGCTTGCCCGCGACTTCTGCCATCGGCTTGGGGACGCCCGGCAACAAGTGTTGCACCCGGGTTCCGTAACCGCCCGCGAGAACCACGGCGGTGATTTGGTCTAAATTTACAGCAGCCATCTTAGCGTGTAAGGACGGTGCGCTGCGCCGTCCCCCGTCGCCGCTCGTTTCGCCGCAGCTTCTGAGCGAAGGTGGAAGCGCAGCGTCAGGCGGCGGAACGAACAACCCGAATACCGCGCTTCAACCAGCATATTCCGCCCGCTGGTATGCGGCTGGGGACACCGCAGCGCGATGTCCCTGCCTTCAATAATGACTCAGACGTTCGAGTAAATCGTGTTCCGCAAAATGACGTAACCTTTGATCAATTCAGTAATGCCGCGATCAAGAGTCCACTCGGTTTGAAAGCCGGTGGAGAGCAGCCGCTGGTTCGATACAATATAATCGCGCTTGTCCGGGTCTTCGCCGATGGGCGCCTCGACATAAACGAACTTGGGCAAGTGTTTTTTGATGACGGCGCACAATTCGAGTTTGGAAAGGTTGGCTTCCTCCAGGCCGGCGTTATACGGCTTGCCTTTCATTTTCTCGAAATGGTCCATGCCGTGGATGAAGGCGCGGACGACGTCGCGGATGTGGATGTAGTTTCGTTTGAAATGTCCCTCGAAGATCAGGACCGCGCGGTCATTGACGGCACGGTAAACGAAATCGTTCACCAGCAGATCGAGACGCATGCGCGGCGACATGCCGAAGACGGTGGCGAGCCGGAAGCTGATGCTGTTCTCGCGCTGCAGGACGGCTTCCTCGGCCTTGACCTTGGTGATGCCGTAGGTCGAGAGAGGACGCAACGGGCTGTCTTCGGTGCAGAACTTTCCTTTTTCGCCGATGCCGTATCCACTGTTGGTGACGGGCATGATGATGCGCTGCGACTTGGCCGCGAGCCGGCACAACATCGCAACGGCTTCGAAGTTGGTGGATTGCGTCGCGATTTGGTCGGAGTTGCAAAGCGGCACGCCCACGAGCGCCGCAAGGGGAATGATCAAGTCCGCCTTCGCCATCAGCGATTTCATGAGCGCCTCATCCCGGGCATCACCGCGCACCACCTGGAAGGTGTCGTAGTGACAGCAATCGGTCAGGCTGTTTTGGCCGAAGTAAAAATTATCCAGCACAGTCACCTCATGGCCCAGGCCCAACAAGGTGGGTGTGAGGACCGAGCCAATGTAACCGGCGCCGCCGGTGATCAATATTTTCATCGTAAGCCGCTTTTACTAACCGTTGTCAGATTTCCTTGGCAACCAGATTCTTGATGTATTCGCCAATCGCCAGCGAAGCCGTGGCCGCCGGACTGGGGGCATTGATGACGTGCAACACCTTCCGCCCGCTGGCAAAGCAAAAATCCTGGATCAACTCGCCCTCGGGCGACATCGCCTGCGCGCGCACGCCCGCGCCGCCGGTTTCGAGGTCCTCCATGCGGACTTCCGGCACGAGCCGTTGGAGCGACTCGCAGAAAAGCCGCTTGCTGAAGGAGCGTTTCAATTCCGCCCAGCTCATCCGCTTGTGCTTGCCCAGGAAACGCCAGAGGCCGGAGAACGTGAGCGCGTCATACAAATCCGCGACATTGACATTCGTTTTGCGATAACCCTCGCGCGAGAACGCGAGCACGGCATTCGGACCGGCCTCGACGCCACCCTCGATCAAGCGCGTGAAGTGGACGCCGAGGAACGGAAACTGCGGGTCCGGCACGGGGTAAATCAAATTGCGCACGAGCGACTGGCGTTCGGGCTTGAGCTTGAAGTACTCGCCGCGAAAAGGAACGATCCGGGCGTCGCGTTTCTCGCCGGCCAATTCGCTGACGCGGTCGCAGTGCAACCCGGCGCAATTGATGAGGAAATCCGACTCGAAATCGCCCGCGCTGGTTATCGCCACCCAGCCAGAAGGTTCCTCGCGCAAGGCGGTCACCTTCGCGCGCGTGACAATGCGGCCGCCGAGCTTCTCCAATTCCTTTTGGATCGATTTGCAGACTTCCGGGTAATCGACGATGCCCTCCTGCGGCACGTGCAACGCCGCGACGCCGCCGACGTGCGGCTCGAATTCGAGCATCTGTTCGCGATTGAGCAGGCGCAAGCCTTGCAGGCCGTTTTGTTTGCCGCGTTCGTGAAGGTTGTTGAGCCGCTCGCGTTCGGATTCGTCCACGGCCACGACCAGCTTGCCGCAAATCTCGTGCGGAATATTGTGCTCGCGACAGAACTCGGCCATCTCCTGAATCCCGGACACGGCCAATTTCGCGCGGATGGTGCCGGGCTTGTAATATAAACCGCAATGGAGCACGCCGCTGTTGTTGCCCGTTTGATGCCGCGCGACCGCCTCTTCTTTTTCCAGCACGGTGACTCGCGCATCGGGAAAGCTCCGGCCGACCTTGTAGGCCGTGGCCAAGCCGACGATGCCGCCGCCGATGACGATGATGCGCTTAGTGGGCATGAACTGGTATTAAAACACGAAACACGCAAATGCCAATCACCAAGAAATCGTAGCAGCCGACGTGAGGAGGCTCTGACCTTTTCGGAAGAAAGTTCAGGGTCTCCTTGCGTTGGCTGTTATGGATTCTTGAATTCATCGGTTTGCGCTGATTGTGTCGTCCCTGGTCAACCGGTATGGTGATCAAGAGGCAAGCGCCCATTCACTACAGCGGCGAAAATGGCCGAGTGGCTCAGCGAACTGCAAAATTCCTCGTTCATTATTAGAGTGCGCACTGGGCCACCGTAAGCGACCAGTTCGACACCATCTTCCACCTTGTGCTTCGCATCAGCGGTTGGGTGCGCATTTGCGGCGAAGTAACACCACATTTTGTTCGTAAATCGTCCAATCGCGGGAGAAACCTTCGCCAGCAGTTCGAACTTGTCCACCACATAACCGGTTTCTTCGAGCAACTCCTTATGCGCGGTTTCCTCGGGAGTTTCACCTTGTTCGACGTGGCCGGACGGGACTTCCAGGGTCAACCGCTTCACCGCCGGACGGAATTGGCGCACAAGCAGCAATTTATTTTCCGTGTTTAGAACCACCAGCGAAACGAAATCCGTGGTGTCAATGAGGTAATGAGGATCGTTCGACCCGGCCGATCTTCGCGCGATGATCTGAAACCATTTCGTGTTGAAGACCACCTGGTCACCGGCTGGAGCTTGAGCCATAAAGTTACGTATTGTACAGAGAGCTTGGAGGCGGCTTCAATGGCAAATCCACCCGAGTGGTGCATCCGGCAGGACTTGAACCTGCAACCTTCTGATCCGAAGTCAGAAGCTCTATCCAATTGAGCTACGGATGCAACCGAACCCGGCGCGGGACTTCGAGCCCCTTTATTGAGCCATGCCCGCCGCGAAAATTCAACCAGCAATGAGCGAAAGCGGTAACGTCCGTCAAAATCGATGCCTCTCTCCATCACTCTCGCCTTGTGTTCACGCGGCTGCTACGCTCACGGACAGTGAAACCGGCCCCATTGCCACCCCGATGACCCTGGCGGAAAAGAAACAGCAATTGCTCGCGAAGCTCGCCCAGATCAAGGACCCGCACGAGCGCATCGTGTACGCGGTGGAGTGCGGACGGCGGCAAGCACCGCTGGAGGATTCGCTCAAGACGGACGAGCATCGGGTGGAAGGTTGTCTCGCCCGGCTTTGGCTGGTGGCCGTTTTCGAGGACGGCAAGTGTCATTTTCGGACCGATTCGGATTCGGCAATCATGAAAGGCATGGCGGCGCTCCTGTGCGAATTCTACAGCGGGCAAACGCCGGATGAGATCGTGGCGACCGACCCTTCGTTTCTGGCGCAAGTGGGCATCACCCAGCATCTGACGCCGAATCGGCGCAACGGCCTGTCGCGCCTTTGGGAAAAAATTCGAGATTACGCCGCCAGCCGGATTAAGTAGGAATTCGTTTCACCGTTCTTTCGGCTCGCAAAAAACACCCGCCGGGTGTTTGCCCGGCGGGTTGCATTTCCAGCTTCCTGTTCGGTTCCTCCAGCTACAAATTACCAGCGGCCCCTATAGTAATGATGGTAATACGGACGGCCAAACCCAAAACCAAAACTGACGACGGGCACTGGCGGGTAGTAATACGGCCGATACACCACCACCGGCGCCGGTTGATAAACCACCGTCGGCGCCGCTTGATACTGATACACCGGAGCAGGTGGCGCTACTGGAGCCGCGGGAGCGACCGGTGCAGCCGGGGCCTGATTGACCACGGGCGCGGGCGCCGATTGATAGACCACAGGTTGCTGCGGCGGATAGTAAGAATAAGCCGGCGCCGGCGCGTAGTAATAAACCGGCGGCGGAC
This sequence comes from Verrucomicrobiota bacterium, assembly GCA_021325145.1. Taxonomy (GTDB): domain Bacteria; phylum Verrucomicrobiota; class Verrucomicrobiia; order Limisphaerales; family Pedosphaeraceae; genus JAJPHR01. The sequence goes on along the minus strand of JAJPHR010000095.1, from coordinate 66,486 downwards.
TGGCAACGGCTGCGCCAATCGCGGTCCCCACAGCCAGGCCGCCCAACACCCCCGCCGCGATTCCCACGCCGCCATGCGCTTCGGCCTTTGGAACCTGGGTTCCCAGGAAGCCCACGAGTGTCAGACCTAAAAGAATTTTTTTCATAATTTTTTGTCTTTCCGATGTAATATACTACATCTACAAAAGGTATGACGGGTGGAAGGCGGTTTTATTCACCCGCGTTAGAACATTGATTGCCAGCAACTTATGTCGAAGCATCACGTCAAGCCGGTGCGCCCCGCCCGAACACGCCAGCCCCTGCCCCGCTCTTTCAAAGACCTGACCCCCTCCAAAGCCTTCAATCCCCGCACGTTCTTTCACGAGATGGTGTGGAAGGCTTTTTTGACCCCGCGCATGGGCCAGCACAAAAAACCTCAATTCCCCAAACTTTCCCGCGGCGAAATCGCCCTCACCTGGATCGGTCACGCGTCCTTTCTCGTTCAGTTCACCGACCTCAACGTTTTGATCGATCCCAATTTTGCCAACTGGCTCTTCCTGCTCAAGCGCATCAAACGCTCCGGCCTGAAAATCGAAGACCTCCCGCCCATTGACCTCGTCCTTCTCACCCACGCGCATTTCGATCACTTCCACAAACCCACCCTGCGCCGCCTGCCGCATCCGAAAATCGGCATCATGCCCTGGGGCATGGGCGACCTCGCGCGCAACCTCGGCTTCGAACGCATCGTCGAACTCGATTGGTGGGAAAGCTTCACTCATCGCGACTGGCGCGTGACGCTCACGCCCTGCAAACATTGGGGCGCGCGCGTGCTGCGGGACAACCATCGCGGTTACGGCGGGTTCATCCTCGAACACCAGGGCCGGCGGATTTATCATGCTGGCGACAGCGCGTATTTCGACGGCTTCAAACAAATCGGCCAATACTTTGCGCCTGAGATTGCCCTGCTCCCCATCGGCGCCTACCGCCCCGAATCCTTCCGCAATGTCCACATGGGCCCGCCCGAGGCGATGAAAGTCTTCCAGGACATCCGCGCCAAATGGTTCGTCCCCATGCACTACGGCACCTTCCGCTTGTCCTTCGAGGACATGGACGAACCCCCGCGCTGGCTCCGCGAACTCGCCAACGCCAACGGTCTCGCGCACCACCTGCGCATGCTGGAGGAAGGCACCCCGGAAGTGTTCTGACCCACCATCTCTCTTAATCTTACCCATAATTCTAATCTTAATACTCTCTGAAACCGCCAACCCACCTCTCATAAAGTTGACATTCGAAGCATTCGCGGCCGAATGACCGGCAGCAGGTGCCTGGAGCTTTGCACTCGACGCGACAACGCTCGGGTGAGACATTGCCACCATGTTCGCGGCTCTGTTCATGCTCGGATTGAGCCTCGCCTCGGGCCTGCTTCTGGGTGGTATTCCCATCGTCACGGGTTTGCTCGCGTATGTTGCCTATCGGAGCGCGATGCGCCATGTCGGGGAAAAGATTTCGGCGATGACGTCTTTCGGGATGGCTGAGGCACAGCCTTCAAACGAAACGAGCAAGAGATATCGAACTGTGAACAAGGGTAGCCTGCCGATGTCAGTGCGCGTTCGAGGCAAAGCATATCGCTTCCATAGTCGAAAATACTTTTTTGAGGACGCAAGTTTTCACCTCAATTTCGTGGATGATGAGCGGAAATTGTACCGCAGGGAGCGGTTTGCCGGACCGGGCATGAATACCGGGCATTACTTTGCCTTTAGCGCAAAGAATGCCGCAGAGGAACGGGGCCACTACGGAGCATTTCGAGAGACCCATGGACTGTTGGTGGTTGAGGGTGAGATGGACAAGATCCTCGACCTGACCTCGGCTTACTTTTTGGACGAGGTTCGCAAGGAGGTGGTACCGGAGCTTCCGCGGACCTTTTTCCTCTACAATCTTGTTTCGACGCCTAGTGGTGGAACCGACACCTCATTCATGACCGGTCAATACGCGGTTAAAAAGCAATATAATGGAATTCTCTTTTACAGTGCGCGAACATTGGAGACTGGCGCTCGGGAATGGATGGAGTCGCCGGGCTCCGATTTCGCGAAATACTGGGGCATTGAAGCAATGTCCCTGAACGTGTTTCAGAAGTGCCTCGTCGCATTTTCCGGGGCTTTGCTAGTGTCGAGTATCCGAAAATATTCATTTGATTCCAAGGGGTTCAAGATCAATCCGTATTTTGGACGAAATCCAGAGGAAATCCTGGCCCTGCAGCGCTCGGCGACCGCGAAGCAGGGAGCCTGAGCGATCCACCAAGGCCAGGCCACGTCTCACATACGATAAGCTTGGCAAGCGCCTGGCAAAAACGTATCCTCCCGTTGGATCACCGAGGCAAAACCACCACGGTGCTCTTCCGTCACTATGAAACATTCATCCTCCGGCCTTTCCCGCCGAACCTTCCTCGCCATTTCCGGGATGCTTCCCGCCGCCATCGCCGCGCGGACCGCGTCCATTGCCTCCGCCGCCGAGCCCGCCGCGCCGGAACCCGCTCCAGCGAAGCGCCGTCCCATGGGCCTCGAACTCTACTCCGTGCGCGGCGAACTGGCGCGCGACCTGCCCAACACCCTCAAGTCCGTGGCGAAGATCGGCTACGAGGTCGTCGAGTTTTACTCGCCCTACTTCAAATGGACCCCCGCCTACGCCAAGGACGTCCGCGCGCAAATGGACGATCTCGGCCTGCGCTGTTACTCCACCCACAACGGCTTCGAGTCCTTTACTCCGGGGGAAAACCTCGCCCACGCCATCGAACTGAACCAAATTCTTGGGGCGCGTTACATCGTCCTGGCCAGTGCTCCCGGCAACACCAGCGGCGTTGACAGCTGGAAACGCCTCTGCGAACGCCTTACCGCCGCCGTCGAGCAATTGAAACCGCACGGACTGAGCGCGGGCTACCACAACCACCAGGCCGAGTGGGCCAAATTGGAGGACGGCCAGCGCATTATGGAAGTCATCGCCGCCAACACACCCAAGGAATTCATGCTGCAATTGGACGTCGGCACCTGCGAGGAAGCCGGCTCGGACCCGGTCGCCTGGGTCAAGGCCAACCCGGGCCGCATCAAAACCATGCACCTCAAGGACTGGGCGCCCGGCGGACACACGGAAGACAAAGGCTACCGCGTCCTCTTCGGCGAAGGCGTGACTCCCTGGAAAGACCTCCTCGCCGCCGCGGAATCCGTCGGCGGCATCGAGTACTTCCTCATCGAACAGGAAGGCAGCCGCCTTTCGGAATTCGAAACCGTGAAGCGTTGCCTGGAGAACTGGAAAGCAATGTTTGGGAAAGCGTGAAGCTCAAACGAAAAGCCTCGTCTTGCAGTTTCCGGGCATGCCCAACCGAGAATGAAGCAAAAAGCCGGGGCGTTAGGACTCGGCTCTCTCACGGATCGCTTACAGTTACCGTCAAAGGATATTTCACTTTCGGCATATATGAACCCTGCATTTCAAGCCTCGCATTCGCGAGGTTTTTCAACGCCGGCCGGACCCGTCAACCAGCGTCATCGCGGGCGAACGGCCTTCAAACCAGAGATCTGCGCCAAGGCCAATTGATCGTCATCGAAACTCACGAACACTTCAGCGGCAAGTTCCTTCGCATAGGCGACATGCAAAAGATCGGGTGCGCGGCAGGCCATCCCGAATCCATAAGCAATACTGGTTTCGTTTGCCGTGCGAAATACATCCCGCCAGTCCGCCTCCAGGTGGGTGAAATAACCAAGCCGCACATCGCTTTCTAGTCGGTGAATCAAGGCCCTGGCTTCCGCCGGCCGCAAGCGGCGTTTGGCTTCCGGATGTCGGACAAGCTGCCTTACGGAATTAAAAACCTCCACGCGGTGCCATGGGGACCAAAGCCAGACCTCTTCTTGTTTCCTTTCATAGTAGTCGAGGGCTGGTTGGTGAAAGGTGTCACGGCGAACGCGCATGGCAACGAGGAAACTGGTATCAGCATATATCATGCGCTCTTCAAGCTCTTCAAAGCGGCGGTAAAGTTGATCTTGGGCCGCGCACTGGGAGAGATTTCCAGCGCCTCACGCTCAAGCTCTTTGCGAGTCTTACGCCGGCGCTTGCCTGTCTTGGTGACTGTTAACGCGGCCTTTCCATTGTCGGTCACGACAATGGATTCGCCCGGTCGAAGCGATTTCATTAATCCAGGAGAGTGGTAGAATTCGCGGGTAGTCAGCGTTTTCATAGTGTCTAACATCGGCGCAGGACGCTTGCCATGCAAGGGAAAAATGGGGATGGTTCGAGCGGCGGCGGCCGCGTATTTCGGTGGAATTACTGCGCTTACTTCGCCCTGCGTCCATTGATACGTCATCCTCCCTCTCTAAGCAGCTTTACTCATGCCCGGTTTCCCGCAGACATCAATCTCGAACTCGATTATTCCCGTCCACAGCTAATGCAACTAATAATACCAAAGCACATCTCCCTCAAAGCGCGGCTGCATGGACTTGAAATTCCGCCACTCCGAATGTCCGTCTTCAAAGGCGATATTGCCCCCGGCGGGCCGGCTGCCTTTGAGATGGCTGGTGCGGTCCCGGTTCCCCCCTTGAATGCGGGTGAAATCTCCGCCCTGGCTGCCCACGGCATCAATCACCAGTTCCGTTTGCGACGCAGGACGGGTCCCGTCCCCCAAAATGTTCGTGCGCCACAAGTCGGGCGGAACCTGGACGCAACCGTTCATTAGAAAGACATATCCCAGGACGCGAATAGGCTCTCGCGGGTGATAATACCAGAAATTCCAGCGATGCTCGTCGTCCATGCTTGGATTTGACGGGCAGTAGAAAACCTTGCGTGTGGCGCCATGTCCCTCAAGCGCCATAACGACGTTGGTGTTCAAGTCCCAGGGCCAATACGAGCCAAAGAACGAGGGATTGCCCCGCGTGCAATCGGGAAGCAGGTCACGGTTATCTTCGGCGTACATGTGGAGTGCCATTCCGATTTGATGAAGATTGCTCTTGCACCGGGCGCGGTTGGCCCGCTCTTTGGCCCCGCTGAGCGCAGCCAGCAACAAAGCTGCAAGGATTCCAATGATGGCAATCGTCACGAGGAGTTCAATGAGCGTGAATCCGGCTTCCAAGGGCCGATGTGGATTGGCCGCGCATTCGATTGACTTCATCTGATTTGCCTCAGTGATACTCTCCAACCACCCCACGTCTTTGTGCCAAAGTCTTCACGTCCCAGCGTCGGCGAGAATGGTATGCCGGTAGTATGGTGGATGCGCGATAAAAATCAAGCGCTGTTCATAAAGTGCCAAGCTGGCTGGTGTGCAAATAAATGTCATGACGGCTGACTCGAACCCGCTCAGAAAATGCGACACGCCTGCGGAGGAACATCCCAAGTCAGCTTTCAGGCTCAACCAGCCGTTTGATCGCCAGGATGAAGAGGCCTGAGCACAGCAGGTTCAACGCCAGGGACAACGCGGCGACGGTCAGCGCGGGCCCGTGGATGCCGTACGAGAGGGAAAGCACCAACATGCCGGCGCCCACTTCGCCGCGCGGGAACATGCCGATCGCAAGCGCCAGGCGCTCTCGCCAACTGGCCTCCCTCCGGTAGCAGAGGGCGGGAAACATCTTCCCGATATTCGACAGCACGGTGATCATCAGCACGTGGAAGGCGACGAGACCCCAACCGGGAAATTGCTCCTTGAGGGCGAGCGCTTCGGGCGGGATGCCTTCGTATTTCGGCCCCAGGGTTGTCGCCGCTTGCGCCGTTGCCTCCGGAAGGCCGGCGAACGGCGGCATGGACAAGCCCGTCAAGGCCATGAAACAGGCCGACACAATGGTCATGACTGATTGTTCCCGCGGACTGTACAATCCCCGCGCCTGGCCCTCGCTGCCGTCGCCCGTTTCAAAGCTGTGTCCCGGCGCGCGCGCCAGCATGCACCCCAGGATGAACGCCAGCAACAGCACTTCCATCTTGACCGGGACGCTGTCGTCAATTCTTTTTCCTCCGAGACTGATGCCTTCTGAAATTCCCACAATGATTGCCGAGTATAGCATCACCCAGGGCCAGCTCACGGGCAGGTTCACGGCATGCACATACCTCCAGACCACCCACAGAAGCCCGAAAGTCACGAAGACGACAGCCACCAGTTTCAGGCTCATGCTCAGCAGGAAAATCTTTAAGGGGATGAACAGCAGAATGCTGTCGAGATCATCAAAGATCGCCAGGATGCGGGCCTTCCTGTAGAGCCAGGTTGCTGAGAGCCCAACGGCCGCCAGCATCGAGAACAGCAGGCCAACCGAGGTAGGCGCCGCGAATCGCCCCAGGATCAACGCTTCCCACCACATGTCGCGCGTCCGCCACAACGGCGCCGGGGCCATCGCAAACACGAAATACGCCGCGCAAAAGAGCCAGGGGAATACCGTCGTCGTGGTGCCTACCACATAATCCCAGGCGTACTTCTTCGGCTGGCTTCTGGTGAGTTCAAATCCGTAGCCGATGTGGACGGCGATGAACGACAGGCAGAACATCGTCAGCAGATTGATCACCGTTTGGCCCCGGCCGTTCAGGAACTGAGAGACAATCACACCCGCAGCCAGCAGCAACGAGTACCACAATACTTTTCGCATAGGTTGCCTTGGTTGCAGGCCGTCATAAGCTTGCCTCGCGCTGTTCAAATGCCCAATGGCGATTCCACCCCACATCGCCGGGGCCATCGGAACATTGTGCATGATGGCAGGCAGTCCCCTGCCCGCGCTCTTTCTCAACCGGCCTGTTCACCGGCAGGTCTTCACCCACTTTGAGAAAACTGGGCCGAAGCCTAGATTTGCACTCACTGTGGGCTTGGACCAGGAGGCGGGCCCGGACGATGGCTGGAAAAGCACCAGGAAGGCGATCGTCTTTCAGCCATACACTACGCGAATGCCATGAAAAGAGGATTTGATCATAACATCCTGCTGTTGCAGGGCGGAGGAGCGTTGGGGGCATATCAGGCGGGCGCCTACGAGGGCCTGGTCGAAGCGGGCATGCCGCTGGACTGGGTTGTGGGCATCTCGATTGGGGCCATCAACGCCGCTTTGATCGCGGGCAATCCCCCCGGTCGAAGAGTCGAACGATTGCGGGAATTCTGGGAACGCGTCTCGGCGCACGCTCCGCTGATTCCACCGCCATGTTTTGACCCGGTGCGGTCGATGCTGAACCAACTGAGCGCCACGAGTTCGCTCCTGTTCGGCGTGCCGAATTTTTTTAATCCGCGTGTGCCAGCCCCTTCTTTCTACGTCCCAAACGAGAGCCCCGAGCGCTTGAGCTACTACGATACGGAGCCGCTCAGGAATACCCTGGAGGAACTGGTTGATTTTGAGTTGATCAGCCGCCACGAAGTGCGTCTTTCACTGGGCGCGGTCAGTCTCAGGACGGGCCAATCGCACTATTTTGACAATCATAACACGCGAATTGGTCCAGACCACGTGCGAGCGAGCGGGGCGCTGCCGCCGGGCCTGCCGCCGGTGGAAGTCGATGATGATTACTATTGGGATGGCGGAGTCGTTTCCAACACGCCGCTGATGTATGTCCTGGAGAACTTGCCGCGGATGCGGGCGCTGGTGGTTCAACTCGACATCTTCAGACGCGCCGGCGATCTGCCCCAGGACATGGATGAGGTGCTTCGGCGCAACCTGGATATTCGCTTTTCGAGCCGGATGCCTTTGAGTGATGGGGGAATCAAGAAACTGGCTGAAATGAAGGCCGCGCTGACGCGGTTGCTGGCCAAACTGCCGGCGTCGTTTAAAAACGATCCGGACGTGCAAAAGCTCGCGCCCGTCCGCAATGTCGGCGAGATGACGATTGCGCGCCTGACCAATCGCGGGCTTTCACATGCCGGTTTTTCGATGGACTATGAGTTCTCGCGCGCAACGATAAATGAGTTGTGGGCGGCCGGCTTGGAGGACGTTCGGCGCTCCATGGCAAGCATCGAGTCGATGCGTCCGACCGAGATCGGGTGCATCGCGCGTCTTTACGATCTCCCACCCGGGGGCGATTCAGCCCCAGTGGCGCAATCGACCGGCCAGCCGGAGTCGGAGTCGGAGCCCCGGCCGCCGCGCCGTTCGCGAGCGGGACATTTGCGCTCAACCCCGTACCAGGGGGGATCGCCGCGGAGCAAACGTCTGGCAAAAGCAGCGGCGCGGCAGGTGCGCCCTCAGCGCGTTTCAACGGCCGGTCGCCGCAGGCGAGGCGCATTCAAACCTTAACCCCGGCTCATTTCTGGCTCCGCGTCTTCACGGCATTGCCAGCCGGTAAAACATCGTGCCCGGTGACATGGTATTCGTCATGACATTCGATGCGCCATTCACGACCGGGGATTTTGACAGCTTGGTCCATGTTGCTCCAGCGGACATGGACGTGGACGAATACAAAGTGTAACCAGTCCAATTGGTCCCCCAGGAGAGGACCAGCTTGTTCCCCACCGTGGACGAAGCGATGGTGGGCGCGTCGAGAATGTGAATCAGGTGCCACCGCCAATTCGGCAATGAACTTTGGAAAAAGGAGGGCGCGACATCCAGGCAGGACTCGGAATGAGACGCGAGCAGGCCGTTGCCCAGGTATAGAGTAGCGTGATCAAGGTTGGCGATGTTCGTGTCCCCTTCCCAATTCCACGCGATGAGATCGCCCGGCGACAGGTTGCTTAACGAAAATACCTCCGTCGCGTAGCCCGGCGCCAGCAGGCAACGGTTGACCAGCCTCGCGACCCCGGGTTCGCCGTAAGTCGGCGGCACCCGCGTGGGAATATAAAGCCCGCCGCCCCGGTTCGTCGACGACTGCCTGCCGATGCAGCTTGAAATGAAGTGTGCGCAATCATCACCGAGTTCGGCAGTGGGAACCGGCGCGAGCGCGCCAAAATTCACATACGTGGATCCATTCGTCCAAAAGTATCCGTCGCTGCACACATAACCGCCGTAATTGTTGGCGTATGAAACCGCCCTGGCGCGATCGTACTGGTTGGTCGAGCCGGCTTGCGCGACGATGATCTGGACGGTGAATTGCGGACCGAAGTACGCGCCGCTGGCGCTGTTCAACTGAAAGGTGTCGGTAACCGAGCCCGCCGTTTCCGGCGCGATAAAACTCATGCGAAAGGTCGCCTGCGCCCCCGACGGGACCGATTTACCGCTGCCAATGATCGCGGAAGGCAAGTACCAGGTGGCGTGAACATTGGTGAACACCGGCACGGCCCCCAGACTGTCCATGCCAACCAGATTTAAGGTGTAGCCGCTCTGCCCGGGCGACCACGTATTGGTTCCGGTATTCTGCACGGTCCAGGTTTGGGTAAAGACGGTCCTTGGCATCATCTGAGTGCCGGGCGGGACCGAAACAGAAACTAATTGCGCGTCGTCCCCGGCGGCAAACGCGTGAAAGTTTCCCATCAGCATTAACAAACAAAAAAGCAGGGCACAAAGACGCCTTCCAAGCTTCTTTTGATAGTCTTTCATGTTAGCCGTTCTGAACGACGACAATTTGCGTGGATTCCGGCGTGATCCTTAAAAGACTTTAGCCGTGCGCGATCTCCATTTCAAGCGGATTCAGGATTCGCACCGCTCGCGCCGGCAAGCATAAGTGCCGCGCTCCTTTGATTGCGGCTTCGCCGCCTCGGGCCTGTCGTGGCCAATCACCTCACCCCGCCCCGTCCACAATCTGGCAAAGCAACGGCTGCATTTTGTGCCCGGTGCGTTGCTCGTATTGGCTCGCCATGGCTGCCATGAAATCCTCAGCTTGATGATGCGCGACGAGATTGATGGTCGCGCCGCCGAACCCGCCACCCGTCAAGCGCGCCCCCAGGCATCCGGGATGCGCGCGCGCGAGTTCGACGAGCAGGTCCAGTTCCGGGACGCTGTTTTTAAGAAAGTCCCGCGAGCTTTCGTGGCTTTGAAACATGTACTGGCCGAACTGCTGAAGGTCATCGGCGCGCAACGCCTGTGCGCCGCGGATCACCCGTTGAATCTCGCTGATGACGTGGTGGGCGCATTCGTAGGCGCGCGGGGCGAGCTTCGCCTTGTTCGCGGCGAGCATCTTGGCATCGGCGGAGCGGAGGGTTTTCACGCCGAGCGTTTTGGCCGCCGCTTCGCACTGTTCGCGCAGTTCATTATAATGTCCCGCCACCAGCGAGTGCTTGACGCCGGAATTGCAAACCACGATCGCCACGCCTGCCATTGGAGCCAGTTCGACGCTTAAGGAGCGAAAATCGATTTCCATCACGTGCCAGGCCTTGCCGTACAACGAGGAAATCTGGTCGAGCAAACCGGATTGCACGCCCACGAACTGGTTCTCGGCCGCGCGGCACAGTTTGGCAAAGGCCAGCTTTTCCGCTTTCGCGAACGCCGGCAACTTGTCCTGCTTGTCCCGCTTGGGCGGAGGTGCGACACCGGTTTCAGTCAGGGTAAACGGGAACAACTCACGCACGATCAAAGCCGTGGCCACTTCCAGCGCCGCCGAACTGCTCATGCCCGCGCCCATCGGAATGGTGCCGTGAATGGCGGCGTTGAACCCGCTGAAATTCACGCCGCGCTTGCGCAATTGATCGAGCACGCCCTTGACATAATCCGCCCAGGGCGCGGCCGTGTTCCTTTTGGATTCGTTCGACCAAAAAATCTCCGGTTCGGTAAATGCGGAGGAGATCAGTTCGATTTTCCCGTCCGTCCGCGGCGAAGCCGCGATCTCGATGTAACGGTCCACCGCCAGCGAAAGCACCAGGCCCTCATTGTAATCCGTGTGATTGCCCAAAAGTTCCAACCGCCCCGGCGCGCGCACGAAACGCGCCGCCGACACACCGAAGTGCCGTTTAAAAAGCGTCTGAACTTCCGGGCTCAATATTGCCATGAAAAACAAATGCCACAGGCTGGGACGCTGGTCACGCTGAAAAGCCGCTTCCGGATAATCGTCACGGCTGGAGTTTCGGCGGCACCGGCTGTTTTGGAAGTGGCAGATTGGCCTCATTACGCCGCGCTTCGCGCAAGAGGCCCACGCTGGTGATCCAGGAGAGCAGCCAGCCCGCAAAAGCGAGGCCAAATGCCCAGGCGCCGAGCCACGGAAAGCGGGGAGGTTGCTCGGGCAGCCCGGTGACGAGGCGGTAGGTCGCAAACGAGCGTTGAACAAACCACCCGACGGTGCAAAAGAAACCGCCCAGAAAGATGCCCAATTGCGCCAGCCCGGGAAGCCAGCGACGGGCCATGAGCGAGCCGAGGCCCGGGGTCGCAAATTGATTCACCAGCAGGCAATTCAACGCTTGGGCGCGGCTAAGGGGCTGGCGCGGTCCGGGGACCGAAGATATCTTCATAGGCGTACATCAAAGCCACCCAGCCAATCGGTATCGTCACAAATAACCCGACGCAACAAGCCAGCAACCCACAGATGCCTAACAGCCCCACAACCAGCATCAGAGCAAACATGGTAAACCAATGCCGGCTTACGACTTTACGGCTGAGTTCCATCGCATCCCAAAACCCAATTTGACGATCAATCACCAGCGGTGTGGCGAAAATCCAGGCTACTGACAAATAAATGCCCGGAATCAAACAGGCCACGATCCCAAGCAGAACTAAAAGGCCCTGCACCAGCCCCAACAATGCCAGCGGCACCAGCGCCGACGTGAGGCCCGAAAACGCATCGCTGATGCCTACCTCCTGCCCGCGGATCAGTTTCAGATAATACATGTACAGGCCGCCGGTGAAAACCGTTTGCACCGGCAGGCTGATCGTCCAAGCCAAAAGCGAGAGCATTACTCCCACCGGAGTGATCTGCCGGTTGTTAATCATTTCCTGCATGGAGGCCCGCGAGATCAGGCCGATTCCCTGGGTAATGACATTCATGGCGATCACAACCAGAAAGGTAATCCCCACGACCGGCCAAAAGTTTTGTTTAACCAACTCCCAGGCGCGGACAATGCAACTGCCTATATCGAGGTCGTAATCCCGGGCGAGGATTTCCTCCACGGCGGGCGGCCCGGCCGCGAAGCCGGCCGTTGGCAATGGCGGCGCCGGGGGCATCGACCTGAAAACGTCTGCGAACTCGGGCAGGGCGGAAAGCGGTTTCCACTCGGCGCTCCCTTCGGCCCTGGCCAGGGTCTGCCCGTTTGCGCGGCCTTCCGCCACCCATTGGCGTATTTGCTCGGCGGTGACTGGTCCGTACTCCTGTTGATCGCCACCTATGATTTTATACATAAAATAAACCAGCTCTTCGTTCCACGCTCAGCGCGTGGAGTGTCGGGCACTCACAAAGCCAATGATCATTAAACCAATGACGAGCAGCCAAATCACTCCAAAAAGTCCGCCGCAAATAATTCCGATCCAGGCGTGCACCTTTCCCTTGGCTTCCGGGTGCCGCTTGACAAACATCAGGCCGCGAATCCCGAGGATGAACGCTGCTGCGCCCAGGAAGAAGCCGAGCATTGGAAACAGCGAAAAAATCCCCAGGTAGTAAGCGATCAACGCCTGCGGATTGCGGTACGGAATGATCGTCGCGACCGTGTCGTCGGATTTCGCCCTGGCGGGAATGTTCGGCGCCGCGACGGGAGGCATCCCGGCAAGCGAGGCGAATTCCGCGTACGCTTGCAACGGCTGCCATTGGCCTCCATCCTCCGCTCTGACGAGGCTCTGGGAATGCACCCGGCCCTGGGAAATCCAGGTGCGCAGGCCCGCCGCATCGATCGGCCCGTATTCATTACCGTCGTTTCCAATAATCTTGTACATGGGCATCAGTCCAGCCGTCCCTGCCCGCGAATAATACCAACCGTGCCCGTGCGCACAAGCGGGAATCGGTTGGGGAGCTTGCGGGACTGTCCATCAAGGTCCGGGCGCAAGATAAGTGAACGGCATCCCTGGAATATTCCGCAGGATGGTGAAAACGATCACAACGACCAGCAGGATCATGATTGGGATTGGCCTCACGTGCAAAGGCGGGGCCTGCCTCCCGTCGAGCATGGCTGACAAATAGCGAAGGCCGTAAACAGCAAGAAACGGAAGCGACAGTACCAGCAGGCAGTTGTAATGCAACGCCGCCAGCACACGCCCGTGCACAAGGCTGTGCATTGCGCGCAACGCGCCGCAGCCCGGACAATAAATGCCCGTGGTGACGTACAGCATGCAACGCGGATAGAAGCCGTTCCTGGAGGGATCGAACAAAAACAGCACGACCATCGCCACAACCAGGGCCAGCACGCCTGCCAGCACCCACGAGGAGTGCTGACGCCGGGATGCGAGGATGGGGGGCGCTTCCATGCGCGTGCTCAGGTAAAGTATTGTTTGACTCCGGGTTTGCTGAGAACGACCACAGCCCAGATGCCAATCGGCAGACCCACGAGACAACAGGGTGACAAACAAGGAATCATGGCCACAATGCTCGCCGCCATGCAGAGCCCGTGGTTTTCCAGTTTCCTCATCTTAAGCCCCCCATAAAGGATAAATGCACAAATCGCGATGCCCACGATTCGAATCACCACTCCGACCGCGCCAGTATAGAACTGCAGCCAGGGCATGCTGGATGTGCCGGTGCTCTGCATGCCAGCCATGCCGACTCCCACAATGCTGGCCACAAGACCAAGCACCGAAACCGCTAAACCGAGCGCAGCGGTCACGATCAATCCGACGGCGGGCCCACTGACTTGTTGCCGCGCGAGCATGCGCCCGCTTTCTTCAAAAACAGGAACCGGCGCAGCAAAGGACGAGGGTGCTGACGGTGGCGGTGGTAATGGCGAGGTCCCAAAGCTGGCGGCAAAATCCGGAAAATCCCTGAGCGGTCTCCATTCGGTTGTTCCCTCCAATTGGGCCTGCGTATTGGCGTCTGCGCGGCCTTCCGCAATCCACTGCCGCAACTGCTCCGCCGAAACCGGCCCGTACTCCTGCTGATTTGCTCCGATTATTTTATACATGGTTGTTTACCGGGTTTTGCCTTCGCGCTGGATGCTAGTCCAATCCAAATCCGGGCGCAATGTTCGCGTATGGATGCGCGCGCATGCGCCTAAAAGAAACGATGCCGCCGTCTGCCGCGCCAGACGAACCTGGTTGAGAGCAGTCCAACAAAGATCAGATAGCCAAGTATGGATAGAACAATGCCGGCAATGGCCAGGCTGCGCCCGCGTTGCGCGGGATTCTGGTTGATTTGACTCAAGGCGACAGCCGAGAAGATAAGACCCAGCGTGGAAAAAATGGGACCGCAACAAAGAAACAACCCGAGCACAGCCAGCACCAACCCCGCCACCGCCATGCCGTTGGTCCGCTCCCGTATTGGCACGGTCGCCATGGTCGGTAAAGGCTGGGGTGCTGACGGTGCAGCAAATGCGTCGGCGAATTCCGGCAGAGTGCCGAGCGGCTTCCACTCCGGGCTGCCCTCCACTTGCACCAGCGTTTGGGCGTCGGCGCGACCCTCCGTTATCCACTGCCGCAACTCCCCGGCAGTGACTGGCCCATACTCCTTCTGGTCTGCTCCAACGATTTTATACATGTGCAGCCGCGTTCGCATACCAATAACCCATCTCCAGCCAAATGCCTAGCGCGATTCTGAAGGCTGGGGTTTGGAGTCCCGGCCTTAGCCGGCCAGAGCTTCGCTTGTTGGAACGCGGCCGATGGCTTCCAAATTGCCCGCCAATGCGCAAGCCGAACCGGCTAAAGCCGGGACTCCGAACTCTGAGGTGACGCTACCGTCAAGGCATGTCCGGAATCGGAGCCATTAACCCTTGGCCCGTTTCCAATCCATTTGCTAATCTACGCGCGTGAAACTGATTTCCTGGAATGTCAACGGCCTTCGCGCCGTGCTGCGCAAGAACTTCCTCGAATACCTGGCGGCGGAAGCGCCGGATATTCTCTGCCTCCAGGAAGCCAAGGCCGGACCCAATGATGTGGAGCAATTATGGCCGGCCACCTACACCACGTATTGGAATTGCGCGCAAAAGAAGGGCTACTCGGGCACCGTTATTTTCAGCCGCACCCGGCCGCTCAACGTCACGTGCGGCATCAATATGGCCGAGCACGACAATGAAGGCCGTGTGCTCACCGCTGAGTATCCGGACTTTTTTGTCGTGAACGTCTATGTGCCCAATTCCAAGCGTGAACTCAGCCGCCTGCCTTATCGCCAGCAGTGGGACCGCGACTTCCTGCGCTATCTGAAGAAACTGGAGCGCCGCAAACCGGTCATTTTTTGCGGGGACCTCAACGTGGCCCACACGGAAATCGATCTGGCCAATCCCAAGGCCAACGTTCGGAACCACGGATTCACGATTGAAGAACGCACTGGTTTTGGCGCGCTGATCAAAGCGGGTTTCATCGACACCTTCCGCGAATTCGAGAAAGCCGGCGGCCATTACACCTGGTGGAGCCCGATGAGCGGCGCCCGCTCTCGAAACGTCGGTTGGCGCATCGACTACTTCCTGCTCTCTCCGGCCCTGCGTCCCCGGCTCAAGCACGCCTTCATCCGCTGCGACATCCTGGGCTCGGATCATTGCCCCGTCGGGATTGAACTGGCGGATAAGTAAGCGGCCGAAAAGTCGCACAATAGTTGCGCCTCCACAACGGTGGCAGGGCGGGCAGTTCTCTGCCCGCCGCACGTACGGCAATCCAACACGGCGCACGGAGTGGCGCCCCTTGCCAAACCGCTGAACTCCGGGAGTCGAGCGCGAATTAATGCGGGCTCTTTTATTTCGGCACGACTACCACGCCCCAGGGCCCTTCGCCGGCTTTGATGCGCGCCAACTCCTTTTCGGTTTCCAGATCAACGACCGAAACATCGTTCGAAGGCCCATTGGCCACATACAGACGCTTGCCGTCAGGTGAAACCGCCACGCCCCACGGACGCGCGCCCACCTTGATCGTGTTCACCACCGAGAACGATGCCGTATCCACGACGCAAACCGTTCCGCCGCGCCCGGTGCCTACATAGAGCTTCTTCCCGTCGGGAGCCATGGCGGTGCCCATGGGACGCGAACCAGGCGGCAATTTGATCGTCTTTAAGAGCTTGTGCTCGACTGAATCGACCAGGTTGAGTTCTTCAACCGATTCCGAGGGAATGAACGCGCGCGTTCCGTCCGGCAGAAACGCGACGCTGCGCGGGCGCGGATGCACATTGAGGTGGCTGACGACCTTGTATGTGCTGGTATCGATCACAAAAATATCGCCGCCCGTTTCGCAGGTCACATAGACAAACTTGCCGTCCGGACGCAGGCCAACGCCCTCCGGCTCCTTTTTCACCGGGAAAATTCGTTCCACTTTTCCGTCCGCGACATTCATCAAGCTGGCGGTGGCCACGTCTTCGTTCGAAGCGTATATCCGCTTGCCGTCAGCGGTCACCGCGAACTGTTCCGGGTCGGAGCCGGCCGGGAGCTTCCTTAGGAACTTTCCCGCACGCAGGTCCACCACGCCGATGCCGTCCGCGGAGTGGTCGGAATTCTTATCGTCATCGTCGTCATCGGCCTTGCCTTTGCCTTTGGCGAGGATGGGATTGCCGGCGGCATCGAGCGGTGGCGGGCCGCTGATGGGCGTGCCGCTCAATGCCACATAAACGACCGAGCCGTCGGGGCTCGCGTGAATGCCACGGGGCCGTTTGCCCACCGGGATGGTGTTGATCACCTTGGCGGTCGCGCCATCGATGATGGTGATGTCCCCGGACTTCTCGTTGCTGACGCAAACCACATAAGCTCCGCCATTGTTTTCAGCTCTGGCAGTGGCGCTGCACATCAACAAGATGGCGGCCAAAGGCAAAATAAGTCTCGTATGCTTCATCAGGCAAAACTGGAAGACTTTCGTTCGAATGGCAATCCAAAATTGCGAGGCACGCTCAACATCGAGAGTCGCCTGACACTGCGACCGTTTAGGCAGGACGCGCACTCCGCGCGCGCCGCGTTGGGTGTGCAAGTAAGCGGCGGGCAGAGAACTGCCCGCCCTGCCACCGAGGACAATTTCCCGATACTTCCGGAACGTCTTAAGCTTTTGAAAAATCCCGCACTGCCCGTCCCGCCGCGGCCACGTTCGCCAGGCGCATCTCGGAATATTTGCGCGAGAAGATTAATCCGTCCGCGCCCGCTTTCAGCCCGGCTTGCGTGGCGGCGTAAGTGTCTTCCGGCGTTGCCATGCGCCCGCTCCGTCCGGTGGGAATTCCGATGTCAATCCCCGGCAGGATTTTGCATTTGCCTTTTACGCCGTCGATCGCCCGCTTGGTTTCCCGGAACACGTAATCGGCGGACATGCCGGCGGCTGCCAATTCCCCGTAGGGCTTTTCCTCATAGTTCAACAGATGATTGTTGAACTTCATCAACTCCTCCTTCGGCACGTCACGGAAGACCGTGGCGGCGATGTTGTCGATGAAATGAACGTAGCGTTCGCCGCCGCAATTGTTGTACACGACGATTTTCAGAAAGTCGGCTTTCGTCGCCAGATCCTCGTAACTGCGCGTGGCGCGGAAAATTGGGTTGAATGAATTAACGTGTTCAATATGAAACCCGACCTGAAGTGAAGGCCGGACCTTTTTGACCGCGGCGTTCACGTCCGCAAGAATCTGGTGCTTGGCCTGGTCGAACACTTTGTCCCACGCCATCAATTCCGGATAATCCACGAGAATGCGCCAGAACTCGACGAAGTAACCGTCGGCAGGCCGTTGCCCCGCGAGCGCAGCGCGTATGAATTGATCGAGCTTTGCATAGCCTTCCCGAACCCGGTCGAGGCTCAGGCCCAGTTCCTTCGCGGCGCGCCGATGGAACTCGCAGAAACAGGTCACCCGGGAGGACGCAATACTTTGGGAATGGCTCGCGCCCAGCGCATTCAGCAACGGACCATTGCGCTCGTTGAAGAACAGGACGCCGTCCACATCATAGGATTTGCAATAATCCGTAACCAGGGCAGTCCAGAAATTGCGAACGTCCGGGTTCAGTAAACAAAGCGTGCCCGTCCTGCGCCCTTGGAGGTCGATTTCGGCGACCTTGTCAATGCCGCGCACGGATGACCGGAAGACATCTTCGCAGGCGCAGAACACTTTCATTCCGCGCTTCTTCGCCGCGGGCAGGACACATTCCAAAATATCCAGGTTACCGAGGTCGGACGCGCGCGTGTCTTTCAAGACCGTGTGTTTGTAATACTCCGCGTGCGGTGTGGCGTAGTTGCCGCCGTGAAAACTTTTTTCGTCGGATTCTTGCGGCCCATGGTCTGGAAACGGCTGTCCGGGAACCTGACGTCCCGCCAGACCGCGTCCATAGGAAAAGGTATTCAAGAAAATGGTGTTGACCGCCGCCTTCTCTTGAAAAATATCCAGGACTTGTTCGACGCCCTCATCCACGAACGAAACCGCGCCAACCTGCATGCCAATCATTTTCCCGGAGTTGGCCGGTTTCGGTTCCGGGGCCGCGAGCAGGTCGGTGGAGCAGACCGCGGCTCCCGTGAGGGCGGCGGTGGTTTTAATAAAATTCCGGCGCGTCTGTTCGATTTCGGAGAGTTCGTTGTTCATACGAGAGGTGTGTTTCAGGTTCCACTCTTACAATGTCGGCGCTTTGGCGGACAGCCTTTTTTTGCCAGGCAGTCACGCTGCGATTTCTTGAATTCTGATGCTGATCCCTGATGCGCGGCAATTTCAGTTGGATTCGTCAAAAGCTCTGTTAAATTGAGGGCATGACATTCGAAGAGCTGCCCGATGAATGGAAGGAGTGGATTGATTTGACTCCCATCGAGCGCTTTCGTCAAAGCGAGAAAATATTCGCTCAATACCTTGCCATGGGAGGCAGCCTTGATCCCGACCCCGATCCGACAAGTCCTTTCTACGATCCAGACCAATGGCGTCCAGGCGCTGCTTATGGGAGGGCAGGCCTGCGTGTTTTACGGCGCGGCGCAGTTTAGCAAGGACATCGATCTTGTCTTACTCGCCCAGGAAGAGAATTTCTCCCGACTTCGGGCCGCATTGGAGCAACTTAAGGCCAAACGCATCGACGTACCCCGATTCGATCCCGCGCTACTGGCGCGCGGGCACGCCGTCCATTTCCGCTGCGCTGCGCCCGGCGTGGAAGACTTGCGGATTGACATCATGACCAGCCTCCGAGACTTGCCGCCATTTTCCGTTTTATGGGAGCGCCGGACGGTAATCGCCGGGGACAGTGGCCAGGAATTTCACCTGTTGAGTGTTCCTGACTTGGTGAACGCCAAGAAAACGCAGCGGATGAAGGATTGGCCGATTATCGATTTGTTGGTAGCCATTCACTATCGTGAGAATGCGGGGGCAGCTCGACCTGACTGGATCGAATTCTGGTTACAGGAAGCCAGGAGCCCCGAACTCCTGGCCGAGTTGGCCCAGCGCTTCCCGGACGAAGCTCGCGCTCAATCCAGCCGCCGTCAGTTGCTCCGTTTCGCTTTTTCCGGAGAGATCGAGGCCCTACGCGAAGCGCTGGATGCCGAGGTGCGCGTCGAACAGGCAAAGGACCGGGCCTACTGGGCGCCGCTCAAGGCCGAGTTTGAGGCCTTTCGGCGCGCGGAACGCGAGGGCGGTTGAACGCGGTGAGTTTCCGCCATCAGTGGATTCTCGCGGGCTCTGAAGATTTCCACAATCGCGACGGATCGCCGCATTCATGCCGCGCTCCTTTGGGAGTTCACAAAAGTTCCAGCACGCGATGCAGTTCAGCATCGGTGTTGTAGAAGTGAGGGGAGAGGCGGATGAAGCGCCGGCCGGTGCGGTCGGCGCGGAGCGAGGTGGAGATGTTCGCGGCTTCAAGTTTCTGGTGCAGGGCGGGAAGGTCGGTGTCCGGGCGGAAAAAGGTGACGATGCCACTGGTCATTTCGGACGGTGAGTTGGCGCCGAGCACCTGGTAGCCTTTGGCTTGCAGCGCGGGCACAAGCCAGGCGCGTTTGCGCAGCAGCTCCGCAGCGATGTTACCGACCCCGATCTCCAGGATCAGTTCCAGCGCGGCGTGCAAGCCGACGATGCCGAGCAGATTGTGCGTGCCGGCTTCGAACCGCAACGCGTTGTGGCGGAAAACGATTTGCTCCTGGGCGACGAAATTTTGGCAGCGCACATTGTGCCAGCCATAGACGGTCGGGTGCATCGATTCCTGCAGCGATTGACGCACGTACATCAACCCCGCCGCGCAAGGCCCCAGCAGCCACTTGTGCGCGTCCGCCGCCAGAAAATCGATATGCTCGACCGTGGTCGGAAAGGCGCCGAGTGTTTGGATGCCGTCCACGCAAAACAAAATGTTCCGATCGCGCAGGAATTTGCCGATGGCCTGATAATCAAGCCGGTGGCCGCTGACGAAATGACAGGAAGCCAGCGCCACCAGGCGCGTTTGCTCGTCCACCTGCCCCATGACGTCGATGGGGCGGATCACGCCCAGTTCGCGGGTATTGATCAATCGCACCTGCACTCCGCGTTCCGCCAGCGCCATCCACGGGTAAACGTTGGAAGGGTAATCGTCGAAGTAAATGAGGATGTTATCGTGCTTGCGGAAGCGCACGCCGCTCGCGATGAAACTCAAGGCCAGCGAAGTCGGCCCGACCAGGGCGACTTCCTCGGGTTTGGAGTTGAGCAGTCGCGCCGCAAGCTTCCGGCTGCTGTCGAGAATGGCGGGATAGATGATGGTTTCCTGGTCGCCCGTGGTGCATTGGCGGGCGTAATTGGCAATGGCTTCGGCGACCCGCCGCGGCAGGGGACAATCCCCGGCATGCGCGAGATAAATCTGGTCGCGCACCACAGGAAATTCGTGCCGGCGCAGATCTTCATTGGCGAGCACTTCGGTCAAAGTCATGAAGGGAGAATAAGCGAGGGATGGAACGGCATCAATGCCGCGCTTCAAGGCCGGCTCTGAAGGGCGGCGCGCCGACGAAGATTAAAACCCGCCCGCGTCCTGGATCTGGCGAAAGTAACCGGCGTAAAAGTTTACTACGCGAAAGGCGACCATCAAAGCGACCGCGAGGTAGAGAAAGCGTGGAACCCATTGAGCCAGCATATGAAGTTTGCGCGTCCCCTCCTCCTGATAATAGGTGTGGAGTCGGCGCAGAGATTCGTCGAGCTGCCCGCTTACTTCGCCCGAGTGATACAGGTTGCAAAATAATTCGGGGAAGTGGGACGACGCGTTCACCGCTTCCGAGGGCGTAACGCCGGAGGTCACCTCCGGTTTCCAGGCCTTCACGACCCGCAGCATGGCCGGTGATCCGCTGGCGGCCGCGGCCATTTCCCACGCTTCGATGATGGTGACGCCGGCATTGAGCAACGCCTCCAGGGCGGCCGCCACGCGCGCCAAGGCCAGGTATTGTCGAGCGGTGCCGAGGACTGGAATGGGACCGAGCACACGCTCGATAAACGCGCGCCAACCCGCGCCACGCCGCCCTTGGGCTGCGTAAACAATGACGAAAATCAAGACATAAAGCGGGATCAAGACTCCGAACGTTCTCAGAAAAAACCCGAACAGATTTATGTTGTTCGCGAATAACTTTATGAACGGAAACAGAAAAATCGCCATGTGAAAAACGAAGACCGGGTACAAAAGGTCGTTGATCATCTGGCGCAGGAGTCGCGCGCGGTCCGTGTAATAGCTGGCGAGCAGCTTGAAGACGACGTCGAGCCGGCCGCTATGTTCGCCAGCGCCAATGAGCGCGATGTCGAACGACGGGGTCCAGGGACCGAGCCGCAGCAATGCCCCGGAGAACGTTTCGCCCTGGCCCAAATGCTCGAGAACCTGGGCGATTGGTTTGATGTAGGCCCGCGCCGGCGGTTTGCGGCGCAGCATTTCCAGGGAGTTAATCAGCGGGACACCCGCGGCGGTCAATTGACCAAGTTGGTGATAGTACTCGGCGCGGTTCGAGAGTTGCCGGGGCGTAAGGATGAGCGCCATAACGCCCGCGCGAGGGCGGTGATTCAGACCGCCACTTTGT
This sequence comes from Verrucomicrobiota bacterium, assembly GCA_021325145.1. Taxonomy (GTDB): domain Bacteria; phylum Verrucomicrobiota; class Verrucomicrobiia; order Limisphaerales; family Pedosphaeraceae; genus JAJPHR01. The sequence continues at coordinate 44,657 of JAJPHR010000095.1, read as the reverse complement.
CGAAGCTCGCTTTGAGATCGCGCTTGCTGCGCAGGCCGACAATTTGCTCGGCGACCTGTCCGTTCTGAAACAGAAGCAGGGTGGGGATGGCGCGCACACCGTATTCGGTGGCGAGGTTTTGATGGTCCTCAATGTTCACTTTGCCGATGTAAACACGGCCGGAATATTCATCCGCCAGTTCATCGAGGATGGGGGCGATCATTTTGCACGGACCGCACCATTCGGCCCAAAAATCGACCAGTACCGGCGTGTCGGATTTCAGGACCTTGTGCTCGAAATTGTCCGGCGTCAGGGTGATAATGTTAGGTGATGCCATGGTTGGATCAGTCGGTGGCAATAAGGAAACTCAAAGGGCATTCTTAATCAAGGCGGGGTGAAAAGCGTCATGCAATAAACCGTCGTTCCGACGGCGGCGAGGGCGGCCACCATGGCGACAATCGCCAGGGCCTTGTCCAAGCCGCTGACCGTGGGAGCCGCCGGCGAGGGCGCAGAGCGCGGAGCGGGGGCGCGTTGTTGCGGAGAGGCGGCCGCTGGCGCGGCAGTCGCCGGGCGCAGGGCGGGAGCAGCCGGCGCGGCCGCTGGTGGCGGCGCAAACGGCGCGCTGCCCGGCGCGGCAGAAGGACCGCCGGGAGGCAACGTTGGCAATTTGATGGTCGGCGCAGCGGAAGGCTTCGGCGGCAAATTGATGCGGACGGTTTCCTTTTTGGGCTGGACCTTGGACTCAGGTGGCTTGGGCGGAACTCCGCCGGGAAGGCTGGGAATATTGTCGGCCATATGCTTCGTTAAATCTTATTTGAGCCAAGTTAGGGTCGACCCGCGCCGGTGTCAAACTCTTATTCAGCGCCATTTTAAAGTGGGCGCGCTTCCTGCGGGCCACGCGCGAACGAGCGGCGGGCGGAGGACCGCCTGCCCTGCCAGGATACCCCTCTTCATTTGCATTCTTCCAGGGGCGCATTGGAGCGGAGCACCTCCGCGACCATCGTCTTAACCCGCGCCAGATCGAACGGCTTGGCGAGGTGGGGATTGCCGATGGACTTCAAAAACTTCAGCGTCTCTTCATTGACGACATCGCCCGTCAGGAAAATGATGCGCCGCGCGAGCTCCGGCTTTTGTTTGGTTGCCAGGCTGAAGAATTGCTCGCCGTTGAGGCCGGGCATGCGGAAATCGGAAATGATCAAATCAAATTCCTGTCCCTTGATGAGCTGGAGCGCCTGGGCCGGGACATGGCAAACGGTGGTCGTATAGCCCAGCAAGCCCAGCATCTCGCTGAGCATTTCGGCAATCGACTTTTCGTCGTCAAGCACCAGGATGTGTCCCGCGCAACGCGATGGGGTTTCGATTGACTTCGCCACCGGCGAAACCGTTTCCCGCGCAGTCTCCCGCTCCGGCGCATCGGCTGCGGGAAACTCGAGCACGAAGCCCGCGCCGCCCAGCGTCGAAGGCTGGTGGTAAATCCGCCCCTTGTGCTCGGTCATGATGCTGTGGGCGATGGACAATCCCAGGCCCGTGCCCGTGCCGACTTCCTTGGTGGTGAAAAACGGCTCGAAAATTTTCTGAACGAGGTGCGCCGGCACACCGGGGCCGTTGTCCTCGACCAACAATTGCACCCGGTCATTCGCGGAACGCGTGGTTATCTTCAAGCGCCCCGGCTGTGACAAGTCCACCATGGCCTGCAGCGCATTGTTGATGAGGTTGACGACCAACTGCTGCGCCTGGTCAGGATCGGCCGACACCCGCGGCAATTCCGGTTCCAGCTCGAGCGTGAGTTCGGTCTTTGCGACCATCAGATCAAACTTCCGCAGTTCGACGAGCCGTCGCACCAGATCGTTGAGATTGACCAATTCGCGGTGGGCGGGCTGCTCGCGCGCGAAAGAGAGGAAGTTCATCACCAGCTTGGCGGCGCGGTTGCTCTCGTGCGCGACCTTCTCGAGATCGGCGCGCGTTTGAGGCGGCAGGTCATGGTGGGCCAGAATCAGTTCGAGGTAGCCTTTGACGACCGCGAGCGGGTTGTTCAGTTCGTGCGCCACGCCGGAGATCATCTGGCCCAACGCGGAAAGCTTCTCGGCCTGGCGCAATTGCTGTTCCAGCCGGGCGCGCTCCGTCACCTCGGCCATGAAGAATTGGAAGGCGGGACGGCCGTCGAACTCGACCTCGTTGCCACTGGCTTCCAGGGGAACCAGGCCGCCGTCCTTGCGCGCCAGGTTGAGTGGCCGTTGCTCGCACAGATAGTGGAACCACTCCAACGGAGTTTGCGGAGTTGCGCTGGTGGTTTTCATCTGGCAAAAAGCCGTCAGACGATGTTGATCCGCCTCGGCTCGCGTAATTCCGAGCAGCCGTTGCGCCGCCTGGTTCAATTCCAAGATCCGGAAGTCATCCGTGGCGGTAATCACGATCGCCTCGCTGGCCTGGTCGAACAAGGTGCGGTAGCGCTCCTCCGTCGAGAGCACTTTGGACTGGAGCGCGGCGCGTTCGGCCTTGCCCGTGGCCACCTGGGCGAGCGCGGCCTGGTGGGTCTCGCGGACTTCTTCCAGCACCAGAATGATCATGCTGACGGCGAGCAGCAGTTGGAGCGCGGCGGAGATGAAGAGGGCCAGGCTGGTCAGGCTTTCATCGTTTTCCAGGAAGGGGTAACCCGCCATGTACGCGCCCCATAAAAAGAACCCTGCCATCAGCAGCGTCGCCCCAATGTAGGGATGCCGCCGGCGGTATCTGAGGAAACTGACGGCGTTGACGCCGCTGGCCACGGCGATGAGCGTGAACACGGGGATTTGCATCTCCAGGGGTTTGCTCAAGTAGTACGCGCCCACGTAACTCCAGAACAACAGGAACGCCATAAACCAGCCGAGCAGGTAGGAACGGATGTGCTGGCCGTGAAAACTGGCGCTGCCCCATAGCAGAAACACCGCCGCCACCCCCACGCACCATTGCTCGAGCATTACCAGCAGCGGCTGCTCCCGGTCGCCTTGCACGCCAAAACTCAGGGTGATCCACAAGGCATAAAACAACCAGGCTGCCGTCCAGATCGTGAAATAGCGCCGCCGGGTGTACCGGTTCAAATAATAGAACAGGCCCACCAAAACCCACACGCTCAGGAGAGAAACCAGCACGCCCGCTTTCAGATATTCGCGGGTGAAAATGAGATCCAGGCCGATCCGGTTCAAGAAGTGCATTCGCGATTCCGCACGCTGATGATTAACAGCTTGGGCCAGCGCAAAAATGAAAGCAAATCATAATTCCAGGGAGGGTGGTTTGGGCGCGTCTCAGTTTTGATCGGGCAGTATAGACAAAGAGTGTTGATAGGACTGCCTTCTCAACCCCTCGTCTTCAACGGTTTTCAACGAGGTGCGGTCACAAAACACTGTTTAACCGTTTCCAAACGGTTTCCGGCGCGCATGTCCGGCTGCGCCTGCTCGCGCCACCTTGCTGAAAGTTGAAAACGAGGGGTTAATGAGACGGACTCGGCCACAGCCTGAAAACCAAGATGCGCCCGTTTTTCGGGTGCAGGTGGTTCAGATATTCTCCAACTTGGTGAAGGGCGTTCGCGGACTATGGATTGCGCGAAGTCGCAGTAGTAGACCAACGGGTACCGGTTCACGACTTGATGTCCCGCGTATGGAACGCGGTCATGCCGATGATAAAAAATGTCAGGCTGACCGCCAGCAGGACGCTGAGCGCCTGACTGACCCGCCACCATGGGACAGGTTCCGAAAACATGACTTGCCAGACATTGAGATAGTAGCTCAGGAACCAGGGCTTCAGGTCATGAAAGTAAGGCATTTCCATCAGGATGTGATCGATCATGAACAGCGAAAGGGCCAGGATGGTGGCCGCCGCGGGTTTCATGTTGAAGCAGGAGAACATGAAGGCCAGGCTCATGATGGTGCAGGCCTTGGCCACCATGACAGTGTGAGCCAGCATGAAATGCACCAGCCCGGCCCGGGCGGTGTAAATCCCCCACGAATCATCGGCCAGCACGACGAACAACCCGCCGCCCGCGGGAAACCAGATCGCGCAAAAAAGCAGGCCAAAAAGCCCGAGGGTGAATACCAGCACGCAGGAAAAGATGAAGCCCGCCAGCCATTTGAGGCATAGCAAACGCGCGCGCGACACCGGTCGTGCCAGAATCATCCGCAAGGTGCCGTCCTCCGCTTCCTTGCTGACCAGGTCGCCTCCGACCAGGGCCACATAGAGCGGCAGCAGCGTGTAGGCCAGCGCCACGATAATCACCGTGGCCATGGTGAGCATCGAGAGGTAACGCTCCACCGCCAGCCCGTTCCGCTCGAGGTTGCGGATCAGCATTCGCTGCGCGTTGGTGTAACGGAAAATCAGGAGAATGGCGAGTTGGGCCAGGAGGAACATGCCGAAACCGATGTAGGTCCGTTTCTTGCCGAACAATTTCCACAACTCGTTCTTCAGTTGGTAAAAAAACATGTTTGCGATTACGGCCCCTCAATGAGGTTTTTGAGATGTCCGTCGGCGTACAGATAATTGACCGCGCGCGGTGGACCGCGGATGATGTGAAAGCCCTCCTTGTCGAAAAAAACCGGGATGCGATGGGGATCGCTGGTGACATTCAGCAAGTTGAGCTGATCGGCGTCCTGGCCGTTGAGCAGGCTGTTCCACGAATAACTCGAGGCCGTGTTTTCAAAAATCCCGTGTTTGTCCGAGGGACACCGCCAGACGAGCGCCGATCCGAGTTGGGATGAAAGCACCACATCCGGCGAGGGCAGCGCATTCGTGACCGCGTTCGTGCTTTTGTCGCGCATCACCGGGAGATGATTCTGGTTGTCCTGCACGTATAACTGAAGGGCGATGCCGAGTTGGTGCAGGTTGCTGAGGCACGCCGCGGACCGGCCGCTCTCCTTGCTGCGAACCACCGCCGGTATCAACAAAGCGGCGAGGATCGCAATGATGGCGATCACGACCAGCAGTTCGATGAGCGTGAAGGCCCGAAGCGCGTCCGTCCCCGGGCGCAGCCGCGTCCAGACAACCGGCAGGGTTAGCCTCTCTTCCCTATACGGCGTATTCAACAAGCCGGAACCGTGCGGTTGGTTTTGGGGAGCACACGCGCCCTCATCCAACTGCATGGTTTCGGATAAGTGCGCCTTGGGCACACGGGCGGCGCGCACGGGAGTGCGCGCCCTACCTTGGCCGGGTGGCAGGGCGGGCAATCCTCTGCCCGCCATCACACGAAACGCTTGAGACCGCTCCGAATGGCACTGTTCATTGGCAGGCTCCAGTCCTTCTGAAAGAAAGATTTGAGCCTCCTCACGTCGGCTGCCATAATTCAAGGGCGTTTCAATGAGGGCCGTGGCCATTTCGGATTTGGTTCTGAATTTCTTCCACCAACGGCGCCAGTTCCGCCTTCGTCTCCGCGGAGCTTTGGCTGTAATAGGTCTTCAGCCCCAGCGCGCGGACCTTTTGTTCCAGTTCCGGGCTCAATGGCGGAGGGCCGTTGGTCCCGTAGTCGCTCCCTTGCGAGTTGCGGGGCCCGGCCAAGCCGTCCTCGCGCAAGTTTTTAATCGCGTCATCGACCACTTTCTTTCGTTTCGCTTCCGGCAACTCGGCGAATGCGTCCATCATTTGCTTGAAGCCGCTCGGCAGGGTTGCCTCGATGAATCGTCCGCGCTCCTCTTCCGTCATCTCGGCGAACCGTTTCTTCCATTCGCCCTCGAGCCGCCAGTGGCGGCGCTCTTCCGGAGACAGGGCGTTGACCATGTCCGCGAGTTTCTGCAAAGCGCGCGCCCGTTCGTCGGCGGAGAGTTTTGCCAGGTCAAGCGAGTTTACGTATTGCCCGACCTTTTCCGCCGTCACTTTCCATCGCTGCGCGAGGGAAAAGCCCGCCCACGCCAGCAGCCAAATGGCCACCAAAGCCGCGCCGGCATAGGCAAGGGAGCGAACCCGGTGATTCTTCATAAGCGCATTCTAATGAGCGGGTTCCGCAATGGCACGAAAATAATAGCCGTGAAAAAGCAGAAAGGCATAACCCGGCGGAGCCGCATTCAAAGGACGCGGCATTTATGCCGCTTGAACGTAATTACTGACAAGGCGCCCGGATTTCCCTCACGCGGGAGTGTTGCGCATTGAAGTGGCATGAATGCCTCGCCCGTTTGCCATGGAGATCCCAAGCCGCCGACCCAGAGCCCGCTTTGGGGAGGATCGACGAAGGTTTGATGTCAGCCAGCGAGTTGGCCGAGCTTGGCGCGGGCCTGGCCGGTGGCGATGACTTCCCTGGCGAGGTCCCAGCCAGCCATGACGGATTTGACCTTGCCGGCGACGAACAGCGCGGCGCCGGCGTTGAGCAGGACGGCATCCAATCGCGGACCAAGGTCTTCATACGACAACAAGCGGCGCACGATGGCGGCATTCGCGTGGCGGTCGCCGCCCGTGAGATCCGCCAGCACGGCGGGTTGAAGCGGGAAATGATCGGGCGTCAGGGCGGACACGGAGAAGCCGCGGTCCTGGTAAAATTCCGCCAGGGTGGTGTCGCCGAGCGTGGAGAGTTCGTCGAGCCAGGCTTCGCCCACGCGTCCGCTCACCACCATGCCGCGGCGCACGCCGAGGGAGCGGATGACGCGCGCGAAGGTTTCGCAAAGTTCCGGGCGCGGCACACCGATGAGTTGGGCGGTGGGCCGCGCGGGATTGAGCAGCGGGCCGAGGAAGTTGAAGATGGTGCGCTGGCTGCGGGCTGCGCAAATTTTGCGCGCCGGGTTGATGTGCTTGAACACAGGATGATAATTGGGCGCGAAGAAAAATGCGAACTGATGGTCGCGCAAGGAACGGGCCGCCTCTTCGGGCGTCAGTTCGATGCGAATGCCCAGCGCTTCGAGCACGTCCGCGCTGCCAGCCTGGGAGGTGATGGCGCGATTGCCGTGCTTGGCCACAGTGACACCGGCCGCGGCGCAGACAATGGCGACGGTGGTGGAGATGTTGAAGGTGTTCAGCCGATCGCCGCCCGTGCCGCAAACATCCAGGATCTCGCGCGCGCGCGTTTCGGCATCGAGCGGCGGCTGGATGGCCCTGGCGCGAAGTTCGCGGGCAAACGCGGCGATTTCCGCGGGCGTCTCGGACTTGCGCGCCAGCTCGCATAGAAAGTCGGCCTTGATCTCGGCGGGGATGGTCTCATCGACGAGTTGAGTAACCGCGTCCGCCACCTGCTCGTCTGTCAGGTGTACGGACTGGGCGAGCTGATGTTTAAATATTTTCAGCACGGCAACAGTCTAATCCGGAGCATGGTTCTGCCAAAGTGCAAAATTGATATGGTGCGGGACCGGCAACAGCGGGTAGAGTGCGGGACGCATCCTGGCTGGACGAGAGCAAATGGGTCGCAGTGTCGGCGGGGATCGCCGGGCTGAAAGGGCCTTGCTCCGCGCGTGGGGACGCGGGCAGGGCTGTCATGCCCGGCCGGGTCAAGTCATTTGAACTATGGATCAATCGAGAGATTTTGCGAGGACGAACAGCGGCTCGGCCGCGGTAAAGTGGCTGATTGCGGTGGTGCTGGTCCTGGCGCTGGCCGGCGGCGCGTTTTGGTATTGGAAATTCCCGCATGAGAAGGACCCGGAGTACAAAACCGTCCCCGTGACACGCGGGGATTTGGTGCAGTTGGTGACGGCGACGGGCCAGTTGAATCCGATGACCAATGTGGTTGTCGGCAGCCAGGTTTCCGGGATCATCAGCAAGTTATTTGCAGACTTCAACTCCCCGGTGACGAACCACCAGGTGATTGCGCAATTGGATCCCGCGAATTACCAGGCGCAGGTGAATCAGGCCAAGGGAGACCTGGCGAGCGCGAAGGCCGCGCTGGAACTGGCCCAAGCGGAGAAGGAGCGCCAGCAAGCGTTGTACGATGCGAAGATCGTGGCGAAATCCGATTACGACACGGCAATCGCAACCTTGCACCAGGCGGAAGCCCAGGTGTCGGTCAAGGAAGCCTCGTTGCAACAGGCCCAGGTAAACCTGGCTTATACCACGATTTACGCGCCGGTGAACGGCATTGTGCTCTCCCGGAATGTCGATGTGGGACAGACCGTGGCGGCGAGCTTGAGCGCGCCGACGTTGTACATCATTGCCAACGATCTGGCCAAGATGCAAATCGACGCGCTGGTATCGGAGGCGGACATTGGCGGGGTCGAGACAAATCAGTCCGTGAACTTCTCGGTGGATGCCTTTCCCTCGCGGACGTTTCAAGGAACGGTAATTCAGATTCGCAATTCGCCCCAGACCAACCAGAACGTCGTCACGTATGATACAGTGATCGCGGTGGACAATACGGAAGGCAAACTGCGGCCCGGCATGACGGCCAATGTCTCGATCATCACCGCCCAGCGAAACGGCGTGTTAAGAGTTCCCAACGGCGCCTTGCGGTTTCATCCGCCTGAGACAGCGGAGGCGAAGAAAGTGAGCGGTGCGGAGACAAACGCGCCGCCGAAGTCTGGCGGTGGGATGCGCGCGGACGCGGGACCGGGAGCGGGACCTGGGCCAGGCCAGGGAAGGCAAGGTGGTTATGGTGGTAGTGGTGGTGGGCGGCCGGGACCGGGCGGGCCGGGCGGCGGGAGGCAAAGAGGGGAACGATCCTCCCACACCGTCTATGTGGTGGCGAAGCAGGCGGACGGAAAGGAAATCCCCAAGCCGGTTCAAGTCAAAATTGGCATTAACGATGGTATCTATACCCAGGTGCTGGATGGTTTGCAGGAAAACGACGAGGTGATCACCGGGTTGAATTTCACCGCGGGCGATTCGGCGTCTCCAGGCGGTTCCAGCAGTCCGTTTGGCGGAGGCATGCGGAGGGGTTTCTGATGTTCGCGTGCCCACAAGTTCCACGACAGAACAAGAACCGGGGACGAGGACGTCCCCACCCCGCAGGGGAGCGCACACCCTGCCAGCACGGTGGCAGGCTGAGCAATCCCTTACGCGCCGCAGCCCTAATAATCCATGACGTTCGTATAAGATGAATCCGATTATCCAACTGGAGCACGTGCATAAGATTTACCACACCGGCGAGGTGGATGTTCACGCGGTTCGCGATGTGTCGCTGCGGATTGAGAAGGGTGAATTCGTGGCGTTGATGGGCGCGAGCGGATCCGGCAAATCCACCATGATGAACACGCTGGGTTGCCTGGATCGCCCGACCAGCGGAAAGTACTGGCTGGACGGCGTGGATGTGTCGGGGCTGGATCGCGATGAACTGGCGACCATTCGGAACGAGAAGATCGGGTTCGTGTTCCAAGGGTTCAACCTCCTGTCGCGGACGTCGGCCCTGGAGAACGTGGAATTGCCGATGATGTACGTGCGACGCCCGGTGAAGGCGCGCGAGCACCATGAAAGGGCCTTGCAGGCGTTGGCCACTGTGGGGTTGGCGGAGCGGGCGGGCCACCATCCGAACCAACTCTCCGGCGGGCAGCAACAACGCGTCGCCATTGCCCGCGCGTTGGTAAACCAGCCCGCGATGCTGCTCGCGGATGAGCCGACGGGAAACCTGGACACGCAGACGAGCATCGAAATCATGGGCGTATTTCAAAAGCTGAATGACCAGGGGATTACAATTGTGATGGTCACGCATGAACTGGACATAGCCAGCTACACGAAGCGGAACGTGATCATGCGCGATGGGCGGATCGTGAGCGATCTGCCGGTGACCGACCGTTTGCTGGCGACGGAGGAATTGCGTAAATTGCGCGAGGCCCAGGAGGCTGTGCAACTGGTGTCATGAAAATCCTTGCTATTCTGAGGGTAGCGGTGCGGGCATTGCGCCGAAACAAATTGCGGACCATCCTGACGATGCTCGGGATGATCATCGGCGTGGGCGCGGTGATTGCGACCGTGAGTTTGGGCAACGGCGCGAAGTCGCAAGTCGAGGCGCAAATTGCGTCGCTGGGCCAGAACGTCATTTTGATTTTTTCGGGCAGCTTCACGCGCGGCGGCGTGCGCAGCGGCTGGAACGGCGCGGGGACACTGGCGGTGGAAGACGCCTTCGCCATCGAACGCGAGGTCCCGGAGATCACCCTGATCAGCCCGGAACTGCGCTCCGGCACGCTGGTGGCGGCGGGCAATCAAAATTGGTCCACCAGCATCCTGGGCGAGGGGGCGGATTACCTGGACATCCGGATGTGGCCATTGGCCGAGGGCAGCATGTTCTCGGAGCAGGACGTCCGCAGCGCGAACAAGGTGGCGGTGATTGGCAAGACGGTGGCGGACCAGCTCTACCCCGGCATGAAGGCCATCGGGCAGGTGTTGCGAATCAAGAATGTGCCGTTCGTCGTGGTGGGCGAATTGATTCCCAAGGGGCTCTCGGTGATGGGGCAGGACCAGGATGACATCGTGATTGTGCCTTATACGAGCGCGATGAAACGGTTGTTCGGAGCGACCACGTTGCGGGGCATTACCGTCCAGGCCTCCAGCACGAAAGCCCTGGCTCCCGCGCAACAGCAGATCACGGAATTGTTGCGGCAGCGGCACCGGATCACCCCGGGTCACGACGATGATTTTACGGTTCGCACGCAGGAGGAAATAGCGGAAGCGGCCAACAATGCTTCGCAGACCATGCGCATCCTGCTGGCGGCCATTGCCTGCGTTTCGCTGATCGTGGGCGGGATTGGCATCATGAACATCATGTTGGTGAGCGTGACGGAACGCACCCGCGAGATCGGCATCCGCATGGCCGTGGGCGCGCACGGACGCGATATTCTCATGCAGTTCCTGACCGAAGCCGTGGCGTTGAGCGTGGTGGGGGGCGCGCTGGGAATCGTCAGCGGAGTGGGAGGATCAAGACTATTGAACGTCTATATGCACTGGCCGACTTTGACCCCGGTCGAATGGGTGTTTTTCGCCTTCATCGTGAGCGCGATGGTGGGAATTTTCTTTGGCTTTTATCCGGCGTACAAGGCATCGCAACTGGATCCGATCGATGCGTTGAGGTATGAATAGCCGGAGCAGGAAATGGCCCCTCGAATCAGGGAGCCGAAAGGATACTGGCCAGGCGGGAAGTCAAATCCTGGGCGGTGTGTTCCAAGGTGGTGGTTGTGAGCGTCTGCCCGTCCCACCGATGGAAGACCGAAAAGGCGGGGAAGCCCGGGGCAGCGGCGCGGAGAACGTCGGAGAGATCGGGAGACTCGAAACCGGTTGGTAATGCAGGCAGCATCGACATGCCGGATTTTGCCAACTCACACGGCCGCCTTGTTTCAAGCGGCGGTGAAGCAGGCCGCGGAGTTGTTGCGGGCGGGCGAACTCGTGGCGCTGCCGACGGAAACGGTTTACGGACTGGCGGCAAACGCGCTGGATGCCCGCGCCGTGGCGGGTATTTTTGCCGCCAAGGGACGTCCGGCGGAAAATCCAATTATTGTTCACGTGGCGAGTTTGGAAATGGCGCAGGCGTGCGTGGCGGATTGGCCGCCGGAAGCCGCGCAACTGGCGCGCGCGTTTTGGCCGGGGCCGTTAACGCTGGTGCTGCCGCGCGCGGCGCGGATTCCCGACGTGGTGACCGCGGGCGGGCCGACGGTGGGGGTACGCTGGCCGAGCCATCCGTTCATTCAAGCGGTGATTCGGGAATGCGGCTTCCCGCTGGCCGCGCCGAGCGCGAATCCTGCCAATCGCATTTCGCCCACCAATGCGGAGCATGTGCGCCAGGCCATGGGAGACAAGGTCCGCTTGATCGTGGACGGCGGCCAATCGCAGGTGGGGATCGAATCCACGGTGCTCGATTTGACCGTGCGCCCGCCGCAGGTGTTGCGGCCAGGAATGGTGCATGCCGAGTCCTTACGAGCCGCGCTCCGTACGAGCGAATCAAGTGAATCCCTCCCAGCCATTCCGAGCTCCGCGCTCCGCACTCCGCACTTAAGAAGTCCGGGTCGGTTGCCGCGGCATTATTCGCCCAAGGCGGAATTGCGGGTGCTTGCGTGGCGTGATGAAGGAGATTTGAAGTCTCAAATTTCAGATTTCAAGCACGAACCTGGCAAGGTCCATGTGATCGCGCACACCGTCATCCCGGGCGGCGCGGGCTGGGGACGGGTGAGCGTGATTCCCCACGATGCGGAGGCATTCGCCCGGGCGATATACGCCGAGCTGCATGCGTGCGACGAATTGAGTGCCGGGTTGATCGTGGTGGAGGCCCCGCCGGAAACGGATGAATGGCAGGCCATTCGGGATCGTCTTAAACGTGCAGCCGCCTCCTAGCGCATGCGGTTTGGTGGTGTGCCGGGTCCCGTCTTCGGGCGGTTCGGCGGTAAACCGCGTGAAGAAGTGGCTGCTGATTGGTCAAAACGCTCAAGCGGCCTCGTAAAGCAAGGCCGTAGATGTTGTGTTTAAGTTAAAAGCAAGACTCATGCGACTATTTGACGAAAGCCGGGAAATCAAGCATCCTCTCCCTTCCATGCAACTGACCCGGATGCTTTGTGTAACGTTCGCCTGCCTCGCGCTGCGCCTTGGCGCGCAGGAGCAACCCTCACCGCCGTCGGCTTCGCCACCGGTCCAACCGCCCGTCCAAGTGCCCAACGACGCCGCGAAGACGCGCGTGCTCACGCTCGAAGAAGTGATCAAGCTGGCCTTGCAGCACAACCTGGACATCCAGATCACACGTTTCGTTCCTTTGTTTGATTTATACACGCTGAATGGGTATTACGCCGCTTACGAGCCGGCTTTCAAAGGGAGTTTCATCCGGAGTTCCAGCGCGTCGCCGGGCGGGTTCAATCCCTCTTCCGGGCTGCCTTCGCCCACGGTGATAAGAAACGCGGATAATTACAGCACGGACATCGCCGGAACACTCCCGACCGGTTTGACCTATGATTTGTCCGGTCCGCTCACAAGGCAGACCGGGAATGTAATTCCGCCCTCCTCGGAATACTCCGCTCAGCCCACCATCCGATTGTCGCAGCCTTTGCTCAAGAATTTCTGGATCGACAACACCCGGTTCCAAATCCAACTCAGCAAGGCCCAGCTCAAATTCGATGAGTGGACGCTGCGGCTGAAAATCATGACCGTGGTCACGAGCGTGAAAAACGCGTACTACAACCTGATCGCGGCCCGCGAGCAGGTAAAGGTCTTCGAGCAGGCGCTTCATCTGGCCGAACAATTGGTGGCCGAAAACCGCAAGCGTGTGGCGGTCGGCGCGCTCGCGCCGCTGGATGAGAAGCAGTCGGAATCACAGGCTGCCAGCGCCAAGGCGGACTTGCTGCAAGGACTGCAGAATCTGGCGACGCAGGAGAACGTCCTTAAAAGCTTGTTGACGGAGAATTTCAGCGAATGGGCGGACGTCGCGCCGATTCCGGCTGAACCGCTGGTGGTGGTTCCGGAGCCTTTGAACTTGCAGGAAAGCTGGCGGCGAGGCATTGCCCAGCGGCCGGAAATGCAGCAAGCCAAGCTTGCGGTCGAGAAGGAAAACATCACGGTCAAATACGGCTACAACCAGCTTTTTCCCGAGGTGGATCTCACCGGCAGTTATGGACACGCCGCCCTGGATCCGAATTTCACGGACACCCTGGGTGATATTCGCGACGGGAAATTCCCTTCCTACACTTATGGCGTGGTGGTGACGATTCCCCTGGGCAACACCGCCGCCCGCAATTCCTACAAATCATCGAAGGCGAGTGTAAAGCAGACGCTTTTGCAATTGAAGCAACAGGAACAAAACATAGTGATTGCCATCGACAACGATGTGAAAGTCGTCCAGTCCGATCTCCAACGGGTGGACGCGACGCGGGAAGCCCGCATTTACGCCGAGGCCGCGCTGGAGGCCGAGCAAAAGAAACTCGAGAACGGCAAAAGCACCAGCTTCGTTGTCCTGCAATTACAATCGAATCTGACGAGCGCGCGTTCCGCCGAAATTCAAGCTCAGGCAAGTTACAACATTGCCCTCGAGCAATTGGCGCTGGACGAGGGCAATACGCTCCAGCGCAACCATATTGATTTGAATATCAAGTAACCCGGCGCGCGGTTGTGCTGGCTGGATAACGGATAATTCCCGGCGCGCTTGATTATGCGATGTTCCCCGCCGGCTAAGAACCTATCCCGGCAGGGCGGGGCAGTCCTCTGCCCGCCGTCGGCGCGCACGGAGTGACGCGCCCTACCGAGGCAGGCTCTAAAGCCGGGACTCCATACCTGTTGCAACGATGCCATTCAGCCGTCGCGCTTCAGCAATGTCCCAATTTCTCCCACAAAGTCTCTCGCCATTTCCGCAGCGTCCGTGTCTTTGAGGGGCAGATATTTTCCGGTGGCCGTGGCCAGGAGCGCATGATTCGCCCGGGAGCGGAGTTCGCCTTTGGCTTCGAAGAGTTTGTTGCGGCGGTTGACGACCAGTTCGCCAATGGCCATGACTTCTTCCGCCGGATGGACGGGGCTGAGATAGCGCACGTTCAATTCCGCGCAGAAGGCAAAGCGCTTCGTTTGCACGGCGCAGGCCCAGACCATGATTTCATCCAGGATCGTGGCGGTGATCCCGCCGTGAATGGTTCCCTGGAAACCGATGTGCTCGGGACGGAGCGCAAAGCGCGCCTGGACAACCTGCCCGTCCGTTTCGAAGCGGAGTTTGAGGCCAAGCGGATTGGATTCTCCGCACACAAAGCAGGAATGAGTATGAGGCAACTCGCGCACGGAATCATTGGGCCGCAGCCCGCCGTCATGAGGCAAGCGAAATCCCTCCAAAATGTGTAAACTTTCAATTTCAGGATGGTCACCCGGGTCCAACAATGGCAATCTTCCGGGCGCAGCATGGCAAACGTCAGCATTATCATTGTCTCGCACAACAAGCCGGACTTCGTAAAGGCGGCGGTGCAGAGCGTTTTGGACCAGACGCATCGGGACTGGGAAGCGATCCTGGTCGATAGCGGTGTGCTGCTCGGCCGGGGATTTTTCGATTATCTCAAGGATGACCGCATCCAAATCGTGGCGTCCGGAGAAGAGCCCGGGATGGGTGCGAAAAAGAACATGGCGAGCTGGTGTTTCAACCATTGGCTGAATTCAGGAAAACTGACCGGCGAACTCGTCATGTACCTTTGCGATGACGACCTGCTCTACCCGGAGGCTTTCGAGTCCTATTGGGATTTTTACGTGAAGCACCAGCGCGAGCCACAGATAATGTACGCTTCGCAGGACATCGGCCTGGTGGATCGCGAGGGCAAAACCAGGATCATCGGCCGGCGCCTCGCGGACCGTCCGGCAGGCAAGTTTTGCAAGGGCCGAAAGTTGGACTGCCAGGTGGATTATCTTCAGCTCTGCCACACGCAGGCCATCCTGGCGAAGTGGCGGGAAAAATATAAGATGACCGAGTATTACCCTGAAGACAAAGGCCATGCCGATCATGCCGACGGCATCTTCGGCGAGAGGTTGGGCGCTTTGGCGAAGATTTATAACATCGACAAGGTGTTAAGCATGAACCGAAGGACGACCATCAGCGAAAATCTGGATTACGCGGAAAGCCGTCTCGGTCGGTTTTTGATTTTAATGAAAGTCAAAATCCTCGGCATCCGCAGGATTTTTAACCGCGGATATTGACCTCCTGCTTGCAGCGACGCCAGCGCCAGATCCGGTTTCATTCACCCGGGGCGAGGCCACCAGTTTGCCTTCGACGATTCGATGCTTGCCAACCGGGGCTTCGATTTTGCCGCCGCCAGCGACTTCGATCACGACTGGTCCATCCGTGACAGGGTCATAGGAGAAGTTGCGGTTAACGCCGCCTGGACGGGCGAGCTGGATTTCGTTGGTCAGCCCGAGGTCGATCACCATGCGGTCGCGGCGGCTGAGCAACTTTTCTGTGTAGAGCCGCACGGTGGCGGAGTCACAGCCCGAGGCGACCAGAGCCTGAACGATTTGCGGCTCCGTAATTTGACAAATCAAGCGCGCCATCCAGCGCGCGTCATCGATGGCCATGGCGGCGAACGCCGGATTGGGGGCAATCGGTTTGTAGCCGAACAGTCGCAACGGGCGGGCCAGGTGGCCTGGCCCCTGTGCAATGGGAGGACGCGTAAAAGTCCAGGGGAAAGCGTTGGGACGTTCGCCGTGCGAGAAGAGCAAACCGGCGGTCTCACCCAGGCCACCGCCCAGATCAGAAAAGTAATGAATCAATTCAACACGATCACCGCGCTGAACCGTCCGGAGATGATTGTTATCGAAGCGAGTGTCAAAAAAACCGAGCCACGCCGCCAGCAATCCCGCACCGCGCAACTCGCGCCGGTCGGGATGATCCAATTGCCCATAATCCCACGAGCCGATGGTTTTGATGAGGGGGTCTTTGGGCTGAATATTGGCGGGAACGGTGATTACGTAGTCAATCCGGGATTCAATTTCCGGCCGGAAGTTCGCGGGATCGTCCTCCGGATGGCGGCGAACGGGATCGCGGAATAAATTTGCCTTGAGCTCGCGGCCAGTCCAGCGGTGGCCGTCGCGGAGGATGGCCCAGGCGATATATTGGAAGGGATCGTAATGTTTCTGCAAATTCATCGTATAGAACGGAATAAATTCCAGGGCCGTGAACCGGGTGGTCAGGGCCTGGCGCGAGTGGAACTGCTGGAAAATGCGCCGGTCATAGCGGACGCGGACCGCGCGCGCCTGATCGGTCGGGTCGGCGTGAAAACCGACGGCAGCGAAGATCCGGGTGGTGAGCGGCTCGGAGAATAGTTCCGCAAATTTCAATTTTATCTCGATCCCTTCGCAATTCACCTCGAAGCCGGGATTCATGCCAAAGCTGTCTTTGGGTCCGGAATAATCACAAAGTTTATCCTCGAGTTCGAGCCGGTGGGCGCGCCCGAAGCCGGAATAAAGGTCCTGTGCCGAAATATCCGCCGGGCACTTCCAAAAGGTGGACGGAAGCGGATCGAGACGGCTGAGGTCCAATTGAGTGGTTGGCGGAAGGTTGGCGGCGGGAGTTTCGCCATGGCCCACCGGGCGATGCAGATCGCTGAAGAGCGCCACCGGCATTTCGAAAAAGTCCACCTTGGGAGGGACGGGCAGACGCTGGCTGTTATTGACCGCCGCGACGGTTTCGAGCAGCGAGGCGGTGAGCGCCATCCTCTCCCGGGGATCCGAACATTCCAGGGTCGCTTGCGCAAGCCATTGGACCTGCTCCAACCCGCGCCGGTATTTTCGTTCCGATGAGCGGAGGCGCGAAACCTTGGCCTGCTTTTTTTCCGCCAGTGCCTTCGCAGCCGCCGCGCGGGCAAGCCGCTGCAGGTCGGCTGCCTCGGCCGGGTTAAACCAGACCCGTTCCGCGCCGAGGCATAGATCGTATTGGGCGTTGCGGACCGGAGTTCGAGTCGAAAAGGAGGACGACCCCGCGGTTCCGCACCCGTTGCAAAACAAGGACAAGGCCAAACCCCACGCAAGACCGGAAATTCCGGCGAACCGACGTGCCCGCATACGCCGGAAATTGACACAAACACCCTGGCTTCGCACTAATGAAATGCTCCCATGCTGAGTGCAATGGGAGCGTTTGTTTCGACCGCGGTTCCATCCGTTGGCATCGCGACGTGAGCGATTGCGAGCCAAAGCCAGGAGGGCGATTATTGCGGCGGGGTCGTCTGCGAGGGCGGCGGCGGCGTGGTCGGAGGGTTGTTGTTATTATAAATGGGCGCTCCAGTACTCCGGCCAGTGGGGCTCATGGGTTGGATGGTGATGTTGTTCACCAACTGCCGCACTCCCTGGACTTGCGAAGCGATTTGTGCGGCCTGCTGTTTTTGCTCCTGGGTGGCCACAAAACCGTTCAGTTGGACGGTGCCATTGAAGCTGGTTACGTCCACGTCGGGGAATTTGTACACGGGCGCATCATTGAGAGCTCCCTTGACTTTCGAAGCCACCATGCGGTCGTCAATGTATGTACCAGTGCTTCGGCCGCCAGTATGGCAACCGGTCAAGCCCGTAACGGCCACTGCGGTTCCCAAACATGCGACCACCATCAACTTCTTTAGATTTATTTGCATATTCTCGTTGCGATTTCAGTTTTGTTTGTCCTTGTCTTGTCGAGGAGAAAGTAGGCCGCATCACCCACCTTGGCCATGGGGTATTCCCCTGCTCAATACTGGCGACGGGCTTGCCTGCGAGCCGAAACTGAAGGTAAATACAGGCATGCGAATCACGGGCGGAAAAGCCTCGGGCCGGATTTTGAGAGTGCCAAAAGGATTGGATGTGCGGCCAACGCCGGACCTGGTCAAGCAGGCGGTGTTCAACAGCCTGGGTGAACGCGTGGTTGGCGCGCGTGTGCTGGAGCTGTTCGCGGGCACCGGCGCGTTGAGCCTGGAGTGCTTGAGCCGCGGCGCAACGCACGCGGTCTGCATCGAAAAGGCCGAACGCCACGCCCGGGCTCTCCGGGACAATCTGGCTGCGGTGGGAGCGTCACCGTCGACAATTGAAGTCCGGGTCCAGGATGTTTTTGTGGCGCTCGCGCAACTGGCCGCAGCTGGACGCGTGTTCGATCTGGTGCTCGCCGACCCGCCGTACGGTGAGAAGAACCTTGGCCGCCGCTCGCAATCCCTGGCCCAACGATTATTGGACGACGCAAATCTCCCGCGCCTCGTCAGTCCTTCCGGTCTTTTCGTGCTGGGTCACACCAAGCGCGACACGCTCGACTTTCCGACGCCCTGGCAGGAAGCCAAAACACTCAAGCACGGAGACAGTGTGATGCGTTTTTTGCGAGTCCAGCCAGGTTAAGAGCCTGTCTCGGTAGGGCGCGTCGCTCCGTGCGCGCCGACGGCGGGCAAGGGACTGCCCGCCCTACCCTACCGGGATAGGTTCCAAGCTTCCGACGCGCTCAGGCGAGCAAAGCGGAAGGGGCGACTTCGATCTGGTCGGCGAAAGATTTGGGGATGTGGGTGGCGGCCATTTTTCCGTCGGGCTGTTTGGTAACGCAAACGACGGTCAGGGAACCGCGGGCGACTTCCTCGCGTTCGCGTGACGGGCCGGCCAGCTTGTTGAATTTGAAAAGGTAACTGAGGGATTTGGATTTTTTTTCGCGGACCAGCAGATGGATCTCGACTTCATCTTCGAAGCGAAGCGGCTGCCGGTATTCGCATTGCGCCTGCACGCGCGGCCAGCCGAGGGGAGGGTCGAATTGGTCCATCACCACGGAGTAACCGAGCTCGCGAAAGAATCCGTGCTCGGCGGTTTCCATGTAGCGAAAAAAATTCGCGTAATGAACAATGCCCGCCATGTCGGTCTCGGAGAATTCCACGCGGCGGACGGCTTTGAATTCAAAGGCCATGCGGACGAAGGTAGATTTTTGGCAAAGAAATGGCGATTAGAAAAATTGCGAAGTGCGCTCAACATGGGTGTGATTAAAAGTGGGTTGCTCTGTTGAAATCCCGGAAAATTTTGGCAGGTTGGTTGATGGAAACAAACGTCAATCTACTCGTTCGGCGTTGGCGCTGACTCGCAAGGCATTGCAGATTGCCGCGGACTGGTTTGCCTGGCGGACAAATCGGAGCGACAGACGCGCCCTCTCCCAATGCGGGCCAGGATTGGGATTAAGATTAGGATCAGGATCAAGGGGATTATCACGGGTCGCGGGGCGGGTGGCACGGGTTGTCACGGGTCATGTCACGGGTCGGACCTCAGAAAGGGCCCGTCTTTATTGAGTTGTCACGGTGTCACGGGTCTGGACCCCCGCGGGGCCATGGAATGCGGAGTGCGGGGCCGTCAGCCACCGAAGGATGCGGCAAACTTTGCCGGCTTGAGCCGCGCGGATGTTTAGCGGCGAGTGGGTGGAGCAGCATCAGGCTGGAATTCCGCCGCGTGCGGCAGTTCAGCCTGAACTGGTCCTGGGCGCTTCACTTCCTCGTAAGCGCGCGCCACTTCCCGGGCCATTTGCCGCGCGTTGAATTTTTCGTGGACGGCTTTTTGCCCGGCCGCGCCGAGAGCGCGAGCCTTGTCTGGATTCAGCAGCAGTTCTTCCAAGGCGACGGCCAGGGCCTTCGGATGGCCAGGTTCGCAGATCACGCCGCCGCCGCTGGCCTCGATCAGTTCGGGAAAGGCCGCGTGACGCGGCTGGACCACCGGGACGCCGCTGGCCAGGGCCTCGATAACATAGAGGCCGAACGCCTCGCCATAAAGCGCCGGCACGGAGAAAACGGACAGCGAGCGAAAAAATGCCTGCTTGCCGGCGCGATCCACGTTTGGATGAAACTCGACGTCGTCCAGAAACACCTTGGCCTTCAGCCGCGCGCGAAGCGAGTTCACCAGCGGTTCATCCGACGGGCCACAGCCGCCGCCGATTTTGAGTTTGAGCCGGGGAATGCGATTGCGCTCCTTCACAAGGATGAATGCCTCCACAAGCGTATCGAGCCCCTTTTCCCGGCACATGCGCGCAAAGTAACCCAACGTCGGCGACCCTTCACTTTGGGCCCTGGACCCTGGACTTTGGGCTTCCCCGTAACCCTCCAGATTAATCCCATTGTAAATGACGCGAATGCGCTCCGCCGGCAATCCCAGGCGGCGCGACATTAGATCGCCGAAGTAATGAGTTGGGGGGATGAACAAATCAACGTCCCGCGCACGCTCAGCGAGAGTCCGCCAGGTAAGGTCGCGAAATTGGTCCGGGAGGGCGTCCAAAAACCCGTCTTCGCCTTGTAAAACGCAGACCACCGCCGCGCCCAGTTCCGATTTGAGCCGGCGGGCCATGCCGACCAGCAGCGCGTTGGAAAGGCAGATAATGTCGGGGCGCGGCTGCGTTTTGAGAAATGCGATAAGTTCCTCCAATTCGCGCGCCTGGTTGCCCTCTTCGCCGCGGATCATGGAAAGCGTGATGTCGCCCAGATCTGCGGCGCGAGTTTTAGTGGCACGGCCGGCAGCCCATTTCAGCAAAGCCGGCGAAGCGGCGAGGCGATGCAGCCAGGCCGGTGCTTTGCGAAACCAGGCGGATTTTTGTTCGAGATAAACGTTGACGCCATTGAAAAAAATGGGCGTCCCATCGGACTGGTCGGTTTCATCCAGCGTCAACGGCAGGTAAAGCGGCACCATGAGCACGGAATGGCCTTGCTGTCGCAATGCGGCCACGAGCGCGTTATCGCGAAAGCAATTGCCGCAGAACATGGCGCCGGCGCCGGGAGTGATCTGGACGATGTTCATCTATATCCTGCGGCTCGGTGCAACCGTCGTGCGTTCAGGAGCCGTCATGGTTTTGCTCGTCGGAAATTAATGCCAGGGCATCAGTTTGTCCAATCAGAGTCCAGTTAACGGCTGAGTTGAAGAATTGTCAGGCAGGTTCCAGGTGTTTAGCGGCGAGTGGCTGCCCCACGGGCAGAGCTTCCGGCAGCGGCACGAATTCTTCAATTTGTTTCCACAGCACGGAGAAGTCCTTGTTCACGTCACCGCTGAGGCAATCAGTCACAGACCCGACGGCATCGGGATATTTGTTCGTGAGCTGGCGAAAGCTGAATTTGGGATCGTAAAACGCATAGACCAGGCGGCGCATGTTTTCGACGCCTTCACGCAACGTTGCGGCATACTGGGTAAACCGGGCGGGCGAAAAATCGCGCGCCACGAACGCTTCATGCACCACGTCCGCCGCCATGGTGCCGCTCTTGAGCGCGAGCATAACGCCGGAAGAGAAAACCGGATCGAGGAATGCGAACGCATCGCCCACCAGCAGCAATCCCTCCGTTCCGCAATGCCTGGAGTGATGGGAGTACTCGCTGGTCAGAAAATACTGGCCGGTCTGGCGTCCGCAGGCCAAATGTTGCTTGATCCACTGGTTTTGCTCGACTTCGCGCTTGAAGATGTCCTCTGCGGATTTGACTCCACCGCGCGTCAGGTATTTGCCCTCAGCGACGACGCCAACGCTGATCATGTCGTTGTGTTGCGGGATATACCAGAACCACCCCTTTTCGGGGACATAGGCGACGGTGGTCGCACCGGCATCAATGCCTTCGTCGCGCTTTGCGCCCTGGAAATAAGTCCAAACGGCAACCTTGTTCAGGAACGGGTCTTTCATGCGCCAGTTGTTGCGCACGGCGGAAAACGCTTCCTTGCCGGTGCAATCAAGGGTGATTGGAGCGCGGTATTCCATGGTTTCGCCGTCCTTCGTTTGCGCGCGCGCGCCGGTGAATCGATTTCCTTCCTTGAGCAATTCCTTCACCACAGTTTGCTCCTTCACCTCCGCGCCCTTGGCGCGCGCGTTGTCGAGCAGCATTTGATCAAACTCCGAGCGCAACACCTGCCAGGTCTGCGCCACGGTGTTGCGGTCATAGCGATCAAAGAAATAGAACGGCTGGCTGGCGCGGCCCGAAGGGGAAACGAATTGCACGCTGTACTTTTTCACGAACGCCGAGGTTCGCATCCGCTCGATCAATCCAAGGCGCTGCAACGGTTGGTAGGTGAACGGCAGAAGCGATTCGCCAATGTGATAGCGCGGGAATTTTTCGCGTTCGAGCACAAGCACGCGGTGGCCCATTTCCGCGAGCAACGCGGCGGCGGTTGAGCCGGCGGGACCGGCGCCGATGATGAGCACGTCGCAGTCAGTTTTCGATTTCATGTGGGGGGTAGGATTTCGACGATTTCAGCCAGCGACTGCCCTTGCGGGTCCAGCAGCGAGTTGCGGCGGCCATAAAGCATCTGCGCGCCGGAGAGTTTAAGAACCTCGTTAATGAAAGGATCGGAAGCAAGTCGAATAAAAGCGCGGGGCCGGCTGACATGGGTAATGGCCCGTTCCTGAAGAATCGTGCCCAACGGAAGCTTTTCCTTCAGGATTTCTTCGCGCGCCGCCGGAGCAAACAGCGCGAGATTGATTTTGATGGCGCCAAATTCAACCGGCCGATCCGTGCCGTCCAGCAACAGGCTCACCTCGCGGAAATACGAGTCATCCTTGCGCCGGCGCCCGAGCACCTCGAGGTGGAGGCGGCGGCGATGAAACTTCTCCAGGGTGGGCGTCATGTCATTCTGATGAACGAGCAGGCGTTTGTAAGGCTCCGGCACGGATTCGCCTTCCACGGCCACCAGCGGCGGGAGAATTAATCCCGCCAGCGCGTAAAACTCGTCCAGCGGATGGGCCAGCACGAAATCCGCCGCGGGTTGCGAAGAGGGAGCGATGGAAATTTTTTCAGGCATATCTCGCGTTGTGATGTTGCGGGAGGAAAAATTCATGCAACAGCCGGTCCACTTGCAGGAGGCCGTCCCGGTTCAGGCGAATCGTGTCGCTTTCAATGGTCAGAAAGCCCCAATCCGTCAGCGTGCGCAAAGGCGCGGCAAACCGCTCGGCGGGATCGGGGCCAAACTTTTGCTGGAAGTAAGCGCGGCTGACGTGGCCAAGCTTGAGCTGCAAAATGAATTCGCGGATCAACCGTTCGTCGGCGGTCGGCGTGAGCGCGCGATAAACCGGCAGTTCGCCTTGCTGGACGCGGGAAACATAAGGATCGAATTCGTGATGATTCTGGTAATGCGTGCCGCCGATATGTCCGAAGGAAGCCACGCCCAACGACAGCAAGTCCGCGCCCGCCCAAAGGCGATCACGATAGATGAATTTGGTCCGTTGTGGATTTTTAATGGCCGTGTAGGCGCTGGAAATCGTGTAGCTCGCCTTTTCCAATTCGCGGAAGGCGTAATTGACCCAACTCCGCTTGGTTTCCCAATCCGCCACTGGCGCCACCAGCTTGCCTTCGGCCTTCATCTGCTTGTAGATGGTGGTGTTGTAGGGAATCTCCATCTCGTAAATCGTGACGCTGTCCGGCGCCATTTCGATGGTCTTGCGCACGCATTCGCGCCAGTTGGCTTCGGTCTCTTCCACCATGCCGGCGATGAGGTCGATGTTGATTTGCGGAAAATCCAACTGGCGCGCGTAACCGTAGGCGCGCGCGATTTCCTTGCTGTGATGCGCGCGGCCATTGATTTCAAGAATATGGTCGTCGAAATTTTCCACGCCCAGGCTCAGCCGGGTCACGCCGAGGTCGCGGATCGCTTTGAGCTTGTGATCGGTCAGCGTGCCAGGCTCAGCTTCAAAGGCCACTTCTTCGGCCTCGTCCCACGGCAATAAGGCCTTCATTCCGTCGGTGAGATGGCGCAGTTGGTCCACGGAAAGGTAAGAGGGCGTGCCGCCACCGAAGTAAATGAAGTTCGGCTTGCGGCCACGAATCGCCGGTTTGGCGGCGTAAATGGCAAATTCCTTGAGCGTGGCCTCGATGTAATTGCGAATCGCGGCTGAGTCCTTGTCCGTATAGACCTTGAAATAGCAGAAATGGCAGCGTTTGCGGCAGAATGGAATGTGCAGGTAAATGCCGAGCGGATTGCCCGGTTGCGGCGGACGCTCCAACGCCGCGGAGAGTTCGCCGACAAGTTCCGGTTTCCAAAACGAGAACGGCGGATAATTCGAGACGAAGTAATTGCCAACCGTGGTTTGCTTTTCCAGCGGCGGGGATTTCGGCGTTGCGGGTAAAGCTGTGGTCGTGCTCATGCGATTTTTTTACCAAAAATTCAACTTCTCTTGCCCTCTGGAGTCTCCAACCCCGCCACGCGCGGCGGATGATTGCCTTTGCCCGGCAGCAGTTTGTGGCCTTCCGCGCGGAGCAAGGAGGCTTGCGCTTCGATTCCGCCGGGATATTTGGGATTGAGTTCGCCGCCGGTCTTGAGCGTGCGCCACCACGGAGTAACGCGCTTTTTGCCTTCCGCCTGCGCCTCCGCCGCGGCATGCGCGGCAATCCAGGCAAAGATGCCCGTGGTAATCGGACAGGCGAGGTTGACGCCATGCTTGCGCGCGAGTTGTTCGCGGAGCTGGTTGATAGTCGTGACTTTTCCCTTCGGCACTTTGCGCATCAACTCATCCACTTCAAGCGGCGCGGGAACGACCATCGTCCCTTCGCCCCATTTCCGCGTCATTTTCCCGGTGATGGCTCCGACCTTGGGCAGTCCCTTGCTGTCCGCCAGCTTTTCCTGCCACGACTTTCGGGTTTTGGATCTTGCGCTCATGGAATTTAATTATTTCCCGTTGGCCCCAAAACAATAGACGCTGCCGTCATCGCAGCCGATCACCAGTCGGCCGTCCGCTATCGCCGGTGAACTCTCCAC
Organism: Verrucomicrobiota bacterium; assembly: GCA_021325145.1. GTDB lineage: Bacteria > Verrucomicrobiota > Verrucomicrobiia > Limisphaerales > Pedosphaeraceae > JAJPHR01. The sequence continues at coordinate 19,691 of JAJPHR010000095.1, read as the reverse complement.
CGCCTGGCCGATTTCGTACGACCACACTTCCTTGCCTCCGTCGAGCGAGACGGCATAGACATGGCCGTCATCGGAACCAACCACCGCCTTGTCCCCGCAAATCACCGGCGAACTGTCCACCTTGCCGCGCGTGGCAAACGACCACAGGGCAGTGCCATCGCTCCGCTTGACGCAATGGAGTTGCTTGTCCCGTCCGCCGAACAAAACGCGGTCCGCCGAAACCGCCGGCGAGGAAAAATAAGGAAAGTCGCGTTCATGGAAATCCCAAAGCTTCCGTCCTTCCGCCAGGTCGATGCACAGAAACTCGTTCTCGAAATGACCGAAGTACGCGCGATCATCCGCGAGCGCAACCGACCCCGCAACGTAAGCCCCCGCTTCGACTTCCTTGACCTGCTTGCCATCCGCCAGCGAAACGACGTGCAGCGTGGCATCGCATCCGCCAAAAGCAGTCTTGCCCCCGGAAACAGCGGGGGAACCATTAATGTAATTGCTGCTCTCGAAGGTCCAGACGGCCTTGCCCGTGGTGGAATCCACGCAATGAAGCTTGAAATCGTAGCTGCCGACCAGGATGTGCGTCGCGTCCCCGTTCTTCACCCAATTGGGCGAGCCAACAATCTTGTCGCCGGTATCGTATTTCCAAACCTGTTTACCCGTGGCAGCTTCCAACGCGTAGAGGGACGAGTCAGCCGAGCCGAAGAACACTTTTCCATCGAGCACAAGCGGTGAAGATTCGACCGCCGCACCGGTTTTGAACGACCACTGTTTCTCGCCGCTGGCCGCATCCAACGCATAGACATTGCCGTCATTCGAACCGATGAACAAGCGGCCACCGTCGATGGCCGCGGAAGACTTGACCGGCCCGCCCGTCTTGAAGGACCACAACAGCTTCAACTTGTCCGGCAACCGCCCCGAAGCAATCCCCAGCAACGCCGGCCCTCCGCGAAACATCGGCCAACTCTCCGCCCGCGCCTGAACTCCGGCGGCGAGCAACAACGCCACGAACGCACTCCCCCAGACCTTTCGTTGCCGTCCCCACGCCGGACTGCGTTCCAATGAAAGGACTCCCTGCCCTGCCCTCAGCAAAGCCCGCGGTTGCCTGAAAGCGATGGAGCTAAAGCGCCACATTCATTCATTTCGGTTTCAAACCGATCTCGCAAACAAAGGTCGCGTGAAGTATGGCGCAGGGAAAAGCATTTGGCAAACGATTAGTACCTATACGTATGATATGGACGCATCTGCAACCGCCGATTTGGCAGGAACGCACTGCCGACAGGCAGGCAGGTGAATCAAGCACTTTGTCCAATACCTTGTCGTAACCTGTTCCACTTTCTGTGTTTAGCGCTTGGTGTTTTTATCATATCCCCCTCCAGACCCGTCCCAAAAACCCAAAAACCCGCTCGCCGCGCCGAAGCTTCTGAGCGAAGGCGGGCCCAAAGCCCTCCTAATCGTCCTCGTCGTCATCCTCAGCCTCACTCTCAGAACGGGCCCCCAACTTCGGACTTCGGCCTGCCGCACCGACTCGCCCCGCCATTTGCTCCGCAAGCGACGGATGCGTACACCCGTTCCCGTTTTATCCAGCGCGGGCAATTCGCGACAGAGCATCGCAGCTTCTTCCGCGTGATCCCGGATTGACCAAACCGTCAAGAAAGCCCCGATTTAACTGCGTTTTGCAGTGATTGCGCCTCCGCACTACAAGATGGAACGCAGCATGCTTTCCTCCCCCCAATGAATAGTGTCGAGTCAACACTTGAGGTGAAGAATCCTTCAACGCGAGTGCTCGCTTGCATCGCCGTCGTCACCGAACTGTCACCCAATTGTGAATAAGTTTTTAGGATTAAAAAATTGCATTTTTCGTCTCACTCCCTAGAATGCCAAAATATTAATTGTCATCAGAAGTTTTCGGCAGTTCGAAATCAACCAACAAACCTACGAAGTTCATGAAGAAAATCCTGCTCACCATCCTCTCCTCCAGCCTGGCCCTCTTGTCGGCAAGGGCCGATCTGATCTGGTATGAGGGCTTTAATTACCCGGACGGCCAGATCATTACGAATACGACCAATTGGGCCCGGCATAGTGGCACTGGTAATGACGCGCTCGTAAAAAACCACAAGCTGGAGGTTGCCGCCACAGGCGGAGTACCAGTGACTCGCTCGGATGACATCCATCGGAATTTTCCCACGTTTACCAACACCTTGACGCAAATATACGCAAGTTTTACGGTCAATGTTACCAACTTCCCCAACGCCAATGGAACGTACTTCGCGCATTTCCTCAATGGTAGCAGCACGTTTTACGGAAAGGTATTTGCCTTGACGGGTAATCCGGGCACGTCCGCCACAAACTTTACGGGGTTGCCCGGCACTTTCCGATTGGGCACCTCTGGAGCGCTGAATGCCCCGAACAAGATATTTCCAGTCGATCTGGCTACCAATACGGATTATCAGGTGGTAATCACTTACGACCCGATCAACCAGGACTCCCAGCTTTGGCTGAATCCCCTCTCATCTGGCGACGCTTCCGTAACGTCTGGAGATACCGTCACCGGGACGCAGCAGATTCTCCAGTCTTTCGGCACGCGCCAAGCCTCAAGCTTCGGCAATTTCTTTTGCACGATCAGCAATATGGCGACTGCCACAACCTTTGATGAAGCCGCGACCAATGTTTGGAGCCGCACCCCCGTGGCACCGACCATTGTTTACCAACCGAAAGGCTTCAGCAACTTTGTGGGTGTGGCCGGAAGCATGTCGGCCGTGGCAAATGGCCAGAGCCTGGGTAACCTCACTTATCAATGGTTGCAGAACGGCGCACCTTATTCGAATCCCAACGGCAATAGCAATGTTCTCTCGTTCCCGAGTCCGGCTCTTTCTGATACCGGCGATTACACGCTGGTGGTGGGCAATCCCACAACCGGCCTTTCGGCTACGAGTGCGGTGGCTCACGTTTCCATTACCTTTGCTCCGATTCCTCCCACCATTACCCAGCAACCGACTAACACCGCTGTTTACTCCTTCCAAACCGCCACCTTGCATGTAGCAGCTACGGGTCCTGGACCAATTTTCTACGCCTGGTCGTACAACAGTGGTCCGCTCGGTGCCAACGCGGCCGACGATGGCGCAGGTAACTTGACCATCACGGATGTCGAAACCAACAATGGAACGGCGGGCACCTATTCCTGCATCGTCAGCAATCAGTACGGGGCTGCGCCGGTGAGTTCGAATGCCGTTGTTTCAGTTATTATACCGCCTGCCGTATCAATCGCCTTCCTGCGAAGTCTCGTGGACACGAATTACCTGGCTACGAACAGTACCACGCTCTATCAGGCCACCGGAACGGTTACCACCTTCACCAACGCAACCACCGGCAACACCGCTTCTTATTATATTCAGGACGGCACGGCCGGCGTAAATATTTTCGTGACCGGAGGTCAGACCTTCCGGCCGAATCAAGGTGACGTGGTCACCTTCATCGGTTTCCAGTCCAGCTTCCAGGCCAATCTGGAATTGGAAGCTGACCCGGTGAACAACCCGACCACAACTTACAGCATCATTGCCACGAATGCCCCTCTGCCCGCCCCGAAAGTCATCCCGTACAGCCTCACCAACAGCCGTCCGGCGACGGAGGCTATCATGGGTTCGCTGGTCATGTTGACAAACGTTTATTTCGGCACGAATGCCGGAGCCGTCCTGTCAACCAACACGGCTCAAAACGTCACTGCCTATGTAGTCACGAATGCGAGCGGCCAACCCTTTACCCTGAGCTTTGCATCCGTTGACCTTGATACGGGCCTGCAAACATTGCCGAGTTTCGCGTGGACGGTAAGCGGGCCGCTGGTCCGGAGTAATAACCTCGTCTCGGTGCTGGTCACCCGGTTTGCGGACATCGTAACTGACGCGCCGCCCGCGGTAACGTTGGGAACCTCGCATCCCGGCGGCAGCAGCACCCTGACCTGGACGGCGGTGCCGTACAGTTACGCCTACAGCGTTCTCGCCGCAACGACCGTAACCGGCCCCTACACGCCAATCGCTTCGGGGCTGGTGTTCACAAATTCCCTGGGCAGCTATACTGACCCCAACGGTTCAGCGGCAACGAAATTCTACAAGGTTTCCAGTCCCTAGTCGATGGGAGCCATTTTGAAAAACATCAGCGCCCCGGCTCATTCGAGTTGGGGTGCTGTTTCCTTTGTAAAACGCGGCATTTCGGCGTCGCCGCTTCGGACTTGCGCCGGGTTCGGGGCCGGTGGTAAACTGGTTCCCAGCCGAACGCACTCGAAAAAAAGGCAATATTCTGCCATCTGATCTTATGAGACGGAGTCAAAGAAGAACATCGGCCTTCACGCTAATCGAACTGCTGGTGGTCATCGCGATCATAGCGATTCTCGCGGGTTTGTTGCTGCCCGCGCTGGCCAGGGCCAAGGACAAGGCCAAAAAGATCAAATGTGTTTCGAACCTCAAGCAGTGGAGCATCGCGCAGGCCGTTTACGCGAGTGACAACAATGACGGCATTCCGTGCGATGGCATGGGCAGCAACGGTCAATATCCGGGCACTCCGGCGCCATCGGGAAGTCCCGACGACATGAATGCTTGGTTTAATCTGCTTCCGCCTAACGTCGCCGAGCGAAGATTGACCGACTATTTTAACGACCCCGGCGGCAACGCCCGGCTGAAGATGCCCTTTCCGGGTGCCCGTGGACAAATCTGGGAGTGCCCATCCGCCACGATGAGCGATTCGGACTACGCTGTGTTGAGCGGCGGGGGAGCCGACGGGTTTTTCAGCTACGCTTTCAATATCGACCTAAAAAAAGAAGATCCCACCACCAATTTCAAGTACCCGCAAATGCCCAAGCTGAATATTTTCCGCCGGCCCACTTCAACGGTGCTGATGTTTGATGTGGTATTCAATCCGGTAACCGAGGTTGTCAATGGATCACCGCAGTTCAACTCGGTGAATCCAGCCAACCGCTTTAGGAGCATCGGCGTTCGGCATAATGGCGGGACGGTGATCGCCTTTCTGGACGGCCACGCCACCTATTACAAAATCGGCGCGGTGACTAATAATCCGACGGGCGCTACCGAGCCGCTTAATTCGGATATCATCTGGAATGCCCCCTACCGCGACACCCTGCCTTGACGGGCGTCAATGCCCGTTCCTGCCAGCGTCAACCGATAAGGCGCGTTTGACTGCAGCGTCTTCAGCACGTCTTCGCATTTGGCGGTGAGCTCCTTTTGTTGGGCGCCCGCCGCGAGAGTTCGCGCCTGTTGCGCCGTGGCCACGGCTTCCGGGAACCGGCCCGCTTCAGCGTAAGCCGCCGCGAGCGTCAGCAGCGGCAGCGCCTGCTTTTGTTCGGTCAGTTCGCAGGACCGCCCCGCCATGCGGACCGCCTCGACGCCGTTGCGGAATTCCGGACGCGGATCGGTCGCCAAGATCCAGGCGAGGTGGTTCAAAACCTCCGCAAAATCGGGTTGGAGCAACAGGGCTTGGGCATAGCGGCCCATTGCTTCCCGGGTCTTCTGCATCTGCTCCAGCGCCAGACCCAACTGGTAATGCACTTGGGCATCGTTGGGCGCGGCGCGGACGACCACCGCCAGCAATTCGGCAGCCTCCTTCCCTTCGCCTTGCTGGTTCAAAGCCTGGGCGAGGTTGAGTTGCGTCTCCAAATTGCCGGGGCTCAGCCGCAATGCCTCGCGAAGCTGGGCGGTGCTTTCGGCCAGTCTTCCCTTTTGCAATAGCAGGATGCCAAGATTGTTGTGGGCCTGCGCCAAGTCAGGGTCAAGCTTCAGGGCGGCGGAATAATGCTGGATGGCCTCGTCCAGCCGGCCTTGGGTGTGCAGTAATCGCGCCAGGTTGTTATGCGCCACGGCGGAATCGGGATTGAGCGCCAGCGCAGCTTGATACTCGGTCATTGCCTCCGCGTACTTCTGTTGCTTGCCCAGCGCGACTCCGAGCAGGATGCGGGCTTGTTCCTGGACGGGTTTGAACCAAACCGCCTGCCGGTACTCCCCGATGGCTTCGTCTAATTTTCCTTGCTGATCGAGGACGTTGCCACGGAAGAAGTGGGCCTCTGGATAACCAGGTTTATATCGCAAGGCCGTGTCAAAACATTGGATGGCTCGATCAAACTGATTATCTTTGGCGAAGAGGCTGCCGAGCATGGTGATGGCCATGTAATTGTTGCGTGTCACCTGCGCGGTGTGCTCGAACAGGGTGCGCGTGTTTTTCCAATGGCCAAGTTGGAGCGCCGTCGCCCATGCCAAGGCGAGCGCCACCGCACCCGCCAGCACCCCAATGACCTTCCGGTTGCCAACGAAGTCCACCGCGCTCCACACGATCAGAACGAACAAGCCAATGGACGGAAGATACATATACCGGTCCGCCCAAGCCTGGTCGCCTACCTGGACCAACCCGATCACCGGCACAAGTGTTCCAAGGAACCAAAACCAGCCGGTTGCCAGAAAGAACTGCCAGCGGGCAAAACGCAAAACCAACACCGTGATCAAAAGCAACAGAACCGCCGTGAAAATTAATTGCGTCGGAGGCGCTGCGCCTTCGTAGGGATAAAACACGGCCAAATGGCGCGGCCAAAGCGTTGCCACGATGTAATGCAAATAAGAAACGATCGCATGCGGAATGCGCCGGGAGATTGGAAGCCCTGCCGTTGGCACAATGGCATTGGCCTGGCCCTGGGCCCAGATCGTCAAAGCGCAAGTAATGGCCGCCAGGATGAACAGCGGCACTTTTTCGAGCAGCAGGCGGGAGAGCCCTTTGAAATCTGAGACTCGGCGCAGTGGCCAGAAATCCAGCAGCAACAGCACGAACGGAAGCGTGACTACCATTGGCTTCGCCATCAAACCGAGCGCAAAACAGAGCAACGCCAAGCCGTAAAAGACCTTGGACTTTGGACTTTGGACTTTGGACTCCTGCGCATAACGCGCATATGCCAGCATGGTCAGCAGCCAAAAGAACGCGCTGAGCACGTCCTTCCGTTCGGCGACCCAGGCGACGGATTCGACGTGCAAGGGGTGCCACGCAAAAAGAGCGGCGACGGAAGCACTGCGCCACACGGCGCCGGTCATGCGATACAACACCAGAAACAGCAACATGCTGTTGGCGGCGTGCAGCAATACGTTGGTTAAGTGATGCCCAAGCGGGTTGAGCCCGTAGAGCTGGCAATCGAGCATGTGCGAGAGCCAGGTCAGCGGGTGCCAATTGCTCGCGTGGCTGCCTTGGAACGCCCAGAGCAAGCCGTCCCAAGTCAGGCCGGCCCGCACATGAGCGTTCTCCGTGACATAAACCTGGTCGTCATAACTGAGGAAATCATGGCCCAGCACCGGCGCGAAGAGCGCGAGCGTAGTAAGGCCGAGCGTTAGACAAACAAGACTCGTTCGCCAGGAATTCCAGATACGGTCATTCACATCGGCAGGATTGTGCGAAAGAACGAAGAAGACAGGCAATTCAATTCCAGGAACTGTAGTTGGCAGGGGGGACAATTGTGTTTGCGAAAGGAGGCGCGATTATTACCACCTGCGAAAATCCGCCAGGTTTTGGAGTGCGGCGTGCAGCGCCGCTTTCGAGCCGGCAGGACCTTGGTGATTGGAGTTTATAGCTTCTCTGGAAGTTGATGCTTTGGAACTTGATGTTTGCAGCAGCCTCCCCTCACCACGGCGAATCATAGAATAAATCGCCGTGATTGGGGGCGCCCTGGACCGAGCGGCCGACGGCTTTGCCGCCGTCATCCACTCCGTCCACGCCGAAGCTGTAGAGCAGCCAGTTGGTTCCCTGGCGGCGATAGGCGAGGAGTTGGCCGCTGAAGGGATCGAGCAGGGTGCGCTGGAGGTATTCCGGAGTGAGTTGCTCCAGCCGGTCGGGCGGATTTCCGTGCGCGGATCGATAGCACCGCAGGGCAAGTTCTCCGGCAACGAGGCGCAGTCGGGCCAACATGACGTAGTGCTTCTCACGGGCCTTCTCGATGGCGCGCCGATTCGCCCACCAGCCGGACACCCATGCAATCGGATTGTGCGTTTGGCGAAGCTCATGGCGGGCGAAGCGACGCTCAGCCCGGAGGACGTCATCCCATCGGACGCCGTCTTCATCGATCTTTTCCAAGGCGGCGATGATGGGTTTGGCCTGTTCGCAATTGAGTTGGGGAACAAGTTTCGTCAGCGGCATGTAACCCATGTTTTCGCAGGCGATGCCGACCAGGCGGTAGAGCAGAAAACCGCCTCTGCTCATCTCATTGCCGAAGCGGATGGCATCGACGTAGCTTTGGGCGGCGTCCACAGGCCGGCCTTCCATTTCCGCCAGCCGGCCTTCCGCAGCCAGAAGCTGGACGAGACTTTTTAATAGGCTCAGATTTGTAAAGGTGAAACCGGTGGGCAGGGAACAAGCGCGAGTCAGGCCAACGCGAAGCTGACGCAGGGGATCGGCATTGGTTGAAATCAACGCGCTGAGTTGATCATGATCAAGCGCTGTGTAGTTGCCGACACTGCCTCGCACCATCGCGCCGGCACGGAGGAAGTCATCGTATCCGTTTGGTTTGGGCAACAGCGGAATCGGAGCGGGCGCGGTGGTTATGAAGATAATCACGCCAAACAGGATGAGCGCGGCAACGGCGGCGGACATCTGAAGAAATTTGCGACGTTTGCCAGCCATGGCCGCAGTATGCATCGAGAAACACGGCTTCGCACAAGTTTTTTGTCGGACCAGCGCGGATTGCCGGAGCGGTCAATGATCGCATCGTATGTTCTTATGAGGCCGGTGAGCGCGGAAATTATTGACCCAATCGTCAAGTTCGCTTTGACTTTTGCCGGACCTTGAAGATTGACCATCCGCGCCGATGATGAATCGCTCCCAGTTGTGCCTTGAGAAGCAAACAAGCCAGTTCCCTCGCAGATGGAGTTTCGCAGCGATCTGGTGCGCGACGCTTTTCCTGGCAACGCTGGCCGCGCGGGGCGGCGGTCCGTACGGCTGTGACAACGGCTGGGCTGTGGACCACAGTTCCGGCGCGGTGTATCTGAATTCAACCCTGGCCCGGCAAATGAGCGCCGGCGAAACGGGCTGGATTCGCATTGAGATGTACCTGGTGAGCGGCCATACCAACTGGGATTCCACGGTGCTGGGCTACTACGATTCCGCGGTCAACAACGCCCGCAACGCGGGTCTGCAAGTGCTGCTGCTCATCGATGGCGGTTCCTGGCCGGGCGGGCAAACGGTTTGGACGAACAATAATTCCGAGAATATTCCAGGCGGCAATGGGGATAACGCCTATGTCGGCGCGTTCGCGACCAACGCCGTCTGGCCCATCGTGCAGCACTTCCACGACCGCGTGAAGGTGTATGAAATCTGGAATGAGCCTAACTGTTGGAATTCAAGTCCGGCGCCCGGCGTTTATACCGGCTGCACCTACATTTATCCGTCGAATTTTGGCTGGCTGCTGGGCCGAAGTTGGGAAGCGGTCCATATCACGCACCAGATCAGCGACGTCACCCTCTTCTTCGGCGGGGTCTTTGGCCATAACATCAGCGGCGTAACCAGTTACGGCAACGCCGGCGCTCAATACATCGACGATACCTACAATACCGGCACGAACACGAGCAAGGGCGGCTCGTTTGCGTACATCAAAACGAATTACAACGCATACCCGCTGGATGGAGTTGGGGAACATGTTTACTTGAGCCAGGGTGGGACGGTTTCGGGTGCGACGTTCCGGCAATATGAAGATTGGGTGCGACAGGCTTATACCAAGTATGAAACGACCAATACACCTAAAAGGACGTTCATTACTGAGTTTGGCTGGACCACCGCTTCGGTCTCGCCCGCCGTGCAGGATTCCAACCTGATCACCTCCTTCAGCGCCATCAATGCCACACCTTACGTCCAAATGGCGATCTGGTTTCAATGGGCCGACAATCCCGCCGGCAGCATGTACTATGGTGTAACCAACACTTCGTCCGGCCCCAAGTTGTCGTACATGGACTATGAGAAATACGAACGGTTCGAAGGCATTTACTCGAATGCGACCACCAACGTCAGTATCCAAAATTACTTCGCCAGCCTGGGCCAGCCGGCGTTGGGCGACCCGTTCGACAACGGGCATGGGCCGTGGGTGTATGCGTTCCTAAACGGGTTCGCGCAGGATTATGACGGCGGGTCACACAAGAAATTGACGGTAATGACTTCGACAAACGGAACGTTCGAATTGAATGATCTGCACGGATTGTGGAGCTTTTACGCGACCAACAACGGCGCGACGAATTTCGGTTATCTCACGGACAACGCCTACACGTACGGCAGCGGCGTGCGCCAGGACTTTTGGCGCGGGTACCTGACCTGGGACGCAGCCAGCCAGGTGGTCTGGCACAGTGCGGTGCCGCCGGTAATCACCTTTTCCAACGGTGTCCTGGCCTGGCCGCCCGGTTTCTTCCTGCAATCCGCGAGCGAGGCCGCTGGTCCGTACGCCGATGTGCCCGGAGCAACGAGCCCCTACACCAACAGCCCGAGTGCGCCCCGGCAGTTTTTTCGGTTGAGGAATTAGCCGAATTATTGGCGGAACAAAAGCGCGGAAGTGCTGTCCAAGGAACGTGAATAGCCGATAACCTGGGCATGGGGAAAGGACGGTTTGTCATTTCCGCGGTGTTGATGGCGGCCGCTCTGGCGGCGGGTGCTCACAAAGTTCCGCGATTGGCGGTTTTTTCCGGGGATCATGCGAAAAGGGCCCATGCAAAAAACAGTTGACACTACCTCACAGCATAAGGTATCAGCTTGGGCGGATGCTTAAGAAAACAAATCCCAGCTTTTTGAACGGAGTGCCGGAACTGCTCGTGCTCAAGCTTCTCTCCCGCCGCGAGATGTACGGTTACGAGATCGTCAGGGCGATCCAGGTGGAGACACGCGAGGCCTTTTCGTTTGGCGAAGGGTGCATCTATCCCTACCTGCATTATTTGGAATCTGAAAAAATGGTTGCGAGCCGGCGCAAGGAAGTCGAAGGCCGCAGCCGAAATTATTACCAGATCACTCCGCGCGGAGGGAAACGGCTCGACGAATTATCAGCCGAGTGGAATCGGGTGGCCGGGGGCATCGCGCTTTTGTTGGGAGGCCAGCATGCGTAGGGCGGAGCCGCAGTTCGAACCGTCGCGTTCCGGGGCCGTCCTGGAAGTGGAACGCCGTCTGGTGCGGCTGGGGTGTCCGCGAGGTTGCGTGCGGCGCAACGTCCGCGAGTTGGCCGATCATTTCGACGACCTGAAACAGGCCGCCTTGGAGGAAGGAATGTCCGAAGCCGCCGCGGAAGCGCGCGCGACGGAACTGCTCGGGGAACCGGTTGGTTTGGCGGAACACCTGGCGTTCGTGTTCCGCCAATCCTCCTGGTGGGGACGGCATCCGATCATCGGACTTTGCCTGCTGCCCAATCTATGTGTGATGCCTTTGGCATTTTTGTGCCTGCTCGTGTTGTGCGGCGGCTTCTGGCTCTCAAATTTTCTTCCCGGCACTCGCATCACCTTTTCGGATATGTCTGAGGCCACGACTCTCGAGCCGGACAGTTTCAAGACGTTGTTCAGCATGACGAATGTATCCGTGAATTGCGGGGCTGCCGGTCTTTTGGCAGTGCTGTTTTGCTGGCTGGCTCGGCGTTCGGCTTCGGGGCTGAAATGGTCGTTCGCAACTTGCGGTGTGGCGTCATTAAACGGCTTGTTCAGCGATTTCGTGGTCCGGCCGCGCCTGGTGAGTTTTGGCTACAGCAATTTGCCGGAGTGGCTGCCGGCGACGGTTCCATGGCTGGTCTTCGCCGCGATTTGGCTGATTCATTGGCGGGCACAAAAGCGGCTGGCTTTTTACCCGGCCACGCGTGGTCCATCGGGCGCGTTGTCCGCTTTTCAACTCGAACGGGCCATGACCTTGCCCAAGATGAAGTGGATAACTCCGTCGAGCATTCTTGCGAGCGCCCTCTTTGCGGCAATTGTGGGCCTTTCGATTTGGGGCGTGCGCGAGAATGAAGCGAGCAACACGTTGCTCAAATCGAAAACCTGGCCCGAGGAACTCGCCGCCGCCAGCCAACGCGTTCAGGCACGCCAGTCCGTTTGTGAAACGACGAACGCAACGACGATCGACCTGGCAAAATTCGTCAATGCGAATCTGGCTGATTCGATCCAACCAAAAAATAAAATCGACGACAACCTCGCCGAACTGCCGCCCGGACTTCACATCTATGGCGGCATTCCGTTCGAGGTGAAGGGCCGGGTTCAACTCCTGGGGCGCGGCTGGTTGGATGAGGAGAAAAAATATCCGATCCATGCTCGTGGCATCAGCATTTTGCGAAAATGCGCGCGACTGCACTTGTTGCATGGCGCAAGCTGTGTTCCACAGGAGGAGGACGGCGCAATGGGAGTAAAGATTGCCGCGCTCGTGTTGCACTATGTCGATGGTTCGCGGGAGGAGATTCCCATTCGCACCGGGGAGCACGTTCTTGATTGGCACGGGCCGGCCTACACGAGCAATGCCCGCGCGGAGGAGATCCGCACCACCGCTCCGGGCACGGAATTGGCGTGGCTCGGGAGCAATCCCGATCTGCGGAGGACACGGCCCGCATATTCGTTGCGGCTTTATAAGAGCACCTTCGCCAACCCGCGGCCTGAACTTGAAATTGCGTCGGTTGATTACGTTTCGACCGGGACCAGAGCCGCGCCATTCCTGGTGGGGTTGACTGTGGAGTAATTCCGTTATGTCCTGAACCAAGAGATGCATGAAATCGCTCATGATACATCACAGTTTGATGCTACGGCGTTTTAATTTGGTATGCAGTCCTCCATCGAGTAGGTGGCAGGCAGGGCGCGTCACTCCGTGCGCCACGGATCAGCAGGGTCGGAGTGCTTATTTCAATCGGCGGCGCGCACGGAGTGCCCGCCCTGCCAGCGACTACACTTTTCCTTCCAGAACCTGCCATAAACAAAAACAACAAAGCCCATTATGAAAATGACCATTATGATTACGCGGTTTTGCCGCAGCCGAAGTGTTCGGACAATTCACACACCGCAGACGGAAGATCGGAGGCTGCGCCAGGCAAACAGGTCACGTCCAGCCATCAGTCCGGCGCACTCCGTTTCGGTCGGCGGGTCGCTGACCAGCACAGGCAGGTTAGCTATGCCATCCAGCGGCGGAATAATGGCCGTCATTTTTCTGGTGGTCTTCCTTGGCTCCTTCGCGAGTCAGGCGGCGGAGAAAGACAAAACGAAGGAGAAACCGCGTCATGAACGCGGATGGATTGGCGGTGAATACCAGGTCGCCACTGCGCGCACGTTTCCGCACAAATGGTTTCCGAACAACGAGATTTTCTATGACAAGGATTTTCCCACGCCGGTCAGCCAAACCCAAAAGACCGGCATCTTCATCAAGCACTTGGGTACGAACACGCCCGCCCGGCTGGCTGGATTGCAAAAGGACGATTTGATCGTGGCGCTCAACGGCCAGCCGGTAACCAGTCTGCAAAAATTTCGACGGATCATCGACCACTACAAGCCGGGCGAGCTGCTGCGCGTGACGGCGTATCGGCATGGAGAAGCGATCGAGTGCGTCGTGCCGGTTGGCCGCGAGACTTTCGAGCATAGGGGAATGCTTTCCGTGACGCTGCCTAGTGTGGTGCATGGGTGGGATCTTTGGCCCAATCCTGATCTTTCCTTTGTCTTCGTCGGGTGGGACCTGAATCGCGGGCTGCGGAAAGATATCAAGGAGAAGAAGGAGGGAGTTGACGACAACGAATGGAGCGCCTGGGCGGGTATTTTCGAAGTCCGCTATGACAGGCACATATTGTCGCAGGAAAACGCGGCCGCGGCTGCCACGGAGCCGGCGAAGTGAAACGCTGGTGAAGGGGGATGCGCCATTTGCCCCTGCACTGGGAAGATCATTAAATCACGAATCGGACTCAGGTGCCATCGAGCCGGCATTCCATGAAAACGGTTTCTGCCAGCGGGGTTTCGTAATAGGCGGCGCAACGGACGAAGCCCAGGCTTTCGTAAAGCTGGATGGCGGGGAGCATCGTAGCCAGCGTGTCCAACTTCATGGTCGTGTAGCCGATGCTCCTGGCTTCGGCGAGGATCGTTTCCGCCAGACGCCGGGCCATGCCCTGGCGGCGGAAGCCGGGCCGGACGTAAAGACGCTTCATTTCACACCCGTTTCCGGCAAGCGGGCGCAAGGCGGCACAGCCCGCAGCTTCGGTCCCGGTCCAGGCAAGCAGCAGCCGGCCGCGCGGCGGCGCGTATAAGCCCGGGAGGCCGGTCAGTTCGGCCGGGAAGCCTTGAAAGCACAGGTCGAGGCGCGAGTCGGCCGCATATTCACTGAACAGCGCGCGGGCGGTTTCAAGTTCCGCCGGCGAAATGGCTTGGGAGATTCTCATTGGCTCGGGATGCTCGAATAAGTTCGCCGCGCGGGAGAAAAGCCCAGGCGGCTAGCCCTTGCGGCGATGCTCCGTGGCGGCGATCCGTTTGCGCAGCGGCTTTAAATCACCATCCTCAAGCGCCATCAATCGGATTTGGTGCTCGTCGCCGAGTTCAAAGGCGTTTTGGAGCCAATCCCAGGCTTGGGCGTGTTCGCCCATCTGGCAGGCATAGCACGCCAGGTTGTAGCGCACCAGCCAGTTGTCCGGGAACAACTTGACGGCGGGAAGCAGCAGTTCGGCTGCTTCCTTGGTCCGTTTCAATTCATGAAGCGCAAAGGACCGATGAATCCATCCAGCCGGGGACTGCGGAGCCAGCTTCACGAGCGCGGCGGCGGTGTCGATGCAAGCAGTCCAATCCTTCGTTGCCGCGCTGATGGCCCAGCGCACTTCGAGGACCTCGGGACGATTGCGGCAGCGCGTCGAAATTCGCTCGAGCTCCGCGGCTGCTTCGCGATGGTCGCCCAGTTCAAGCCAGCCCTGCGCGGCCCGCAGGTAATGCGAATCAGGTGGCTGAAGCGGCTTCATCGGCTCGATTCAAAATCCAAAATGGCCCGATCACAAGCGGAAAGGAAGGGCGAATTTGGAAGGCTTGCCCTCATGCCAAACAATATGGAATTAATGTTGCAACCCGTTGAACTCCATGCCAGAAAAGCAGCGTCAGTTTAGCCGGCTTTTCCAGATATGGCAGGACCATCAGTCTCCGAAACGATTACACCCAAGCGTATTCTGGTGGTGGATGATGAGCCTGCCGTCGCGGATACGATCCGCATGGTGCTCGCGTTCCACGGGCATAATGTGGAGATTGCGGACGCCGCCGAAAGCGCGCTGGCCGTATTCGAGCCGGGCAAATACGATCTTGTCATCACCGACCTTTCCCTGCCCAAAATGGACGGATTCGGGCTGGCGCGCGCAATCAAGGAGCGTGCCCCGACGCAGCCGATCATCCTCGTCACCGCTTATGCAGAATCGATTCAAGGCGACAAGGAACGGCTCGCAAAGGTCGATTTTCTCATGGGCAAACCTTTTTCTTTGCAACAATTGCAGGACGCGCTCACGAAGATTTTTGGCAAAGGTTGAGTTCGCGGTCCGGTCGGGAGACGCGATTGCTTAGTCAAGGTATCAGAACAATCTTCCCGTACGCGCCCGATTCCATGACAGCTTCATGGGCTCGTGCGGCTTCGGCGAGCGGCAATTCGCAGCCCACAATAGGGCGCAAGGTGCCGTTCGCCAATCCCGCTCCGAGCGCGGCGTGGATGCTGGCAAGGTCTTTTTCGGAGGCATTGTTGAGCATCACGCCGAGGATGGCGGCGTCGCGGCTCATGGCATCGCGCGGGTTGATCTCAACGGAACCACGGCTGCCGATGACGGCGATACGCCCGTTCCTGGCCAGGATGGTGAGGTCCTTGCCCAGGTTCACGTTCGACAACATTTCGAGAATGACGTCAACACCGCGCCCGCCGGTAAGATCCAGAATTTGCTTGAGGTAGTCCGGCGCTCGGTGGTCGAGCACATGGTGCGCGCCTTGGTCTGCCACCAGCTTTCGCCCTTTGTCCGTTCCACCGGTGCCGATGATAGTCAATCCCGCCGCACGAGCCAGTTGCACCGAAGCAATCCCGACTCCACCTGTCGCGCCATGCACAAGCACGGTCTCGCCTGGCAACACGCGAGCGCGCTGGAAGAGGGCGCGATAGGCAGTGGCGTAGGGAATGTTCACGGCAGCCCCCTGGGCGAAGTTGATTTTTTCAGGAAGCGGATGCACCTGGGTGGGCAAACACAAGGTGTATTCCGCGCAAGTGCCGGTGAGGCAGTCACCGACGTACACGCGGTCACCTGGTTTTACGCTGGTCACCCCCTCGCCCACAGTTTCGACCGCGCCAGCGCCATCCTTGCCGGGCGTGTAAGGCAAGGCGGGCTTGGCGGCATAAGCGCCGGCGCGAATGTAAGTGTCCACGGGGTTGACTCCGGCGGCGTGCACGCGCACGAGCACCTGCCCCGGACCAGCCTGCGGCTTCTGGACTTCTTCCAATTTCAAAACTTCCGGCCCGCCGAATTGGTGCACACGAATTGCTTTCATAAATTGAACTGTCGCCGACGTTCAACGATTCAACGCGGCCATCATCTGCTCCGGATAGCGCAATCCGGCCGCAACGCCGCGTGGAGCGGCTTCTTCGATCCGCGCCAGATCCGACTTCGTCAGCGTCAACTCGACCGCGCCGACATTTTCTTCCAGGTACTTGCGTTGCTTGGTGCCCGGGATGGGCACAACGTCCTCGCCGCACGACAACACCCACGCCAGCGCCAGTTGCGCGGGAGTGCAATGTTTTCCGGCCGCGATCTCGCCAATCCGCCGCACGAGGTCCAGATTGCGCTCAAAATTGTCTCCTTGGAAGCGCGGCCCGTTGCGGCGGGAATCATCCGGGGCCAAGTCCTCGAATTTCTTAAACCGTCCGGTAAGAAAACCCCGCCCCAGCGGACTATAGGCAACAAATCCGATACCCAACTCGCGGCAGACCGCCAGAACCTCGTCCTCCGGATCACGGGTCCAGAGCGAATATTCCGATTGCAACGCGGTGATCGGATGCACCGCGTGAGCGCGGCGAATCGTCTGCGCGCCGGCTTCGGAAAGGCCCAGGAAACGCACCTTGCCCGCCTTCACCAGTTCAGCCATCGCGCCAACGGTTTCTTCGATGGGCGTCCGCGGATCGACACGATGCTGATAGTAGAGGTCGATAACGTCGGTGTTGAGCCGGCGCAGGCTGGCTTCGCAGGCGGCTTTCACGTACTGCGGTTCGCCGTTGACGCCGCGCTTGGTGGGATCAGTTGCGGACCGCACGATGCCAAATTTCGTCGCGAGAATGATCTGGCTGCGGCGATTGTTAATCGCCTTGCCGACCAATTCCTCGTTGGTGAACGGGCCGTAAATGTCGGCGGTGTCGAGAAAGTTGATTCCCAATTCAAGCGCGCGGTTGATGGTCGCCACCGACTCCGCGTCGTCGCGGCCACTGTAGAAGTCGGACATGCCCATGCATCCCAGCCCGATTGCCGAGACCCGAGGTCCTTGCCGGCCAAGTCTGCGTTGTTCCATGTTGTTGGTTCCTGTATTTCCAATTCGCCGCGCCGATGCCGGGCAGAGAACCCCCCTGCCCTGCCCCGATAGGTTCTTATGCTCCAAATGCTGGTTCGCAGGCTTCAGTAAATCGACCGCACCACGCCGCCGTCGGCGCGCAAGGCAGCGCCATTCGTGGCCGAGGAAAGCGGACTGCAAACGAAAGCCACCAACGCAGCGACTTCCTCCGGCGTGGCGAAACGCTTCAGCAACGAGCTGGGCCGAACACTTTTGAAAAACTCCTCTTCCACTTCCGCCGCACTTGCTTTGCGAGCAGCGGCCATTTGCTCCACAAATTGTTCCACGCCCTCCGAACGCGTCGGGCCGGGCATGACTGTATTAACCGTCACGCCGGTGCCGGCGGTTGTCTCGGCCAGGCCGCGGGAAATCGCGAGCTGCGCGGTCTTGGTCATTCCGTAATGAATCATCTCGACGGGAATATTGACGCCCGATTCGCTGGAGATGAATACGATCCGGCCCCAATTGCGCTCTTTCATTCCCGGAAGATAGGCGCGGCTGAGCCGAATGCCGCTCATCACGTTGACTTCGAAAATGTGAAGCCAATCATCATCGGTAATCTCCTCGAACGATTTCGGCTCGTATATGCCGACATTGTTAACCAAAATGTCCACCGAGGGGATTTGACGGGCGAGAGCAGCTGCACCCTCGGCAGTAGAAATGTCCGCCACACTGGCGAGCAATTCACCCGTGGCGCCTTCCTCGCGGATTTTTTGAATGGCCGCCGCCACGCGCGCCGCGGAACGGCCATTGACCATCACATCGGCTCCCTCCCGGGCAAGGGCCGTCGCAATGGCCAATCCAATTCCCGCGGTTGAGCCCGTGACCAAAGCGCTTTTATTCTTTAGATGCAAGTCCATGTCCGAGGAATGTGTTTCAAGTTACCGGGAAAAGCAAGCGGGGCCGCAACAAGCCGCGGAAATACCTCGAAGTACGCCGGCAGAGCGAAGCGGCGACCGCGCTTTTGAACGGACGCAGGCGCTGCTACATCAGGAACATTTCGCGTGTGCGAAAGCGGTGTCGCCTTCGAGGATTGGCATTGAGCTTTCCTTTCCGTCACGTTAGTTGTTTTGTGGGCTCACGGCCTGAATTCGATTATGCAAGATCTCATTGCCAAAGCCGCAACGTTGCTCGAGGCGCTGCCGTACATGCAGCGGTTCCGTGGCCGGACGTTCGTTGTTAAATACGGCGGCAGCTTCATGGACTCGTCCGATCCTGAGGTGCGCAACGGAGTCGCGCGCGATGTCGTCTTTCTCGAAGCGGCCGGAATCAAACCCGTGGTCGTGCATGGCGGCGGCAAAGCCATTACGCGCGCGATGGACGCCGCGGGACTCAAGGCCAGTTTCATCCAGGGCATGCGCGTGACCGATGAGACCACGGCTGCAGTGGTGGAGCAAGTGCTGTCGCGCGAGATCAATCCGGAAATTGTCCGGACCATCGAATCATTTGGTGGCAGGGCGCGCGGATTTTCCGGCACCGATATTTTTATGTGCCGCAAGCTATGGCTGACCGGGCCAAATGGGGAGAAACTCGATGCCGGTTATGTCGGGGAAGTCACCGGCGTCAATCTCGCACCGCTCATGGAATGCCTGCGGCAGGACATCACGCCGGTCGTCAGTCCGACGGCACGTGGAGAGGACGGCAAGATTTACAACTGCAACGCGGACGTCGGCGCAGCCCAGGCCGCCGTGGCGTTAAAAGCCAAACGGCTGGTCTTCATGAGCGATGTGCCGGGTTTGATGCGCGATCCTAAAGATCCCGCCACGGTCATCCCGCAACTGCGCACGAGCGAAGTCGCGGGCTTGAAAAAAGCAGGTATCGTGGACAAGGGAATGATTCCCAAGGTGGACGGCGCGGTCGCTGCCATCGAAGCCGGTGTGGAGAAGGTTTCCCTGGTTGATGGGCGGGTGCAGCATTCAGTCCTCCTGGAGATTTTCACGGACAAGGGCGTGGGCACGGAAGTCGTGTTGTGAAATAAGTGTGCCGCTTTGCCTCAATTTCTAAAATTTTCCTTTCGCCTTTTTCAAATGGTAGAGGAACGCTAAGTGAAGTTGGATAAATATTGGCAAGAATGGGCTTGTGGCACCAACTTGCCATATGAGGAAGTCATTGAGTCCCGCCGACCTTGGATTTGGGAAACGAGATCGG
>JAJPHR010000043.1 GCA_021325145.1 Verrucomicrobiota bacterium | reverse complement strand
GAAGCAGAGATCGACGAGTTGATCACGCACTACCCGCAAAAGCGGAGTGCGTCGCTCATGCTGCTGCACGCTGTGCAGGAGCACTTCGGCTTCATCTCGAAGGAAGCCATTGAATGGATTGCCGCCAAGCTGGACCTGCAGCCGATCAACATTTACGAGTTGGTAACCTTCTATCCAATGTTCCGCCAGCAGCCGGCGGGCCGGTATGTGTTGAAGGTCTGTCGCACACTGAGTTGCGCGCTGGGCGGCTCGGCCCAATTACATCAACATTTTTGCAAAAAGCTGGGCTTGGACAGCCACGCGCATGGCATCCAAACCACGAAGGATGGAAAGTTCTCGGTCGAGTTCGTGGAATGCCTGGCAAGCTGCGGCACCGCCCCGGTGATCATGTGCAACGAGGATTTCTATGAAGGCGTGAGCAACGAAAAAGCGGACAAGATCCTGGAGGAGTGCAAGTGAACCCGCTTGAAATTGGCTGCCGAACATGGATTCGAACCATGACAGACTGCTCCAGAGGCAGTCGTGCTACCGTTACACCATTCGGCATTCCCGTGAAGGGAAAAGTAGAGGATTTTGCCGCAGAGTCAAGCCTGCTGCCGGGAGGTGCGAGTTAGTATGGCCCAGGAATATCGCCTCATTTTAAAATATGCCGACGAGCCCGGTTATACGCCGGACCTCGATTGCTATCTGCGCCACGGCGGCTATGAGGCGCTGAAAAAGGCGCTGGCCATCCAGCCCAGGACACTGACGGACGGCAAAACGCTGAGCGGCCCGGAACAAATTCGCGACGACGTGAAGCTTTCCGGATTGCGCGGGCGCGGGGGCGCGGGTTTCTCCTGTGGACTGAAGTGGTCCTTCGTGGACCGCCGCAGCGGCAAGCCGATTTACCTGATTTGCAACGCGGACGAATCGGAGCCGGGGACCTTCAAGGACCGCCAGATCCTTTACAAGGACCCGCACCAGATGATCGAGGGCATGATCATCTCCTGTTACGCGAATGACGTGAAACTGGCGTATATTTACATCCGCGGGGAGTTTCCGGAAGGCGCGCGCATTTTGAATCGGGCGCTCAACGAGGCGCGCGCGAAAAATTTTCTCGGCAAAAACATCCTTGGCAGTGGTTACAATCTGGAAATTCACGTCCATCGCGGCGCGGGCGCCTATATCTGCGGCGAGGAAACCGGTTTGATCGAATCGCTTGAGGGTAAACGCGCGTATCCGCGCATCAAGCCGCCTTACTTCCCGGCGGTGCTGGGCCTGTATCAATGTCCGACCATCGTCAACAACGTCGAAACGCTTTGCAATGTGAAGCATATCGTCGCCATGGGTGGCGCGGAGTTTGCCAAATTGGGCACGCCGAACAACACCGGCACCCGCATCGTGAGTATCAGCGGGCATGTCAAGAAGCCCGGTTACTATGAGGTCGAAGTCGGCAAGGCGACCATCGGGCAGCTCATCAACGATTTCGCGGGCGGGCTGTGGGACGGGCGAAAACTGAAGGCGATCATTCCCGGCGGTTCTTCCGCGAAGGTGTTCAAAGCCGGCGAAAAATTTAAGCTGAAGAAGAAGGGCCCGGACGGCAAGGACATCGAGCAGGAGGTCGAGATGCTCGATTTGCCGTATGATTTCGATTCCCTGATGGCCGCCGGCAGCATGTCCGGCTCGGGAGCGATCATCGTCATGGATGATTCGACGGATATCGTCGAGGCGCTGGCGAACATCAGCGAGTTTTACGCGCACGAAAGCTGCGGCCAATGCACGCCCTGCCGCGAAGGCTCACTCTGGATGAGCAAGGCGCTTCATCGGTTAACGCATGGCGAGGGTCGTAAGCAGGATGCCGATTACCTCGTCAAGATCGCCGATAACATTCCGGGCGGGCGAACGATCTGCGCCTTTGGCGAAGCCTGTTCCTGGCCGGTGCAAAGCTTCATCGCCAAATTCAAGGATGAGTTCGTAGCCAAAGGCGAAGCCGACGAAAAGCGCCGCACCGCTGCCCAAGTCCAGGGCGCTGGGCTCACGCCGGAATTGAAAATCGCGGCGAGTCCGCAACCAAGCTAAACTCATGTTGTTGATTTGCCATAATTTGAAGCCGTTAAGCGCTGGGAGGCTTGCCTGGAGTTTAACGCAAAGACGCAAAGGCGCAAAGACGCAAAGGGAAACACTACGCCAGTTCAGTTTTTTCCTTGCGCCTCTGCGCCTTTGCGCCTTTGCGTTTAAGAGGGAGTGTGTTTGATGACCGAGAACGAGCTAAGCAAAGTCATCGTGGACGCCGCCATCGAAGTGCACCGTGAACTCGGAGGGCCGGGGCTGCTGGAAGACATCTACGAGGAGGCGATGGAGGAGGAATTGAAGCTGCGCGGGCTTTTGGTGGAACGGCAGCTTCCAGTGCGGATCGTCTATAAGGGGCGGGTGTTAAGAAAGCCGCTTCGCCTTGACATGAAGGTTGAAAAACTCGTCCTCGTCGATAATAAAGCCGTGGAGGAATGGAATCCGATTTTCCAAGCGCAGTTGTTGACGTACCTTCGGTTGACGAGCCTTAAGTTGGGCTTGGTAATTAATTTTGGAGAGCGGTTTGTCAAAAACGGGATCCACCGGGTAGCGAACGGGCTACCGGAGGATGTGGACTTTAAAGCGAAGCCGCCCAGGCGGAGCAAAGAGGCTGGAGGGGAAGACTGAAATGCCGATAAGTTGCTATAGTTGTAGATTCTCAAACGTTGCGTGGGTTGAGGGCGGATGGAATTTAACGCAGAGGCACAGAGGCACAGAGGCGCAGAGAGAGAAACTGAGCCAGTTTAAGTTCTTCCTTGCGTCTTTGCGTCTCTGCGCCTTTGCGTTTAAAGACTGGCGTATCCAATTGCCGAGAGGAATCACCCGATCGAAGGCCATCAATTTTGGAGAGCGATTTGTTAAAAACGGGATCCACCGCGTGGCAAACGAGCTGCCGGAGAATGTGGACTTTAGAGACAAGCCCAAACAGAGTCAGGAACCAGGAGGGAAACCTGAAATGTCGATGATTTTTCATAGAAAGAACTCGTTAGCCACGGCGAGGCTTGCTCGTCGCCTAACGCAAAGGCGCAAAGGCACAAAGACGCAGAGGGGGACGGTGAGCCAATTCCCGTTCCTCTTTGCGTCCTTGCGTCTTTGCGTCTTTGCGTTAAAGGGGTGGTGCATCCGTCTGTCGAGCAGCAACACGATCCAACCGAGACCATTCTAAATGTCATCCCCAGCGATAACCGAAACCAAGCCCTCGCCGCCCACGACCGAGTTGATGAAGGTCAAGGTGGACGGGAAGGAAATCGCCGTGCCCAAGACAACGCCGGACCCCATCACGGGCAAGCCGGTGGCCACGACGATGATCCAGGCTTGCGCGCTCGCCAAGGTGGACGTGCCGCATTATTGCTATCACCCGAAACTGCCGGTGGCGGGGAACTGTCGCATGTGCCTCGTGGAGTTCGGCACGCCCGCCCTCGGGCCAGACCGCAAGCCGGTGACGAATCCCGATGGCACGGTCAAGATTTCCAAATCGCCCCGTCCGGCAATTGCCTGCGCCACGCCCATTTCGCCCGGCATGGAGATTTACACCAACACGCCCGGCGTGAAGCAAATGCGCGAAGGCGTGCTCGAATTCCTGCTCATCAATCATCCACTCGACTGCCCGATTTGCGACCAGGCGGGCGAGTGCAAGCTGCAGGAGTATTCGGTGGATTACGGCCAGGCCACGAGCCGCTTCGTCGAGCCGAAAGTCCACAAGCCCAAGCACGTCGATTTGGGCCCCCGCATCGTGCTGGATGACGAGCGGTGCATTCTCTGCACGCGCTGCATTCGTTTTACGCGGGACATCGCAGGCGATGACGCGCTCGGAATTGTCAATCGCGGCAGTTACAACACCCTCTCTGCTTATCCGGGCAAGGCGTTCGACAACAATTACACGCTCAACACCGTCGATATCTGCCCGGTCGGCGCGCTGACGTCGAAGGATTTCCGCTTCAAAATGCGCGTGTGGTTCCTCAAGGAAACCAAAAGTGTCTGCACGAGTTGCGCCACCGGCTGCAACATCGTCATCGGTTCACGCGAGGAGAAGGTTTACCGCTATGAACCGCGCGAGAACGATGCGGTGAACGCCTGCTGGATGTGCGATTATGGGCGGCTCAACTACAAGTGGATCGGCAGCGAGAATCGGCTGACTGAGGTGCGCATTGGCAAAAGCACGAGCACTTGGACGGCTGCGCTCAAAGAGATTTCGGAAAAGCTGGGCAAAGCCGCGCCGGGCTCGGTTGCGATCGTGGCTTCAGCCCGCCAAACGAACGAAGAATTGTTCCTGCTTTCCAAGCTCGCGCAGAAGTTCAACGCGCTGACGGATTCGGTTCCGCGTATGAAGGAAGGCGACAAGCTGCTGCTCAGCGCCGACCGAAATCCGAACAGCAACGGAGCGAAGCTCACCGGGATCTCACCCGCGCAGATGGGCGCGAACCTGCCGAAGATCGCCGACAGGATTCGCAGTGGCAGCATCAAGACGCTGATTGTTTTCGGCGAAGACGTTACCAAGCACGGGATTGGAACGGATTTGCTCGGCAAATTGGAAACGCTGATCGTCAGCGACATACTGCCGAACCCGACCACGGAACTGGCCCATTATCTTCTGCCCGGCTGCGCCCATGCCGAAAAGCGCGGTTCATTCACGAACGGCAAGGGCCGGGTGCAGAGATTCATGAAAGCGGTCGAGCCCAAGGGCGAAGCGCGGCCCGAATGGGAATTCCTGCATGAACTGGTTTATCAGGTCACCGGCCAGAACGGCTTCGCAAGCATCGAAGGACTGTTCAACCAAATGGCGCGCGAAGTCCCGGCGTTCAACGGCTTGACGTGGGCGGGGCTGGGCGATACGGGTGCGAGCGTCCCGATTTGATTTTGATATAATGACTCATCTGGCAACCATCACGATGTCTCCCTGGTTCGCGCAAGCGGACCTGGACTGGAAGACCTTTGCGCTTTGGAGTGTGGTGAAGATCGTCTGTGTCGTCGGGGTGTTGTTGTTCTTTGTCGCTTACTCGGTGCTCGCGGAGCGCAAGATCTCGGCATTCATCCAGGACCGCCTGGGACCAAATCGCGTGGCGCTTCCGCTCATTGGCAGCATTCCGGTAATCGGTCCTTTTCTGACGAAACTGGGCTTTTGGCAGCCGATGGTGGATGGACTCAAGTCCTTTCTGAAGGAGGATTTCACGCCGGCGCATGTGCGCAAGGTGTATTTCTGGCTCGCCCCGGCGATTACGATGATTCCCGCCTTTCTAACCGTGGCCGTAATTCCTTTTGGTTCCACGCTCGGCAACCAGCAGATGGTGATCGCGAATCTTGACGTGGGTATTCTCTACACCTTCGGCATCGTGTCCCTTGGGGTTTACGGCATCGTGCTGGCGGGTTATGCGGCCAATTCCAAATATCCGTTCCTCGGTGGCATCCGTTCCAGCGCGCAGATGATTTCGTATGAGATTGCCATGGGGATGTCGGTCATTCCCGTCTTTATGCTGGTCGGAAATTTGAACTTGAACTCAGTCATCACCTATCAGACCGGGCACCTGTTCAATTGGGTGCTTTTGCCAAACTGGCTGGTTTTCAAGCAACCAATCGCCTTCCTTATTTTCCTGGTCGCGGCCTTCGCGGAAACCAACCGCATGCCGTTCGACATGCCGGAGTGCGAAACGGAATTGGTGGGCGGCTACAACACGGAGTACAGCTCGATGAAATTCGCGCTGTTTTTCATGGGTGAATATGCCAACATGATCGCGTCGTCGGCGATGATGGTGACTCTGTTCTTCGGCGGTTGGACCCTGCCATGGTTTGGCCTGGACCAACCGGCCGGGAATTTCATCGGCGGGGTGCTGCACATCGGCATCTTCATCGCGAAGATGCTCGCGTTCATGGTATTTTTCATCTGGGTGCGCTGGATGGTGCCGCGCTTCCGGTACGATCAGTTGATGAATCTGGGCTGGCAGCGTTTTATTCCGCTGGCGTTGGTGAATATTGTGGTGACCGGTGCGGTCTTGTGGCTGTTGGCGGGGCATTGAGCATGATAGTTAAACGCGACAAATTGACTTTTTGGGAACGGCTTTACCTGCCGGCGATCATCGGCGGGTTCAAGGTCACCTTGCGCCATTTCTTCAACAAGAAGGTGACGATGCAGTATCCCGAGGAGAAATGGGTAGTGCCGCCCGGCTATCGCGGCGCGCCTTACCTCGTGAAGGACCAGGCTGATCGCACGAAATGCGTTTCGTGCCAGCTTTGCGAATTTGTCTGCCCGCCCAAGGCCATTCGCATCACACCGCCGGGTCCGCAAGGCTCGCCGGAAGTGGGCAACGTCGAGAAGGCGCCGAAGGAATTTGAGATCAACATGCTGCGGTGCATCTTCTGCGGCTTCTGCCAGGAAGTCTGTCCCGAGGAAGCGATTTTTCTGATGAAGGATTATTCGCTGACGGGCACCAGCCGCGGGGAAATGATTTACAACAAGGAGAAACTCCTCTCCCTGGGTGGAGTTCACCAGGACAAAATCCAAAAGTGGAAGCACAAGGCTGAGGAAGCCAAGGAACAGGGAGTGGCGCCATAATGCAGGCCGCTCTCTTCTATTTCTTCGCCGCGCTCACCCTGGTTTGCGGGGCGTTGATTATTCTCAATCGGAACCCGATCAACAGCGCGATGTTTCTGGTGCTCTCCATTGCCTCGATGGCGGGCTTGTTCGTTCTGTTGCACGCGTTCTTTCTGGCGGCGGTCCAGGTGCTCGTCTATGCGGGCGCGGTGATGGTTTTGTTCCTTTTCGTCATCATGCTGCTCGACCTGAAGGAAGAGGACCGGCGCAAGTTCAATCTGTTTGGCATCATCACCGGCGTGATTTCAGTGGCGGCGATTGCGTATATCTCCTTCGCAGCGATTCGCAGCGGCAGCGCCAGTGTATCCCGGACAGCAAGCGATATCGAAGGCGGCACGCTGCCCTTGGGCAAGCTGCTTTTCACAAATTACCTGCTTCCATTCGAAATTTTGTCCGTCCTGCTGTTGGTCGCAATGGTGGGCGTGATTTTGTTGAGCAAAAAGGACCTGAAATAGCATGGACGTCACTCTCGAACATTATCTCGTGGTGAGCGGAGTGCTTTTCAGCCTCGGGTTGCTCGGGGTGATCATGCGCCGCAATTTGCTGGTGATTTACATGTGCCTGGAGCTGATGCTAAACGCCGCCAATCTCGCCCTGGTTGCGATGTCCCGTTACAACGGGAATCTGGACGGACAGATCATGGTGTTTTTTATCATTACGGTCGCCGCCGCCGAAGTCGCGGTGGGCCTGGCGTTAATCGTGGCCTTGTATCGCCGGCGGCAGACCGCCCACGTGGAAGACCTGACTTCATTGAAATCCTAAAACGCAAAATGGTTGAACTGTTGGCATGGCTGGTTTTGTTTCTGCCGCTGTTATCGGTGGCGGCCATCACCATTTTTACGCGCGGAAACGCGGCGCGGAGCGGGGCGATCTCCATCACGGCCGTTGTGTTCTCTTTTATTTGCGGGCTGGTTTTGTTCTACGCACTGCCCGAATCGTCGATGGGAATGCCGATTCAGATTCCGTGGCTTTCGATTCACGATCAGGGGCTTGGTCTTGACCTGCATGTTGATATCGGTTTGCGGCTGGACCATCTGAGTCTGCCGATGATCCTGATCGTGACCGGCGTGGGCAGCCTGATTCACATCTACTCGTGGGGATACATGAAGGGCGACCCGGGATTCGCGCGGTATTTTGCGTGCCTGAGTTTGTTTACCTTTTCGATGCTGGGCATCGTGCTGGCCGACAACTTTCTGATGATGTTCATCTTCTGGGAACTGGTGGGTGTGTCCAGCTACCTGTTGATTGGTTTTTGGTACGAACGTCCTTCCGCCGCGGATGCCTGCAAGAAAGCATTTTTGACGAACCGCGTTGGTGACTTCGGCTTCCTCGTGGGCATCTTGTTGACGTGGGCCACGCTGGGCTCGCTGAACTTCAGGGACCTTGAAACCAGGCTGAACGTGCATAGCGTGGAGTTCAGCGCTGTGGCAACCGCCGTGGGTCTGCTGATTTTTTGCGGCGCAATGGGCAAGTCCGCGCAATTTCCGCTGCACGTGTGGCTGCCGGACGCCATGGAAGGACCGACACCAGTCAGCGCATTGATCCACGCGGCGACGATGGTGGCGGCGGGTGTGTACATGCTCTGCCGCGTGTTCTTTCTGCTTAACGTGGATGGCTCCCAGGCCTTGCAGGTGATTGCGTGGATCGGCGGGATTACGGCGTTGATGGCGGCGCTGATCGCCGTGCAGCAAAATGACATTAAGCGAATCCTGGCGTATTCCACCTTGTCGCAACTCGGCTACATGGTGATGGCGGTTGGTTGCAGCGGTCCCGTGCCAGCCATGTATCACCTGACCACGCATGCTTTCTTCAAGGCACTGCTGTTCCTCGGCGCGGGCTCGGTCATTTACGGGCTGCACCATGAGCAAAACATTTGGGCCATGGGCGGCGTGCGACGAAAAATGCCCATAACTTTCTGGACTTTCACCTTCGGTACGCTGGCCCTCTGCGGCGTTCCGCCGCTTAGCGGGTTCTACAGCAAAGACAGCATTCTGGCGCAGGCGATCAAGGATCATCACTATGGGCTCTTTGTATTAGGTGTGGTCGTCGCGTTGTTGACGACATTTTATATGTTCCGGCTTTTTTATGTTGTATTCAAAGGCCGCCCACGGACCGAAGCGGCTGAGCACGCTCACGAATCCCCGAGCGTCATGCTCTGGCCCTTGTTCATACTGGCAATCTTCAGCATCGCGGGCGGACTTTTGGGGATTGAAAGTCTTTACGCCCGGCATTTTGAAGCGGCCGTCGCAGGGACGGAGCCAGGTTTTTGGGACCGATTGCTCGAACCCTTCAATGAGCAGTTGCTCGCCGCCTCGTTCGGAGTTCTGGCTGTGGTCTTCGGGTGGTTGTGGGCCCGCTCGCTTTATCGAAACAAGGCCGTCGATCCCTTGCCGGAAAAACTTGGCTGGTGGTCGCAGTTGTTGCGCAACAAGTTTTACATCGACGAATTTTACGAGAACGTCCTGATCCCCTGCACACAGGACGCCTTGGCCAGGGTCGCGGATTTTATTGACCGCTGGATTATCGGCACCTTCGCCGTGCGGGGCACGGCGAACGTCACCGATGTCGCCGGACGACTATTGCGGATGTTGCAAACCGGCAGCCTGCAGATGTACGCCTTCCTGCTCGTGGCTGGTGTGGCGGGGGTGCTGTATTGGGTGCTCGGGAAATGAACCTATGCTGACCGCCATCATCCTTTGTCCCTTGATTGCCGCGCTGCTCCTGTGCCTGGTGCCACGCAGCTTTGTCGTGGTGATGCGGGTCGTGGCCATCGTGGCGACGTTTATCTCGATGGTGCTGGCGATTATTGTGTTCTGGCGTTACGACGGTGCCGCGATGGGCTTGAGCGGATTCAGATTCGAGCAGCAGGTGGATTGGGTAAAGTCGCTGGGGATCAGCTACCACGTGGGCGTGGATGGTTTGAACGTGGGGCTGATTCTGATGGGCGCGGTGGTGGCCTTCGCGGCCGCGTGCTGCGGGTGGGAAATCCGCGAACGCGATAACGAGCGGCAAAAGGAATTTTGCATCCTGCTGCTGATCATGAGCGGCGGAATCCTCGGAGCCTTCGCTTCGCTTGACCTGTTTTTCTTTTACTTCGCGCACGAGCTGGCGCTGATTCCGACCTTCATCATGATCGGTGTGTGGGGACGTGGGCCGGACAAGAATTATGCGACTTTCCAAATCACGCTCTACCTGAGCGTCGGCGCGTTCATTTCGTTGATCGGCTTGATTGCGCTCTACTTGCAATCCGGCGCGAAAACGTTCGATATTGTGGGCTTAATCGCGCACGTGAAGCAGCACCCGATTCCATTGCGCGATCAGAATTTTATTTTTCCATTGCTGCTATTTGGCTTCGGCATTCTGATTTCGCTTTGGCCCTTCCATACCTGGGCGCCGCTGGGTTACGGCTCCGCACCGGCTCCCACAGCGATGCTCCATGCCGGCGTGCTGAAAAAGTTCGGGCTGTACGGCTTGATTCGGATTGCGTTGCCATTGCTGCCCGAGGCGGCGCAGAGTTGGACAAACGTCATCGCGTGGCTTTGCCTCGGCAACATCTTTTATTGCGGACTCGTGGCGATGCGCCAAAAAAATCTCAACTGGCTGATCGGTTACTCCAGCGTGGCGCACATGGGCTTTGTTTTTCTGGGCATCGCCAGCCTGAGCCTGATTGGCATAACCGGCGCGGTGCTGGTGATGATCGCACATGGCTTCCTTGCGGCGCTGACTTTCGGCCTGAGCGGATACCTCTATCAAACGACCGGCACGCTCGAAATGGATCGGATGGGCGGGTTGTTGCGCAAACTGCCGTTCCTGGGCACCGCGCTAATTATGGCCATGTTCGCCGGTTGTGGCTTGCCGGGTTTCGCGAACTTCACGGGGGAAGTCACGGTTTTCTTTGGCGCTTGGAAACAATTTCCGCTGGTCACCGGCATTGCCGTGTGGTCCGCCCTGGTCATTGGCGCGGTTTACATGCTCCGGGCGATCCGGAATATTTTCCATGGCCCGGTGCCCGAGCAATTGATGGCCGTGGCGGAATCAACCTGGCCTTTGCGAAAGCTGCCCTACCTGGTGTTGCTCGTCAGCCTGTTGGTGTTCGGGTTCTTCCCGCGTTTGCTGACCGACAAGATCACGCCGAGCGCGAAGAAAATCATTGAAATGGCAAATACTCCGTCCGCCACGCCGGTGGCGCGGGTTGAAACCGGGCAAGTGGTGAGCGTGCCATGAATTACTCCTCCATGATGCTGGAAGTCGCGGTCGTGGTCCTGGGATTGGGACTGCTGCTGGCGGATTTGTGGACGCCGATCGAGAAGAAGCGCAACCTCGGCTATGGAGCCGCCATCGCGCTGGCATTGGTTCTAATCTGGAGTTTCCAATGGAAGCCGGTGGAGGATTCGCTGCAATCCATGTACGTGCTGGATGGGCTGGCGCTGTTCTTCAAGAGACTTTTCCTTGTCTCGGCCATTGTCGTCCTGATCATGTCGGTCGAGTTCGCGGCGAGGATGGAGGCGGGCATTTCCGAATTCTATGCGCTCATCCTGTTCGCGCTGGCGGGCATGATGTTTTCGGCGTCGGCCAATGATTTCAGCCTGTTGTTTGTCTCCGTGGAATTGATCACGGTCACATTTTACGTGCTGACCAGTTTTCAACGGAATCGGCTGGCTTCGCTCGAAGCCGGGGTGAAATATTTGATCTTTGGCGCGCTGTCGTCGGCGTTCATGGTTTATGGAATCGCGTTGGTTTTCGGCACAGCCGGGAAGATGAATTTTGCGGGCATCGCGGCGATGGCTCCGCAACTTGCCGGCAATAAGATATTCCTGCTGGGAATTTTGCTGATCCTCGTCGGCCTGGGCTTCAAGATCGCGGCTTTCCCGGTGCAAATGTGGGCGCCGGATGTTTACCAGGGCTCACCGACTCCGGCCACCGCCTTTCTGGCGGTTGGTTCCAAAGCGGCGGGATTCGTCTTATTGTTGCGGGTGCTGTTTACGGCGGTGCCGGAAGTCGCCGCTCATTGGACAACGCTGCTCATCGTCATTTCGATCATCACGGTGCTTTACGGAAACTTGTGTGCCTTGCCGCAACGCAATCTCAAGCGGTTGCTGGGCTATTCGAGCATCGCCAACGCTGGCTACCTCTTGATGGGCGTGGCCGCGTTGAACGACAGCGGGAAATCGGCGATCCTGTACTATCTGGGCGGCTACGTATTCACGTTGCTCGCGGCTTTCACTGTGATTTGCGTGGTCATGCGCGAAGTGGAGGGCGAGGACATCAGCGCGCTGGCCGGATTGAACCAGCGCTCGCCCTTGCTCGCCGCCGCCTTGTCAATGTCAATGGTTTCCCTGGCGGGCCTGCCGCCGTTGGCGGGGTTCTTCGGCAAGTTTTTGCTGCTGAAGGCTGTGACTGAACAGGGACCGGTGAACTCTGCCTATTACTGGCTGGCGGCTGTGCTGGTTATCGGCGCGGTGATTTCCCTTTATTATTACCTGGGCGTCGTGCGCGCAATCTATTGGTCGAAGAATCCGCCCAAAGCAACCTCGATCTGCGTGTCGTGGCCGGTGCAAATTGCGCTTTACGGCTGTATCATTGGCATGTTGTATCTTGGCCTCTTTCCCAACCGAGTCGTCGAGTCAGCCAACCGTGCAGTAGCGGCGCTGGAGCGGCCCGGCCCGATGACTGCTGTGGCGCATGCTTCCGGGGAATCGCGCTGAATCGTTTGCAACGGTTCGCAGCCTCCTGTCCCCGAAGCGAAGCTTGCGTTAAGCAAGCTGGCTGAAAACTTTCAGCTTCACTTGAGAGCGTATGGCAGCCTTGGGCGTTTCCAGCCCGCCCAAGGCCACCTATCCCAAGGAGACTCAATTCAATCGTGATTTATCGTTCGCGCTCGGCCTCATCCGCTTCCTCGGCGAGGTGAGCCAGGAGGTTGAAGAAGTCCTTGCTTTGACCATTGAAGAGCCCACTGGCGGTCAGGCCCATCACTGCGGCCTTCGCCCCGGCTTGGGCCGTGGAAATAGGCCGGATCACCGAGCAGAGCGGCAAATGCGTGCTGATGAACTTGCACGGCGCCGGCATGATCTGGTTGGTGTCGTTTGGAGCCGAGTGGTCAATGCCGTCCGGCGCCGGATCGGGTGCGATCGGGAGTTGCGGAAAGATCGTGTTCCCGTGGTTATCCATCAGCATCGGCGCGTTGCCGGCCTTGTCCTGCCAGGTTTGGAAGTGCATGATTTCGGTGCCGCCGATGGCGCCCACAATCTTAAGCACTTCCAGATTGGAAGCTTTCGGCAGAAACGATTGATAGAGGCTGGAGCCGCCCTGCTCGATTGTCGCGAAGTGGAAGCCGGCCACGTTGGCGATGAACTGGATTTGAAACCCAAAGTTCACATCCGTGGGCGGCGGGAGGTCAGCATTGGGAATGGCCGAAACGTTGTCCAGGTTAACAATTTGCGCGAAGGTGTCGCCAAAGTCCGGGTTGCCCGACAGGCGATAACGCAGGAACCAACTGGTATCGACCGTGAGGTTCATCAAGTTGGTGAGCCGCTTGGCGGTTTTGTTCGCGCCGGTTGCCTGGCTGCTGGGCAGCTTCCGGAATGGCTCCAGGTTGACCGGCTTCTCGCCCTTGGACATCAAATACGCGTTGATGAAGTTCTGGTGCGTGAACTCATCCCGGGTGTTCTGGTTGACATAGGTGGGCATGTCGCCATCCAGCGTGATCAAAGCCTGCTGGAATGAAGGATTGCCCAGCGCCAGTTCCGTGTATTGCTGCCACAGATCCGTTTCGAGGATTTCCGCCGCCGCCAGGAATCTGAGGATGGAAACATCCCCCTCGGAAAGCCTGCCATTATCGGCGCGCGCGCGAGTCGCGCTCGTGATGATTGCCCCGGCGGGCAGCACTGCGGCGCCCAAACCGAGCCGTTTCATAAAGGACCGCCGTCCGAGTGTGTTGCTGCTGGGCTTGGCG
Source organism: Verrucomicrobiota bacterium (assembly GCA_021325145.1). GTDB lineage: Bacteria > Verrucomicrobiota > Verrucomicrobiia > Limisphaerales > Pedosphaeraceae > JAJPHR01. Next base: position 35,277 of record JAJPHR010000043.1, on the reverse strand, counting down.
GCTTGCTGGTCAGTTGAGGTCAGTTCGTCATTTGCTAACTTTTTCGACATAGTTGCCTTTCGTGGCCGTGTCTCTCGTGGTTCCAACCCACTGTTAAGTGACTCGCTTAACCTGCTACTGTTCGAGGGGCGTGCAGTTGATTTGTTCCAGACAAATCTCGAAGTGCGGAGTCGATCGCCTAAAGTCACGCAGTCGTAACACACAAATTGACTTGGCTCTTTGGATTCTTCGCGCGGACAATCACGCGATGTGGGGCCCGAAGATTTTCCACCGCAGTTCTTAATCGATAGCATGGGATAGTCTTGACTCAGTGCTCTCCTGCTTTAGGATTGGGCGCACATTCCCGGTTGCTCCTATTGGTGCGAGTGTGCTAAGAAGGTCAAATGTCAGGATTTATGGTTCTATAATCGATATGGACGATCTTTACTTTTTGACAGTCGGTTCGGAACAAAAAGGGCCATACACCTTTTCCCAGGTGCAGAACATGTGGCGGTCTGGCGTGATTACGGCGGATACGCTTTACTGCCAACAAGGCTTCGACAAGTGGTTGCCTGTTTCATCCCTGGCAGGGCAGCTTGATTCGCAGGCAGCGCCTCTATCGCGTCCAGTTCCGTCTGCGGAGCAGCCGGAGAGCGACAAACGGATTCTTCCGGCTTTTTTGCTCTGCCTTTTCTTCGGGATTCTGGGTATCCATGCTTTCTATGCGGGCCGCCGGCTGGAAGGCATTTTGTATCTTGTGGTCTTCGTGCTGGCAATGTGGCCGATTGGTGGATTGCTTCTGATTGTTTCAGCAGTCTGTTCCATAATTGACCTCATTAGAATCATTATCGGAGCCTACAAAGACGGCCAGGGGCGCAAGATTACGAAGTGGACCTGAGCAGTGAGCGAGTCATCAGAGCCTGAGGATGAATCGCGTTGGGACACTCAGGCCCAACTAGATCCGCGCTGATTCAGCCATCCTGCCGTGGCGGTGCGATGCCAGATTTGTCCCTCTTTCAACTTGTGCGGCAAGGCTCAAAAATCCTTTCAGAAAGGAGTTGACACAAGCGTAAAGTGTATTAATGTATTAATACACATGAACGATTATAGTTCCTTTTGAACCAACGGAGGCGCTTGTGCAAATTCATATAACTTCCAACGACGGGGTCCCGATTTATGTCCAAATCGTCAACCAGGTGAAACATCTGGTGGCTTCGGGACGGCTGGCGCCGGGTGAGGAAATTCCGCCGATTCGGGCACTGGCGGACCAGCTCCTGGTCAATCCCAATACAGTGGCGCGCGCCTACCTTGAATTGGAGCGTGCGGGTGTCGTCACCAAACGCCACGGTTCCGGGACTTACGTTTCGGAAACTCCATCGCCGCTTTCCCGGCGTGAAAAACTCAAAGTCCTGACACAGCGGGTGGATTCTTTGCTCGTCGAAGCCGGGCACCTCGACATCGACCTGCCCGAGGTGATCGAACTATTGCATGAACGCCAGGAAGTCATCCGTCGGGAGGCGGCCAAAGCCGCGGGAGCGGACGCGCGGCAGCGCGTCCCTGCCAACCAGACAAGCTCGGGCTCGAAAGGATGAAGCACATGAAGTTTCCTTCTCCATCTTCTGCTGAGGCCGTGGTTGCCATCACGGATTTATTCCGCCGGTTTGGTCCCAAAACCGTTCTGAACAACGTGTCGCTTTACGTGCCCCGAGGCAGTGTGTTTGGACTGGTGGGTGAAAACGGTGCGGGCAAAACCACTTTAATCAAACATATTCTGGGATTGTTGCGGGCCGAGGCAGGCAGCGTGCGTGTGTTCGGGCTCGATCCGGTGGCCGACCCGGTGGGTGTTCTGGGCCGCATCGGTTATCTTTCCGAGCAACCGGATCTGCCGGGTTGGATGCGCGTGGAGGAACTGTTGCGTTACACGCAGGCGTTTTATCCCAACTGGGACATGGCGTATGCGGAGAAGTTGCGGGAACAATTCGGTCTGGCGCCCGGCGCCCGGCTCAAGACCCTCTCCAAGGGCCAGCAGGCCAAAGCCGGCTTGCTCGCGGCGCAGGCCCATCGGCCGGAATTGCTGCTGCTGGATGAACCCAGCTCCGGCCTCGACCCAATCGTGCGTCGGGACATCCTCGAAGCCGTCATCCGCACGGTATCGGAAGAAGGGCGCACGGTTTTTTTCTCCTCGCATTTGTTGGAGGAGATCGAGCGCGTTTCGGACTACGTGGCCATGCTGCATCAGGGCCACCTGGTGCTCTGCGGACCACTCGATGACATCAAAGCCCAGCATCGCCGCTTCATGCTCTCCTTCGCCACGCCGCAATCAAAACCGCCGGTGATTGCGGGAGCGTTGAGCGTGACCGGAGCGGGCAGGGAATGGGCGGTCATTTGTAACGGCACGCGCAATGAATTGCCGGCCATTGTTACCGCACTGGGCGCGCGGATAATCGAGGAACAAGCCGTATCGCTTAACGATATTTTCGTGGCCCAGGCCGGCACCGCCACCACCGCGGAAACCACCTCCTCCGTTTAGGCGCTGGCTAATAATCTGAATTGTCATGCGTTCACCAACGACAGCCTTGGCTTGGGCAATCTGGCGACGAGGCCGCCGCGCCGGCGGGTGGGCCATCGCTTGCCTTGCTTTCTGCGCGCTTGTCAACCTGGCCGTCCCCGGGCGGCTTCGTCTCACCGAAACCGGCCAGGTATTTGATCCCGTCTTTGGCTTCCTGATGACCGTGTCCTTGCTGCTCGTGTTCGGCCTTTTCAATTATACCGAATTTAATTCAACCCGGGAATGGAATGGTTTTCCTTATCGGCTCTTTTCGCTGCCCCTTCGCACCTGGCAACTTGTGGCCCTGCCCATGTTGCTCGGCATTGCGACCGTGGAAGTGGTTTATGTGGCCTGGATAAAACTTGTCCTGACGCACAATCCTGTCCTCAAGCCGGAATGGTTCGCGGTTTTATTGGGCGCCTACATGATTTTTTATCACACGGCGCTTTGGAGCCTGGCAGGGTTTCGGATCGCCCGCATTATCGTGCTTAGCCTCGGGGGCGTCAGCAGCATCCTGGTTGCGTGGCTGCCCTTTAGCGACAGCCAGGGCGCCTACCCTTGGCTGTCCGAAAAGTATCTGGCCGCTGGCATGGCCGTTCTGGCCTTCATTTCATTCTTAATCGCCTGGACGGTGGTCGGCCGGCAGAGGCGCGGCGGCGGCCATCGGCGAAATTGGATCCATTGCCTGCTGGAGCAGGCCGGCGACCTGCTGCCAAGACGCAACCGTCAGTTTGCTTCCCCGGCTGCCGCCCAATTCTGGTTCGAATGGCGGCGCGCGGGCCTGTTGCTGCCCGCGTGCGTCGGTTTTGCGTTGCTTGCCATCTTCGGCCCATTTTCCTGGGCCTTCCGCACTGATCCGCGGTCCACGATCGATACGTTGGTCAAAATTGTGGCCATGCCCATCGTCCTGGCCTTTGCCATCGGCAAAGGCTTCATCAAACCCGAATTCTGGTCCACGAACCTCTCGCTTCCTCAGTTTTTAGGCGTTCGGCCATTGTCCGCCGAAGAATTCGTCGTCAGCAAAATGAAAGTGGCGGCTTTGAGCGTGACCATCGCGTGGCTGCTGGTCCTTGGCTTCATCGCCCTCTGGCTCCCCTTATGGGCGGACAAAACGCAACTGCAGCAGTTCTTGCGCGAGTTCCGCCGGTTCTACCCCCATTCCTGGCTGGCGATCACCATCCTGTATTTCGCCGGCTTCGCGGTCATCACGTGGCGATGCCTGGTCAGCGGCTTGTGGGTGGGCCTCTCCGGAAATCGCTCTTACTACATCGCTTCCGCTTGCCTGCAGGTGCTGGTGCCGACGCTCCTCTCATTGGCGGCCGGCCTGTTTTCCGACACCATCGACTCGGAAATTCAACAGCATCCGGACGTGGTCAACTCCATCACGCTCACTTTGATCGGATGGCTGCTCGCGCTGGCGGTCATCCTCAAGATCTGGTCCGTGGTTTTTTCCTGGAGCAAAAACAGTGTCCGGCGCACTTCGCAATACCTCCTTCTCTGGTCGGGGGCCACGCTTGGCTTTGTCGCCCTGGCGATTCTATCGCCCCCATGGCCCGATATCTATCGTTTAGAACATCTCTACGTACTGGTCGCGTTCCTGCTCTTTCCATTTGCCCGATTGGGCCTGGCCCCGTTGTCGTTCGCCCGAAACCGCCATGGATAATTTCCATTCGCATACAGATTCGCAGCTTCCATGAAAAAACTCCTGATCACGCTCGCCCTGGTTCTCAGCGGCATCGCGATTCTCCTCGCGATGGATCTCGGGCGCTTCGTGTTCAAAAACGTTGACGCTGGCGGACATCAGCTCCGAATGCTCATTACCGGCCACGGCAGCCCGGCCGTGGTCTTTGAAACCGGAGGCAGCCCGGGCGCCGGGGGGCCGTTGGAAGCTTGGGAACGAGTCCAGCCCGGCGTGAGCAAGTTCACCACTACAGTGGCCTATGATCGGGCGGGAATCGGGCGATCCGCTCCTGGTCCCAAACCGCGGGATGCGCGGCAGGTTGCCCGCGAACTCCACACGGCGCTCCAAAATGCGGGGATCGCGCCGCCTTACGTTTTGGTTGGACATTCATTCGGCGGTCCGCTGAATCGAGTTTTTGCCGGCCTGTATCCGCGGGAGGTTGTGGGCATGGTTTTGTTGGACCCAACCCAGGAGGAATTCATGCTCTGGAATCAGGCCCGGAATACGAACCAACCCGTCCGCCATGACGCGGAGTGGATCGAAATGCAAGCGAGTCTTGCCCAGGCACACGAGAGCCGCGTGCCGCAGGGAATTCCTGTCACCCTCATCACCGCGATGGGCCCCAAAGTGCTCCCCAGCTTCGTAACTGAAGAGCAAAAACATGAAATGAGTATCTTCAGGCCCATGTGGCTGAAGTTCCATCAGGACTGGGTGGACAAATTGCCCCACGCCCAACACATCATCACCGAGGAGAGCGGACATAGCATTCCCTTCGAAGCCCCTGAATTGGCCATCAACTCGATCCGGCAAGTCGTCGACCAGACGAGGCGGAGTCAACTCACCTTGCCGGATCAGCCGAATTCGGCGCAGGCGCCCCTCGGCGGCCGAACCACCGGTTTGAAACCAGAATGAACACGAACGCGCAGCCAGTGGCTCCATCACTCTTTGGCATGCGGTCGCCTTTAGTGGCCTTGAGTTGGGAAATCTGGCGGCGCGGCCAATGGTTTGCGGTTGGTGCATTGGGGCTTCTTGGCTTGTGCGCGGTGCTCAATCTGAGCGGTGCGGGCAGGGCTTACGTATTCACAAATTTCGAGCCGTTTTATTGGCTGCTGATGATCTGCTCCATTTTTCTCGTGTTCGGGTTTCTTCATTATGCTGAATTCAACCAGAAGAAGAACTGGCATGGATTCCCTTACCGGCTTTTCACCTTGCCGGTTCCAACCTGGATGCTGGTGGCCTGCCCAATGGTTCTCGGCGTCGTTTGTGTCGAGTTGATTTATTTCGGCTGGGCCAGGCTCGTGTTTGCGCCGGCCGGCCGGCACGCGGGTTTTTGGCCGGCGGCCGTTCTGGGAGTCGGATTGATGTGCTACCAGACGATTGTTTGGGCACTGGGCGGCTTCCGGATGACCCGGATCATCACGCTTGCGCTGGCCGGCATGCTGTTCATGAACCTTGCGAGCCTGCAGTTCTTCCTGCCATACATTCCGTGGCCCGCCAGGCAGGTCTGGTGCGCTTCGATCCTCGCGCTCACCGGGACCGCAATTGGCGCTTTTGTGTGCGGTTGCCACTTTGTGGAGCGGCAACGCCGCGGTGGCGGGCGCGGGCGCGGATGGTTGAAGACGCAGGTCGGACGAATCACCGATGTGTTGCCCCGGCGCACCCGGCCATTCGATTCGCCGGCAGCGGCCCAATTTTGGTTTGAATGGCGGCGAGCCGGGATGTTGCTCCCGGTTTGCACCGTCGCCGCGCTGGTCCTCTTGTTCGCCCCGGTCTCGTGGCTTACCCGGCATGACGCCGGCGCCACCTTGCTGACGCTGGGTTGGGCGCTGGTGCTGCCCCTCATTCTGGCCGGAGTCATCGGCAAAGGCTTTGCGAAGCCCGATCTCTGGTCGCCCGATCTTGCTCTCCCACCGTTCCTGGCCGTCCGGCCTTTGACATCGGAGGAAATGGTGGTGACTAAACTCAAAGTCGCTGCGCTCAGCATCACCATGGCCTGGCTGGCGCTGCTGGTCTTCCTTGCGCTGTGGCTGCCACTGTGGGCGAACCTCGCGCAATTAAAAGACCTGTGGAATTCAGGCCTGGCCCTGCGCGGCGTCGCTTCTCTGGGCGCGATCCTGTTTCTATTGGTGGTGACCGCCACGCTCCTGACCTGGACGCTTGTGGTGAGCAATTTATGGGTGGCGCTTTCGGGGAATAAGCGATGGTTTGTCGTCCATGGCATCCTCGGCACGGCCATTCTGGGAATTGAAATCTCGGCCATTGTTTTTTGGGTTAAACATTTCAATTGGAAATACGCCGAGCAATATGTGTCCGGGCTCGGCTGGGCGCTGGTGCTGGCGGTGGTCTCGAAATTATGGCTCGCCGTCTTCACCTGGCGGAGGAACAGTCCGAATCGGGCGCTTCAATACGTGATCTTCTGGGCGTGCGCCTCGGGTTGTTTCGTAGCGCTCGGTCTGCTCGTTTGTCCGAATCTTTTTTGGCTCAAGCATCTGGTGATTCTCGCGGCTTTGCTGCCTGTTCCGCTGGCGCGGTTGGGCCTGGCTCCGTTGTCTCTGGAAAAAAATCGGCGTCGCTAATGAAAAATTCCATTCTTGTTCTATCCATCGCGGTAACGCTTCTGTGCGGCTTTCTATTGATTCAAAAAAACCGCCAGATGGAAGCAGCGCTGGCCCGCGCAGCGGCGGCGGAGAATAAACGCGAAGCCATTGCCAGCGAGGCCGCGCAACAGCAGAAGCGCAATAAAGACCTTCGGGCGCAGTTGCGTGAGAGCCGCGCGGAGTCGATCGAAAGCGCAGCCAGTGCGCAGGAATTACAGCGGCGATTGGCTGCAATGCCACCCGCGGTTGACCCGACCAATCCTGTTTCCGCCCTGTTTCGCGATCAGGCCATGCGCGAGGTGATGAAGGCCGAGGCCAGGGATGGAGTGGCGAGGAGCGTCAACGCGCTTTTCAAGTCGGGACTCGCCAGTCAACTGCATCTGAATGACACGCAGAGCGACGCCCTCAAGCAATTACTGACGCAAAAGGGTTCGCTGATGTGGGAACAGTTTCTCCTGCCCATGATGGCCGGGGAAATTGACGAAAGCAACATGGCGGCGACTGGAAAAAACATCCGCCAGACGCTTGAGGACAACGCCGCGCAAATTCGTTCGTTATTGGGTGATGATGGTTACAATGCCTACCAGTGGTTCGATAAGACGCAGCCGGAGCGCGAGCGTCTGGACAAGTTCACGCAGCAATTTGCGGGCGCGGGACAGGCCCTGAGTGACGACCAGCGAAGTCAATTGCAGGGAATCATGACCGAGGAACACACGAACTTCCAATTTCAACACGATCTTGGTGATCCGTTTCAATTGGACTACGAGCATTGGTACGACAATTTCACGCCGGAAAAGATCGACGCCTATAGCGCGGAGATGGAGCAGTTGAACGGTCGCATCTGGCAGCGCGCCCAGACCGTGCTCACACCGGAACAGGCGGCTTCGTTCAAGGAGTTCATGGAACAGCAGTTGCAGCAGGGCAGATTTACGGCGCGGATGACGACGGCGATGATGGGCAAAAAATAAACACTAGGCACCAACATCCAAGCACCAAATGCCAAGCTCCAGAGAAGCTCCAATTCCCAAGCTCCAAATTGGAAACGCCTAATTAATGTTTGTCTTAGGGCCTGCCTCGGTAGGGCGCGTCGCTCCGTGCGCGCCGACGGCGGGCAGAGGACTGCCCGCCCCACCGGGACAGGTTCTTAGTTGAAGCTTCTCTGGTGCTTGGATGTTGGTGCTTGGTGCTTTTTATCTCACTTCTCGCAATTGCACCGCATCCACCACGCCTTCGCCTGCGGCGATGCTGCTGACCACGACGATGTGGCTGCCGCGGCGAATGAGGCGCTGTTCGAGCAATTTATGCAAGGCCATCTGGATGTTCTTTTCCAGGTCCGCCGCGTCGAACGGCATGATCAGGGGGACGACGCCCCAATTTAGCGTGAGTTCTTCGGCAACGTCGCGGTTCTGGCCGACGGCGTAGATGGCGGAGTACTTCGGGCGCAACCAGGAAATGTAACGGGTCATGCTGCCGTTGCGGATCAGGGTCATGATGGCGTGGGCGCGCAACTCGTTGGCCATCACGACGGCGCTCTTGGCGATTTTTTCGCGCGGGTCGCTGAGCTCGGCCTGTTCCCAATAATTTGCGCCGCCACTGCGCTCGATACGTTCCGCAATGCGATTGAACACTTCCACGCATTTGAGCGGGTATTTGCCAACGGTGGTTTCGCCGCTGAGCATGATGGCGTCGGCTTGTTCGAAAACGGCGTTGGCGACATCGGTTACTTCGGCGCGCGTGGGCATGGGCGCTTGAATCATGCTCTCGAGCATGTGCGTGGCGACGATGACCGGGCGGCCAATGCGCAAACAGGTCTTCACGATCCGGCGCTGGATGATCGGCAGTTCTTCGTAAGGGACCTCGATGCCGAGATCGCCGCGCGCCACCATGATGCCGTCGGCCTGCTGGATGATGGCATCGAGGTTTTTGATGGCTTCCTGGTCTTCGATCTTCGCGATGATCAAAGGACGACGCGGCGCTTCCCGGACGAGCGCCTTGAGTTGCCGAATGTCCCGCGCGGAGCGCACGAACGAAAGCGCAATGAAATCGACGCCGATTTCCAGGCCGAGTTTCACATCGGCTTCATCCTTCGAAGTAAGGGCGGGAAGGCTGACTTTGACGCCGGGCAGGTTGATGTGACGGCGGCTGCCGAGCTTGCCGTCGGTGAGGACTTCGCATTCGACCTTGTTGCCATGCTTGGAGTGGACCTTCATTTGAATGGCGCCGTTGTCAACCAGGACGGTGTCGCCCTCGCTGATGTCGTTGATGAAATCGGCGTAGTTCACGTCCACGGAATTTTCCTCCTCGCTCTTCGCGCCGCGGACGGTGAAGGTAAATTTCTGGCCGGGCTTGAGATTGAGCGGCACCGGAAGGTCGCCGGTGCGGATGGCCGGGCCCTGGGTAACCATGAGAATGCCGACCATTTTGTCCCCGGCGGCGGCGCGAATGTCCCGCACGACGCGGCGGGTCCAGTCGTGTGGCGCGTGGGACATGTTGAGACGGAAAATGTTGACGCCGGTATCGACCAGGCGGGCGAGCATTTCCGGTGAATCCGAGGCAGGGCCGAGGGTGGCGATAATTTTGGTATTGCGCATGGCGACGAGTCAAATGCCCGACGGGGTACCGATTAAACGTGCTGGGCGAGCGAGGTAAAGGAAAAACGGCGAAGGTGGCAGGGCGGGTCGCGTCTTATTAATGCTGCCAAAATGGCACGAGGCGAACGTACCTTTCCCCTCACACCGGCCCTGCCGTGCGGTATGCGCATTGTTGCGATTGCGGTATGCGCGCGAGGTTAAACCAAGTGCCCTGTATCATCAGGTTTGGTTTGTTTCCGTTGCGGCGGCAGCAGTTGCGGTGGCGGGATGCCACTTTGATTTTGTGAGGGCTAGAATCGTTCCAATCACGAAGAGCATAAAGCTTCCGGCGACGACCCACAGCCCAATGGGAACGGATTGCGCGGGTTCAGCCAGGTGACTGCCCGGAGCGGTGAACAGAACAACCGTCGCAACGCAGGGCAGTATCAGCGGAGGCCAATGACTGCGAACGAACCTTGAAATGACGTACGAAGCCAGAACCAGCAGTGCGCCCATGGATAGAATCAGCGTTCCATGGGGCAAGGCCAGAGGGACGAGGATCAGGGAGTGCAACAACCAGAGGCAACAACCGAAGATGCGCGCTCCTTTTGCGCCGGGATGCGCCTGGTCGGTCCAGAGCAGGCTGTGCAGGAGCAGGAATATAATTCCAGCCTGGAGCGCCAGATGCGGGCCTTCAACATACCTTTCGGATATCCTGAGCACGGTTAACCAAACCAGAATGGCCCCAAAGATGCCCAGTTTGGGATGGCGCGAAACGCAGATCCAATAGCAAACGTACGCGAGAGCCACGGCCCAAAGGCATTGAGTGGCGTTTAAATCCAAGGGTAATCGCACCGGATGCAGGTTTATAAAGCCCAGACCCAAAGCACCCAGTGACAGAACCGTCAAATGCCACAAGGTTAGGCTGGAGGATTCCTTCAGCAGCAGAATCGCATAAGCCAAAATATTAAGCCCGGTGAGAATCAGAAACATGTGTGGAGCGGAGTTGATCGCGGCGATCATCGTGACCGCCGCGGGAGCGACCAGCAAGGCCGGTCGCAACCCGCGGAGGCGAAAAATGTTTGTGTGTCGATTGCAGATGGTCCAGGCCAGAACCCAGAGGGGCGGCACGATGAAAGGCGTTTCCCAGTCGAAGTTATAGATGTAACCAAGGCTGTAGAGATGAACGATGGAACCGGCGGCCCAGAGCGCAAACAGGCCGGCGGGTATCCAGCGTCGCTGGGGGAGAAGTCCGTCGGCTTGATTGGGGCGGGGCAGGGCATTGGCCAGGGCCAGGATGGCGGGCAGAATCAGAAACCAACTGTATTGGTTGAAGTGGTAGGCGGCTCCGTCAGTGGGTTTCGTGCCCACTTTCGAATCATTCAACGTGCGGTAAATCAACGGGAGCGCGACATTGACCAGAAGCAATACTACCCCGATGGCCAACAATCTTGAGGGCAAGTTGAACTGGAGGTGCACACGCTTCAAAGTGGCGAACCGGAGCAGGGCCATTGTGCCGCCGATGACGCACATCGCCCAAACGGTGCCCTGCCCGATCAACGCGGCCTGGCTCACGAGGATGAAAGGCACGAGAATCAGGCCGTTTTCGAGGAAAATGAGCAGGTTGGAGTCATACCAAATCCGGCGGCGCGCCAGGAGGATGGCGGTGGCGACGAGCAGGACTTCGTAGCATTGCAGGGCACTGAAGTTGAAGGCGAGTTGGGCGATCTCCTTGCCGGGAAAATTGGCGTCGGTGGAGACGAGATAAAAGCCGTAAAGCAGCAATGCGGCGCTGACGAGATAGAAAGGATTGCAGACGAGGAGCTTTTTAACCCAGTAGGAGACCGGCCGCAGGAGCGGATGTTCGAAGGGAGGTTCAGGATCCGCGGTGATTTGCAAATCCGGGTCTTCCTCCGGGGCGGCGTTGGGTTCCGTGGGCGTTTCCATAAGTCCTCCTTGGTCTGCTGATTCTGTTTGAGTCAATTGCCTTCATGCAAGTGCTCAAGAGGGCTTCAGCATAAGGCGGGCCAGCCGCAAATTGGGCCGTCCAAGGCTGGAATACTGGTTCAAGGCCGATGGAAGCGAACGAAAATCACGCGTTATGGGTAAATCTTGACGCGTTTGGATTTGGTGAAGGCGGCAAACAGGAGGTTATTCCTGGGGATGAGGGACTTCCTGTCGCTACGACGGCGCTTTCTCCAGAGGCTCGTCGAACACATACGCACCGCAGTGCATACAATTCCCATTACCTCGGACTGTGCGGCGACCAAACGGCCGGCTGCACAACGGACAGACAATACCCCGCCAGTGGGGCAGGCGTTTGCTGATCCAGAAGATCACAATGAAATTGCCGAAGAAAAAGACCAATAAAGCGGCCTGATAAAGCGTGTAGATCCAGGTGCCGTTCATGTGGGTTTCCATCCATTTGGCGAGTGGGAGGTTGCAAAAGAGAATTCCAAAGAAGCAGATAAACCAGATCGCCGTGACAACTGTCTCTTTGCGTCGGGTGCCCTGGAATTTCGTGAGGCATTCTTGTTTGGTCATGTCTTTACCTCTTGCGGCGGGGTGATGGTGGCCCAGCGCTCGACAATTTTACGATTGGCGAACCGCCACAGGACGAAGCCGTGGAATTCAATTTTCTTGCCGCTCGATTTTTCCGTGGCGGTCCAGGTGTTGCGGACCATGACTTTGTCGCCCTCGGCCAAAATGTCTTCGACTTCCACGTGGAGATCGGGCCAGCGTTGATGGGCGTTCTCCATCATGGTTTTGGCGGCGAGCGGGCCGATGACAGGTCCGCCGGCTTCGTCATGATCCAAAAAATCGGCGCTGAAGTTCTGCAGCGCCACTTCTGACATCTTGCGATTGACGAAGTCATCAAAATGTTTGCGCACAAACGATTTCATTTCTGCGAGAGTAAAGCCGGGGTCCGCCTGGGCGGGGACGGGGAGCGTTTTGGTCATGAGATGCGTTATGTTATATGGTTGGATTGATTTCGCTTTTACTCGGCGATCGGCGGCGAACAGGCTGGGATGTGCGGCCAATTTCCCGCCAGTTCGACCTTGACTTTATCATGCTTGCGGCCAGCGCGCAATTCGCCCGGGCATCACACCCCTCACGCCGGGGGACCGCCTGCGTTCCTGTGGCCGGAACTGGTGACCGTGAATTAGAAAAATTCATTTGCATTCAGCAAAGGGCGTGCTCTACTATCCGGGTGTCGGTTAAGAAGGGAGGCTGGCGCGGAGCGCTGGAATGTCCAGTGTCCGGACGCGCATTTGGGCGCGTGGCGTTGCCGAATATTGCTTTGCCTTTGTGGGCAGGCTGGTTCTTTGACAATTGAAAACGAAGGCGATCCGGCGAAAGACGCCGAAACGTCCAATGACAAATGCCCCAAGCCTAAAGTTGGAAGTGAGACATTTTGGCACATAAAGAACCCTTCGCCGCAAGCTGCGGGGATTAAACCGCCCAGCCAAAAAATTAAAGTAAATTAAACCAAATTAAACCTCTTTTTTAGGATTGAGAAGGTCGCCAGAGGCGGGAAATATGCACAAACGGCTGAAGGATAGTGGGTTATGCGAAATTGCGTTTTAATTGCGTTTTTAGGGGTGCGGTGTGTCATTTTGGCACACACGGGTCGATGTCCGCCCGGGTTTTGACTTTGAGAGACGGTTCCCCTAGCCTGAGCGCAATGAATGTTATCCGCCATACGGACGCCGATTTTGCGGCGCGGTTGCAGGGGTTGACGGCGGCCTCGCCGTTGTTCGATCCGGTGATCGAAGAGCGGACGCGCGCGATTGTGAACGAGGTCAAGGCGCGGGGTGATGCGGCGCTGCTGGAATTGACCGCGCGGTTCGATGGGGCGCGGCTGGAGGCGGAGAAGCTGGCGGTTTCGCAGGCGGAATTGATGGCGGTTTCGCTGAAGGCGGATGAGGCGTTGCGGTCGGCGGTGGCGTCGGCGGCCAAAAATATCGAGGTGTTCAGCCGGAAGTCGAAGCGGCGGAATTGGTCGGGGCGGAACGCGCATGGGGCGAAGGTGGGGGAGAAGTTCGATCCATTTCAGCGGGTGGGCATTTACATTCCGGGCGGGACGGCGCCGCTGGTTTCGACGGCGTTGATGACGATCGTGCTGGCGCGGGTGGCGGGATGCCCGGAGATCGTGGTTTGCACGCCGTGCGGGAAGGACGGTGCAATCAACCCGGCGCTGCTGTTCGCGGCGCGAACGGCGGGGGCGACGGAGATTTACCGGGTGGGCGGCGCGCAAGCAATTGCGGCGATGGCGCTGGGCACGGAGACAATCCGGCGCGTGCAGAAGGTTTTTGGTCCGGGGAACGCGTATGTGGTGGCGGCCAAGCGGTTGTTGTTCGGACAGGTGTCGGTGGATTTGCTGCCCGGCCCGAGCGAGGTGCTGGTGCTGGCGGATGAAACGGCCAATCCGAAATTTGCCGCGGCGGACTTGCTGGCGCAGGCGGAGCACGGCAGCGGGCATGAGCGCGTGTGGCTTGTGACCACGTCGCGCCGGCTGCTCAAGGATGTGGAACACGAGATTTCGCGGCAGTTGCCCGAACTCGCCCGGCGCGAATTTATCGAGCGCGCGCTGGCCCACAATGGCTGGTTGATTCAGGTGGAAAGCCTCGAGGACGCCGTCCGCCTCGCCAATCAACTGGCGCCGGAACATTGCGAAGTGATGACGCGCAAACCGGCGGTGGTGGCGGAAAAGATTTTGACGGCGGGCGCGATTTTCCTCGGTCCATTTTCGCCGACGGTGCTGGGCGATTATGTGGCCGGGCCGAGCCACACCTTGCCGACGGGCGGCGCGGGCGCGTCCTTCGCGGGATTGACGGTGGATCAGTTTCAGCGGCGCACAAGTGTGGTGGAGTACGATCGCGGTTCGCTCAAGAAAGCGCTGCCGGCGGTGCAGAAGTTTGCCGAGGTGGAGGGGTTGGGCGCGCATGGGAAGTCGGCGGAGATCCGCATCCAAAGCCGGGGAAGCACGAAGGATTGAACCTGATGGCAAATCCGAAATCAGAAATCAGAAATCCGAAGGAGTTGGTGCGGCCGCTGGTACGGGAATTACACGCTTACGTGCCGGGCGAGCAGCCGAAGATCAAGGGACTGATCAAGCTCAACACAAATGAAAATCCTTATCCGCCGTCCCCAAAGGTGATCGCGGCGGTGAAGGCGGCGACGGATGGACGGTTGCGGTTGTATCCAAATCCGACAGCGCAGTTATTGCGGGAGCGGTTGGCGAAGCTGCACGGGTGCAAGGCGGAGAATATCATCGTGGGGAATGGATCGGACGAGTTGCTGGCGATGGCGACGCGGGCGTTTGTGGAACCAGCGGGCACGCGGCGGGCCGGACAGCACGCGGGCACGATTCAATTTTTTTCGCCGAGCTATTCGTTGTATCCCGTGCTGGCGGCGATTCATGGGGCGCAAACGAATGTGGTGTCGCTGGACAGGGATTTTGGAATTCCGCCGCTGGCGTTGTTGCGGAAATCCAAGGCGTGGGATTTCCGGGCGGCGCTGACGTATGTGACCACGCCCAATGCGCCGAGCGGGCGCGGTTACCGCACGGCGGAACTCGAAGCGCTGTGCCGCGCGCAAAAGGGCGTGGTGATTCTCGATGAGGCTTATGTGGATTTCGGAGAAGAGAACGCGATGGCACTGGCGCTGCGGCTGCCCAACGTGCTGGTGGCGCGCACGTTCTCGAAGGCCTATTCACTCTGCTTTCAGCGCGTGGGATATTTCGTGGGGCATCCGGCATTGATCGCCGGCCTGGATAAAATTCGCGACAGTTACAATGTCAATGGGCTTGGACAGGTGGCCGCGCTGGCGACGCTGGAGGATTTGCCGTATTACCGCGAAAACTTTCGCCGGGTCATCGCGACGCGCGAACGCGTCGGCCGGGAATTAACCGCGCTGGGGTTCAAGGTGCTGCCCAGCCAGACCAATTTTATTCTGGTTCGCCCGCCGCGATTTGCGGCCAGGGATTGGCTGGGGAAACTTCGTGCCCGCAAGATTTTGGTGCGGTGGTTTCGTTATCCCGCCGTGAAGGATTATCTGCGGATCACGATTGGAACGGATGGGGAGGCGGATGCGTTATTGCGTGCGTGCAAGGCGGTGAACGGCTGAAGCAAACACGAAGCTTCAGAAAAACACCAAGCCTCAAGCCCCAAAGGAACCTCTGCGAAACCCTCCCGTAATCTTCCTGGCCGTTGACCTGGTCGAACCATCGCCATTGAACAATTTCACTTTCTGGCCTTTTCTCGCGCGGGGGATTGGGTTAGAGAAGGACTTGTGTATTTAGAATACTACGGGTTGACCGAACCGCCATTTTCGATCACGCCGAACCCGCGATTTTTGTTTTACAGTCCGAAACATCGCGAGGCGTTCAACCATTTGCTCTACGGCATCCGGGAGCGGAAGGGGTTTGTGCAACTCACCGGCGAGGTGGGCGCGGGCAAGACCACGCTCTGCCGCGCGCTCTTGGAACAGCTTCCGGACACTTTTTCCACGGCGCTGATCCTGAACCCGGTGCTGGACCCCGATCTATTGGTCAAGGCCGTGGCGATGGAATTCGGGCTGAACGTGAAGGGCGTGGACCGCCTGGAGACGGTGGCGATCATCAATGATTTTCTATTGCGGCAAATGGCCGACGGGAAGGAGTCGGTTCTGATCATCGATGAAGCGCAGGACCTGTCAAATGAACTGCTCGAACAGGTACGCCTACTGTCCAATCTGGAGACAGACGACCGGAAGCTGCTCCAAATCGTGTTGATGGGGCAACCGGAACTGCGGGACCGCCTGAATGACCATGGTTTGCGGCAGTTGCGGCAACGCATCACCGTCCGTTATCACTTGAATCCGCTGAACCGGGTCGAACTGGCACAATATGTGCAGCATCGGTTGCAAGTATCCGGGGCGAAGGGCGCTCCGTACTTTACGCAGCCGGCGTTATGGCGGATTTTCCGTTATACCCGGGGCATTCCGCGGCTGGTGAATGCGGTTTGCGACAAAGCGTTGCTGGCGGGATTCGTCCATGCGCGCGACAAGATCGACTGGAAGCTGGTTGGCCGGGCCCTGCGCGAGCTGGAAGGGAACATCGATTCATGAGTTTGATCAACGAAGCTTTGAAGAAGGCGCGGCAAGCGCAGCCCGTGGCCTCGACAGCGGCGACCCCGGCATTGCGCCCGGTGGAACCGGCGCCTCACGCCGACAATGGCGGCGGCCTCTGGCTTCCGCTGCTCATCGGGGTGACGTTGCTGACTTCCGGAATTCTGCTCTGGCAATGGTTCGCGAGCGGTCATGTCGAGACGGTGCGCGCCCGTTCCACGTCGGCGACGTTGACTCCCGCGGCGCTGCCCGTCGGACAGGTCAAAACTCCGGTTGAGGTAAACGCGCCAGCGCCGGCACCAAGCCCGGTGCCGATTCCTCCGGTTGCGGCGGATGCGAAGGCCGCCCCCACAAACACTTTGGCCACGCTGACGGAGCCGCCGGGCACGGCAACCAATGTGGCAATCGCGGACGCGCCCAAGCCGCCGGCTTACAAGCTGCAGGGGATTATCTACCGCCCCAAGAATCCATCCGCGGTCATCGATGGCAAGTTGGTCTTTGCCGGCAGCCGCGTTGGCGAGGCGCATGTCCTCCTGATCGAGAAGGACGCCGTTACCATAGTCACGTCAGCGGGGCAGACGAACTTGCTCGAGTTGCCTTGAGGCGGCGTGAACGGCGATGAAGGTCTTCTGATCGAAGCTTCCGTCGTTGCCCCCATGCGGGCTTGCCGCTAATCTTCAGCGCCATGATGCACCTGTCCCCATGTCCCGAAGAAACCTGCGACCGCATGGCGCGGCAGGCGTTGTTCAGCTTTGTGGTGTCGTTCATGATTTCGCGCGCCGCGGTGTTTTTGATCATGTCGGGGCAAATTCCGAACCTGTTCCTGTTCCTGCATGGCACGCATGTCCATCACCTTAATTACGGCATCTTCCTGCTCTCGGCGGTGGCGGGCTTCGCGTTGTTCAAGCGCCCGGTGGGACGCGCCGCCGAAATCACGGCGCTCGTTTACGGGTTGTCATTAGCGCTCACGTTCGATGAGTTTGGAATGTGGCTTCATCTCGGGGGCAGTTACTGGCAACGGACCAGCGTGGATGCGGTGATCGTGGTGGCGGCGCTGATCGGACTGGTGGCGTACACGCCGTCGCTTAAGCGTTTCGAATCGCAGCACCTTTGGGGATCCATCGCCCTGGTGGCGGTGGTCATTGGTTTTGGAGTTGTGGTGTACGTGGCCGGATTGCACCTGGGCGGGTTGGTTGGGCCAACGCTCCGCGATTTGGAAATGGCCTCCTCGCCGTAGAAGCCTTGCCCCGCTGGTGGCAGTCGGCGCAAGGAGGTCCAAACTGAATTGCGCGCGATGGCGAAAGAGGAAAGGTCAGAGCCTCCTTATGCCGGCTGCTGCGATGTTTTGTATTGTGCCACCCTCCCGCAAAAAGATTGAACGCTTGACCGTCTGGGCATAGGATTCAAGACATGAGCCACTTTGTTCGACCGGTCATCGCGATGTTGCTTTTCGGTGTCATTTGCGGAGCCGCCGCCGCGGAGCAATCCTACACCATCGCGGTCGTTCCCAAGGGAAATTCGCACGAATTCTGGAAGTCCATTCACGCCGGGGCGCTGAAAGCGCAACAGGAACTGGAGGGCAAGGGAACCAAGGTCGAAATCATCTGGAAAGGGCCGTTCCGAGAGGATGACCGCGACCAGCAAATCCAGGTTGTTGAGAATTTCACGACCCGGCATGTGAGCGGC
Organism: Verrucomicrobiota bacterium; assembly: GCA_021325145.1. Lineage (GTDB taxonomy): Bacteria > Verrucomicrobiota > Verrucomicrobiia > Limisphaerales > Pedosphaeraceae > JAJPHR01. The sequence goes on along the minus strand of JAJPHR010000043.1, from coordinate 17,106 downwards.
ATCGTGCTGGCGCCGCTGGATTCGCAGGCGCTGGTGAAGCCCGTGGCCACCGCCGCGCAGTCTAAAGTTCCCGTGGTCATCATTGATTCCGGTCTCAAGTCGGATAAATTTGTCAGCTTCGTGGCCACGGATAATTACAAGGGCGGGCAACTTGCGGGCGAGCGCATGGGCGAGTTGCTGGGCGGCAAGGGCAACGTCATCCTGCTTCGTTACGCCGTGGGTTCGGCAAGCACGGAGGCGCGCGAATCTGGTTTCCTCGATACGCTCAAGGAGAAATTCCCCGGCATCAAGATCATCTCGTCGGACCAATACGCCGGCGCGACGCGCGAGCTTGCCTACCAGGCTTCGCAGAATCTCCTCAACCGTTATGGCCGCGAAGTCGATGGCATTTTTACGCCTTGTGAACCCCCCACCATCGCCATGACCAAGGCCTTGCGCGACATCGGCAAAGCCGGCGGGAAAGTCAAGATGGTCGGGTTCGACGCCGGCTCGCAGTCGGTGATTGACATGAAGAACGGTGATGTTCAGGGCCTGGTCGTGCAAGACCCGGTTCGCATGGGTTACCTCGGCGTTCTCACCATGATCAAACATCTTCAAGGCGGCAAAGTCGAAGCGCGCATCGACACCGGGGTGCATCTCGTGACGCCCGACAACATGAACAGTCCTGAGATGGCGGAATTGCTCCATCCGCCCTTGGATAAGTATCTGAAGTGAAGACGGCTGGTGAGGGAATACCGCGTCACACATGGCATGGAGTTCCGCCTTACGGCGGCGGAGCGCACGCCAACATGATGATTTTGAAAACTTTCAACGCGCCCGGCCAGGCGGCAACCCTGCCGGCTGAAGCCGGGGCTCCGAACCCCGGAGTGGCCCGCCCGAACAGTTGCAAATGAAGAAGACCAGTTTGGGGAAAGCCCGCCCGCTGCTCACCGCGTTCGGACCGTTTTTTGGCTTGCTGCTGGTCATTGGGTTGTTCTGCGCCGATTCCCAGGTGCGCCCGTACTTCCTCACCGGGGCCAATTTCAAAATCATCTTCGTCCAAACGGTTATTGTCGCGATTGGCGCGTTGGGCATGACCATGGTTATCGTCAGTGGCGGAATCGATCTCAGCGCCGGTTCCGTGGTGGCATTGACCAGCGTGGTCGGCGCCACGTTCCTTTTGAAGAATTGTTCCCCCGTGCTCGCCGCCTTGCTCACCATCCTGGCGGGCGGCGCTGTCGGCCTGGTCAACGGCACGATCATCGCGGGCTTTCGCATGCTGCCTTTCATCGTGACGCTCGGGATGATGGGGATTGCTCGTGGCGCGGCGAAATGGCTGGCCAATAGTCAGACCGTTAACCCACCCGAGAATATCGTCAACACGTGGATGAATGTCAGTGATCCCGAGCATCTTTTCCCGCTGCCCGACGGGGTTTGGCTGGCCGTCGGCCTCGCTGTGTTCATGTCCGCGGTGATGCGCTGGACGAAGTTCGGGCGCTACATTTTCGCCATCGGTTCCAACGAAACCGCCGCGCGGCATTGCGGCGTGAGGGTCCAATTGCAAAAGGCCCTTATTTATATCGTCGCTGGACTGTTCTTCGGCCTGGCCGGGCTGATGCAGCTTTCGCGGCTGACCCAAGGCGACCCGACGGTGGCCATCGGTTTGGAATTGGACATTATTGCCGCCGTGGTCATTGGCGGCGCCAGCTTGAACGGCGGCACGGGCAGCATCCTGGGTTCGATGATCGGTGCCTTGATCATGGCGGTCCTTCGCAACGGCTCCAACCAGGTGGGCCTGCCCACTTACATGCAGGAGATCCTCATAGGCGCGGTCATTATCCTCGCAGTTGGCCTCGACAAATTGCGCCAGCGTCGGCGGTATTCATAGTGCAGGCGCACGCCGGGCGTAATGCCTTGCTGAAGCGCCGAACGCGGAGCCTCAGCCCTCAAGCGCGAGACTGGCTTTGAGGAGAGCAGGAGCTCTGCGCCCCGTGCAGCATCGTTTCCGTAGTTTTCCCGACGTATAATCCGTATTCTCCCTCGTTGCTACTCCATGGTGTTCTATCGATGCTGTCCGCATCAGATGTTGCGCTGTCGCGAATCCTAAAAACTAACTCAGATTTATGCCTGAAGCAGAAACCGCCGTTAAAATCCGATTGTTGCTGGCTGATGATCATCCGGTAGTCCGGGCTGGGTTGCGCTCCTTTTTTTCCCGCAATGCCAACATGGAAATCGTCGGTGAGGCCGCCGACGGCAGCGAAGCCGTGTCCAAAGCCCAGGAACTTCATCCCGATGTCGTCTTCATGGATACGTACATGCCCCGCATGAACGGCCTCGAAGCCGCCAAATTGCTGCATCGCCAGGCGCCCGAGGTCAAAGTGCTGATGCATTCCTTTCAGAACAGCCACGCCTTCATGCTTCAGGTCATCCGCTCCGGCGCCCGCGGTTATGTCCCCAAGGACGCCTCGCTCGAAGAAATGTCCAAGGCTATTGAACAAGTCAACCAGGGCGAAACCTACTTCAAATCCGACGAAGCCCGCCTGGCGTTTGCAGAACATTCTTCCCGAGTTCCAAGCCCAAGCCAGCGCGGTCGTCGCGCTGCCGAAGACCTGACCGAACGGGAAATCGAAGTCCTGCGAAAAGTGGCTGAAGGCAAGAGCAACCGTGAAATCGCCGCCGATCTGGGCATCGGCGTTCGCACTGTGGAAACCCACCGCGAACGCATCATGCTCAAACTCCAGGTCCACAACGTCGCCGGCCTCATCAAATTCGCCATCGCCCAGGGTGTTGCGACAATCGAATAAGTGGCGGGGGGCGCTTGCTGCGCCAACTTGTCCACCGCAGCCTTGGCGAAGGTGAAAAGGCCGCGTACGAGTCCTCTCTGCCGTTCAGACAGCCGATCCCAGCGTGAGCCCTCATTTTCCTTGTCCATTTGCCCGATTGTCATTGAAATCTTCCCCGCGCTGGTTCATACTTTTTTCAGTTAGCGACGCATGAGTTCCGTTGCCGCCATCAAGCCGCCCGAGACACTCTCCGAAACCCGGAAAGCGGCCTTGCTCAACCTCCTCACCGATGAAGACCCGGCCGTGTATCAAGTGGTGCGAGGCAAGATTCTTTCCTGCGGCCAGGACGCGGTCGAATGGCTGCGTCCCCACACGCTGAGCAGCGAGCCGGTTTTGCGCCGGCGCGCCCAGGAGATCATTCAGCATTTCGCGCGTAAAACGGCGGACGACCGGTTCCTGGAGTTTTGCCTTAAACAAGGCGAGGACTTGAATCTCGAGCAAGGCGTCTGGCTGCTCGCTCAAACCCATTATCCGGACATCAACGTGGAAGCCTACCAGGCGCTCTTCGACAGTTATGCCGGTGAACTGCGGGAACGGCTCGATCTCCACGCCGGCGCGGAGCAATTGCTTGGCGGGTTCAACCAGTATCTGTTCGATGTGCTGGGCTTCCGGGGCAATGACCAGAACCATTACGATCCGGAAAACAGTTATCTGAACCGTGTGATGGACCGGCGCACCGGCAACCCGATCAATCTTTGCCTGGTGTATCTTTTGCTGGCCCGGCGGTTGCGCCTGCCGGTGTCCGGCATCGGCCTGCCCGGCCATTTCATCTGCCGGTTCCAATCCACCTCGGAGGAATATTTCATCGACGTTTTCAATGGCGGCAAACTGTGGACCAAGGCCAATTGCATCCAATATTTGCTTCACGGCAAATACAAGCTGCAGGGTGACTACCTCACGCCCATTACACCACGCCGCATGTTGATGCGCATCTGCGGCAACCTTCACCAAATCTACCACGATTTGGAATTGACCGAGGAAACCACCCGTTTCCAGCGTTACCTGATCGCGCTGGCGCGGTGATTCGAGGGTGACGCGCCCAATCTGGAATGGCGGTGTTATGAGCTTTGTTTGCTCGTCCTCAATCCTCATTGACCGGTCGTTTGCAGCATGAAATATTACCATCCATGAAGATGCGGAGTGCTGAAGCTGAGCCAGTGAGGTCAGGTTCGCGCCCCGGCGGAAAAGCGGGTGCGAGGACAAAATCCGGGAACGAGAACAAGCAAATCGAACCCCAAGGCCGCGGCATGACTTGGCTTGACGCCTGTGAGGATAAGGCTCTGCAAAACCTCCCGTACAAGATCGAGATCAACCGCCATGGTCAAATCATAATGAGCCCCACCCGATTTAAGCACTCGTTTTATCAGGGCCGGATCACGCATCTTTTGGCGACATTGCTTCCTCACGGGCAGGTCAGCGTTGAGTGCGCCATCGATTGCGCGCCCGAGGGCACTTATGTTGCGGATGTTGCATGGGTGAGTCCGGAGCGGTTTAAGATCATTGTGGACGAGGTCAGTTGCTCGGTGGCGCCGGAAATTTGCGTCGAAGTCTGGTCTTCCTCCAATTCATCCGAAGAGATCGCAATGAAGCGGCGGCTCTACTTGGCCAAAGGAGCGCAGGAATTCTGGTACTGTGACGCCCAAGGCCGGATCAGCCATTTCGACAAGACTGGCGCAATCACCCGGTCCAAGCTGTGCCCTTCATTTCCGGAGAACATCGCAGGGTAGTTCCCTGTTCGGTTGGACCTGCTCACGGACCAGGAACGGTTCGATTATACACGCGCGTCATTAATGAATGCGCCTGGGGCCCGCGGCGGCGCGCACAGGAGTGCGCGCCCTACCGGCACACGGTGGTAGGGCGGGCAGTCCCCTGCACGCCGTCCCCCGAAACGATTTAGGGCGTTCCGAATCGGTATGGTTGATGTTCCATGAGCTACAAAATAGTTCATGGAAAGGATTGCCGGACCAAGAGAAAAAGAATCCCGCTTAAAGCAGGCTTTTCCACTGCAATCAACTCACTTGGGTTTCGCCCCCGTCATGCGGTTGTAATACCACTGCGCGATCAGCGGGTCGATGCGCACCAAAATGAAGTAAGCCCAGCGACCCTGGAGTTTCTTCCACCAGGTGCGGGAATTGCGCCAGGCTTCCAAATCGATCCGGCGACAGTAATTTAATTTCTCCTCAAACACCGCCCGCGCCTCGGTGGCGAGCTCCTGATTGTGAAAGCGGAGCATTAACTCGTAATTGATCCGCAGGCTGCGTGGGTCCAGATTCGAGGAGCCGACATAAACGATGTTGTCCACGAGGACGAGTTTGGCGTGGAGAATTTGGGGTTCGTACTCGTAAATCTCAATGCCCGCTTTGAGGAAGCGGCGATAAAGGCTGCGGCAGGCAAGCTGGGAGAGCCAAACGTCGCTTTTGCCGGGCAGGATGAGTTGGACGCGAGTGCCCCCACGGGCCAGCCGCATCAAGTCGCGGCGAATTCGCCAGGTGGGCAGAAAATAAGCTGCAATAATCCGAACGGTTTGAGCCCGGGCGAGGTCCCGGCGCAGCAGTCGTTTGAACGGGCTGTGACCGCGGCCCGGTCCGCTCAGCAACAACTCGCCATCCTCGACGCTGACCTGGCGCCGGGCCAGGGCGCGACGCAAACGCGTGAAGGGGCGGTGTTGAAAATCGGCGCGCGCAAACATCTCGTCAAAGGCCTCCGCCAGATCTGCCGCCAGCGGGCTCTTGATTTGCAACCCCAGGTCGCACCAACCCGACTTCACGCCGTCGCCCAGGTAGGTCGCCGAGATATTGAAACCGCCCACGAAGGCCGTTTCTTCGTCACAGACGAGCATTTTCCGGTGGTCGCGAAAACCAAAACGCTTGAGCAGAACCGGGTTGAACCAGCGCGTCTCACCCCCGAGCGTCCGCAACGGTTGCCAAAAGTTTGCCGAAAGAGTGAGCGAACCCAGGGCATCCACGAGCACCTGCACGCTGACCCCACGCCGCTGCGCCTCCACCAGGGCGTCCCGAATCCGCGTGCCGAGTTCGTCCGGGGCGTAGGTGTAAGTTTCGAGGCGGATTGACCTGCGCGCGCATTGGATGGCATCCAGCATTGCCGGGAACACTTCGTCTCCCGTGCGCAGCCATTTGAAGCGGGTCGATTCCAACAACGGCATCTTCCACGATACTACTACGCCCGTACCGCTTCACAAGCGGGGGATTTCGTGTAAGGAATCGACTTCGTGGCCGACCAAGTCTATATTGAGCCGCGATGGAACACCGCCGAATTCAATTTAATACCGTTGGTCCCTCAGGCATGATCAAGCCTGTGGAAGCCGATGTCATGTCGAGTTCGGGCAGGGGCGCGCGGCTGCGCGTCCGAGCGGACGACCGGCAGGTCGTCCCTGCCAGTTGTTCCGTGCGCTTCCGGCTGTTCTTTCTGCTTCTCGGCGTTCTGGGCTGGTTTCATTCCTCTACCGCCATGGCCGCCCATACCCATGTGGGTTTGCTGCTGGCTTCCGGGACGGCGCGTCCCGGCCAAACCGTCATGGCTGGCATCCACCTGCAAATGGACCCGCACTGGCACACCTATTGGCGCAATCCCGGCGGCCCGGGCATTCCCACTTCCATCGAATGGACTTTGCCGCCCGGTGTGACCGCCGGAGAAATCCAATGGCCGGTCCCCGAAAAACTCGTGGCGGACGACAGTCCCTCTTACATTTACCAGAATGAGGTGGTCTTGCTGGTGCCCTTGACAGTAGCCGCGAACGCGGCGCCCGGACCGCTGGAGTTGAAGGCGCACGTGGAGTGGTTGGAGTGTTATCAATCGTGCGTTCCGGGCAAGACGGACGTTCGGGCAACTTTAAACGCAGGCGCCGAAGCCAAGCCCTCCGCCGATGCCGCCGCCATCGAAACCTGGCGAAAAAATCTGCCGTTGCAGAAGTCCGATCCTGCCGCCCGCGCCTGGTGGGAAAAGCCGGCGGCGGGGGACGCGCGGCCCATTGTTTTGGAATGGCCTTCAACGACCGCGGGGAAGGATGCGGACTTTTTCCCGTACGCCAGTGAAAAATTTGAGGTGGGCTGGAAATTCGAGCCGCTCTCGGGAGCGGACGGCAAGATCAGGCTCAAAACGGAGATCAAGAAGCTGGAAGGAAATTGGCCTGACAAGATTGCCGGTTTGCTGGTCGAGCGCTCGGGTGATCATCAGGTAGCTTATGAGGCATCGTTGCCGATCACGGACGCGCCGGCAAAAACATCTTCCAACCCCATCTCAGCGCCGATCGGAACAGCCCCGCCGGGGAGCGGTTCTTTTTTAAGTTTGGTGGGGGCGCTGTTCTCGGCTTTTTTGGGAGGACTCATTCTCAATGTGATGCCCTGCGTTTTACCTGTGATTGCGCTTAAGATTCTGGGTTTCGTGAGTCAGGCAAGGGAACATCCGGGGCAGGTCCGAAAGTTCGGCCTCATCTATGCGGCGGGTGTGTTGGTTTCCTTTCTGGTGCTGGCGGGTTTGGCCATTGGAGTGCAACTCGCGGGGGGAGCCGCGAGTTGGGGAATGCTCTTGCAGAACCCGCAGTTCGTGCTCGTCATGACGCTGGTGGTGACTTTGTTGGCGTTGAATCTGTTTGGCGTTTTTGAGATCACGCTGAGCGGCCGTGTCATGGGAAGCGCAGCCAATTTGGCATCGAAGGAAGGCAATGCGGGGGCGTTCTTCAATGGCGTGCTGGCGACCGCGCTGGCCACGCCATGTACCGCGGCGTTTCTTGCGCCAGCGGTCGGTTTCGCTTTAACTTTGAGATCACCCATCGTCATTGTGCTGGTTTTCCTGGCTGCTGGTCTTGGCATGGCTGCTCCCTACATTATTCTTTCGTGGCAGCCCGCATGGCTGAAGCTCCTGCCGAAGCCAGGCGTATGGATGGAAAGGTTCAAGGTTCTAATCGGCTTCCCGATGCTTGCCACCGCGGTTTGGCTGTACACACTGGCAGCCCCGAATTTTGGCGAGAACGGCGATTTTTGGCTCGGAATTCTCCTGGTGTCGCTCGGTTTGTCCGCCTGGATCTGGGGGCAGTTTGTGCAACGCGGACGGACGGGGAGGGGCCTCGCAATAACGACATGCCTGGCGCTGTTGGTTCTGGGCTATGGCTGGGTGATGGAACGAGAACTGAATTGGCGTCACCCCATTTCCGGCGCCGGCACTGGGGCGGTGCAAACGTCGCCGGACGGCATCGCATGGCAAGCTTGGAGTCCGGAGGCTATTCAGGCTGCGCGGGCGACCGGCCGGCCAATCCTCGTGGATTTTACCGCCAAATGGTGCGCCACGTGCCAGGTGAACAAACGAACCAGCATCGAAATTCCTTCGGTGCGCGCCAAGTTGAAAGAGATCAACGCCATCGCCTTCATCGAGAACAGCTACACGAAGAGTCCGACAGTAGTGGCGGAATTGAACCGTTACCAACGGGCCGGGGTTCCGCTGGTTTTGGTGTATCCACGTGATCCCAATGCTCCTCCGCAAGTATTGCCCGACGGATTGCTAACCCCCGGAATTGTTCTGGAGGCTTTGAACAAGGCCGCCAGCCAAACTGCGCCTGCCGATACCGCTTCGAATCGGTAACGCCAACTTCAGTTTCGCGCCAACTCTCCCGATCCCAGGCATGCGCCGGCTGGCTGACGGCGATCACACCCGCTCCGCCTTTGCGATGCGGCATTCGTCACTATAACACATCGGGCGTTTGGTCATCATTTGTAGGGGTTACACCCCATTCCAGGGCAACGCAAAAATTTGTAAAGCTTTTCTCGAAAAATGGCGTTTACCCGCTTCCCCAAGGAGGGGCGGGTTTTTTATTCTCTAGGAAAGAAAAGGAAATGATTATGGCTAAGGAAGACATCGAAGATGAATTGAATGTGACGCGCGAGCAGATGGTGGAGTTGCTGAACGAGGACCTGGCGCGGGAATATCAAGCGATCATCGCCTACACGGTTTACAGCCAGGTGCTCAAAGGCGCCGAGTACACGGACATCGCCCGCGAACTCGAAAAACATGCCGGCGAAGAATTGGGGCACGCCTTAAAGATTTCCAAGCAGATCGACTACCTGGGCGGTCAGCCCGGAGTGGTTCCCAAGCCGGTCAAGACCTCGGACGAGCCGGTGGAAATGTTGCGCTTCGACCTGGAGAACGAGCGTGAGACGGTGGCGCAGTATCGCCAGCGCATCCGCCAGGCGGAAGCCATGGGCGAGTTTGCCTTGAGCGAAACCCTGCGCGAAATCATCATCCAGGAACAGGAGCACGAGATCGACCTCTCCGACGCGCTGGGCATCCAGGTTCCCATGCCGAAGGAGCCGTCGGCAAGAAGGTTGGGAAGCTTGAAACCGGTACGGAACCACTGACCCGCGGTGTTTCACACCGCATTCCAAGACTTGACGGAGTTCGGCTCCATTCGTGCTCGTGCTCGTCGTCGTCCTCGTCCTCGATCCCCAGAGAGAGAAAACCGAGGACGAGCACGATTCAAGGCTAACATTGCTGTCCCGGCTCGGCAGGCCCAATCTTACGGCACCGCGCCTGGGTGTTGCAGCTTCCAGACTCGCTGTGCGCGCACGCAGTCATCGCAAATAAAAAGCATCACGCGATGGCGGCTGTCGGGCAGGTAATCCGGCATGGCGTGCGGGAAGGTTTTGATTCCCGTCTCGATATACTCGGGCGGCAACTGGACCCCGGCTTTTGGTCCCGGCAATTCCACTGAGCGCATGAAGGCATGGTGAACCTCGCAGATTTCGGAAGGCCCGCGCGCATCCCGGAGCGAGGTGCATCCGGCAAGGAGTCCGATAGTTAACAAAGCGGCCGCTAGTATTTTACGCATAACTGGTCTTCCAGCAGCATTATGCCCGATAAATTTGGAAACTTTATGGCAGCGGAGCAGGCGTGTCGAGCATGGAGCCTCAGATCGGACGCTTTCCAGAATATAAACTTGCAGCAGTCGACGTAAGGAGGCTCTGAACTTCCACGAAGGAGATTAGAGCCTCCTCACGCCGGCTGCCACGGTGCTTGAAGTTGATTTGGACTGTTTGCGGATCTCTTGAATTCTTTCGATCACTGCGGCGTCCAAAACAGGATTGGAAATACTGGCCGGGAACGGTTAGTCTGACGAAAATGAATCACGCACCCAATCCCGAGCATCTGGCGTTGACGCGCCGGCAGTTCCTCTGCCGTTGCGGCATGGGCATGGGGACGCTCGGATTGGCCAGCCTCTTTGGCAGCCTGGGGTTCATTGGCCAGGCACAAGCCGGAGAGAGTTACGTTTCTCCGCTGCTGCCCAAAGCGCCGCAGTTCCGCGGCACGGCCAGGCGCGTGATCCACATTTTTGCGAACGGCGGCCCGTCGCATGTGGATACGTTCGATCCCAAACCCGCCCTCGACAAATACAACGGCAAGGCGTTGCCAATGGAAACCCTGCCCACCGAGCGCAAAACCGGCGCAGGGTTCGCCTCGCCTTATAAATTTCAGAAGTACGGCCAAAGCGGGATCGAAGTCAGCGAGCTTTTTCCGCACGTGGCAGAAAGCATCGATGACATCTGCGTGATTCGCTCGATGGCCGCGGATGTGCCGAACCATGAACCGTCGCTGATGCTGATGAATTGCGGCGACGCGCGGCAGATTCGCCCAAGTCTTGGATCGTGGGTGACCTATGGGCTGGGCTCGGAGAACCAGAACCTGCCGGGGTTCATCTCCATGTGTCCGGGCGGTTATCCGATTCAGGAATCCCAGAACTGGCAGTCTGGTTTCCTGCCGGGCGTGTATCAGGGCACGTATATCAACTCGGAAAAAACGAAAATCGAGGAGTTGATCGAGAACATCAAAAACAACTACACCTCGCTCCCCGAACAGCGCCAGCAATTGGACCTGTTGCAAAAGCTCAACGAACGCCACTTGCAACAGCGCAAGGACGACGCGCAACTTGAAGCGCGCATTCAGTCCTTCGAACTGGCGTATCGCATGCAGATGGACGCGACCGATGCGTTCGACGTGAGCCGGGAGCCGGAGCACATTCGCAAGATGTACGGGGAAGGCACCCAGGCGCGGCAGTTGCTGATCGCCCGCCGGTTGTTGGAACGCGGCGTGAGGTTCATCCAGGTTTGGCATGGCGCGGGGCAGCCCTGGGACAGCCACGACGACATCGAGGTCAACCACCGTCGGCTCGCCAAGGAATGCGACCAGGGCATCGGCGCGCTGCTGAAGGATTTGAAACAGCGCGGGATGCTGGAAGACACGCTGGTAATTTGGGGCGGTGAGTTCGGGCGCACTCCAACAGTGGAATTGCCCCAACCGGGGTCGAACGCGGGGAAGATCAATGGGCGCGATCACAATCATCACGGCTTCAGCATGTGGCTCGCGGGTGGCGGCGCGCGAGGCGGCTACGTCCATGGCGCGACAGATGATTACGGTTTCGCCGCCGTGAAGGACAAAGTTCACGTGCATGATTTGCATGCGACGATTTTGCAATTGCTTGGGTTTGATCACGAGAAATTGACCTTCCGCCATTCCGGGCGTGACTTTCGGCTCACGGATGTTTCGGGGAAAGTAGTGAGAGAGGTCCTCGCATAGCGAGGAAACACCAAATTCCAGGAACCAAGCTCCAAGGACCCAAGCATCAACGAGCCTCGGAGACGGAGCTCCATGGTTCAGCAAGCATTCGATTTTTCTGGAGTCCAGCGGTCGGCATTTGGTTATTCTTCCACCAACACTATGAAACTTCTATTCACCTTGCTCGCGGTCTTTCTGTTCACGCTCATTGTGCAGGCCCAACCAACCAATCCGCTGCCGTTATGGCCGGAGGGCGCGCCGGGCGCACTCGGCACGGAGGACAAGGACATTCCCACGCTGACGCCGTTCTGGCCTGATCCGGCCACGGCAACGGGCGCGGCGATGGTGATTTGTCCGGGCGGGGGTTATGCGCATCTCGCGCCGCATGAGGGGAAGACCTACGCCGAATGGTTGAATGACCAGGGCGTGGCCGCCTTTGTCCTCAAATACCGGCTGGCGCCCGCGTACCACCATCCCGCGATGTTGCAGGATGTGAGCCGCGCGGTGCGATTGGTGCGCGCCCATGCCGCCGAGTGGAAGCTCGATCCGAAACGGATTGGTTTGATGGGGTCGTCCGCCGGCGGGCATCTGACGTCCACGCTCCTGACTCATTTCGATGCCGGCAAACCGGACGCAACCGATCCGATTGAGCGCCAGAGTTCGCGGCCGGACATTGGTATCTTGTGCTATCCCGTTATTACGATGGGCGCGAAAACTCACGGTGGTTCGAAACAAAACCTGCTGGGCGCGAATCCCGCGCCGGAATTGGTCGAGGAATTCTCGAATGAAAAGCACGTCACGAAAGATACGCCGCCGTGTTTTCTGTTTCATACTTCGGAAGATAAGGCCGTTCCGGTCGAGAATACTCTGGAGTTCGCGGCGGCATTGCAACGCGTCGGAGTGCCGTTTGCCTTGCATATTTATGAGAAGGGCCCGCATGGCATCGGCCTGGGGGTGCATGAGTATGATCCCGCAAAACTTCATCCCTGGGCCAAGGATTGTGCGTTTTGGTTGAAGGAGCAGGGGTTTGTAAAGTGATTTTGGGAGCGTAGAGTTTCCGAACCTAAAAAGTGGCCTCGCAGAGCTGGAGCTCTGCTTTCCGCAGTGATTGCAGGTTGCTTTGCAATCCGACGGCCCTCCATTATGCTTACGGGGGAATGACCGAAAACATTGTCACGATCAGGAGTCTGTCGAAGATTTATCAGCAGGGAGAGATCAATGTCACCGCGCTGAATAATATTTCCGTGGACATACGTTCCGGCGAGTTTCTTACGTTGATGGGGCCATCGGGTTCGGGGAAATCGACGCTGCTGCACATTATCGCGGGGGTCGATCGGCCCACCAGCGGTGAATGCCGTGTCCAGGGAATTGATGTGGCGCGGTTGAACGAATCGCAACTGGCGGATTGGCGGAATCAAAATGTTGGTTTCGTGTTTCAGACGTTCAATCTTATTCCGGTGCTGACGGCGTATGAGAATGTGGAGTTGCCGCTGCTGTTGACGCGGCTCAGCCGCAAGCAACGGCGGCACCAGGTGAATACGGCGCTTGATTTGGTCGGCCTGGGTGATCGCACGCATCATTTGCCCCGCCAGCTTTCGGGCGGACAGGAACAAAGAGTGGCCATTGCGCGGGCGCTGGTTACTTCGCCGAGTCTTGTGGTGGCCGATGAGCCGACCGGCAATCTTGATTCTCACTCGGCCCAGGAGGTGTTGGGCATTCTGCAAACGTTAAGCAAAACCGCAGGGAAAACAGTCATCATGGTGACGCATGATCCGAAGGCGGCGGCGTTCGGGTCGCGGTCAATCCATCTCGAAAAAGGCGAATTAACAAATTAAAGGCCAGTCCAGGATCCAAGGTCGAATATGCTGCGAAAAGAATGGAGCACAAATGAGCCGGCGGCAGGACACGACCCCGCCGGGGTTGGAAGGCATTTTACCGGGCCAGCTTCCCGACCTTGGACTCTTCCCCAATGACGGTTGGAACTTTCATTTTGAAGAATGCGCTGCGGAACAAGCGGCGCGCGACGCTCTCGGTTCTGAGCGTGGCGGTCAGTTTGTTCCTGCTGGTGACGTTGTTGGTGGCGTTGCGCGAATTGACGCTGCCGCCGGAGGACATTGGCGCGGCGTTGCGGGTGGTGGTGCGGAACAAGGTTTCGCTGGCGAATCCCTTGCCGGCGCGGCAGCGGGCGATCATCGAGCGGATTCCCGGGGTGGAAGCCGTCTCGCCGTTTACGTGGTTTGGCGGCAGTTTCAAGAACGAGGAACTGACCACGTTCGCCCAGTTTGCGATGGATCCCAGCAAGCTGCGGCTTCTCTTCAGCGAATTCAAAATGCCGGACGACCAATACGAGGCGTTTCAAAAGGACATGCGCGCGTGCATCATTGGCAAGCTGACGGCGGAAAAATACCACCTCAAGATTGGTGATCACATCATGCTGGCCAGCACGATTTATCCGGTGACGCTGGAGTTTAAAATCGCGGGCATTTATTCGGGCACGATCGATGATCGCAACATGCTGTTTCATCACAAATATTTTGATGAAGCGACGGGGGAACTGGGCACGGTGGGAATGTGGTGGGTGAAGGCGCGCTCGGCGGAGGACATGCCGCGGATCACGGCGGCCATCAACCAGACGTTCGCGAACACTTCGGCGGAAGTGCGCGCGGAGACGGAGCGCGCGTTTCAACTCAGTTTCATTTCCATGTGGGGCAACATCAAGCTGCTGGTGGGCGCGATTTGCACGGTGGTGGTGTTTACGCTGGTGCTGGTTTCGGCGAGCACGATGAGCATGGCCATCCGCGAGCGGTTCCGGGAACTGGCGGTGCTCAAGGCGCTCGGTTTTCGCCGGCGGGAGTTGTTCGCGTTTATCCTGGCGGAGAGCTTTGCCCTGGCGATCGGCGGGGCCTTGCTCGGCGCGGGTGGCGCTTACCTGCTGTTCACTTACGGGAACATTTCGAAAATGACCAACGGGATTTTCATTACGTTCGAGGTCACACCCAAGATTCTGGGAACTGCCGCGCTGGTGGCGGCGGGGTTGGGGATCGTGGCCAGCCTTGCGCCGGCGTTGTCCGTGGCGCGGACGAGCGTGGTGACAGGATTGAAGACGCTGGATTAACATGGCGCTCCCTCTCAACTACAATTTGCGAAATGTGTTGGTCCGATGGCGGTCCACGCTGTTTACAATTTTGGGCATCGCGCTGGTGGTGGCGGTCTATGCGGTGATGCAGGCGATGGCGGTGGGGTTGGCCAAATCCAGCCAGAATACCGGCGATCCGCGCAACATGATGGTGGTGCGCAAAGGTTCAACGGCGGAGTCCAGCAGCCAGGTCTTGCGCGAGCAGGTGAAGCTGATCAATTATCTGCCCCAGATCGCCCGCGACGAAAAAGGCCGGCCATTGATCTCGCCGGACGTGATCGTTTTGTTCAGTCTGCCCCGGCGCGATGGCAGCGGGGAGGCGAACGTGCTGGTTCGCGGCATTTCACCCCTGGGCCTGGCATTGCGGCCGCAGGTGAAGCTGGTTGCGGGCCGCTGGTTCACGCCGGGCAAGCGCGAAGTGGTCGTGACTCAGAGAATGTCCTCGCGGTTCGCCAATTTCGAAATCGGCGGCCGGTTCCGCGGCAGCGGCAAGGAATTGACCGTGGTGGGCATCATGGACGGGGGCAACACTGCCTTCGATTCCGAAGTGTGGATGGATGCGGACGAGGCGCGCTCGATTTTTGAGCGCGAGCATTATTCCAGCGTGCTGCTTCGGGTCACCGACGAAGCGGCGGGCAAGGAACTGGCCAAACACATCGAAACCGACAAGCGGTTGCCGCTGCAGGCGCTGCCGGAAACAGATTATTACAGCGCACAGACGAAAGCCGCCGCGCCCATCCGGTTTTTGGGGAACTTTCTGGCGACGGCGATGTCCATCGGCGCGATCTTTGCCGCGATGAACACGATGTACGCGACGGTGGGCGCGCGCACGCGGGAAATTGGAACTTTGCGCGTGCTGGGCTTCAGGCGTCGCGCGGTGCTGGCGAGTTTTCTGCTTGAAGGCGCGCTGTTATCGATGCTGGGCGGGTTGCTCGGCTGTCTGCTGTCCGTGGTGTTTGTGGTGGTCCTGCACAATCATTCCTTCGGCACGTTGAATTTTCAAACGTGGGGGGAAACGGTGTTTCAATTCCAGATCACGCCGGTGTTGCTGTTGAAGGCGCTGGGTTTCTCGCTGGCGGTCGGAGTACTGGGCAGTTTGCTGCCGTCGCTGCGGGCTTCGCGGCTGCCGGTGATTGCGGCTTTGAAGTCGGTTTAAGGAGTGGAATTGTAACTACGAATAGGTGAATTATGGGAGGTATGCGAACGGAAATCCCGGGTGCTTCGGCGCGTCAAGGCGCGGTGGCGAACCTTCCGGCGCTCCCGAGGCTTCCACGCGCTGCCGATTTGGAAATCGGCGACACGGCAGGTTTGGAAACCTGCGCTACAAGTGGAAGGCGGATGCTTGGGGGTAGCGCAGACTTCCAAGTCTGCTGTGTCGCGGGTTTCCAAAGCCGCTAGCTGGACGAACCTTCCGGCGCTCCCCGAGGCTTCGACGCGCTGCCGATTTGGAAATCGGCGATACGGCAGGTTTGGAAACCTGCGCTACGTCCAGGTTCGGATGCGCTGCGTCGCAAAGCTGGGGCTCGCTTTTGGCGCGGACATTTGAGACTTTCGTCCCATGCAGCCGCATAGACTGGGCGAGCCGAATCGCGGCTTGGAACGGGCGCGCTATCAGCTTCGCGCCAGCGGAGCGAAGGATCACTCCGCCAATCCGCTACGCTCCGGCATCCACACGCGCGGCTACCTGCCTCACGTCAAACGGGAAGGCGCCTCCTATTTCGTCACGTTCCGCCTGGCCGACTCGTTGCCTGGGGAAGTGCTATTGGGCTTCGAACGTGAGAAGGCCGAGCGCCTGCGCCGCCTGGCAGATTTTGCCAGGCGTCGTGAACCGATTGCTGACTCGGAGGAAGAAATCAAGCGCGACTTCAGCCGGAAAGTGGAACGCTATCTTGATCGGGGCACAGGCGCCTGTCATCTGCGTCGGGCGGATATTGCGGTGCTTGCCGTGGATGCGATGCGCTATTTCCATGAGAGCCGGTATTTGCTACAGGATTGGGTGGTGATGCCCAACCATGTTCACGCCATCGTCTGGCCGATGCCAAATCACCTCTTGAGTGACATTTTGAAATCGTGGAAACAATTCTCCTCGCGCCGTGCGAAGAGGATCCTTGGATTGGGCGAGGAACCGTTCTGGCAGCCGGAATCTTACAGCCATTGGATTCGCAGCGATGACGAACGGGCGCGAATTTCGCGTTACATCCGGAACAATCCTGTGAGCGCCCGTCTCTGCGCGTGCCCGGAGGACTGGCTGTGGAGCAGCGCCTCACAGGATGGGAAGTAACCGGGATTACTGATCCAGGAGTATGTCCGAACGCTGCAACGTAGCGCAGACTTCCAAGTCTGCTGTATCGCGGGTTTCCAAACCCGCTGGCTGGACGAACCTTCCGGCGCTCCCCGAGGCTTCGACGCGCTGCCGATTTGGAAATCGGCGACACAGCAGGTTTGGAAACCTGCGCTACAAGTGGAAGCTGGGCGCTCTGGAGGTAGCGCAGACTTCCAAGTCTGCTGTATCGCGGGTTTCCAAACCCGCTGGCTGGACGAACCTTCCGGCGCTCCCGAGGCTTCGACGCGCTGCCGATTTGGAAATCG
>JAJPHR010000068.1 GCA_021325145.1 Verrucomicrobiota bacterium | reverse complement strand
GGAAAAGTAACGGGGAAGGACAGGATGACAGGATGAAAAAAAGTAACGGTCCATCCTGTCATCCTGTCCTCCCGGTTTGACTGCGTCCCGCTTCAAGAATTTGAGAAGTGCTGCCAACCAAGGCATCATAACCTCTGACCAACGCCATGGATTTCTTTTTATTCATGGGGCCCTTCGCTGCCTTTGGCAAATTCGGCGACTCATCGCCAAACAATTCGGAAAAGTAACGGGGAAGGACAGGATGACAGGATGAAAAAAGTAACGGTCCATCCTGTCATCCTGTCCTCGTGATTGGCTGCCTGCTCATCTTGGTCCCGCTGTATCTGTGCGTCCAGCCCGGCGAGTCCGCGCCGGAAGGCTTGTGGCTGACCGCGTCGGGATTTTTCATCGCCGGCTTTTGCTTCATGGTCCTCGACTACCTGCGCCGCATCGCCATCGCCGTCGAGCGGCTCGCGAAAAAGAAACGGGAAGGACAGGATGACAGGATGAAAAAGTAACGATCCATCCTGTCATCCTGTCCTCCCGGTTTGACTGCGACTCAGGGCGTCGCTCGCGGATCCGCTCTGCCTGGCTAAGAACCTGTCTCGGTAGGGCGGGCAGTCCTCTGCCCGCCGTCGGCGCGCACGGAGTGACGCGCCCTACCGAGATAGGAATGGCGCGCCTTTGGCGCTGGGGAGTGGGCGGCATGGGCTTAATAAGGCTGTCTGATAACAAATAAATTTGAATAAAATTATTTGACAGGTAAACAAATCTGATTAAAAGTGGCTGGCGTATGGACCGGAAAAGGCCAGGGACTTGGAAGCGCCGCGTGAGAGCACGCGGCCTACAAAAGCGCGCTTTGCCCAATCTGGTCCAAGCGGTCAGCCCATGGTTTTCAGGACGGCCCAGCCCGTTGGGCTGGGCCGTTGGCCAAAAGGCAGGATGTTCTGCCGGTCCTGCGAGAAAAAGGGTGGCCTGCCGCTTC
The DNA here is from genome assembly GCA_021325145.1 of Verrucomicrobiota bacterium. GTDB lineage: Bacteria > Verrucomicrobiota > Verrucomicrobiia > Limisphaerales > Pedosphaeraceae > JAJPHR01. The sequence goes on along the minus strand of JAJPHR010000068.1, from coordinate 76,138 downwards.
AATCAAACACTCAACCTTTAATCGTAATACTTCAGTCGCAAATCCCGTGTTCACACAGAGCTGGAGCTCTGCGCTCGTCATTCAATTCAATCCCACACCCTCAACCCAAAAACTAACATGAGCCGTAATGGAAAAATTGCCCGTTTGCCCCGTGACATTCGCGAAGAACTCAACCAACGCCTGCAGGATGGAGAGGAGGGCCGCAAGTTGGCGGCCTGGCTCAACGGCTTGCCGGAGGTCAAGGAGGTGTTGGAGGAGCGGTTCGGCGGAAGGCCAATCAACGAAGTGAATTTGACGGAGTGGCGGCAGGGCGGCTTCCTGGATTGGGAGCGGCACGAGGAGGCGCGCACACTGGTGGGCAGCGTGGCGGAACGGGCGGGGGATTTCGATGCGGAGGCCAACGGGGCGGCAATTGCGGACCAGGTGGCGGCGATTTTGGCGGTGGAGTTGACGTTGCATGTCGAGGCCGTGCGGCGGGAAACGTCCGACCCCAAGGAGCGGTGGGAGCGGTTGCGGGGATTGTTGCGGGAATTGACGCAATTGCGGCGGGAGGACCACCGGGCGACGCGGGTGGCGATTGAGCGGGAGCGCTGGCAGGCGGAGGTGGACCGGCGGGTGGAGGAGCAAATGGAACGGGAGCGGAAGGCACAGAAGGCGAAGGTAATGGCACCCATTTTCGCGGCAGCCGAGGCAAACGAACTGGCGAAGGTGCTCGGGGGCGGGGAGGAGGCCAGGGAGGTGGCCGGGGCTGTGATAGAGGTGCAGCACGACCTGCGGCCGGGGACTTTGACGAAGCGACCCGCCGCGCCAGCGAAAGGGAGGAAGGAGGCAGTGCCCAAGCCCAAGCCAAGGATCAAGAGAGCGGCAAAGAAGGAAGCGGACGCGCCAATGCCCAGGGAGGGGAAGCCGGAACACCCCACGCCGGTTCTGAAGGAGCAGGCGGGCGAATCGACCGACGGAGCCGGGCTGGAGGCGGAACAGAGCCTCCCGGCAACGGATGGAGCGCGAGAGCCAGATGGCGGCGCGCCGGATTATCCGCCGGCGCCAGGCCGCGACGCGACGCCGGGAGAGTCGAACCAGCCGGGGTGAAATCCAGTGGAAATTCGAATAAATTAAACCAAATTAAACCAAATTAAAGTAGAAATATTTCCAGCCTTGTAGAATTTCACTTGAATGGTCCGTCAACGGCCACGATGTGTTCAACTGGACCGCCGAGCGCCCCGCCGGATAAAAAATCAAAAATAATCCTGTTCACGGGGCCGATTCTGTCAAAAAATCGGGGCTTGCTGTTTTTCTATGAGCCAACTGACTAATCAGATCGCGGTGGTGACCGGGGCGGGACGGGGAATCGGGCGGGCGGTGGCGTTGAAGCTGGCCGCCGCGGGCGCGGACGTGGTTTGCGTGTCGCGCACGGCCGAGAATTCGGAGAAGGTGGCCGGGGAAGTGCGGGCGTTGGGCCGGAAGGCTTGGGCGCTGGCGGTGGATGTGGCCGACGCGGCGGCGGTGAATGCCGCGAGTGAGAAAATCCTCGCCGAGGCCGGACGCGTGGACATTCTCATCAACAACGCCGGCATCACGCGGGACAACCTGCTGATGCGCATGAGCGACGCGGAGTGGGACGAGGTGATGAACACGAATTTGAAGGGTGCGTTTCATTTCACGCGCGCGTTCTCGCGCAGCTTTCTCAAGCAACGGTCGGGGCGGATCGTGAACATCGCGTCGGTGATCGGGTTGATTGGGAACGCGGGTCAGTGCAATTACGCGGCGAGCAAGGCGGCGCTGATCGGTTTCACGAAATCGATCGCGCGCGAACTGGCTTCGCGGGGCATCACGGTGAACGCGGTCGCGCCGGGTTTCACGGAGACGGACATGACGGCGGGATTGAAGGAGACGTGGAAGGCGGACTTGTTGAAGCAGATTCCGCTGGGTTGTTTCGGCCAGGCGGAGGATATTGCGGATGCGGTGCTGTTCCTGGCCGGGCCGGGTGCGCGTTACGTGACCGGGCAAGTCCTGGCGGTGGACGGGGGGATGGTGATGACGTAGCGCGAGTGCCCGGACGGTTCGTTCCGCCGCCTGACGCTGCGATTGACGACGGGGACGGCGCGGCGCGCTGCCCTGCCGGTAAAAAGTTTAAATTCACACTGGACGACCTGCGTGGCAGGCGATAGAGATTGAGGTTGAATTGGCAGAGAATGGGCCGTATAGGCATTGGGCATGAACGTAATGGAATTTGCGCAAATCGGGGCTTGACGCCCCCTTGAACACGACATAGACACAGACAGAAAAACGGAACCGGAGAAACCCCATGGCTGAAAAAACTATTGAGCAACGAGTAAAAGATATCATTGTCGAGCAACTTGGCGTGAACGCCGACCAAGTGACGCCGGACGCCAAGTTCATCGAGGACCTCGGTGCCGACTCGCTCGACACGGTCGAATTGGTGATGGCGCTGGAAGAGGAATTCGGCCATGAAATCCCCGACGAACAGGCGGAAAAACTGCAAAGTGTGGGTGATGTCATCAAGTACATCGAAGACATCCAGCAAAAGTAGTTGCGGCAGGCATTGATTCGGGGCAGTTTGGCTGGCGTCAGCTTAGCTGCCTTTTTTCATTTTATGGCAATCAACAGCACAAACCGGCGGGTGGTGGTTACTGGCTTGGGGGTGGTTTCATCCCTGGGACAGAGCATCGAACCATTTTGGGAACAGCTTGTGGCCGGCAAGTGTGGCATCCAGCGGATTGCCTCCTTCGATCCCGCGAATTTCGATTGCCAGATTGCCGCTGAAGTGAAGGATTTCAATCCCGGCCCGGCGTTTCCATCGCCCAAGGAACTCAAACGGACGGACCGGTTCTCGCAGTTCGGCGTTTATGCGGGTTACCAGGCGTTGCTGGATTCGGGCATGGATTTGGAAAAGGTGGATCGCGACGAAATCGGTGTGTTCATTGGCTCGGGCATCGGCGGGTTGCACACGACCGAGGAACAGCACACCGTCCTGATGCAGCGCGGGCCGGGGCGGCTGTCGCCGTTCATGATCCCGATGCTGATCTCGAACATGGCCTCGGGCATGTTCTCGATGTATTACAAATTGCGGGGGCCGAATTTTGCGACGTGCTCGGCCTGCGCGACTTCGACGCACGCCATCGGCGAGGCCTGGCGGACGGTGAAGATGGGCGATGCCAACGCCATTTTTGCGGGCGGCAGCGAGGCGACGATTGTGCCGATGGGCATAGGCGGTTTCTGTGCGATGCGGGCGCTGAGCACGCGCAATGCGGAGCCGCAGCGTTCCTCGCGTCCGTTCGACAAGGAACGCGACGGGTTTGTCATGGGTGAGGGCGCGGGCATTCTGCTGATGGAGGACCTGGACCACGCCAGGGCGCGGGGAGCGAAGATTTATTGCGAGATTGTCGGCTATGGCAATACGGCGGACGCGCATCATTTGACCGCGCCGTCACCGGGGGGCGAAGGCGCGGCGCGCTGCATGAGGATGGCTTTGCGTTCCGCCGGCTTGAATCCCACGGACGTTTCCTACATCAACGCCCACGGCACTTCGACGCCGCAAGGCGACATCTGCGAAACGCAGGCGATCAAATCGGTTTTCGGTGATCACGCGCGGAAACTGGCCGTCAGCTCCACCAAGGGCGCGACCGGTCACATGCTCGGCGCGGCCGGCGCGGTGGAAATGGCCATCTGCGCCAAGGCCATCCAAACGAACGTCGTTCCGCCGACGATCAATTACGAGCAACCCGATCCCGAATGCGATTTGGATTATGTGCCTAATACAGCGCGGGAATTGCCGGTCCACGCGGTGATCAATAATTCGTTCGGGTTCGGCGGGCATAACGCGACGATTGTGGCGAGCAAGTTTGTGGGTTGATTGAAGAGATATGAAGCCGCTTGCCGTCCTGCCCTGCATTGCGGTGACGACCTTTGGGTTGCGGAAAGCCAGCGAATCAATTGGCCAGTCGAAGCCTAAATAAAAGCAAAAGACACCAAAGAATCGTTCGTTGAGTCGTACAAGGATAACCCTTTGAGTCAATGCGACGACAAGTTCTATAAACTCAAGATCGACATACGTGCCTTGCAAATAAGATTCATCCGGGAGCATCCCGATTTGTTCGTCGGGAACTGAGGACAATTCCAACCCAAATGGCTTGAACTTTCTCTCTCTCATCGAAGCCAAGCGCGACGGACGGATTCTCGAAGCGGCAGACATCAAGGCTTTCGTTTGCGCGTACGTGGCCGGAAAGATTCCCGATTATCAAACCGCCGCCTGGTTGATGGCGGTTCATTTTCGAGGTTTGACGCGGGAGGAGACGAGCGCGTTGACACTCGCCATGCGGGACTCGGGCGACACGCTGCGATTCCCGAAAGATTCGCGGCCGCTCGTGGACAAGCATTCCACCGGCGGTGTTGGAGACAAGGTATCATTGCCGCTCGCGCCGTTGCTGGCGTGCCTGGGCTTTCGCGTGCCGATGATTTCCGGGCGCGGCCTGGGCATCACTGGCGGCACGCTGGATAAACTGGAGTCGATTCCGGGCTTCACCACGGGCCTCGATTTGGAAAGGATCGTGGCAACGGTGCAATCGGTTGGATGTGTGATCTGCGGCCAGACGGCGCGCATGGTGCCCGCGGACAAAGGCCTTTACGCGTTGCGCGACGTGACAGGGACAGTGCCTTCGATTCCTTTGATCACGGCGTCGATTCTTTCCAAAAAACTGGCGGAAAATCTGGACGCCCTCGTGCTCGACGTGAAATTCGGAGCGGCCGCATTCATGCCCACGCTGGAGCGGGCGAACGAACTGGCGGTGGCGATGGTGGAGTTGGGCAACACCTGCGGGGTCAACACCCGCGCGTTGCTGACGAACATGGATCGACCGCTTGGGCGCGCGGCGGGAAATTGGCTGGAGGTGAAGGAGGCGGTGGATTGCCTGGATGGCCTCGGGCCGCCGGATTTGCGTGAATTGGTATTGACGTTCGCCGCGCATCTGCTGGCGCAAACCGGGAAAGCCAAAAGCCTGGCGGAAGGCCACGCGCAGGCCCAAGCCGGTTTGGATTCCGGACAACCGCGAAGCAAATGGGATGAGATGCTGGCCGCCCAGGGGGCGGACCTCAAGGAGTTCAATCGCAAGCTGGCGCAGGGGCATCAGGCACCGGTGGTGCGGGAGTTGAAGTCCGAGCGGGATGGCTATGTCACGAGTTGCGACGCGCGATCGATCGGCGAGGTGGTTCGCGACCTGGGCGGCGGACGGCTCACGAAGGAGACGGTGATCAATCACGACGTGGGAATGGACCAGTTGGCCGCGCCGGGCGAGACCGTTAGTTTCGGCTCCATCCTGTGCCGGGTTCACGCGGCTGACCAGGCGCAGGCCGAAGCCGCGCTAAAGCGGCTGAAAAGTGCCTTTGTCATCTCGGAGATTCCAGAGAAGCCGGCACCTTTAATTGCGAGCGTGGTCGAAACGTGAGCCGACACGCGGGCGCGCAGAACTTTAAATGACCAGGTTTTCGTGGAAATCTCGTTCTTGGAATAGCTGAAAAAGGTGAGGTGGTGCCCACGACAGGACTTGAACCTGTACGATGTTACTCACTAGAACCTGAATCTAGCGCGTCTGCCAATTCCGCCACGTGGGCAATATGATTACCAGCGACTTGCGTCGCGAGTGATCTGCGAAGTTGACTCTGTGCTGGTGGAGCCACTCATCAACATCGCGGAACACCATACCGGAGGGCTGCGATGAGCGCAAGCGCCCAATTCGCCGCTTATGGGTGTCACCGGTCAAAAAGGAATGTGACACAGGTCTTCGAGTCGTTTCACGCCGAGATGATTGGGGAGGGCGTGTATTCATCCCTGCTTTCCGCGCCATCGCCGCATCCTTTGGGCTGTCACCGCTCTCGCATCCCAAATCGCGCGGGCTGGGTTGGTTGTAATGGCTGCAAGCACAGCTCCCGTAGCTCAGATGAATACCTTCGCCAGACACGGCTCACGGCAGGATGGCGCTTTGGATTGCCGTTTTCGTTTCCAAGTTGTCGCCGTCAAGTCATCTATTCGTAACGTTAGCCACTCATTCTTCGGCGACCTGAGCTGAATTGGATCAGGTGCGCGACCCGATGGACTACGGTTGCGCGCCCTGAAAACAGGCTTTGTATGATTCGAATGAATGATAGCGGCAGAGCACAAGACCATGAAGAACAACGGAAAACTGAGCGACTGTCCGTCCTTTCCCCGCCGGCCTGGTTTCCTCGTCACCCGCTTTTTCCATACGCGGACAAGATTCCCAGTCATGTTTGCCTCCTTTGAATGTTCGCATCGCCGCGGTCAGGAAGCTCAAGGTGCGTTCTCCGACACCGCGGCAACAGAATGATTCGGGTGAGTTCAGCGAACGGAAGCAGGCATCTGCGGCATGGCGCCGCGTTGCCGTCGCCTTGCAAGCTGCTCCTGATTTTTATTCTCTCGTGCTGGGCGCCGGGAGCCATCCTGACAATGACAGCCGCCGATTCCACCGCGGCTGCGGCTGGTTTGCGGTTCGACATTCGTGCCTACACGGTGGAAGGCAAGGCGTTGCCGTCCGCGGACGCTCTGACTGCGATCTTTGCGCGGCATACCGGAACCAATCTTGACGTCGGGGAAATTGTCAAAGCCGCTGCCGAGGTCCAGGCGGAGTATGGCCGCCAAGGCAGCCCGGATGTGAGCATAGCCATCGCGCCGGATCTCGTTACCAACGACATCGTGAAGATGCACGTTTTTCAGGGCGCCACTCCGCAGATCCTAGTGTTCGGCAGGCGCTACCTCGCCTCGGGCGTTGAAGCTGGAGCGGCCTCGAATCTGACTGCGGCCGCCAGCGCCAAAGCAGCCCCCGCCGCGACCACAAACGCCGGTCCGCACATTACCATTCGAGGCTATGAAGTGACGGGCAACGATTTGCTGTCCGACAATGTGCTGCAAGCAATGCTTTCAAAATATACCGGCACGAACGTGAGCTTCGACGACATCGGCAAGATGGTGAAGGAACTGACATCGGAGTATCGGGATCGAGGCTATGCCACTGTGAGCGTCGTCGTCCCGGAGCAATCCATCACCAACGGGATTCTCAAGCTAAACGTGATTGAAGGAACGCTGGCCGAAATCCGTGTGACGGGAAACCGCTATTTCAGTTCGAACAACATTGTGCGGTCGCTGCCCAGCCTGCAGACGAACATAATTTTGAACAGCAAACTGTTCCAGGTGGAACTGGACCGGGCCAACGCCAACCAGGACCGCCAGATTTCCCCGCAAATTGAGCCCGGGCCTGAACCCAACACAACACTGCTCCGTTTGCAGGTGAAGGACCGCCTGCCGCTCCACGCCAAAACGGAGTTGAACAATGAGAATTCGCCCGGAACACCGGATTTGCGGGTGAACAGTTCAGCCGTCTATAACAATCTGTGGCAGCTCGAACATTCGCTTGGGGTGCAGTACAGCTTTTCTCCGGAGAAGTACAAATCCGGGAGCGAATGGAACTTTTACGACCGGCCGCTCGTGGCCAATTACAGCGGGTTTTATCGTCTATTGTTGGGCGCGCCGGAAGCGGTGTCGGATGTGGTCGCGAGCCGGCCCGGGAGCTTCGGCTTCGACGAGGCGACCCGGAAGTTTCGGCCGCCCCCGCCCTCCGGGGCGCCGGAACTGAACCTGTACGCCAGCCGTTCCTCCATTGACACCGGAGTGGAGACTACGAGCGACAGGTTCATCGTGAACACTCCCGGAGTCCGTTCCGTGATGGAACGCGACACTCAGCAGGACATAACGATCAACGAGACAGCCGGCTTCCGCTTGAGCGGGCCGCTGCTGCCGCAGATGAGCGATTGGCGCTCGACGTTGTCAGCGGGCGCGGATTTTAAGACCTATGGCCTGACCAGCCAGAAAACAAATTCCTTTCAATTCACGGAAGTGCATCTCCTTCAGAACGGCACACCAACGAATGTGGTCGGCAATGATGTTTCACCGGTGCCCAGGACGCAAAGGACGCTGCGTCACCTGCCCCTGTCGCTCCGCTACGATAGCAGCCTGAAGGATTCGCTGGGCTTCACTGGTTTCGGGCTGGGGTTGAGCGCCAACGCGTGGCACTCCAGTTCCCAAGCCGCCGTGCAGGCAATCGCCGGTTCGTCGCGAGCCTCCGGCCACTGGGTGACCCTCACCCCCAGTCTTTCGCGCGACTTCCTGATACACAACTGGACGTTGTCACTGCGGGCGGATGGTCAGTGGGCCAGCGAGCCGCTGATCAGCAATGAGCAATTCGGCACGGGCGGCATCGCCAGCGTGCGGGGCTATCACGAAGGTGAAGTGTTTGGCGACACCGGCTGGCATGTGTCGCTGGAGCAAAAGACACCGCCGCACATTGTGGGACAGGTCATTGACGGGGTGCCGCTTATAATCCGCGGCTCAATTTACATGGACTATGCTGAAAGCTACCTGCTGGATCCCCAGGGGCGCGCGGGCCACACTTCGCTCTGGGGCGTGGGGATTGGCGGCGTGGCGTCCGTCGGTTCACATTGGGAAGGGCGGTTTTGGTTCTCCTTCCCGCTTCTGAACGCCAGCACGATTGAGCAATATCAACCGTTCTTCAATTTTTCCCTGACGGCGCAATTTTAACTGTTAACACAATCGTAACTTAAAAGCGCGCGGTTGGGTTATAAGATTGCCGGATGATCGATGTTATGAGAGGCGGTTCGACTCGAATTGCCGTCCAGGCGCGCCTGGCCGCAGCAGCTTTGCTGGCCGGCGCATGTGTCAGCCCATTTGCGGCTTCCGCGAACCCGGTTGGGGCCACGGTGAGCCAGGGGACTGCCTCCTTCTCCAGCCAGGGATCGCAGCTCACCATTCGGACTTCCGACCGCACGTTCATCAACTGGCAAAGTTTCAACATTGGCCTCGGCCAGACCACCGATTTTATCCAGCCGTCCAGTTCCTCGCTCGTGTGGAACCGAATCAACGATGCGAACCCGTCGCAAATACTCGGCAATCTCAATGCCAACGGCTACGTGGTGCTGCAGAACCAATCCGGTTTTTATATCGGCGGCCAGGCTTCCATCACCACTCATGGGTTGATCCTCACCACGGCGCCCATACCGATGCCGGACCTCTCCAGCGGCGGTCCCTGGGACTTTAACGCGCCGCCGCCAGCCGCAAAAATCATCAACTACGGCCAGATCAATCTCGACAAGGGGGGATCGGTGTTTTTGATCGCCCATGACGTCGAGAATCACGGCACGGTTTCAGCGCCGGAAGGCAACGTCGGTCTTTACGCCGGCAAGGAAGTGCTGGTGTCCGAGCGGCCGAATGGCCTTGGCTTGAGCGCCAAAGTCATCCTGCCCGAAGGATCGGTGGACAATTCAGGCAAGCTGATTGCCGACGCCGGCACGATTGCCGTGCATGCGCAGGTGGTGAATCAGGGGGGATTGGTTCAGGCCAACTCGCTCCGCGAGGTGAACGGGACCATCGAACTGGTCGCCAGTGACGCGGTGAACCTGGGTCCTGGTTCAGTCATCAGTGCCAAGGGTGACACGGGAGGCGTCAGTCCGGGTGGTTCGGTGGTGATTCAGTCCGGCAAAAGTTTTTCCGACCAGGCCACTTCGACTATTGACGTCTCCGGCGGCCCAAACGGCGGTAATGGCGGCCAACTGGAGATTTCCGCGGCGCTGCTGCCCGCGATCCACTCAAGCCTCAATGCGCGGGCCTTGCCGGGCTTCACCGGCGGGGGACTTACCATCGATCCAACTACCATCACTCTGGACGATGTTCAGGAAGCCGACTACAACAGCCAAATAATCAACGGCGGTTTTTCCCAATTCAGCGTCATCGCAGACTACATCACGCTCGTCACCAGTTGGGCCACGCCGGCGATACTCTCGCAATTGAGCCTCAAAGCCAACGACGACATTACGCTCGGGACGAGTTGGACTGTCTCAAGCTCGCTCTCGCAATTGAATCTGGCGGCTGGCGGCAACATCTTCCTCAATGGGAATTCGGTCCTGACCCTGACGGCGCCAGACTCCGGCTCCGCCACATTGAACATGTCCGCCGGTAATAATATTACCTTCGGCACGCTGGATGCGAACCTCAATGTTCTGGACACTGGTTCCATTAGCGCGGGAAACGGTTGGAACGTGAGCCTGAATGCCGGCACCGGCTTCGTCGCCACGCCACAACAGCCCACCCCGGCTTCGGGCAGCGATGGGATTTATTTGATCGGTTCTTCCTCGATCAAGGCCGGAACGGGGAACATCAGCTTGTCCGCCGCCAATGAAGTGCAGGTGGGATGGGCCGGGGTCGGAAACACAACCAGCGGCACGGCTGGCATAAGCACCACGCGCGGAGGGAGCATCGCAGTAACGACCCAGTATGGCGATGTTGATACCGGCCAAAACGGCGCGGGGTATGTTTATAGCACCTCCCGGCTTACACCGGCTGCGCCTTTTTATTACTCCGTTTCTTCATCTCTCGGCGGAATCAGCACGGCGACAGGCGGGAACGTGACGATCAACGCCGGCGGCAATGTCAGCAGTTATATGCCGAACGGGACGATTTCGACCGATGCCGGTTCGGGCGCATTTGGGCCGCAGCCGGGGAATGTAAGCATTACGGCTGGAGGCAGTGTTTTCGGGCATTATGTGGTGGCGAATGGCGTGGGAACGATCACTGCCGGCCAGGACGTGGGTAATTCCCTTCAAAACGTGGCATTGAGTCTTATCAAGGGCTCCTGGAGCCTTTATGCGCCGAATGGAAACATCTACCTGCAGGAAGTGCGGAATCCGAACGGAACCTATAACACCGCCACGAAACCTGCCGTTGCGGCAGGCAACCATCTCTTTGATTACGACCCGCAGGATTCGGTTGGTCTGGCGGCTGGAAACGGCGTTTATTTGACTGGGGCGAATGTGCCCCGACTTAATAATGAACCGGTTCCGATTATTTACCCTCCCACCCTGGACATCCAGGCCGGCGCGGGTGGCGTGAACCTGCTGAGCAGCGTCATCCTGTTTCCTTCACCTTATGGAGATCTCAACATCACCACCGCGGCGGGCGGGAATCTGGCCGGTAATGGATCTTCGCAACTGATCATGTCCGACAGTTCCCAGCGGCAATGGAAAACCGGCGTCTTTGACGCTTCGGACTATGGAAGTGTGCCCATTGAGTTGAACAATCCTAATCCCGTGATGCTCAATATCTCAGGGAACATGGAAAACTTCACCCTGTTCGCCTCCAAGAAGACCTGGATCAAGGTTGATGGGGATATGCTGAATTGCAACTTTTCAGGTGAAAATCTACACGCTGGCGACAAGACCATCATCGACGTGGCTGGACAAATATTTGATCATGGCGTGTTCACTTTTGTTCCTTTAAAAGACCCTCCAACCGCCCTTCAGTACAGCGCTGCCATCCCGCAGTGGGCATCCATTTTTTATCTGGCGCTGGATCCCTCGGTGACAGCCTCGGACCTGGTGATACCACCCGACGAGACGGCGGCCCAATTCGCGCAAGGGGTAAACGGGAAAAAGCTTTTCCCGGGTGGCAGCCCGAATCCGGGATTCGTCTATGACTCGGCCACGCAAAGTCTGGGTTTCGCCGGGCAAATGCGCTCGGACGTTTTGGCGAAACTGGACACGAAGTTCCTGACCGTCCTGGTCTATGATAGTTCCGGCAACCCGGTTGTGGAGGGTGACCATCTGAAAACCCAGAAGATCTCCTGGGTTAATCCACTTATAATTGAGCAGCTCTCCAACCAGAGCCAGGATGCGTCAACGGCGGGTATAGTGCAGTCCGGCTATCGTATCGGTGGTCCGGGGGAATTCGATATTCACGCTGGCTCCATCTCCCTGGGCAACGCCGTGGGAATCTTTTCCTGCGGCGTGTCTGATGCAGAGGAAGGCGCCGGCCGATACAACAATCTGGTTTCGATCACTCCCAAAGGCGCCACGCTCAATATTAAGGTGGATGGCGATATCGACATATTGACGTCCACCATTGCGGGTCTTGGTGGCGGGAATGTGAATGTCACGAGCGGCGGATCGATGAATCTGGGCTCCCAGGGCTTGTTCGACGGCTCCACGCTGCCATCAGGCCTGTTGCCCGATCCCGCCAGCAAGCAGGAGGGATACGGCATCATGGCGACCGGTGCGGGCGCTGATGTCAGTGTCATAGCCGGGGGGGACATCAATGTGCAAAGCTCCCGAATCGCAGCCTACAATGGCGGGAACATTTTCATCGAGTCAACCGGCGGGAGCGTGAATGCCGGAACCGGCGGGTCGTCCGCCAGCCAGGCGTTTTTGACCTATATCGACCCGGTTACCGGCAAGGCAAGCTTCTTCAACGAGACGGTTTTTGGCAGCGGCATCCTGGCGAATACCCTGGCGGTGCCGCCGGCCGGGGTTCCGAGCGCCGACTTGCCGGGTAACATTACGATCCTGACTCCCCGGGGCAACATCATCGCCAGCCAGGGCGGCATTCTCCAGGAAGCCCTCAACGGAAACGTTTCCGCCGGCCCCACGGTAACCCTTACCGCCGGCACTCCGGCCACACCCGGCTCGCCGGGTTTCGTCGGCAATATTGACTTGGGAGACACGGGCGTGATCGGAGGAACAGTCAATGTTACTGCCAGCGGGAACATCAGCGGACTGGTTATTTCCCGGCAGAACTCAACGATCAATGCCGCGCAAAATTTCAACGGCACGGTCCTCTCCGGCGGCACCGCCAACCTCGCGGCGGGTGGCACGGTTTCCGGCATCGTCATCGGCATCGCCGGGGTTAGCGCCAGCGGCAGCCAGGGTGTGACAGCCACGTTGCTCAGCCAAAATGTTTCGGTCAACGGTGGTGGCGCGGCTTCGACTCTCGGAACTTCAGCCACCCCGACCGCGGCGGCCACCTCCGCCGCCGCAACGGCCAACGACACCGCACAGCAGCAGGTCACGGGCAATACCACCAGCGAAGACGATCTGACGAAGAAAAAAGGCAAGAGTCCGGTGCTTACGCGTCGGGTCGGGCGGGTCACTGTCATTCTGCCCAAGGGATAACGGAGTCGTTGGCAGATCAAGTCAAAGGTCCAAGGTCGCCGGTGCGGAATGCAATGTGGCCAAAGGCCGAATCGCATCAGTCCGGGACCGCCCGGGTTCCGGGAGCAATCAAGGTGGGAGTGCACAGGCGTTTCATCGCTCCGGCATTGATTGAGTGTAAAAGTTTAGCATCGAACCAGACGTTTCCAGGCCGTGCCGTCGGCGCTGTGGTTTTGCCGAAAACATGGAGGAAGCAAAAAGGCAGGCCGCCTTTTCAGCGGCCTGCCTTAAAGAAGGGAGGCAATGCGTTCGTTTAGTGGGCCGTGACGCTGTAAAACCGATTTGAAGCGGCGGTGGTATCGGTGAAATTCATCGTGCTGCCGTTGCCGGTGATGGGACTGCCGAGCGACGGCCAATTGCTGCGGGCCGCCGAAAGTCCGGCGGTATTGGTATAGATCAGATTGTAGGTTGCTCCGTTGGTGGTCCCAAATGAAATGGTCGAGGTATTCCCCGAACGAGTGACCGCCAATACCGGTGGCGGTGGCGGTGGCGGCTGGACGGTTTGAGCCCGCGTAAAGGTCAAGGTGCCGTTCGGATAGAATAGGAAATACCCGACAAAGTACGCGTTCCCGGAGGTCTGGCCGTTGTTGGGATCAGCAAAGGTCGTGGGAACGGATTGGTAAAAATCGGAGCGCTGAGGGCTGGTGAAGGTGTGCGGGGTGGTATTCTCAACCGGGATGGTGGCGTTGTTGAAATCACCGATCGTGGAATCGCTGCTCTCACCTATCCACACGGTGAGATTATAGGTTCCGGAGTTCACGTTATTGGTCAGCGGTTCCCGCACCAGGAACGAGTTGTTGTCGGCATTGGTGGTGCCAAGCCCGGTGGAATAAGTAGACGCTCCGGAACCTGCTCCCAATATTTTTTGCCGGGTATTGCCTTGGAGGGAAAATGCAGTCCGAGCGAATGGCGTGGACTGCGCGTTGGTGGCCGGGCTGGGGACAGTAAGCCAAAGCGTGGTTTTGGCGTAGGTGCCGACGGGGGTCACCCACGGACTCGAAAGTTGAAAAGTCGAAAAAACCGACCATTGCAGGTCACCGTTGCCATCAGCGAACGCATCGGTGAGTTGAGCGGAGGAAAAATGGGCGATGTTGACCTGCGCGCCAGGTGCAAGGCCCACCAAATTGGTGACATTGCCGGCATTGACCACCAACTCATTGTTGCCCTGATGGGCGCCGGTTTTCCGGAAGCCCACCAGCAGATCGCCGAACCCGGAATATTGGAAAAATTGGGCTCCGGCAATTTCGGGTAAGAGCAGCAATCCGAAGGCGGCGAGTCGCAGCAAGCGAGAGAAGTTTGTTGATAAGCGCATATTACAATTCGTGTTTTCAGTGTTTGACCGGCTGGACTATATCGATCCAAAGGCGGTTCAACTTCCTGTATTAAGACATCGATTTGCACTGAAAAGACACTGTCCTCCACATTGCAAGTCACTCCGAATCAACGTATTCAGAAAAGCGCGCCTTGGATGTCCCGGCGCGAGCTTAAAACGCGCCATTTCGTAACCAATCGCGGCCATCCGTAACCGGGGAAGACAACTTGTAACTTGCAGGCGTGGAAACTGGAAAACATTATTCCCGCACCATGAAAACAACTCATTTTTTTCGGTCGGGAATGCTCTGTGTTGCGGTGGGTTTTTTGATGTGGTCGCTGCCATGGGGCGTGCCTGGGGCGCAGGACGCGGCGTTTGAATCCACCAAAGCCGCGGCCGAAAAGGGCGACGCCAAGGCGGAGTACGATCTGGGCAGATGCTACGAGCGGGGAACGGGAGTTGAGAAGGACTATGCCAAGGCGGTCGAATACGTGACGAAGTCGGCCGAGCAGGGATACACCAATGCCCAAGTACTCCTCGGCTCGTACTTTGGCCGCGGCCTTGGGGTCAGGAAGGACCCCCAGGAAGCGATGAAATGGTATGGCAAGGCGGCCGGGCAGGGGAATGCGATGGCCCAGTACGCGATGGGCCGCTTTTACTACAGCGGGCGAGGCGTGGCCAAGGACTTGGACGAAGTGTTCAAATGGTGGCGAAAAGCCGCGGAACAAGACTACGCTGATGCGGAAGCCGCCCTGGGCGAGGTTTATTTCATGCCGTTCAACGACCACACCAACCACATAAACTACCCGGAAGCGATAAAATGGCTGCGGAAGGCTGCGGCACAGGGCCAGGTTGCTGCCATGAACAACCTGGGTCTGTTATATGAGCAGGGCCTGGGCTTCTCGAAACCGGACCCCAGGGAGGCAGTCAATTGGTATCGTGCGGCCGCCGAAAAGGGAGATGCCAAGGCACAGGCAAACCTGGCTTTGTATTATCTCGAGGGCAGTACCGTGCCTCGGGATCTGTCTCAAGCGTACATGCTGCTCAAGTTAAGCGCTGACCAGGGCTACATTGTCGGGACCAAATACCTGGAGGAATATGATCTGGCCCATAAAATGACCCCGAAAGAGCTGGCCGAGGGTGAGCGCCTGTTGGACGAATTCCGCGCCAGAACCAAGGACAACAAGACGATGGTTGGGGTGAAATAGTGAACCGCTTTCACGCGGGCGGGATGGATTTGCTGTTTTCGGTAACGATTTATAAGGGGATCGAGGACGAGGACGACGACGAGGACGAGCACGAAGAGAAAGCTGCGGGGGCAGGTGCACTCCGCTGAACGGCGCACCCACTTACGGGCTGATTCCCGGCGCGTTGGGATGCTGATTCCTCGCTTTCACCAGGTATTCCATCCAGACCGAATTGCCTAGCAGAGCGTTCATCCTTTGATCGGCGTTACTCTGGGCTTGCTGCCAGCGCTGGCGATACTCCTCAGAGGCGGGATCAAGGCCTTTTAGCTCATCGTTGAAGGTCGTGCGGAGGTCGTCAATGATTTCGCGTTGGGTGGGGTTGAGCTCCATCTCCGGTCCTGGATCCTGGAAAACAAGGGGCATGGGCTCGGTGTTGCCCAGGGCGTGGCCGAACCGGTTGTGCCGCATGGGAGGCACTGCTGCCACTGGGTTCGGGTTTGTAATGGGTTCTTGAGCTGGCTCGGCCGGCCCAAGCAACGCCAGGAGGACCCCGGTTTCTTCGCTCTGAAGTCGCTGCAATTGCGTTTGCAACGCCAACGGGTCCCGCCCGCCCGCCTGCTCTTGCTGCAATTGCCGACGCCGCGACGCGTAGAGGGTATCGACATCGGCCGTGATGATGTCCCGGATCGTCTGTTCGGGACAGCCAATGGCGCGGAGGTTGGCGATATAGGTGCGATAATCACTGGATTCGAGCCGGCCCCATTGAAAACGTTGCGGCCGGTCGGAAGTAGTTCTTTCCCGGATTGGTTGCTTGATGGGTTGCGAGGGCGGGCTGCCGGCGTCGGGCGCGCTCACGGCGGTGATGCCAGCAGACGAGTTCGCCGCACCCATCCGCGCGTAGCGCGCCAGCCACAGAGCCAGCGCCGCTAGGCAGACATTGACCAGAAGGGAGATTTTGAGCGCGCGTTTCATGGCCGGAATGATGCTCGTTGGGAAAAATAGCCTATTATTGAGGACCAGAAAACCGGGGTATTATGCAAGTCCAGGAAAAGAACCAGCGCGGATCAGTGATCCGCGCTGGTGTGTGATTCCGAAGAATCTCAAACTGGACGCTTACAGCGGGGCCGGATCGCCGCCGTCACCCGGCTTGTCGCAGTGCATCAAGCTGGTCGGGATGCCGATGTCCTGCGTGGCCGCCACAGTTCCCCAACCAAGGGTGGTGAGCGTGGAGGTAATTCCGGTGCGGACGTGTGCTCCGACGATGCCACCGGGATCGGTCGAGAGCTGGCCATGCTTGCCATAAATGTGCTCATGACCCCAATCGCCGTACTGCGCATTTTCAACCGCGCCGTTTGATTCCGTGACGCCATCCAGGGGGAGAGCTACAGCGCCACCGGCTTCAGCACCGCCAGTGTGGATCGGCAACCCAAAGGCATCGGAGAGACCCAGCATGCCAATGGGGATGAACGCGGAGCCTTTGCCATCGCACTTGAGGCAGTTGGCAACGCTACCACCACTATCAAAACCATCCGCGCCAACTTCCAGGACATTGGCGTCGGTGTAGGCAATGACACCATTCTGGGTGAGCACGCCAGCCGCGGAATAGGTGGAGTTAATGGCGAACTGATCAACTGGTGTGGCAACCGGAATTCCGAGATCCAGCATCTGGTTCACATGAGTGCCGGAGCCGATGTTGCGGCCCACGACAATCACCTGGTCCGTGTCTGGATCACCAGCATTGCCGGTGAACAAACGGGGAACCTGCGCGCCGGACTGAATTGCAACGCGAACCGCCGCATGAGTGATGTTGACGAGGTGACCCCAGGAACTGGTCGTCGGGGCGCTGTTGTGACCCTTCATGTATACGAACGGAACGATGCCGACAATGCCGGTGCCGCCGCCCGGGATGGCCAATTCCGTAGCCGTTCCCGCGACCGACTTGGTCAAGGAAACGGCTTGCGAGGTATCCGCCATGGCGAGGTCCGTGGTGTGGGGTACGGTGGTGGTTCCGTCTCCCTTGGTCTGCCAGCCACTGGCCTGGGTCAGATACTTGGGGGGCACGCCCGGCAGAGGGCTGGTGCCGCCGTTGAAGGCGGGGGTGGGGTTGTTAATGCCGGCAGACTGGGCCGCCGCTGCAATGCCGGCTTCCGAACCGGTGAAGGAGCAAACCAAGTCGTACAAGGTGTAGGTCCCGTCCGTGTTCTTGATGTAGCCTTCGTAAACAATGTCGTTGGCGCCATTGTTATTCGGGTTGGCCGGCGTGGAAACGACGGCGACATCGGCCGGAGCGCCGGAAGCGGCGGAAGCGAACACCACCCCTGGGGTGGTGCAGGCCTGGTAAACGACAGCACGATACGCCGTCGAACCGGTGAGGGTCACGATGGTGTTCGCGCTGGCGGTGGAGATGAGGCCGAGGGCCAGAAGGCCGGCGGTTATCAGGGATTTTTTCATATTGTTATTATTCTGTTTGATTCTTGGTTTTGGTTTAACTGGGGTCAAATGAACCTCAGGCAGTCTTGCGACCGAGTTGACGGCGAAGAGAGAGCGCCAGAAGACCAGCGCCCGCGAGCCAGCCATAAGTGGCGGGTTCAGGAACCGGCACGAAACCGGCCGGAGTGAAGGTC
The DNA here is from genome assembly GCA_021325145.1 of Verrucomicrobiota bacterium. Taxonomy (GTDB): domain Bacteria; phylum Verrucomicrobiota; class Verrucomicrobiia; order Limisphaerales; family Pedosphaeraceae; genus JAJPHR01. The sequence continues at coordinate 57,935 of JAJPHR010000068.1, read as the reverse complement.
AATGATTCGTTGCCGCCCGAGAAGGTGAGTGTCAAGAAACCATCGTAGGTCCAACCGCTTTGACCCAGGCTGCCCACACGGTTGTCCTGATACAGGTCTTCCACAACGGTGCCACCGGTTATGACGCTATTGGGGTTGATGCCGAGCTGAGTCAGAAATGGAGTGCCGGTGATGTCACTGGCATTAGGAGCTACCTGGGAGGACCAGGTGGTCCCGCTGCCGGATCCCACCACACCCAAGGGGGTGATTGCGTTGACAGCGGCAGCGGCGGTGCTGATGGCTGACGCGGTATTCGGATTCGCGGGCGTCACTGAACCTGACACAGAAGCCGGATTTGCCCCGGAGCGAAGCTGAGTGACAAACACATCCTTGGTTCCGATGCCGTTATTGCCACCCGCGAAACCCGCCGCCACGCCGTTGGGACTCGAGAAGGCGGAGTTGAACGCGCTGATGCTGATCTTGGAGCTGAGGTCCACGATCTGGGTGCCGCCGACTCCCACGCTGCTCGAGATATTGCCGAGATCGACAATATAGTCCGAGGAGGAAACTCCCTGCTGATTGAACCCGAGGATCAGGTCATTAGGTGCGATTTGAGCATGGGCAGCCCCGCAGGCCAGCGCCACACCCGCTGCGATAACTGCAGCTTTGGTTATTTTGTTCATGTTATTTTGGTTACTACGATTTCAGTTATTTGCATGCGCCAGACCACTACCATGGACCAGCGTCCCAAACTTTATCGGAAGCAACCAAAATGTGCGTCATCCCTGAGGACACGGTTTGAAAGGTTTAAGACTTGCCGCACGCACTCGCAACATTTTCGGGTTGAATAACTTACGCATGCCATCGGCTGCCAAATACAGTTTCGGCTGTGCCTGTTGCTGAAAGGTTGCTTTAGGGGATTGCCGGAAGGCTTGGCTGGTACGCCTTCGCTGGGGAAGCTTCGGCTTGGTAAGCCAAAGTTCAAGATCGTTCCAGCTAAGAGGGGATCGAGGACGACGACGAGGACGAGCACGAATCGGAGGCTTTGGGACGAGTCTAGGGCGCTTGGGACGGGTTGAAAGTGAAGAATTCAAAATGTTTATCGGCCTTGGGACGGGTCCGGAGGGGTATAGATGAAATGCGGTGTGGGGAGTGCGGAATTCGGAATTGAGGAAAGGAGATATAATGACCATGGCCAATGCCGAATGCCAAGCGGGGTCGTGGATCGCCAGAGCCGCACTGCTTGTGTTGGGCGAAGTGGAGTTACACCGCCAGGCGCGTTTGCCCCAAAACCAATTTGACAGAATGCGAATCCATCAACGAGAGTGGGGGCCGCAATGAAACGCCTTCAACTCTGCAAAAAACCCTGTGGATGCTGGCTTTTGGCCCTGTTGCTGGCCTGGGGCGTGGCTGTTGAGTGCGACGCGGGCGCAGGAACCGGCGTGCGCGCTTGGGGAGCGGGCACGTTTGTGTCCAATCCGCCGGACTTCAATAATTTCGGGCAATCCATCGTTCCCGGCGGTCTGACGAATGCCGTGTTGGTGGCTGGCGGCTGGCGTCACAGTCTGGCGTTGAACGCCAACGGTACCCTGACCCCCTGGGGGGATGACACGCTGGGGCAAACGGACTTTTTTCCCGATTCCAATTACGTGGCCATTGCCTGTGGGAGGTTGCACAGCGTCGTGCTGCAAAGGGACTCGACCGTGGCAGCCGCAGGCGATGATTTTTACGGTCAAACGGATATACCCCACGGCTTGAGCAATGTGGTGGCGGTTTCCTGTGGGTATTTCCACTCGCTGGCGTTGACATCTGGCGGCATGGTCGTTGCCTGGGGAACGAGCACGAACGATTCGAGCATCGGAATCGACCCTGATTATGGGCAGACACGTGTGCCCGCATCCCTTTCCAACGTGGTGGCCATCGCCGGGGGCGGATGGCACAGTCTGACGTTGCTGTCCGATGGCACCGTGAGGGGGTGGGGTCGGAATGATTCTGGTCAGGCGACCCCGCCGCCAGGCTTGTCCAACGTAGTGGCCATTACGGCTGGAGCGGCCCATAATATGGTTCTCAAGGCGGATGGAACGGTGGTGGCTTGGGGGGCGAACGACTACCAGCAAACGAATGTGCCCGCGGGATTGAGCAATGTGGTGGCGATCGCAGCCGGGGGTTGGCACAATCTGGCGCTCCTTGGCAACGGAACGGTGGTGGCTTGGGGAGCAAGCGGTCCGAATGCCAATTCCAACAACGTGGCCTTCGGCCAAAATATCGTGCCGAGCGGGCTGTCGAACGTAGTTCAAATTGCTGCTGGATTGGTGCACAGCCTGGCGCTGGTCGGCGGCACGCCGCCCACGGCTGTGGGAACGCTGGCTGGCGCTGCTTTCGTCACCAACACGTTCAGCGTTTCGCTGCCCACGCGCAATGGCAGGGTCTATCGGCTGGAATACAAGAATTCACTCTCCGATAGCGCCTGGATTCCGCAGCCATTAAAGGCCGGCAACGGCGCGAACGTGCGATTCATGGACGTTACCACGTCCCCGCAGCGTTTCTATCGGGTCCACCGGTGGTGAAAACTGCCGGACTTGTTCACAGCCAAAGCGCAGGGCCGCTGCGGAGGTTCGTAACGACAAATTTACGTTGACGACATCAAATCGTTGCTTCTAATACTTACCGTACCCCGAATGCGAAACTTAAACTCAGAAAGCCGGGGAGCGAATTGTTACCGCTGCCGACCTGGCACGAATCAGTTGCTCCGAAGGATAGTGTGTTTTGCCGCCATTATCGCGGGCTGTACGATGACCAATGGTTGGTCCGCGGAGATGGCAGATCCCACTCTCGAGCTCCTGGTAAAGAAGGGGATTATTACGCAGGAGGAAGCGGACAAGACCAGGGCGGAGGCCGAGGCAATACGCACGAACGCGCCCGTCATGCCCCAATTCGAATCCAGGTGGAAAATGAACAAAGCCATCAAGAATGTGGAATTGTTCGGGGACATTCGGCTGCGCTATGAAGGCCGTTCCGCCACCGATCCGGCCGGCGGAAGCATTGATCTGAAACGCTATCGTTACGCCCTGAGATTCGGCCTGCGCGGCGAAGTATTCGATGATTTTTATTACGGCTTCCGGCTGGATACAGCCGTCAATCCGCGATCTCCCTGGGTCACGTTTGGCACGTCTTCGAGCGGGACGCCCTACCAGGGGCCCTTCGGCAAGTCCACCGCTGGCATCAATGTCGGCCAGATTTATTTGGGTTGGCGGCCGACGGATTGGCTGGATGTCACCGCCGGCAAGATGCCGCAGCCGCTTTACACCACGCCCATGCTCTGGGACACGGATCTCAATCCGGAAGGGCTGGCCGAGCACTTCAAGCACACCGTGGGCGCTGTGGATTTGTTCGCCAACTTCGGCCAGTATCTTTACCAGGACATCAATCCTTCCCAGTTTGCGCCGGGTTACTTCAATATTCTGGGATACACCAACACCACGCCGCCGCTTCTTTTGGCCTGGCAATTGGGCTTTACCTATCATGTAACCGAAGGGTTTTCCTTCAAAGCAGCGCCTGCCTTGTATAACTACACCGGCCACGGGGTATCGGCGGCCAACCGGTTCGGCAATCCCACCCCGGACTTCAACGGAATCTTCGTGGGACAAGGTTCGACCAACAGCCAGAACGGCGGTTCACCGTTCGTTAATCTCGCGAATGGGCAGTCTGCCTCGTCGGACGGTTTCTTTGCCAACCAAACCGGCATCAACAGCCTCCTCATTCTCGATGTTCCGTTTGAGTTTAATTACAAATTGAAAAACATCAATCTGAGGCTCTTCGGTGATTACGCCCAAAACCTCAAGGGAGCGGATCGGGCACAGTCAGCTTTCGACGCCCAGCAAAGCACAACGTTATTCCCGAACACCAGCGGGCTCATCCGCATTCCTTCACCGCAGAGGAATGATGTTAAGGCTTATCAAGTGGGGTTTGCCGTTGGCAACAAGGACAGCCTGGGCTTGGTGTACGGAAGCACTTCCCGAAAGAATGGCTGGGAGTTCAGGACTTACTGGCAGCATGTCGAGCAATACGCATTGGATCCCAATCTCCTGGATTCGGACTTTTTTGAAGGCCGCGGCAACCTGGAGGGGGTCTATGCGGCTTTCGCCTACGGTTTTACCGATAACTTGATCGGCACGATTCGTTATGGCTATGCCAAACGCATCAATAAGAACCTGGGAACTGGCGGCAGCAACCAGGACATCCCTCAGATGAATCCAATCAACCAATATGACATCGTCCAGGTTGATTTGGGATTCAGGTTCTGATTGGCCGGTGTTGGAGCACAAGCCGCTCCAGACCCAAAAGCTCATCCCTTTCACGAACCACCTCGCTCTCCATGTCGTTACTCTCGAAACGAGTGATTTGCAGCCTGATTGCCTTGTGCCTATGGAGCGCGGGCACGGAGAGCCTGTGGTCGCAGGCATTCCTATTTAGCACCCTGGCTGGCAACGCCGGTTATGGCAGTGCGGACGGACCCACCAATCAGGCGCGATTCAATTTCCCGCAAGGTGTGGCGGCGGACAATGCCGGGAATGTTTACGTGGCGGACACACAGAACAGCACCATCCGCCAAATCGACCCCACAGGAGTGGTGACCACGCTGGCCGGCATGCCGGGCGTCCAAGGCAGATCCGACGGCCCCGGTTCACAAGCCGGATTCGCAAATCCCCAAGGAGTGGCGGTGGATGGCGGTGGTAATGTTTACGTGGCGGACACTGCCAACCACACGATTCGGAAAATCAGCGCCGGGGGAATGGTGAGCACGCTGGCGGGTTCGCCCGGCGTAGCCGGCAGCTCGAACGGGGTTAATGGCGGCGTGCTGTTCAATCTGCCATCGGCCGTGGCCGTGGACGCCAACGGCGTGCTCTATATTGCGGACACCCACAACAACGCCATCCGCATGCTGACCCTGTCCGGCACCAATTGGGTCGGAACAACCATCGCCGGCTTGACCAACGTCATCGGAAATCAGGACGGGACCAACACCGCTGCCCGCTTCTACTGGCCTTCGGGCATCGCTATCGATGCCAACCGGAATCTTTATGTTTCGGACACCGGCAACAACAAGATTCGAAAGATCAAACCCGTGGGCACGAACTGGGTTACGACCACGCTGCTGACCGTAAGTATTCCCGGGGGCATCGCCGTTGATCTTGCGAGCAACCTGTTCGTGTCCGCTCCAGGGGACAATACGATTCAGAAAATCACTTGGACGGGGACCAACTGGGCGCAAGGCACGCTGGCCGGGATTTCGGGCGCGGCCGGCAGCGCTGACGGCTCGACTGACGCCAGCTTCAATGAACCGCAGGGCGTGGCCGTGCTTACCAACGGCGTCCTGTACGTGGCCGATTCGCTTAACAACACCATCCGCCGGGTCACGCCCGCCGGAGTCGTGAGCACTTTGGCCGGCGCCGCGGGAGGTTCCGGCAGCAACGATGGCTTCCAAACACGCGCCCGGTTTTCCGGTCCTTTGGGGATTGCGGTGGATGACGCCACGAACGCCTATGTGGCTGATACGCAAAACAACTGCATCCGCCGGATAAGTCCAACCGGGAACGTGACCACCCTTGCAGGAATGCCAACCAATCCGCCCGGAAGCACAGACGGTCTCGGCACGGACGCTTCGTTCCGGCTTCCGGCGGCCGTTGCCGTGGATGCCAATACGAATCTTTACGTGGCGGATTTTTCCAACAATGAGATTCGAAAAATAGTCCCGAAAGGAAGCAACTGGATGGTAACCACGCTGGCAGGAAGGGCCGGAACGGTTTACGCCGGGCCGATCACCAACGTGGCCGGGGGCGTGACGAACATTTCGATGGCCGTTTCCATGACTCCACTCTTCACCAACTACTCAGGTGCGGCCACCAACGTTTTCGTCCTGCCCCTGGCGCCGCCGTTTTTGGACGGCGTCGGCACAAACGCCCTCTTCCATCATCCCTGCGGACTTGGCATCGACAGCGCCGGCAATGTGTACGTGGCGGAAAACAGCACCAATGGGGTGCGGGTAATTGCTACCGACCGGACGGTGACGACTTTGGCGGGATCTGTTGGCGCTTATTCAGTTTCGTCCAACCAGTTTGGCACCAATCAACTCCCTTACCATTCGACCTCAATCGTGGTGGATGGGGCGGGAGCGGTTTATGTTTCGGACGCCGGCAACAACACCATTCGAAAGATTGCTCCCGGAGGACAGGTGATCGCCATTGCCGGCTCGCCCGGACTTTTCGGAACCGCCGATGGCACCAATGAGCAGGCACGCTTTGCCTCCCCGGGAAGCCTCGTTCTGGAGGGGCAAACGAACTTGTTGGTCGTCGATTCCCTCAACCATACCATCCGCAGGATCGTACCCACGGGTTCCAATTGGGTCGTGACGACGGTGGGGGGAAAGGCCGGCGTGCCGGGCTCCACTGACGGCATCGGTAGTGACGCCCGGTTCAATAATCCAGGTGGAATCGCCTTTGACCGGGCAGAGCGCCTTTATGTCGCCGATACCGATAATAATACGATACGTCTTGGCCAAATCACAAGCGTGAGCACAGTGTCTTTGCAGGCCACCAGTGCGGCGGGTCAGATCATTCTTTCATGGCCGGCCGCATCGGCTGGTTTTGTCCTGGAAACTAAAGCCGACATTTTCAGCAACACGTGGAACCCGGTTACCAACCTGCCGGTGATTTCGGGCGATAACTGGGTGGTTACCAACGACGCGACGGGTCCAGCCGCATTCTACCGTTTGTACAAACCTTAGCTCGGGCTTCTGCAATTCGCCGATGGGACCGATGGCAATGCTTCAAATCGGTTTCATTTGTGGCGGTCAGGTGAAAATCCGGTTACCTCGCGCGAATCGGTAGCTCCTAAAAGTTAAATTCGATTGCGTATCTCCTTGCAAAGCAGGCACTAAAGCAGCCGTTCACGGCATGTCCGATTGCTTGAAGTCACACGCGGAAATTTCATTTTAGTAACTGCTGATTCCAATAGACTGGCCGATTGAAACCGTTGATGTATGCAACTGATGGTTCCAAAAAAGCTAAGATAGCTATGAGCAATCTAACCAGGAAAATGCTGATGTTCTTGCTGGTCATGGCGGCAGTAGCCGCCATCGGATGGTTTGGGCGCAAAACCTACAAGGAAGCGACTGAGCGGAAATTGGTGGGGCAGGCCCGCCAATACGTAGAAAAAAAAGACTTCCAGAATGCGGCATTGTGCCTGCAACGCGCGCTTCAACTGAACCCTTTAAGCGGTCCCGCCAGCGAATTGATGGCGGATACGCTTGAAGCGGTCGGCGTGCCCGCCGCGCTGAGCTGGCGCATCCATGCCGCTGAGCTGCAAACCAATAATCTGGACTATCGCTTTGCCTGGGCTCGAACTGCCTTGAAAATGCAGGATTCAGGCAGTGCCGCCATGGCCTTGACGGGAATCGAGAACAAGGCCGCGTCTTCCGCCACGTACTTCAAGCTTTTGGGCGCGCTGGACTGGGAAAGGAAAGATGCCCGCGGCGCGGAGAGCAACTATCTGGAAGCCTTGCGGCTCGAACCGGCCAATCAGGCCGTGGTCCTGAACCTCGCCACAGTCCGGCTCGCTTCCACGAATGAAGCCGTGGCGAATGCAGCCCGGTCGTCCCTTGAGCAAATCCCGTCCAATTCGCCGCTGCGGGCAGCCGCCTTGCGGCACCTGATCGAGGACGCTTCGTTGCACCAGAACACCGATAAAGCCCTCAAGTACTCCAAGGAAATTCTGGACAACCGGGATGCGGCATTTGATGACAAGATCGTCCACCTGCGGATCTTGCGCCGAGCCGGGAGCCCGGACTATTCGTCGTGGCTCGCCGCTTTGAAGGAGGAAGCGCAAAAATCGCCTGTCCAAGCCTACGCGCTGGGATCCTGGATGGAGACCGCCACTGGCCCGACCAACACTTTGGAGTGGCTTCAAAGCCTGCCAATTTCAACTCAGACCAACGCCCCTGCGCCGCTCGTCATGGCCGATTGCCTGGTTGCCATGAAGAACTGGAAGGGCCTCCTCGGGTTGGTGGAAAAGGCGGACTGGGATCAGATGAATTCAGTTCGTTTCGCGCTCGAGTCTTTGGCCCGGCGGTCATTGGGACAGGACCTGGCCGCGCAAACCGCCTGGCGCAAAGCGCTCGCGGACTCTTCGCACCGCCTCGACCGGCTCTCGCGTCTGGCCCAAGTCACCAGCCTGTGGGGTTGGAAGCTGGAAAGCACCGAGATTCTGAAGGCGATCGCCACGGAATTCCCCAGGGAAAAATGGGCGGTGCAGCAGCTCGTCGCCAGGCTCTATGAAGCGGGCAACACCATCGAGCTCGGAGCGGTGCTGACCAAGGTCTGTGACGTGGACCCTTCCGATGTTCAGATGAAAAACTGTCTGGCGAACGTTTTTCTGCTCCGAAAAACCGAGTTGGAAAAAGCGTATCGTCTGGCGGGCGAAGTCTACAATAGTTCCACCAACAATCCCTTTTTCATCTCCACCTACGCTTATTCTCTGCTGCTGCAAGACAAGCACGACGAAGCCTTGAAGGTAGTCAGCGGAATCAAGCCGGAGTATCTGGAGATCCCGTCGATCTCGGCCTACTACGGTGTCATCCAGTCACAGTCTGGACACAAGGAACGCGCCAAAGCGCCGTTGGAACGCGCCGAAGCGGCCAAACTGCTGCCCGAGGAAAAAGAAATGGTCCGCATGGCCAAAGCCAGCCTGTAGTACCGCGATCAACTGCGGTAAAGGCCAGGGTGGAGGCGTGCCCAAGCCGGGCCGTGGACAGAAAGAGCAGCGTTGAAGCTGAACGCAAGATTCATCGTATCTGCGTACGCCGTTTCAAATTGCGAATTGCTCCAGTGAGCCGTGAAACAGTCGAAGCCTCAGTAGGCGGAATCGCCCTTGTTTCAACCTCGAAGGGCTCTCCAGTCTCATTGCCCGCTGACAGATGGCTCTCCCGCCATGGAAAACTTACCGGAAGCGTCGGCTCTCTCGCCTGGTTTGTGAAGGCTGGCCAAGTTGCCCGGTTTAAACAAAAATGGCGACGGTTTTACCCGTCGCCATACACACTCTATCACTAATCTAAAGCTTAAACCAGCCTGCTACCGATCTAGTCATCGCAACTGTCATCGTCATCATCCCCTCCCTCAGCAGCCCAACTCTGGAAGATTTCCGCACTCTGGAGGGTGCCGTTCAAACCTATGCCTCCCGCGAAAAGAACCTGGCCGTTTGCCATTAACGTGGCGCTGTGCGCGAAACGTCCAGTTTTCATCTTTCCGGTGGTATCAAACTGTCCAGCACTGAAGATTCGCTTGTTGCCGGATGATTTAAACACCTCCGCTTGCTGTGGAAAGCTTGGCGTGGCCACTCCCACGCCGCCTGCAACCAGGACCTTCCCTGTGGCCAGGAATGTGGCGGTATGCTGGGCGCGGGCGTTGTCCAAGCTGTCTGTGGCGGCGAACTTTCCGGTGGCTGGATTGAACATTTCGCACTTCGCCAGGGGCGTTCCCGTGCCGTCATTACCGCCGGTAATCAAAACGCCGCCGGTCGATAACACGGAATCAGCGGCTTCATAGCGCGCGGTTATCAGGTTTCCTGTGTAGCTCCATTGTCCGGTGGCTGGGTTATACAGCTCAGCGCTTGCCAGGACATTCCCATTCGCGTCAAATCCGCCTGCAACCAACACCTTCATATTCCCCTGGGAGGTCACCGGCGTGGAGGTGCTGAAATACCGTCCCGTGTTCAGCGGTGCAGCCTGTGTAATCGTGTCGGTTTTTGCATTGTAGATTTCAACACTGCTGAGAGCACCGCCAGCGCCGATTCCCGAGATGATCAGCACATTGCCGCTGCCGTCGGGCACCAACACAGCCGTCTGGTTGTAGCGCGGCGTTATCAGCGATGCATGGGAGGCGACGAATTGCCCGTTTGTGGCATTGTACAGTTCCAAGGTGCCCACCGGGTTGCCATTGGCGTCCAAGCCGCCGGCGATCAGGACCATACCATTGAACAGCCGCGTCGCCGTGTGACGAGAGCGCGGCGTGATCATATTCCCTCCACTCGTGAACCCGCCTAAATTGCGCACATACAACTCGGACATCGCCACCGGATTGAGATTGGTGTCCACCCCGCCGACAACAAGTACTTTACCGCTGCCAAGCAGGGTTGCCGTATGGTAAGCCCGCGCGGTTATAAGATTGCCGGTGGAGATGAACTTTGTGTTTTGGGTCGCCTGAACACTTGACTGAAGCACGACCGCCAGAGCGGCGGAGGCCAGTATTGATGCCAGCCCTGATACTTTTCTGGACCTGACTGTATTTATTTTCATTTCGAGTTGGTTAGGGTTCTACTACGTCCGTGGCCGTCCGAGTATCCGTTCTCTTCAGGCCAAGCTCAGTCCCTGGGAGCCCTGTTTCCAGAGAACGACGCCCAAAAATCCCGTCGCAGCGAGAGCTGCAAACAACGTTGAGACCTCGGGCACGGCAGTAATTGAGAAATTATCGACCGCCAGGCCGTCATGGGGACCATTGGAAGTCGTCGGTGCGTCCTCCCAACGCACCCAAAATGTGCCGCCCACCGGGACGTTCAGGAAACTAAGCGTTCCCGCAATCTGGGTCTGATTGGCGGCCAGGGTGCCATCGTGCGCGCCTACGCCGGTGAGGTTGGGAGTGGAAAAACTCAATGCCGGCGCATTGAACCATGTGCCGGAAGTCAGTGAACTGGCATTGAGGCTGTACTGGAGCTGCAGGGTTTCCTGTCCTCGCCCCGTCGCCCCCAGACGCCATTCCTCGCCGGTATACGAGATGTGCAAACTGTTAATCGCGCTGCTGCCGGTGTTCTGAAAAGCGGCGCCGAATATATTGACGCTACTGTTGCCATTATTCAGGATTCCGAGCGCGCGATTGCCGCTGCCCGTATTCCCGTAACTATATATATCGCCCGTGGTCCCACTGCCGTTATCCGCATAGATATAGCCATCCTGACTTGAGATGGCCCAACCCAATGGCAGGTTCTTGGACTTGCCGGAACTCACCAGGGAATCGAAATTCTGGAAGTAATTCGTTCGTCCCAGCGGTATGAAGGCGGCGTCCACCGAGGCAGACGTCAGCCCAAAAGCGCACACCGCTGCCAATGCTGGCGCCAGGCTTTTAAGGTTTTTCATTTTCATGGGTTTCATGGATTCATTTGCAGGTTGTGGTCATTCACGAATTGTCAATGCCGGTCTTTTAAAGTCACTCGACTTCAAAATCCTCCCACGTTTCCGGCAAAATTGTCTTCCATTCTCAGGACAAGGTTGCGCAACTTGCGGCACATCAGGGCCAAGTCAGAAGCCGCTGTCCATAAATGATTTAGCCATGGGAATTGGCAAACGTGGGTTTTTGTTGCGTGGATGAACGTGAACCGTCACCCAATTATATCAGCCGCGCCTGCCGACGCTTCCCGTCATCGCTGGATGATCTGCGGAAGCTGCCTTTCGAGCGCTGCCAAGGCTTCGTCCGGATTTTCGGGCCCGCTGATGGCGACCTCCAGGACTTGCTGTCCCAAATGGCGGCGGCCGGCCAGAACGGCACGAATGCGGCTTGCCTTCGTCCCATCTTCGATCAAGTCGTGAGCTTGCGTCGCCAACCGGTCTTCCCAACGGCAATAGAAAACATGCAATTGAACCGGTCCGCGATTGAATCCGTACTGGTGAAAAGGCAGCTTCAGGTTTCCAACCGGGACGGTTCGGAGTCCCAGGTCGTTGGTTAGCTCGTAACCAATCCCCCGCAGGCAAATGTCGGGTGTGTGGGCGCTGGCCAGTTGGGCCGAGTTCCGGCCCGGGGCCCATCGAAAGAAGAATGCCTGCCACCGGTTCCCGGTGGCATCCTGCCAGGTTTCAGCCCGTCCCTCATCGCAGCGGAGCGTGGCTTGGACCGTTGGATCAATCGGCACTGCTTCTGAGTTGCCTGGACTTTCGGGCCAGTTCACGGACCAATGCGCATTTTCGACCACCCTGGCCTCGTGAAGACGGTACCAGCCTTCCGTGGCAAATTCGACCGCCAGGATCCACACTAAAACGCCAAGTGCGAAGCGCGCTGGCGGAACCCTGGGATGAGTTGAAACGGCCCGCTGGATTACTTCAACCGTCCCGCGTTGCTTCAACATCCAGGCCAGGCCCCAGAAGCACAGCAAGGTTATCGCCAACACAATCTGCCCGGCGGCGTCGTGCTGGGCGTGCATCCGGTCCAACCCATAACGGGAGGCGGACCAAACGAGGAAAAAGGTCCGTGCCACGTTGCAAACGAGCGCCGCCAGAAAGCCCAGGCCGAGCAGCGCGGCGCGGCGAGCAAATGCCAGCCGGTACATCTCACCCAAAAATAAACAGATAAAGAGCGCCGCCTGCAGCGACCTGACTCCACTGCAAGCCTCGTCAACCCCCACGAGCCCGGCGCTGATTTGGATGATGTTCCCATGCTGCACCGCCGGTATGTTCAAAAGGCCAACGGCTTCAACGGTGATTCCCGCCACCACCCGCATCAGGTTTTGGACGAACGTTTGTTCAAGCGGGACGGGCCAGGGGACGGCCACCAAAAGAAAACCAACTGGAAAGGCAAAATGCCGGACCCACGGCCACCCGCCGGCATAATACAACCCGCAAAGGGTCACCAAAACCATATTGAGCGCGTGAGTCCACTGGACCAGCCGCCATTCCGGATTCGCCTCTTCGATCAGCCGGATGGGCAGCAGGATGGACAGCGCAAGAACCGCCAGCAGGGTTGGACTTCGGCTGGTTTTGGGAATCACAGCATCCGGGCGTGAACTCCATCGGAACCGGAACACACCCAATGCCAACAGCGGCACAAACCAGCCATAGCCATACTGTGGATTGATTGTCCAATCCACGCGCAACTCGTTGAACACGAACCCCCAACAGACCGCCAAGGCCAGCAACACAAGAACCAGCCCCTTCTTTCCGGCCCTGCCTTGGGAAATTTCAGCATTCCCACCTTCGCTCAGGCTTACAGCAGGATTGGATTGGCGCATGGAGAATTCCCCTGCCATCGGTCCGCCGCTCAATGCACCGGCCTCCGGCGAAACCGACTTCCGCTGCACAATCGCCTGATCATTGAATTCATGCTGATGGCTTTCGACGAATCATGGCTGACCCCAGTTCCGCATGGCAATTGTCTTTGTTCCGCAACTCCCGCTCAAACTCCAACTGGCTCTGTTGCCTCCTTTTCCGGCGGCGCTTCCACTAAAAAAACCGGCGCGCTGGTCGTTAGCGAGACGAGTTGCTGGGTAAAACGGCTTAGTACTTGCCCGAATTCAAATTGCTCGACGAATCGAAATCCGGCTTCCGCGAATTCAAGCAGCATTTCCGGATTTTTGGCCATCGTCTCCATCGTGCTGGCAAGCTCCGCCGGATTTCCTGGCTCCACATTCCGTCCAAAGCCGCCATTTTGGAGCGCCACCGCCAGTTCGCTTGATTCATCCGCGACCGTCAAAACCGGCTTTGAATGCGCCAGGCAGGACAGGAGTTTGCTCGGCAGGAAGCAGGCTCCCGAACCTTTCTGTTGCGTAATCAAGCACAAATCGGCATCCACCAGCATTTCCTCGTAATTTTGCCGATTCATCAGGGGCAACAGGATGACATTGGACAACTGATGGGCGGCGATCTGCTTCGCCAGAAAATCGCGCTGGGCGCCTTCCCCGCAGATGATGAGGCGGATTCGCGAGTCGCGGAGAAGCCGCGCCGCCTCAATCAGAATTTCCAATCCCTGCTTGACGCCCAGGTTTCCAGAGTAAACGGCCAGGAAATCGCCACGTGAGAGGTTCAAACGCCGACGGAACGCTCCCTTCAGCGGCATTGCCACCGGCAGGTGGACGCCGTTTGGAAAATAGACGGTTTTCTCCGGCGGCACGCCCTTGCGTTTGAAGGCGGTGACCATCCCCTGGCTGATGCCGGAGACACGAGCCGCCTTCCCGTAGGCGAAGGCCTCCAGGCGATATAGTAATCGAATCAACAGCCCCGGTTTCAGCATCCCCATCCCTACGGCCGCATCTGGTTGCAGGTCCTGAACGTGAATCACATAGGGCACCTTGTGCAACCATGAAAATAACCGGGCTCCGGTGCCGAGCAGCAACGGCGGCGTTATCACAATCAATGCGTCCGGTTTCGACAAAAAGAGCAGCCGCAAAAAAGAAACCAGCGCGAAGCTGCCCTCGTGCAAGATTCGCTTCAACGTCGTTGGCCGTTGGGGAACGTAATGCCAGCAGCGGTGGACCTCCACCCCCGCAATGTGATCCTTGCGAAAAACCCGGCGCCTGTCCGCCGGATTTTTCCTCCACTCGGGATAATACGGGGACGAAGTGACCATGCAGACCGAATGGCCTTGTGCCAGAAGGTGGTCGCAAAGCGCGGCGTTATAAGGACCAATCCCAACGACCTCGGGAGAATAGTTGATTCCCCATACAGTAACTTTCAGTTTCTTGCGAGATGATTCTGAAATCATCCCGCGATGTTAGCGCAGAGCTCGTCCCGCTGATTTTAGTTTCCGGACACCGAAGACCTTTTCATGTCCTGCCCCGCCGTCAACGAAAGTCTCTGATGTGCAACGAGGTGAAGCAGCGTCACATCCAAACTGAAGCCTGGAACAAAATTGGTCACCATATCTTAACCCTTTGGACACCCAAGCACGCTTGGCCTATGAACGCCGGTCGGCTGCCGCAAGAAATTTGGAACGCGCGGCCCCGGCAGCGGACCCGCCTGTGGCCACAACCACATCCTTGACGCGATTCAAACACCAAGCCAAGGCGACCCCCGACCATCCGGCAAGCACATCCACCCAGTCACAGTTCCGCTTCGGCAGGGTAAGCTGTCCCAACTCCAGGACCACTACGAGCAGGCAGAACGCCACGAACAATTTTCCGTTCGGGAAGGTCTTTAGACGGCGCAAGCTCTTTTGATTTCCAGTATGGCTGGGTCGTTTCCAGGCCATGAATCCCGCTGCGGCGAGAATTCCGAAGCCAACCACGTTTTTGGTGAAATCGTGCTGGTCGAACCAACTTCCGAGCATCGCCGGCATCCATGGCACTAGCGCGATGGCTGGCGATGGTTTCCAGGCCAGATAAAAAACGGCCATGAGCAGGATGACAAAGATGGACCGCCAAAGTGCGATGCCGACCCGTTTCCCAGCCGCTTTTCGCTCCTGGTTGAATAATCCGGACGCGGCGATGCGCTTCACCGCGTCGTCGTCCACGGGCTTCAATGGCGGCTTCTGGCCTCTTTGCCATAATTTCTTCAATGCTGGTTCCAATCCGAAACAGCCCGCCACCCAGCGGACCAATTCCACCGGCCCGAGAATCAGCAGCCTGAACAGATTCAACGTGACCCCGCGGAAAGTTGGGGCAAATGTCAAAATCGACGCTTCGTCGAACTGATGATTGCCAAATTTTTGCTTGTAGACATACGAACCTCCCCCCAAATCAACGTGCTTGACCCCGGCTTTGCACATCTCATCAAAGATTTGGAACAGCGCCACGGTGCCGACTTCGTACTTGCGAAACGCGGGATCAAAGCCCGTGTAATCGAGGCACAACGAATCCCCGTGCAGAGTGCAAAGCCAGAAAGCTGCCGGCCGGTCTCCCAAATACAAAACCCAGGCGCGCAGCCACCCCTTGCGTGCTGCGATTTCGAGCCGGCCCCGCTGCTCTTCGGTGTCCCGAAATCCCACTCCGAGCGCCCACTGATACGATTGCCGCGCCACGGCTTGGACATCCTTCCATAGCGCTTCCACGCTCTCCGCCGTGCAAAAATGCGCATGACGCACCGCGCCGGAAAAATCCTTTTCGACAGTACGGATGATTCGCCGCGCCCAGTAGCGCCGCTTCTTGTTCATCCGTTTTTGGAGCAACTCCTCCAGCGACGCGGGCAGGTGCATGATCCAGTGCTCGCTCCCCCGCGCGAGATAATCCCGGCAAAGCGGGTTCGGCGTCGTTCGCAGAAACCGCCGCAGCGGAGACTCCTGCTCAACGCCGTCCCACAACATCAAGTCCACTCCCAGTTCCCTGATGGATCGCACGAGGTGCCGGGTGACGAACTCCGTTGCGCAGGCATCCGTGCGTCCCATAAAGCCCGCATGGAATAGCGCCAGGCGCCGCACCTTGGAGCGCCAAAACAGCCGGTTGCCGCTGGTGATTTCAAGCGGACTGTCCTCGATCCGTCCGGCTACAATTGTCACCGGCTCGCCCTTTTCGTACACCACCAACACATGTGGGCGGACGATCTCCGGCCGCAGGCGGAGCATCAGCAGAAAGTAGTCAATGTCAGCTTCGGGGTTCTTCCGCCATGCCGTCCAGATGCTCCGGACACCCTCGACTTCCTGTGCAGTGGCAAGGACGCAAACCGTAAAAACGGATGCCTCCGGCAACGGATGTGTCAATTTCAAGCAACTTCTCCCATTCGTCAGCAGTCATTTATTCACATCGGCCAGGAGCCTGCGCGCCGCGAACCGCCGGATCAACCCCCGGAAGCCCGCCGGCCAGTCACGATACATGAAAGGTTTTTCAAACACCAAAAAGAACAGGCTGCATACCAAAACAATACTGCCGCCCAAGGCCAGGATTTGCGCGACGGCGTTCACCCAGTAGATCGTGGTGACTTGAAATGGAAATAACAAGTGCTTCAGCGCCGATTTCAAAAACGGATGGTAGAGATAAACCGTGTAGCACATTCCACCGATTACCGTGATCACAGGACGGGTCAGGATGGCTCCCAGCAGGCGGCCCTTGAAAACGCAGGCATACGCCAGCGCCACCAGGGGCGGGAGGAGAATTGCCGACGCCATTCCCTTGTGCAGCAATACAAGCTGGATGGTTGCCCATGCCGCCGCGCCGGCCAGGTCCCAGCCAAGTGATTTCTTCGACAGGAACGCCTCGTTCTGCGAATACCATCCGGCCAGGAGGAACCCGGCCAAAAAGTATGGCAACTGGCCGAGAATCGTGAGGTGAACCACCGGGGAGAACTGATTCAGCCACCCTGCCGCCACTGCCGAGGTGAACAGCGCCACCATCGGCAGCGCGTAACGACGCCTGTGGCTCACCGCAAATATCAGCGTCAGCCATGGAGCTGCCAGATAGAATTGCGCTTCGATCTCCAGCGACCAGGTGACGAAATTGATGCTGCTCACCGAATGAAAAACCAGGTTGTGAACGTAAAAAAGGCTGGCCATCAGGTGCGGCAGCAATTCGCTTAGCGGCGGACCCTTGACCATGATGATCAATGCGGAACAAAACATCAGATTGATGACATAAGGCGGTTCGATGCGGGTGACGCGCCTCAGGTAATATTGGCCGAGCCGGGGTTTGGGTGTGCCGTTCCAATAATGCCGGACAAAAGGCAGGCCCAGGATGAATCCACTAATGACGAAAAAAAGTTGCACTCCAAAATCCCACGTCTCAACCACACGACGAAACGAACTGCCCTGAATCTGGCCGGGAAAATGCCCGCCCATCACCTTGATGTATTCGCCGTTGATGTGAAAACCCAGCACCCACAGGATCGCGATGAAGCGCAACCCGTCAATTTCCGGAATGATCTTCCCCGAAGATGTTACTCGCGAAAAGAGCGTCCAGATGCCCTTCCGCGAAGTGTTCGCGGTCTTCATGCGGAGGACGGGTTGTCCGGATTCCGGGGCGTGGCAAGGTCCGAATTCGCGCCATTCCTTGAAAGACCCATATGCGAGCGCCCATCTGGGACCGCCTTTTGCTGTGCCTTGGGTTTCGGACGACAGGCCCCGGACGCCGGCGCTCCTGCCGCCAATTCGCGTGTTTTCAAAACGATGAAGTACTCGTAGACCGATTGCAAAGCTGCGTAGGTCACTCCCGCCCGCCCGTCCAGGAACGCTCGTCGCCAAAGCATCATGTAGCAGAATTTGATGAATGGTCGAAACGGCACGCGGTAGAATAGATGCTTTTGATGCCGGCGCCTTTCCTCATAAGTGCCGCCAAACAAGGCGCGGAACAACGACGGCGCTGTGGTCCCATTTTGAAGGACCATCCTCGCCTCAAAGTCGGCATACTGGATATGGCGCTGAAGCCAGAAACCGACGCCTTTGCTAAAGGGATAGTGATCCAGGTAGCCTTGCAGTTCCGCAGTTTCACCGTCCACCACCGTCACGGGATTCACCAGGCGCTCATATCGGATGCGTTCCGGGCGAAACAGGCGGACGTAGAACGGCGTTATCTGGGCGTGTTTCAGCCACGTCCCATCCGCGTAAAAGTCGCGGCGACGGACTCGGAACGCGGAAGCCGGTGATTCAGGACGCACGCGCTCTTTCAGGCATTCACGCAACGGCTCCGAAATCCGCTCGTCAGCGTCAAGATAGAAGACCCAGGGATGCTTGAAGGGAATATACTTGAGCGCCCAATTTTGATGTGCCGCCCAGTTGTCGAACTTCCGCTCCGTAACCCTCGCCCCGGCGTCCCTGGCTATCTGCGCCGTCCGATCCGTGCTCAACGAGTCCAGCACATGGATGTCGTCCGACCAGGCAACCGAGGCTAAACAGCCCGGAAGATCCTGCTCCTCGTTCCGGGTTAAAATCAGAACTGAAATTGCGCCGTTACTCATTCGTGCTTTCTCGCACTGATGACCATCCAGCGCCTGATTCAAGAGCAGCCGCCATTTGAGCCTGCGGATCTTCTCCCCGTTCATATTTCTTTATCACGCGGCAGGGATTTCCAGCGCAGACCGACCACTCCGGCATGTCCCGAGTCACCACGCTGCCGGCGCCAATGACGCACCCATCGCCGATATGGACACCCATGTGAACAATCGCGCGCGCTGCGATCCAGGCGTGCCTGCCAATCGTAATTGGACCGGATATCAGCGGGAAATGCCAAAGCCGGTAATCGTGGGACGCGCCGCATAGATATGCGCCCTGCGAGATCACCGCGTATTCCCCAATTGAAACCGCCGCCGGATTGTAAACTTCTGCTCCGTCAGCAATGGCAGCGCCCTCACCCAGGCGTAAATTCCAAGGCGCCCAGATCACCGCCTTTGGATACACGTGACAGCCACGAGCCACCTGCGCGCCGAAGCGGCGCAGGACGACCCGTCTCCATCCATGGCACGGCCTTGGGCTGTGTGAAACGAGCACGGACCACGTGAGATTCCAAAAAGCCCTTCTCGCCCGGTTGCCCAATGAAAAAGCCGGCTGGTCGAAAGCATCGGGATTGAATCCGGTCGTCATCTATGCTTGTGGGGTTTGGAGCAGGTTAATCAGCGCTCCCGCGGTCTTACGTATTTCAAATCGGCCGGCATAGCACTTAAAGGCTCGCGTGCGGTAATTCTGCTGCTCGCCTCGCTCCAGCGAAAACCATCGTTTTAGCAACCTTAAAGCGCCGGCCTCATCATCGCTATCCACCATCCCGGCCTGGTCCGCTTCGATCTCCCGCCAAATGTTGACCTTGTTTGATATCAGAACCGGAAGCGAGCAGGCCAGTGACTCCGCAATGGCGATTCCAAAATTCTCCTGATGGGAAGGCAGCGCGAATATTTCCGCGCCGCGCAGCGCTCCCAACTTGATGTCCCCCGCCAGCATGCCGGTCCAAACCACCTGGCCGGCGATTCCCAGGGTCTTCGTAAGGCTCTGCAGTTCGGGAACCCACCCGGTCTGGTCCGGCCCCGCCATTACCAATCGCACGGTTCCGGGGTCAATTGCCGGCGGCGAATCCCGAATCAGTCTGGCAAACGCCTTGATCAGCACGTCGCATCCCTTTTTCTCATGAATGCGCCCCAGGAAAAGCACCATCCGCTTGCCGCGCAACTCGGGGAATTGTTCGAGGAACAACGCCTTCTGGGCCTCTGCATCGCCGGGCGGCGCCGCGATGCCCAGCGTAATGACACTTTCCCGGCAGCGGTAGAGCCAGAACGACTCGCGGGCCAGACGCCGCTCTTCCTCGCAGGTAAAAAAGGTGGCTCGCGCATCCCGCAAAACGCGGTAGTCCGCCCACGGCCAGTAAAGCCATTTCTTAAGGTGTTTCAATGGATACGTGCGCCGGAACCACGGATCGAGCATCCCGTGCGGAAACACATAATAAGGCGTCTGCGTCCGCCGCAATGCCCGCCACACGCCATAACTGTTGTATTGCCAGATGCCATCCACGACTATGGCGTCATAGCGCCCGGCCTGCGCGCGCAGCCAGGGCACCAAGCGCCTGGTAAATCCGAATTTTCCAAAAACCGGCCCGACCGCGTTGACTTTCAACGGAAATTCCCCGACCCAACCATCGTCCGGCGAATCAAGTGAAAGCACTTCCACGTCATGGCCGTTTTCCTGGTGAATCCGAGAAATCTGCTTCACCGCCTCGATTACGCCGCCGCCCTCCGGATTCACCGAACGAATGGAGTGCAGGATACGCATTCTATGTGAGCCCGGCTTCATGCCGCAGTGACCGCATTCGCGGCGCGCGGACCTCCAGCCATGCGGCCGCCCAACTCGCCGCGTCCATCGGAGAGTTGTGTTTCGACTGCCGTCATCGCCTCCTCCACCGTGATCGAGAGAATGCATTTCTTGCCATGCTCAACACACACATCCAGCCCGCACCCGGCACAGGGTGTCCGATGGTAGAGGAGCGCATTGTGCCGGCCGCGCGGGAACCATTGACCGGGCCAATGCCGGGCTGAGTAAATGCCCACCCACGGCGTTCCCACCGTCGCAGCGAGATGCAATGGACCGCTGTCGTGGCCTACGAACAGACGCGCCCGGCGAAGGATTGCGGCGCTCACCCTGGGGGGAACCTCACCGCAAAGGTTCAGCTTCGGCCCCGTCCAGTCCTGCGAACATCGTTCACAAGCCGCAAATTCATCCGCGGCTCCCAGCAGCACCAGGTTCAAATTGGGATGCCGCTGATGTATCTGGCGCAGCAATGAACGCCAGTTGCCCTCAGTCCAATGGTTGACCTCCACCTTGGTTCCTAGGCTGGCCGCGAGGAACGGACCGCGAAACGGACTGAGGATTTTGTCCGCCCGCTCCAACTCCTCAGGGCGAAGGCGCAAGTCCCACCACTTTTCTTCCTCCAGGTTGGGCTTTCCCAGGCAGGCCAGCCGGCGAAGGAGCCGGCGCGGTTCCCATTCGGCCTGTCCAGTGCCATCCGCCGCCAATGTTTCCCTGCCCCAGGGCAAACCAACCACCCGGCGTATGCCACAAGCCCGTAAAAAAACATAATCCCGCAGAGTTTTCGCTGTTCCCCTGGACTCGGCCAAATGGATGGCTAGTTGAAACTGTCCGGCTGCGATTTCGTCTCGCAGCGCCTTTATCTGCCTGACGGACCGCAGACGCAGCGGATAGCGAATCACGCCCTGATGGAGATTCGTATGCTCCAAAACGCTAACGATCGCCGGCGCCTTGGATTCAGCCGGCAGATGCGTCAACAATGTAATCCTGGCTTCCGGGAAGTTCTCGCGAATCAAGTGAAAAGCCGGCAGCGCCAGGAGCGTGTCTCCCAGACTGCCAAGCCGATAGATTAACAGGCGTGTGACCATTCGGTAGTTCCAAGTCGGAAACGGCATCAGGCTGGCTTCCTGGCCTTGAAAGCGAAATTGCGCGTCAATATCCCTGTCCCGGCGCTGCCGGTTTCGATCAGGTTCCAAACGAGCGGTAACAGCCGCAGACCCCGCCATCCAACCGACCTGACCATGCCGGCTGCGCCGGCGGAACAACCCAGATGTTCCGAGGCGTCAAACTCATCAAATCCGAACACCCCGCAGAGATTTCGCGCACTCGCCGGGCTCAGCATCGTTTCGTGAGTGAAATCGCCGAACTGGATGCAACCGACGAACGGGCTGTCTCCATTCGGGAGGTGACAAATCCACAAACCGCCCTTTCTGAGTTTCTGGCGAATCAGGCCCACGCACCTGACAATTTCCTCCTTGGTTAAATGCTCGATGACGTCGAAAAGCGTAACGACCTCAAAAAACTCATCCTCGAAGCCAGCCAGATATTCAAACAGATCGCCCACACTCACCTGGGGTGTCACCTGTTTCGCCAGTTCGATTTGTTCGCCGCTCGCATCCACGCCGTACAGTTTTTCAAAGCCGAGCGAATGCAGGGCGTGCAACAAACTTCCATCGCCACACCCCAGGTCAAGGCAGGCCCCGGCCCGGTCGGACTGGCTCAACCAGGGCTCAATCAGAGGAATCAGCTTTTGGTCCGTAAATGAATAGTCAAAATGTTCACGCGCGCGCCGTTTGAACTGCGATTGGTATTTCGAGTAAAAAATGCTCCGATAAGCTTTCATGTGTGAAAGTTCAGTTGAGGCGCGCGGGAGCCGCAATGTCTTCCTGCGCGCGCGCCAGCGACTTTTTTGCGCGCACCACCGAAACCCAGGCTTGGGCAGCGAAAACCACCCCGGACAGACTGACAGTATTCCACGCGGTCTGGGCGATGAAGATGCTGACCACGCTTCCGACGGAAGCTTCTGCGATGACTTGGTGATAGCTTACCAAAAAGACGATCCCCCAGATGTTCCCCGGTATGGCCGTCGTCAGCAGGCGCGTGACGCCGATGATCAGAATGCCGATGAAAAACGGAATCAGGGCCGCTCCGACCCAGCCAAAAGCGCCAAAAGCGTCGGCGGCGAACCCGAAGGAGATGCAGGTGCTCTGGTTGTCCTCATCCACATAGCCCGCTTTATATCCCATCACGTTCGGAGTGTTGACATAACGCCGGGGAAGTATGACCCGCGGCAGCAGGTCTTCAAAGCCGGGTTCGATTGTGTTCCAGCCCGCCTGGCCTTGTTTGAGCGTCGCGCTGACCAGGGAATCGGCCGGTTTAATCAGGGACATGCGCTCCAAGAACCCGTTTGGGTGGTTGAAGTAATTGAAACTGTCCTCCGCATCCAGATTATCCCTGTAATCCTTGTACTGATCTATGAAATCGTGCGGATTCGACAGAATATCCTCGAAGTAGGCGACGTTTTTTCGGAACCGGTCAGCCAAATTGGTTCCGGAGGTGTAGTTGCGCGCGATCTGGCCGAAGGGAAAAATCACAAAAATAGCGACTATCGAAAGCAGCGGCGCCGAGATCAAGTGAACCCGCCGCCACGGGAACTGAAATGCGATTCCAGTCAATATCAGATTAAGCAGGGGGTCGAACATCCCCGACTTGCTGGAGTAAAAAATCCCGATGGCCATTTGGAAACAGAAGGGAATGCCGTTATAAAGGCTGAACAACCGGGTGCGCTCGGATTTGAGCACGGTGTAAGCCGTCCCGGAAATGATCGCCAGCGGAACGCATCCAGTGAGTCGCCGCAGCAATCCGGCCATTCCCCCCAACCGGGTGATCCCGTCCTCAGTTTCACCGAGCGCGCGTCCCCCCAGCAACGTGGCAAAGCCGATGACAAAACTAAAGATTGCCAGGGTCCGAAGCATTTCCAGATCTGTCACCGGCTTGAAAAGTGTGCGCCTGGGTTCAAATGTCCGGCAGACCAGCGCTCCGGCGCTGAGTCCAACCATGCTCAGGGCGATGACGCCCATGGTCACGAAGGGTTCTTCCAACCGTGATTGTCCCGGCTCGCCGTAACATACCTTGGCGACCTCCGCGATGACGAACACCTGCAGCGCCACCAGGGCAATGCAGCAACCCGCAACCGTGCGCAGTCCTCCCGCCAGATTGACGGCTAAAACCGAGAACACGACGCCTACAAACGTCAGTTCCGCAGACTCCAGGGCTGTGCCCGTCGCCAGTTGCAGAATCAGCAGCAGCGACGCAAGCGCCACCGCAATGTGCAGGCGAAAAGGACCCGGAAATGACAATTTTAGTTTCATCGGTTGGCTGGCACCAGGGAGCTCATTTCGTCGGCCAGTCCAGTCCGCATTGCCTCTCCGCGGCCAGAGCCTGCCGTCGATGCCATCGCGCGGGCAATCCCGTCGGCCGCCGCGTGAATCGAATAATTCCTCATGAATTCCTTCTGTCGCGCCCCAATCGCCACTGGAGGTTGGCCGCGCAGCACCCGAACGAGAGCATCGCACGAGCCATCAAAAACCCGCACGCTCGGCAGAACTTCAAAGTCAGCGTGGCACCCTGCATGCCGCGAAACGATGACGCCGCACCCGGCCAGCAAGGCCTCATTCACCACCAATCCCCAGGTCTCGCCCATTTTGCGGGAAGGCAGAACCAGGATGTCGGATGCCAGGTAATAAGGCGCGAGTTCGGTCTGATTCTTGAATCCGGCAAAGCACACCTTTACGCCGGCCAGGGAACGGGCTTTGAGCCGAATCGTTGCCTCCAGTTCTCCCGAGCCGACATACAGGACACCGTAGCGATTTCGTTCTTCGAGCGGCATGGCTGAGAGAGCGTCCAGCAATACTTCCGGGTGCTTTTTGAACTGAAGTTTGCCACAGAAAAGCAAAACCGTGGCCCGCTCGCCAAACCCAAACTCTCGCCGAATCCGTTGCCGGCATTGGCCCGCCTGTGCGCTCGAGATGGTATCGAAACGGTCCACGACGCAATAAGGGGACTTAAAATGACGGGAAGAGTGCAACCCGTGTTTTTCGTAATGCGCGGCGTTGAGCTTGCCAATCACCAGGGCCTTCCGGATGGGTGCGTAAACCAGCCGATAAAATAAACCTCGCACGCGCGATTTCATCCACCCGCGAGCAAAGGCTTCGTCCTGCGTTTCAGTTCTGATCCAGAGAGGCACCCCCAGCTGCCAGGCCGCCAGGTAAACGCTCCAATCAAAGCGGTACGCCAGGCCCGTCAACATGACCGCGTCGGGCCGCTCTTGTTTGAGCAGCCGGTAAATCCCTTTGCCTCCGAGGGAGTTGAAGCCGCGCAACGGCACTCCAACTTCTGAATTCAACACCCTGGCAGGGTACCCTTGCAGCAAAGGCTCATCCCACGCGACCTGTCCGCCAAAGCCGGCATCGAAATGCCCGCGCAACGTGACATCGGTGGCATAGAACACCTGAATGCAGCCGCGACCGCGCTCCTGGCAGAGGCGGTGAAGTTCCCGGTAAACCGGCGCATGGTACTGCACTGGATGAGATTCGAAAATGAAAAGGCGCATTAGCGAACCATCGATTGAATGTGTTTCATGGCTTCAGCCATGCTGCGTTGCAGACTGTAATCCGAAGCGAGACAGCGCCGATGGCCGTTTTCGGCGATTCTGGCCCGCAGCGCTTCCTCTCGGAGGTAAAATCGTATCTTGTCCGCGCATTCCTCGGTCGAACTGAAGAATTCAGCTTCCTTGCCTTCAGTGAAAAGCTCCCGGTGCGCGGGCGTCCGTTCCGCCAGCAGGAATCCCTTGCAGGCCGGGATCTCGAACGTTCGCATGGTGTATTCATCGCGATTGGACGAGGAGACGAAGCCAAGACTGATCTGGCTTCCACAGATTACGCGGACATAATCTTCGGCCATCACCGGCGGGCGAAAGGACCTCTTGCGGCGGTGGTAAACCAGGGTTCGATTCCATCGTCCTCCGTAAATCTGCAAGGGAATCCGGTGGCGGATGAGCAAATCCGAAATGGCGGCGACGCGGTGGTCCAAAGGAGTGCCGACAAAGGAAACCGCGTGGCGGAACATCCCTGGAACATCGGCGCTCGGAATTGGCCGAAACAGCGGCGCGGCGAACCCGTGCCGGAAACGCTGTGTCCGCTTCGCTCCTCGCAAGCCGAATTCCGCAACGTCGCTCTCCCGCTTCACAAAATGCAGGTCGAAATGGGGTATGGCTTCGAGGAAGTGCCGCCAGCGGTGTTGCTCGCCGGAACGATTGCCAAAAGGGTTATCATCCTGAAAACTGACCCAGCGGCAATCGGGCACGCGGGAGGCCGCCTCGTGCAGCGTCTCTTTCTGCACAAGCATCGGCCATTCCAGCCACGCCACATCGGGCTGGAGCGTGATTATGGCAGCGAGCATTTCCCGGTTGAATTCCTCCACCACTTGTTGGTCATAGAAGCCGCCCCAGAGGCGGTTCAGCGGGTGCCGCAACACCGCCCGGGTCAGATAGCCGTCCTGATGAAACGGCGTGGTTTCATGTCCCAGTTGTTTCAGGCATTCGAACCTCTGCCAGCCGGACGTCCACGGTCCCGCCAGTCCGCCGGAAAAGAATATTTTCATCCGCCGCCCGGTGCGTGCCATCGGCGCAGCGTTTGGCTGGCCCGCCAGCGTGTCGCAAGACTGTGGAATATCTCTTATCGCGTGCATTCAATCCCCAGACAACCTTCGAAACGGCCGCGATCCTCGACCTCGCGGAAACGGGCGTTTTCGGCGTCGCCGTAAAAAGCCCGCCGGATATTTTTGAACCCGATTTGTTGGAGTTCATGTTCGAGGGACCTGTAGTCCCATATCCAAAGATGCCGGCTGTTGCCCAGCCACGAAAAAAACAAGCCCCGAAGTCCTCGCTGACGCTCCTCAAACCCCAGCATGGATTCCTTCATGAAACGATGAGCCGCGTCCCAACCGCCATCCGCCAGGTAGGTTCGCGTCAGGGCCTCCAGATCAGGCAGTACCATGCGAAATACGCCGCCGGTACGAAGGTAGGAATGGGAGTTTTTCAGTGCGGTCCGGCAATCCGCCAGCGCCAGGTGTTCCAGGACGTGGCTGCAATACAGCGCCTGGCAACTCGCCGGTGGAACGGGCAGCCCCTTCACGATGTCCCCATACCGCACGTTGGGCGGAAACCGGCGCTGGTTCTTGGTATAAAGCCGGCCCAGCATGGGAATCCGCTCGAAGCGCAGCGTTGGGCTGGCATCAAAGTTCAACCACGTTTCCGGCGCGCAAAAAAGGCAGCCGTAATGCACGTACTCGCTGGCGCAATCCAGCTTGCTCGCGGAATGTCTCCCGGTCACGGCCACGGGCGTGGGCAAAGTTTGCTCCTGGATCATACAATCGTTGGACAGTTTTTCCGGCACAGGCGCCGGGCAACACGGCCCTGACGCTCCACTTGCGATGGCGGAAATTTCCGCAGTTGCTGCGTTGCCGCCTCGAAAACCTCCCCGGTCGAGATTTCGTCCATGCACTCCCTCGTGGCGCAATAGGTTTTCCGGCATCTCGCGCAGGCGATGTCGCGCCGGATGAGCACGCGGATGTGTTCGCTGGCCGGGGGCAGCCATTCATGCTCCGGGTTTTTCGCGGGAGCAATGACGACCATCGGCACATTCACGGCCCGTCCCACGTGCATGGTCCCCGTATCGAGCGTAATCAACAGGTCGCTCATGCTGAGCAGCGCGGCCAGACCGGGGATGTCTGTGCAGCCGGCGGCGGAGTGCGAAGGCGCGCGCATGGCGCTTCGAATGCCCTCAATGCGGCCCTGTTCCGCCCGGGCTCCCACAAAGACGATGTGGGCTTTGGTTGATTCGTACAGCAAGTCGGCCAATTGGACGAAACGATCATCGTACCATTGATTGGGTTCGCCTCCGCTGGTTTGTGTCTGCACGGCCACCAGGGCTGTTCCCCCGTCCCAACCCTGCTCCCGTAAAAGCGAACCAGCCTGCTTCACTTCGTGATAGGAGAAGAAAACCGAGGGCTCAACGGATTCATGGAAATGGCCCAGAATCTTCATCAGGCTCAGGTTGTTGCCCAGGACGCTCTTATCCAGATCGTAGGCGATGGAAGCATGGTTGAAATCGCAAGTGGTCTGAAATCCCACCCTCCTGCGCACACCGGTGAGCAACGCCAGCAACCCAACGCGCGATCTTCGGTTGCCGGAATCGGTGACAACGCAGTCGTAGTCATCTCGAATTTTCCGCACTCTGGTGAGAAAAAACGCCGCAGCCTGGCCCCATCGTGTCAACGGATGCGGAGTCCGGAGGAGGGCATTTATATTTGGATTGTATTTCAGCACCTCAAACGGCAGGCCGGAGCAGGCCACGGTGATTTCCACATCAGGCACTGCTTTTCGCAGCGCTTCGTAAAGCGGCGTGGCATGGACAGCGGTGCCCAGCGCGGTTTCATATTGCAGGAAGAGGAAACGCCTCGCTGAACGAAGCGCCGGCTTTTGAGCCTCCGCCTCTTCAAGCCACCGCACTGCTGTTTGCGCTCGTCTGATTGCGTATGTCTTGAGGAGACCCATTCGTGGCGATTCTCTCGATGATTCTGCTGGTTGACGTGTCCGGTATCAGCGGCAGGAATCTTACCTGGCCGCCGTAGGCTTCGACTACTTTCGCCTCCGGAACCGGTTTTCCGTGAGGCGGAGCGTAATCCGCTCCCTTGCAATGAATGTCCGGCTTGAGCCTGGCCAGCGAAACTTCCGGCGTCAGCTCGTCAAAAATCACGACTGCGTCCACGCAAGCCAGTGCCGCCAGCAATTCCGCCCGCTCCTGCTGCGGCATGATCGGCCGCGTGGCGCCTTTCAACCGCCTCACGGAGGAATCGCTGTTTAAGCCGACGACCAGGATGTCCCCGAGTTTTCGCGCCTCGGTCAGGCTGCGAATATGGCCGACGTGGACCAGGTCAAAACATCCGTTGGTCCACACCACCGTGTCGTTGGCAGCGTCCCAGGCCTGCCGACGCGCCAGCAGCGTGTCCCAACTCATCACCTTCCTCGTGCCCGAATGCCCATCTCCACGCGGCTCCGATTTGTGGGAGCCAGCCCCGTCCCCATGGAACATGCCCTCCTCGACCAGTTCGCAAAGGATATGGCCAATCGCGATATGGCACTCCTGGACTCGAGCGGTGTTGCCGGATCGCACCACCAGCGGGATGTCAACGCACCGCGCCAGGGCGCCTCCATCCCTGCCCGCCAGACCAATGGTTCGGATCCCTCTCTCCCTGGCCTCCTTCACGGCGGTTAAAATATTTGGCGAGTTGCCGCTGGTGCTTGTGGCGATTAGAACGTCTCCCGACCGGCCCAGCGCCCGGATTTGCCGGGCAAAGACTTCCTCGAACCCGTAGTCGTTGCCAATCGCGGTCAGGATCGAAGAATCCGTCGTGAGCGCCAGCGCGGGAAGCGCGCGACGTTCACGGACAAACCGGCCAACGAACTCCGCGGCCAAATGCTGCGCGTCTGCGGCGCTCCCGCCGTTCCCGCACAGCAAAATCTGGCCGCCATGGTCAAGGCATTCCATCAAGGCGGCGGCGGCGGATGCGATCAGCGGCGCAAGCTGCTGCGCAACTTTCAGCCGCAGCCGGGCGCCTTCTTCGAGGGACGCGAAAATTTCTTCCACGCAAGGGACAGTATTCATAAGCCGGGAATGGACGTCAGGCCGGCGGGTTGGCCCGCCATGTCGGTTGAAAAAAGCTGAAACTGCGAAGTCTCCCCATCTTCATGCAGAAACCGCGCCCGCCAGCCGGAATGCTTCAAGATTTCGCAAACGGTTGATTTTTGGCTCTGGTGGCGATGCAACTCACCGATGATCGTGGTGCGCGGCCTCGGTTGACTGAGGAATTCCTCCAACACCTCGATTTCCGCTCCTTCGATATCGAGCTTTACCAGGATTTCCTCGTCTTCGTGACCGCGGCAAATTTCGCTCAACGTCTGCACCCGCACTTCGATCACCGAGCGGTAGGGCAGGTCCGCATCGAAGCTCCCTTGATTCGCCTCGCGGCAGTAAAATTGCGCGCGGCCTTCCGCTCCTCCCAGGCACACTGGCAATAATTCCGCCTGTGCGCCGTTGATCGCAAGGTGCTCTTTCAGGATCGCCAGGTTGTCAGGCACCGGCTCGCATATGACGACGTGCGCTCGCGGCCAGCGGGCAAGCGCCGCCAGCGTGAACAATCCCGTGTTGCCTCCACCGTCAACGATGAAGGCTGGTTCCTTCAAGCCGCTGAGGGAGTAGCAATCGCCAACGGCCAATTCAAGGGCGCTGCAAAGATCGCTTTGCAGATGCGCCAGCCTGAGAAAAATCCTCCTGGGCAACCCGTTGGTCCGGTATTGGATCGATAATTTTCCGTCCCGTGAAAGCAATCTCAAAAACAGAGAGCACGGGCCGGCGAGCCAGGGCCGGCTGAACGAGGCCGTGGCCATCAGCAGTTTAAGGCGGCTAAGACCCGACGTGCGGCGAATTATTTGGCGCGCTTGGGTGAACATGGTGTCCTCAGACGGTTGCGCGGCAGGCCCGCGGTGTTATCGGGCAGGCTGAGTTTTCCGAATCCGCCCGCCCGGCCAATTCCCGGCAGAGTTGCCCATATTGCGTTCCGTAGTCGTTCCAGCCGCCCAGTTGCGTGACTTTTTTCATCGCCGCATTCCCCATTCGATCACGCAATTCCCGGTCCTGACAAAGTTGCTCCAAGCGCGCCGCAATAGCTTCCGGGTCCCTGATCGGCACGACGAAGCCCTGCTTTCCATCTTCAGCGATGTCCTCGCCAGCCGAGTTGGCGGAACAAATGACCGGACAACCACAGGCCATCGCCTGTCCCAGAACCATTCCGAATCCATCCTCGATGCTCGGCAGGACCAAAACGTGGCTCGTGCTCATAATCGCAATTAAATCCGCTTGCGGAACCGGCCCGACGAACTCAACGTGATCGGCTTTCCTTTCGCGCATGAATGTTTTGATTTCCTCCTGGACCGCGCCCACCAGGCGCAATCGTTTGCGTGGATGTTTGAGGCGCTCAAAAGCGGCCAGCAGGTAAGGCACGCCTTTTCGAAACGAGACACCACCCACAAACAAAACCTCAAAGCGGTCTGCCGGGGGCTCCGCGCATTTGCTGAAACGGCCGAGGTCCACCCCGTAGGGAATGAATCGAAGTTTCCCGGGCGGCACTCCCATTTCAACGAACGAGCGGGCGGAGAATCGCGACGGCACCGTGATTGCATCAGCCTCCGCGTATTCGCTTTCTTCCTTGGCCACCATGCGGGCGTCGAATGCGGCCAGGGTTTGACCCCAGCGCTCGAATTCCTCCCGCAAGATGCGTTCGCTAAAGCGGACATGGGCCGATCCCCGATCGCAAATGTAGCGTCCTCCGCGCGCCTTGACCGTCCGCGAGGTCTTCAGTCCGGCTCCGGAAATCCCGACAAACACATCACAATCCGGCAGACGCGCGGCGACGTATGCGTCCAGAGTTTGACCCGCAATCCAATTCAGTTCGCGGTCAAGCCAGGGATTGACGAATCCGTAGCGATACTGCGCCATCAGGATGGTCCTAAGCCAGGGAAAGGTCCGGATTTTTTCCGCCGGCAAGCCAGCGTCCCGCAGTTTCCACCGGGGATAGCCGGTGAATATCGCCTCCAGCATGCCCTGTCGATGAAGCTGCCGCGCCAGGTCAAAATGGTGGTAGATGGCGTGCACTGTCTGAACGACTTTCATCCGAACCTCACTTTGGCGAGCTGACCTTTGCCCTCCTGAATCAGCAGGCGAATGTCAAAGGCGAAATAGGAAACGCCAGCCAGCAAAGACATCACCAGAAACGCCGCCAGCCCCTGCCACAAGTAGTTGCGTGTTTGCAGGAACGAATGAGCCGATACCATCAGCGCCACCACCATTGCCAGTACCAAGCCCAGGCGGAACGCCGGCTGAAGGCTGATTTCCGGCCTCTGAGCCGCGAACAGCCGGGTGTTGCAGTAGTGAACGAAGCCGATCTGGAGCAACTCGACCGCCAGCCAGAGGCCCAGAAAACCTGTGACGCCGAACCTTGGAATCGCCGGGATGGACGCCAGAATCATGACCGCATAAGAGAGAAAGGTCATCAAACCCGTCTGTGCATGGTTGTTTGTCGCGTACTGGAAGTAGAGTTTGTATTCTTTGACGCTCGAAAAAATCGAGACCAGCATCACGGGAATAAATACCCGCAGGTCGAAGAGTTGTGGACGTTTGAGCCAGAGCCAGAGAAGGGTTGGCGACAGCAGCAGCAGGCCGCTGTTGATGATCAGGACCGTAGTCAGCATGACCGCCTCGAAAAGAACGTAAAGCCGCGCCAACTTTGTCTTCTCGCCAATCCCGTTCAGCCGTGTCACCTCCGGGTAGATGGCCTGTTGGGCCAGCGCGGCGCCCTGCCGTACGAAGGAGAAAAGCATCCGCGCGACGCTGAATGCCACCACCACTTCCGGGCCTAAAAACCGCTGCAACAAAAGGACCGGCGCCTGGTAAACCAGAAAATTGTTGAGGATGAAAAAACCGAAAAAAGCGCTGGGTTTGAGGATTTGGCCCGCCAGCGTCTTGTTCCAGTAATCCAACCGGGGGCAAACCTCCGGTTGATTATGTTTCAGCCAAATCAGCAACGCCAGGACGAACAGCACACTGGCCAGAAACTGGCCGAATGCGATCACCCAGAAAGGAACTTTCAAAAAGGCCAGACTCACCGTAAGAGCCAGGAGGGACAATCTGTGAAAATTGCCCCACATGACACCGCGGTGTGTTTGTCCAAATGTCCGGTAGATTCCGAACAGCTGGCCGAGCGGAATGCTCACCAACACTTGAAGCGCCAGCCAGAAGATGGTCCAGGCCGGATTGCCATGCACGGCGGCCATTTTCAGCAGGCTCGCCACCGGCACCAGCAATGCACCAAGGGCTGCGAGCGCACCAGCACCCACGAAACAAAGCATCAGGATGAGCCCGACCGACTGAACCCGATGGAACTGCTCCATTTCCTGTCGATGATAAAGGGCCGTTAGCTCGTTCAAAACGTAAGTCTGCAAACCGAAATCGAGGGTGCTGAGGTACCCGACGGCGGCGGATAGCACCAGCCATTCCCCGTATCCGGTCACGCCGTACGCGCCAATGAACACAGGCGGTGTCAGCAGTTGCGTCAGCGTCTGGACGCCATGGCCGGCTCCGAGGGCTGTGACCGTTTTTAAGATTCGTTTAAACATCCGACTTTGCTCAAAAAGCCGCCGCGGACATCAAATCAAGCTGCCGCCCTTGGTCATCTGCCGGAAATTTCCGGCAGAACCTTTGGCAGAAACACTGGTTTGTTTTAGGTGTCGCAACATTGCCGGACCTTCGGCCCGCTTGCGTCGATCCGCACCAGCGGCATGATCGCACCAACCCCGGGACCGCAGGAACCGTCGATGGGTTAATAACCGGAGCGGGGTGTCTCCAGCCGCATCGAATCACCAAGCCTATGCAGGCATGTGATACTCTGAATTCTTGAAATAGGGATAATTGCTGCTCGAACCATTCGTCCGATTGAAAATGATTCCCAGCACCGGTACTTCCAGTTGATAAAGATGGCCAAGCGCTTCCCGCGCCAGGCGTGTTCGCGTGAAAGAGTCCCGCAAGACAAAGATTGATCCGTCCACCTTTGAAGCCAGGCTCAGTGTGTCGGAAGCTGCGAAAATGGGCGCACTATCGATGAGAACGTAATCGAAGGTGGAGGACAACTCCTCCAGCAGCCGGTCAATCGTCGGGCTGATGAAAAGTTCACCACAGTCCGTGGAAGCCGCTCCGCGCGGCATAAAATAAAGGTTCGCCACGGACGTGGCCATGGGCAGGTTTCTGAATTCGCCGTTGTATGCGGGCAACTGGTTCAGCCCGGGCTCGTCGGGCAGGCCCAGGGCTTCGTGAAGCTTCCCGGTCCGCAGGTCGCCATCCACCAACACAACCTTCCAGCCGGCGAAAGCCAGGCTTCGAGCGAGATTAATGGTAACGGTGGATTTACCTTCGTCGGGCATGGCGCTGGTAACCAAAATTGTTCGGGGGCGGCCTTTGGCAGGGGCCATGCAGAGCAGGCTGGTGCGAATGGAGCGGTAGGATTCGACGAATACATGCCTTCGGTCTTTTGAATCAAGCAGTTCGAGCGAGCCGTTACCGCGGCTGGGGGAAACATCGGGAATCTGGCCGACGAGCGTTTCGGGAAAGTGCAGCTTTAGCTCGCCAACCGAGGTGATTCGGTCGTCCCCGGCGGCGACGAACCCAACGATGGCCAGCCCGACGATCAAGCCGATGATTCCGGCGAGCGCTTTTTGGACCATTCTCTTTTCCGCAACTGCTGGAGCAGCCTGATCCATGATTACCACGGTTTCCTGGTCCACGTTCTTGTCCAATCCCACGTTCTGCAGCAGGTGCAGCAGATGGTCATACAGAGCCTGAACACGCTCCAGGTTCTCGTTGAGGAGCGAGTACTCGGCCAGGCGTCGGTTGGCATCGACCATCTTGCCCTCCAATTCATTGATCGTGTCTTCCAAACTTTTGATCTTCAAATCAAGGGACTCGCGGGCCGCGTTCACTTGCTCCACATCGCCATTTTTTTGCAGCGCAACCAGCTTCTCGGCCTGCGCAATATCCAAGTCGAGTTTTTCCATCTTGGGATGTTCCGGTCTTAGATACCGCGACAATTGCTCCTTCTGAAACTTTAGCATCTCCAGCGTTTGCTTCGTTTTTTCATTGGTTTCGGAGAGGGGCCGGGCGAGGGCGGTCTGGTTAGGTTCCGTCGAGGCGGCCGTTTCCGCCGGGGCCGGGGCGCCGGATTTGGGGCTGGCCGGCTTCGTGGAACCTGCCAGCAGGGCGCGTTGCAATTTAAGCTCAGTCAGTTCCTGGTTCAAAGTGGCCAGGTTGGCGCTGGAGCTGTCCTCCTGAAGCAGCGCCACACTGTTGGTTCGCTTAAACTCGAGCATGATTTGTTGTTGCCGCTTGAGTTCTTTTTCCTGCTCGAGAAATTGGGTCGTGAGCGAGGCCAGCGTATCGTCCGAGGACACAGCCCGGACTTCCTTCCGGTAAGCCAGGTATTCATCCATCAGCGCATTGAGAAAGTTTAGGGTGTACGTCTGGTCTTTGCCCGTGGCTTCCAGGACAAAAATCGTTGTTTTTCGCGGCTGCGTGACTTCAAGGTGAACCGGAGACTCATTCTTGGTCTGCTTAAGCCTTTGCAGCCTGTCCAGGGCACGCCGGCGGATCTTGTCGCCCTGCATCAGTTCAACCTGCGTGCCGAAGAAGTTTTGCCACTCCTCAGCGTACAGACCGCCCT
Source organism: Verrucomicrobiota bacterium (assembly GCA_021325145.1). Taxonomy (GTDB): domain Bacteria; phylum Verrucomicrobiota; class Verrucomicrobiia; order Limisphaerales; family Pedosphaeraceae; genus JAJPHR01. Next base: position 23,115 of record JAJPHR010000068.1, on the reverse strand, counting down.
CCGGGATTCTGATCTTGCCCCCTACTAGCATCCGCGACTGCGCTATTGCCGCGGGCGGACGAAAATACGTATAAACCCACTGCGCACCCAGCCCCAACGCCACGGCCAGCGTGGGGACCCACCACAGGCGCTTTAAAAAGTAAAGAAAGCGCCGGCTCAATCCGATCAGCGAAATCAGGGGATAGTTCGTGCCTTCGCTTAACGTTGCTATGGCCTCTTTCATCAAAAATTGTATAGTTTGGATGGGACAAACACCCGGTCATCCGGCTGTAGTTCGAGGTCCTGGCCTGCCTGGCCTTTTTCCAGAATTTTGACGACGTCAACGGTGATCACCTGGTCATCGCTCGCTCCATTTCGCTTTCGCGTCACCTTGACGTGCCGTTGGTCAGCGAAATCACCAAACCCACCGGCCCTGAGAATCGCCTTGCTGACCGTAAAGACTTCATCAGCCGGGATGTCCAGATAGCCGGGGACTCTCACCCTTCCTGCCAGGTAGATTCTGCCCCGGGTCTTGTTTATAGTGTCAACGGAGAGCACCACGGTTGCCTGGAAGTAGTATTTTTTTTCCAGGACCGACTTGATTTGACTCGCGAGTTGCAAACAGGTTTTTCCAACGGCGGGAACCCGCCCCAGATTCGGGATCTCCAATTCGCCAGAGTCGGTGACACATATTTCCTTGGGATCCTCCTTGTCCTCGATAACGCGATAGCTAACCCGATCTCCGAGGGCAAGCTTATGCACGTCATCCAGCGTATCGAGCGGGATCAGAACGGCATTGGTGGAAGAGGACGAGGATATGGAATTGGTGGGTGGAGTTGCGGCGTTGGTCATCAGACGGGCGGCGAGCTGTTTGATATACCCCTCAAACTCGGCTGGCTGGCTGGCATTGGTCAACGTGGTCGGCTCGCCGCAAAAACCCTGAATTGAAAGGGCGACAATGGCGAGCGCCAGACAAATACCTATTGAAAAACTTTTCCGGTGCATGACTCAAATCAAAGGCTTCGCCGAGGACACGTGATGGCGCGATGCCGGGGCCTTTGCCTGGAAAAAAAGGCTTCGAGTTGCCTCTGAGGGATGCCATCACCGGCAATCGCCAGCATGGCATCACCTGCCAACCATTCGGTTTCAGTGGCCGACGAAGCATTGTCAACTTTCATGAACCCCCACGCTAAAGATGGAGTGTTACGGGACTGAGGCTGAACAGCAACGATTCGGTGAAGAAGCGGTTCGGTTTGGTCAATCCATCAGCGGAGTGATTTCCAAATGAAAAATAAAAGGTAGAAGCCATGGTTTGCGAGCCACAGGCCACGATAAGTCCTCCAATCCGTAACAATCGTCGCCGAATAGTAACGTGAAACGTAAGCACCTCTTTGCTAAATGTGAATTTGGCAATGCACGGATATCAGGTGTGGCGAGTTTATCCGGGAAATTCCGGATAACCGTCCACAGCGGCGGCGATGAAGAAACTGATTTACATCACCTTGGGGATCGGCTTGTTGGCAGGTGGGCTCGTGCTGGGCCGCTCCGGCTACCGGCACTGGAGGCAGAAGCATCTGGTCAAAGAGGCTGCGGGGTTTATGGCCAAATCGGACACCACGAACGCCATGCTTTGTCTGCAACGGGCGCTGCAACTCAATCCAGGTGATCTCCCGGCGTGCCGGATGTTTGCCGAGTTGGCCGAGCGGGCCGGTTCGCGAAACGGAATTTGGTGGCGTCGCCGAGTGGTTGAATTGGAACCACTTGCAATGCAAAATCGCATGGATTTGGCGAAGACGGCATTGGTTTTGGGCGATTTGGGGCAGGCCAAGGAAGTGCTGGCCTCGATTGATGCGGCGGGGAAAAAGACGGCCGAATACCATAAGGTCATGGGCTCCCTTGCCTGGGCGCAGAACAGCTATTCGGATGCCGAAATGCACTACGCCGAGGCGGTGCGGCTCGAGCCAACGAATGCGGCCTCCCAGCTTAACCTGGCCATTAGCCGGCTGGTGGTGGACAACGGCACTAAGGCAAATGCGGCGCGGGCCAGTCTGAACGCTCTGCGGTCAAATCCAGTGGTGCGGCTGGAGGCCCTGCGGCAGCTGGCTCAGGATGCTCTGCGGAACCACTCGTCGTCCAAGGCGCTGGCTTACACGGATGAACTTCAGCAGGAACCGACGTGCCGGTTTGCCGATCGGCTGTTCTACCTGGACGCATTGCAGATGTTACTGGACGAGCGTTTTTCCGCCTGCCTCGCTTCCCTCCAGCGGTCGGCCGCAACCAATTCGGCAATGGCCTACGAAATGGCTGGCTGGCTGGTTCAGCACGGCCAGGCAAAACCAGCGGTGGTTTGGACGGAGTCCATCGCGCCCGAGATCCGAACCAATTTGCCGTTGCCCATGATCATGGCTGATGGCTATGCGGCGATTGGCGACTGGCAGGCCCTGGATTCAATGCTGGAAAAGCAGGACTGGAAAGACATGGATTACCTGCGTCATCTGCTGCGGGCCCGCGCTTTGCGGGCCCAGAACCAAACGCTGGCGGCTTCGGTTGAGTGGCGCAGCGCCCTGACTGCGGCCTCGAAGCGTGTCGAATCGCTTAACGATGTAGTGAATCGAACAATCGCCTGGCATTGGGGGGCGGAACTGGACGAAGCTTTATGGTCGATCGTGGAGAACTTTCCGATTGAGAAAGGGGCCTTTCTGGCTCTCTACGACCGGCTGGCTGCCGCGGGCAATACGGCGGCCCTCCACAATTTGCTGGCCAAGATAGCCGGTTTTGTACCGCTGCCGATTGAATTAAAAAACAACTTTGCAGTAGTGTCGCTCCTGGTGTACCCGCGAGGTCAGCATGGCCATGATCTGGCGCGGGAAGTTTATGAAGACGCGCCCCAAAACCCGTTCGTCGTCTCCACTTACGCCTATTCTCTTTATGTCCAAGGCAAAGGGAAAGACGCGCTCAAGCTCTTTGAGGGATTGAAAAAAGAAGACCTGGATGAGCCGAGCATAGCCGCTTATTACGGAATCATACTGGCGGGCACCGGCAACCACGACCTGGCCCGGCATTATCTCGAGCGCGGGTTGCAAGCGCGGCTGCTCCCTGAGGAACGGAATCTCTTGAGTGTCGCAGGAGAGGGATTGTGACGGTGCCCGGACTCTGGCCCGGGAGACTGACGGCGGCGGATCAATTTCAAACCAGCCGTCCGTCATGAAAGATCAATCCGTAACCGCGTACTGGCTGGCTTCGGTGTGCCTGGGCTTGAGCGTGAGCACTGCGGCGGCCCAGGAGGCGTTGCGGTCATCCATTGCCGGCGAAGAGGCATCGGCGCAGCGGCGGCGCGCCCTGGAGGACCAGCCCGCGAACTTGAAACTGGGCCCGGCCAGTTTGCTCATCGGAGCGTCCATGTCGCTGGAACTCAACGACAATGTAAACTACTCGGATCAACTCCGTCAGAATGACTTGATTTTCCGCCCCGCTCTCAACGTGATCGCGGCAGTGCCATTGACGGATGAAAACGCCCTTTTTGGAACCTTGGACTTAGGCTATGCCAAATATCTCAGATACTCTCAATATGACCGGCTGCTGATCGCGCCGGGCACGCAATTGGGGCTGGATATGTATGTCAAGGACTTCCATTTTAACGTCCACGACGATATCGCCGTGACGGATGTTCCCGTTGCCCAGGGAACCATCAGCGGGGCGGGCAATTACGGGGAATTCTCCAATACCGCGGGCCTCACGGCGGACTGGGACCTGAACAAGGTGATCGCCACCGTCGGTTTTGATCATCAGAACTCCATTGCCACCGTCTCAAGTTTCTCTTATTTGAACCGGCGCTCGGAAAACTTTTTCGGGCGCGCGGCCTACGAGTTTTCATCGTCGTTGACCGGTGGCCCGGAAGCCAGCGCGGGATTCACCGCTTACGATCAGCACGTGTTGTCGGACAGCCTTAACTATAGCTTTGGCGCATTCGCCAACTGGCAGTTGAGCTCTCACATTTCGATCCACCCGCGGGCCGGCTTCACCGCCTTTGTTTTCTCCCAGGGAGCGAACGGACAGGTTACTCCGAATTCGAGCAGTTACTACATGAGCCTCGAGATGTCTCACAAACTCAACGACTTTGTTTCGTATGCCGTGGATGCTGGTCGGCAGATTCGCCTCGGCATCAACTCGGAATTGATCGACCTGTGGTACGCGCATCCGCGCATTGAGTGGCGCGTTATCGACCAGGTAGGATTGGGCACGCACCTGGCCTTTGAGAACGGCACAGACAGCGGAACTTCGCTGCTCGTGGCGTCGGAACGTTATACGCTCCTGGGCGGCGGAATAAACGTCACCTACCGGCTGATGGAAAAACTCCTGGTTGGGCTGGATTACGATTATACCGTGAAAAGTTCGAATATTTCCGAACGGAATTACCATCAAAACAAGATTCAACTGCGGTTTCAGTATACTTTTTGAATGGAGAAACCGCGAACGACTTTGGGGAAACATTGGCCAGGACTGGCGATATGGATTTTGCCTCTTTTCGCAACCTCGCTCCTGGCTGCCGATGGCGTTCGCCCGGGTCCCAAAGAGGATCTGGCGGTTCATGTATTCACCAATTTCCTCGCCCGAACCAACGGGTCCCGCCGGCTTTTTTTCAGCCAGGCAAGCGGGACCTCTTTTGTGCGCAACCCGGAGTTTTGGCTGCGGGGAGTGAACGGCCTGACCGGAACGCACGTCGGCGACGGACCAGGCGCCACAGCGATAACTCCGTGGCATGTCCTGGAAGCCAACCACTACAAGCATGATGTCGGTTCGCAAGTTTGCTTCGTTGACCCGGCCGGCCAGGTGGTCGTGAGAAACGTCGTAGCCGGCCGCGAGATCCGGCCGGACATCAAGTCCGAAATTTGGCTGGGCGAGTTGGACCGCGCCCTGCCTGCCTCGATTTCACCCGTGCCTTTGATGCCGGAAAATTGGACTAATCTGGTTCATTCGAAAGGGCTGCCCGTGGCGGCGATGAATCAAGGCGGCTGCTTCGGGTCGGCCGCTCTGGTTTCCTTCAGCCAGCCAGTCGGCGGGTGGTTCAACCACGGCTATGCTTATTTTTGTTTGGGCATCAATCCAGCCTTGCAATTTGAACCGCTTCGCTCGGGCGATTCAGGGCATCCCATCGTGTCCCTCATTGGCACCAACCTGGTCTTGTTGGGGCATATCACGTTTGAATCAGGAGGCAACAGACTGGCTGGCCCGGACTATTCCTCCTATGTATCAGACATCCAAGAGGCCATTACCGCGCTGGGAACCAACCGCGTGGCCCAGGCACAGAAAATTGGGATCGCCGATTTGAGCCGGTTCCAATAACTCACTTGGTCAAATGGAATCCGATGCGCCCACCCTGAACCTGGACCCGATGGAGTCTTACATCCGTCACTCCCGGCCGCAAGGGAGTCAACGCCGGAGGCCTTCCGTTTCGTGTTTGCGCCAGCATCGTCCGGAGGAAATCCGCGGAGTAAGGTCCTTGATCCAGCATGGGGTTGAAATTGATATCGTCGGGAGTCTGGAAGCTCTGCAACAAGGAGTCTTGAGCCTGGGCCGGACTGAAGCTCGGCGCTCTGCTGTTGACCGTCCCTAAAAGAAGGACGGCCGCGTTTGTCGTGTTGGTTCCGCTGGCTGTGGCCGAAAGTGTGTTGTTTGACTGGTTGAATTCCGTGGTTATAAAGGCCAGCCGGCCCGCAAAGTTGGTTATCGCGACCACCGGCACATTCAATTTTGCGGCGACGGGCGAAATGTTCGCCCCGTGCAGCGTGAAGCTGCCGGAATTGGTGCAGATCATAAAGCGAGGGGATGAATTGGAAGTGCTGGCTTCGTACCAGATGTCACGGACCAACAGTTTGCCGCCCTTTTGCACATCGTAACTCAAGCCGTTCAGGGATGAAGCTCCGCCGAAGATGGCCACCTGTCCCGGCACGCCATTGTAGGGAGGCGGTCCGCCGCCGCCGTACACTTGAACGCCGATCTGGTCCTGGGAATGGTAAAAATTCTCAAGCGCGACATTTGCGTTTACAAGTCCCTCCGCGAGGAGCCCGGCTTGTTGGGCGAAATACACATTCGCCTGATCAAAAAAGATACGCGCACCGGGTTGATCGCAATTCTCAATGACAATTCCGTCAGGTTGATTGGTGCTGGAGTCCGCAAAAACAATGAAGTCACGGAGCGTTGCGCGCGAGGGGCCGGCGAGGCGAAGAACGGGGCCGATGCCGGTTCCTGACCAGCGTAACGCGCTTTTGGCGCCGTCGCCCACCACTTGCACGTCGCATCCCGCTGGAATCGTGACGGTCTGGGTGACCGTGCAGGTGCCCAAAGGCAGATGGACAATGGGGCGCTGCCCGGACATGGTGGCAGCGAGGTTGATGGCCGCTTGAAGGCCCGCCGCATTGGTCGGCCCGGATAGTTCAATCACCGGCCGATTAAAGTGGGAAAGGGCTCCCGGCAACTTGGGCAGCGCCAACGCCATTTTCTGGCACGCCACGGCGTTGTCAAACCGAATGCCGGCGGGACCGTCGAATCCGCCTGGAATGGCATTGCTCACACTGAACCAGTTGCCGACGCATCCGAATCCCGCCGAGGATTCGATCTGCGCGGCGAGCCCCTGGTAATCCTGAATGCGATTATCGAGCAGCACCACCGGGCCATAGTTGCCATTCTGAATCGGCACACCTCGCGGGCTGAGGACAGTGTTGCCCTGCAAGGTGACCAGGCCGCACGAAGGAACAGGCGTCGCAGTAAAAAACGCCGAGGACCCAATCGAGGTGTTGTTGCGAACGGAGAAGTAGCCCGTATTGCCTATGCTGATGTCCGCCGTCCCTGAATTGCGGAACAAACTTTCGTATACGTGGAAATTGCCGGCCCCGTAAATGTTCCCCACCCCCACGCCGCAATTGTCAAATTCGCAATTCCACACAAACCAATCCAGCGAGTTGGGATTCTGCAGGCTGATGCCGGCCTGAGCGCAGCGCACGAACTGGCAGCGTTCAACGGCTGTTTCGGCGTTGCCACTGCCACCGGGGGGGCCGGCCTCGATGCCAAACGCCAGATCCTGGAAAACAAGATCCGAGAATTCGTTGATCGACGAAAACAGCGTTCCGTGCGCAATTCCCGTCTTTGCGCTGGACCGGCCGTCCAGGGTCAGCCGGGACATCTTGGCAAACCACGCTCCATAGGAAATCATCACCCCGTTGGTCGGCCCGGCCCAGGAGAGCGTGGTGGTTGAGGGGTCTTCCCCGATGATCATGATGTCCTTGGACTCGCTGTCCACCGTGCGGATGACGTTGAGGGTCTGGGTAATTCGATACGTGCCGGCGGGGAGAAACAGGACCGCCCGGTTTGTGTACGGCCGAAGCTCATTCAAAGCGCCTTGAAGTGCGGCCGTATCATCCGCGATGCCATCGCCCACAGCGCCGAAGTCGCGCTTGGCGTCGATCCAGCTCGCGAACGGGCCGACGAATTCGTCGTCCGTGCCGCTGTCCACCGCAATCACCTGGACTGTTTTGCAACCCATCTGGCCGGCACAGACGGTGAGCGTGGCCAGGGAATCCTGAAAATCTGCGTTCTTGCCGGCCGAGACTGTCACCGTTTGCGGGCTGCTCCAATTCTGCGTCGTGAACAGCAAGCTGGCGCCAGCGTTGATATTTATGTTGGTGCTGCCAAAGGTCCGATTTACGGTCACGGTTACGGTGCCCGTTGGCGGCGAAGCCAATTGCACTGTAAAGTTGGTGGAACCGCCCTCGTAAAAAGTCAACGTGGAGTCTGACAGGAGCAATCCTGGCGGCCCGCCCGAATCGGCTGCGCAAGAAACGGAAGCCGCGGCCCGATAGAATTTGCGGCTGGAGGCCGGGAGATTGCCGTCCGCCAGCTCGAATCGATTGCTTGGCGGGAAGACGCCGGCAGCCGGATACAACACGGCCAGGGACTGCCAATAATGCAAGTCCGATGAGGTTTCCACGCAATATGAGTTCGTTGGGGTTCCGTCCACAGCGAGCCAAAAAGCGTCCGTAACGCCCAGAATCGTGAGCTTAGGCGGGCTTTGCGCAAAAACAGGGAACGTCATCGTCACAAGCCACACGCAGGCAACGCCCACGCCCAATTGTCTCCCGAAGGCTCGTTGAAATCGATTTTTCTTCATTGGCAAATCTCACCGGGTCAATTGGTGCAAAAGGCATTGAGGAGAGCCCGCCGTTTAATAGGCAGTTCGGGGAGGAAACAGGCAGTGCTTGACCGTTTTCAGGATTATCAAACAATCCAGGCTGAAGGCCCAGTTCTCCAGGTAGTGGATATCCGCTTCCACACGCTGCTGAACGTCGCTTTCCTTGCGGATTTCCCCGCGAAAGCCGTTGACCTGCGCCCAGCCGGTGATGCCCGGCCGAATCAATTTGCGAATCAGATACTTTCGCATTACCTGGACAAAAATTTCCTCATGTTTTGGCAGATGCGGCCTGGGCCCCACCACGCTCATATCACCTTTGAGGACATTGATGAACTGGGGCAGTTCATCAATGCTGAGTTTGCGCAACCAGCGCCCGGCCGGGAAAACCCGCGGATCATCGATGGCCGCCTGTTTGGCTTCGTTCTGATTCACATGCATGGTGCGATATTTGTAGATCGTGAAGGGCTTGCCCATCATCCCGGTGCGCACTTGCGCATAGAAAATCGGGCCGGGGGATTGCGCGCGTTGCAGGATCCAGACCAGGACGGTGGCGAGTGGGAGAATGAGGATCACGACGGGCAGGGCCGCAACCAAATCCAGGAAGCGCTTCAAAAAACGGTTCAGCGGGCTTTCCAGCGGCTCTTCACGAAGGCTAATGAAGCGAATGCCATCGTCCTCGAATGTCGTCGTGGTATGATTGAAATAGTCATCCAGATTGTTCAACACTTGCAAGCGCACTGCCGCCGCCTCACAGATCGGGGTTGCCCGGTGCAGCCAGTCGCTGCCCAGGGCGAGATCGAGTACAATCAGTTGCGTGATGGAGTGCTTCCGGAGAATTTCGCTAATATCATCCATCACGCCGAGAATGGGAAAAGGCGACGTTTCCTGCGCAACCGGAGCGGGGCAGATGATGCCAACGGCCCGCAGCCCCAGAAGGCTCTTGCGCTCCAGCCAAGGCTGGAGACGGATGCCTTGCTCCACTTTACCCACCAGGGCCACGCGTTCCTCGCGGTCACCGGAAAACGCCCAGCGAGCCAGGGTGCGCAGGAGAAAATAGTTGCAGAACAACAGGGTAAGGTAGAGCCAGGCGACGTAGCTGAAGAAAAAAGACCGCGATACGTCCGTGTCTTGGAGGGCAAAAACGACCAGGAAGACACAAAACAATCCCAGCAGCAATTGGCGAAAGCTGTGGCGATTTGCAGCCACCCAATCATGCCGCTGGCCGGCGCCCTCGCGCTTGCCGCCGGAGCCGAACAAAATGCCAACGACCAGAAACTCGTTGTAAAGCAAGTACCGCTTCAGGCTTTCCGGAATTTGAAACAGCGTGCTTTGCCAGATATACAGCCAGATCCAAAAACTGAGAGAAACGATGACCACCTGCCAACAGAGGGCAAAAGTCCGAATACCAATGGAACGCTGGCTGATCATGAGACTGGCACGCCGCGGATGATTGACCGAATGAGTTGCCGGTGGATTAGGGCTTCAGCACCGCCGAACGGCGGACTGGCCTTTTGGCGGAGCGGCGGCTTTTTACGCCTGCCCGCCATTTGCCGGGGGAAACTCCGAATCGCTTCTTGAACATAAGGTTGAACAAGCTGATTGACTGGTATCCGCTCTCCAACGCCACATCTAGAATCTTGGCTTCTGTCGTGGAGAGCAACTCCCGGGCGCGGAGCAGGCGGACCTCGCTCTTTTTTTCCCGAAACGACATGCCGACCACCTCGTTGAACAGGCGGCTTACATGCCTCGGACTGCAGTGCATTTGCTCGACCAGGTCATCGAAATCGAGATCCAGCAGTGCCGAGGCGGGCAGTTGCGTCACCAAACCCGCTATGCGCGCCTTGGCGTTATCCTCGCGCAGAGGCCCGTTCCCGGGATTCTTGAACTCGTGGCCTAGGGCTTCGGTGAACAGGTCGAGCAGGTGCAAACGCGTCGAGAAACCATCATTTCCCGGGTTGGCGCAGAGTTTCCTGAATTTCTCAGAAACACTTTCGCCGGGCAGCAGGACGCGCGGCAAATTGTCCTGGCTCGCCGCTTGTTGCAGGAACTGCTGCTCGCCCAAACCCACCAGACCGGTCAGCCTTTCAAATTCGACTTGAAAGTAGTGCAACAACACTTCACCCAACTGGCTTGCGCGAATGTATCCCTTGGTCAGGCAGGACAAGGCCACCACGGAACCAGTTTCGAGCTTCTGGTTCTCCTGGGGGTGGATGGAGTACGCCTGTCCGGTCGTCAAATGAACAAGCGCCCAGCCTGGCAACGATGTTCTCCACTCGCCACCCGGCGGAAGAAAAACCTCCCGAATTACCAAATGCGGCTCGAACGAACGTTTCGGATTCATGCTTGCGAAAAGTAGAGTTATGTTGCTGCTGATTACAGTGCCGGTTCACTCCGTCCGGTTTCCAAACAGTTCCAGAATTGCGCATCGTCAGACGCCGCAATTTTCCACGGAATCAAACTTAAGCGACCGCCGTATTGTTAAGGGCGTGATATTACAAAACGGTGTAGATCTGGAAACAGATTCGTAACGTTTTTCCATCCATTGCGATGTGCAAATGTTCTAACCTCCCAGTTCGTCCTTGAGCTCGCGGTAACCCTGCTCAAACTGCGGCCATGGCAAAACGGGAGCGTTGCGGCTCCCTTGGTCCCTTCTCGCCAAGTCACCCGGCGCCAGGCCTTGGCGGCAATGTTCCGCCAACTTGTCCAGGCCGGTAATCCCTTTGCGAGGGGCACTTGTGAGGCCGGGTATTACCCCATGCTGACATTTTTGCGTTGAAGCAGCGCAGAGATTATTTTTTCCCTGATTCAACGATAAGGATTTGGAGATGCCTGAAAGCGGGCCCAATACGCCAGGGTCGGGCGAGTCCTCACCCCATCCTTCAGGCCGCTCCCGAAAAGGGCATCGCCGATGGGTATGGGGAGGCATCGCCTTTCTGATTTTGCTGATGGTCGGTGTGTTTTTTTTAAGGCGCGGCAGGGAGCAAAAGAGCCGCGCCGCTCCCGCGCCGGCTGCCGTGCCTGTCGCCACCGAAGCCGCGCGTCAGGGCGATATTGGCATCTATGTCAATGCTCTCGGTTCGGTCGCGCCGGTCTTCACGGTGCAGGTGAAAAGCCGCGTGGACGGGCAATTGATGCGGGTTAATTATCGCGAGGGAGATCTGGTCCGCGAAGGGGACCTGCTGGCGGAGATCGATCCGCGCCCTTTTGAAGCGCTGTTGACACAAGGTGAAGGCCAGCTCCAACGCGACAAAGCCTTGCTTGAAAACGCACTCATTGATTTGCAACGCTACGAAATCGCTTACGCGAAAAAGGCCATTCCCGAACAGCAACTCGCCACACAGAGAGCGACGGTTCATCAACAGCAGGGCAGCGTGAAGTTCGACCAGGGCCAGGTGGATAATGCCAAGGTGCAGTTGGCCTACTGTCGCATCACGGCTCCGATTTCGGGGCGCGTGGGCCTTCGGTTGGTTGATCCCGGCAATATTGTTCATGCCACCGACACGAATCCCCTCGTGGTGATCACCCAGGTCCAACCCATCACGATGTTTTTCAGCGTGGCGCAGGATTACTTGCCGAAAATGCAGCAGCAGTTGCGGCAGGGTCACCCGCTGGCGGTCGAGGCGTATGATCGCGAGCGGCAGGCGAAATTGGCCACCGGTTCGGTGCTGGCGCTGGACAACCAAATTGATGTCACCACCGGCACGGTCCGGGTCCGCGCGCTTTTCACCAACGAGGACAATGCGCTTTTTCCAAACCAATTTGTCAATGCCAGGCTGCGGCTGGAAACGCTGCACGATGCCATCCTGGTGCCAGCGGCGGCCATTCAGCGAAACAATCAGAGCAACTTCCTGTACGTGGTCCAGCCCGAGCGGACGGTCGCTCTGCGCCCCGTTGAAGTCCGCGCCACGGAAGGCAACGTTGCCGCTGTGGAAGGTTTGAAGCTCGGCGAAGTGATCGCCGCAAATAATTTCAACCGGTTGCAGGAGGGAACAAAGATCATTCCCCAGAAAGCGCCGGCCGGCACGAATACCAACCAGACAGCAGAAAACGCGATCGGGCCATGAACCGACCCCAATTCCACATTTCGCATTCCGCACTCCGCACTTAATTATGGGTCCATCTCGGCCGTTCATTCTCCGTCCGGTGGCAACTTCGCTGTTGATGGCGGCTGTTTTGCTGGTGGGGGTTGTGGCCTTCTGGCAATTGCCCGTTTCGACGCTGCCGGAAGTCCAGTATCCCACCATCCAGGTGCTCACGTTCTATCCCGGCGCCAATCCGGAGGTGATGGCCTCATCGGTGACCGCTCCGCTCGAGCGGCAATTCGGTCAAATGCCGGGACTGAGCCAGATGACTTCGACCAGTTCCGAAGGCAGTTCCCTGGTCATTATGCAGTTCGCACTGAGCCTGGACATCGATGTGGCGGAGCAGGAGGTGCAAGCAGCGATCAACGCGGCCCAGACGTATTTGCCCAAAGACCTTCCGACGCCGCCCATCTATAGCAAAGTCAATCCCGCGGACGCACCCATTCTGACGCTGGGGCTTACCTCGTCCTCCATGCCGCTGTGGAAAGTGGAGGACCTGGCGGATACCCGGCTGGCGCAAAAAATTTCACAATTACCGGGCGTCGGGCTGGTGAGCATCGCGGGCGGCCAGCGTCCGGCGGTGCGCATCCAGGCCAATCCCACGGCCCTCTCCGCCTACGGACTTAATCTCGAGGACATGCGCACGGCAGTGCAACAGACCAGCGTGGACCAGGCTAAAGGAAGTTTCGACGGGCCCCAACAATCCTATCAAATCGGCGCCAACGACCAGCTTACCTCGGGCGAGGAGTATCGCTCGGTGGTGGTCGCCTACACCAACGGCGCGCCGGTGTTGCTCTCGGATGTTGCCTCGGCAATTGACGGTGCCGAAAATCTCAGACAGGCCGCGTGGATGAACCGGGTTCCCGCTGTCATCGTAAACGTCCAGCGGCAACCCGGCGCAAATATCATTTCCGTGGTGGATCGCATCAAATCCCGCCTGCCCCAATTTCAAACTGCCCTCCCGTCGGCGATCCAGGTATCGATTCTGACCGACCGTACGGTGACGATTCGCGCGTCCGTCCGTGACGTCGAGTTCGAGTTGATGCTGACGGTGGCGCTGGTGGTGATGGTGATCTTCCTGTTCTTGCGGACGGTCCGGGCGACGATCATTCCGAGTGTTGCGGCGCCGCTTTCGCTCATCGGGACGTTCGCCGTGATGTACCTGCTCGGCTACAGCCTCAATAATCTGACGCTGATGGCGCTGACCATCTCCACGGGATTTGTGGTCGATGACGCCATTGTGATGATCGAGAACATCGTGCGCTACATCGAGCAAGGCGAGCGGCCGCTCGAGGCGGCATTGAAGGGAGCGGAGCAAATCGGTTTCACGATCGTCTCACTGACCATTTCGCTGATTGCGGTTCTGATTCCGCTGCTCTTCATGCGGGAAATCGTCGGGCGATTGTTCCGGGAATTTGCCGTCACTCTTAGCGTGACGATCCTCGTCTCAGCCGCCGTGTCGTTGACGCTCACGCCCATGATGTGCGCCAGATTATTGCGTCCGAAGGACGAAGCCCCGCGAAGCAGGTTCTATCTTTGGTCGGAGCGGGTTTATGAGCGAGTGATTCAGTCCTATGGACGAAGTCTTCAGTGGGTGCTTAAGCGCCAGGGAGCGACCTTGCTCGTGGCGGTGGCAATGCTCGTCCTGACGATTTGGCTCTATATCATCGTGCCCAAAGGGTTTTTCCCCGTTCAAGACACCGGCGTCATCCAAGGCATCTCCCAGGCGGCGGAGACGATATCCTTCCCGGCCATGGCCCAGGCCCAACAGGCCCTTGGCCGGGTAATTCTCCAGGATCCCGCCGTCGAGAATCTCTCCTCCTTTATCGGCATTGATGGCGTGAACACCACCCTCAATAGCGGGCGGATACTCATCACCCTCAAGCCGCTGGGCCAGCGCAAGGTCAGCGCCCTCGAAGTCATGCGCCGGCTCCAACCCCGCTTGGCCGCCGTCAAAGGCATCACGCTCTACATGCAGCCGGTGCAGGACTTAACCGTGGAAGACCGGGTTAGTCGGACCCAGTACCAATACACGTTGGAGGATGCCAATGGGGATGAGTTGCACCAGTGGACCGCCCGCTTCGTGAACAAGCTGGAGACGCTGCCTGAACTCCGTGATGTGGCGACCGACGAGCAGGCGGGCGGACTGCAAACCTCATTGGTCATCGACCGTCAGACCGCTTCACGCCTCGGGATCACGCCACTGATGATTGATGACACTCTGTACGACGCGTTCGGCCAGCGGCAAATTGCCACCCTCTTTACACAACTCAACCAGTATCATGTGGTGCTGGAAGCCCTGCCGGAGTTCCAGAAGCATCCGGCCAATTTGCAGGACATTTACATTCGTGCAACGGGCGGTCTGGCGGTTCCATTGAGCGCCTTCACGCGCCTGGAGTCGGGCACCGCGCCGCTGGCCCTCAATCGCCAGGGGCAATTTCCCGTGGTCACAGTCTCGTTCAATCTGGCGCCGGGCGAATCGCTGGGCGCGGCCACGAAAGCGATCGAACAGGCACGGCAGCAACTCGGGATGCCGCTGAGCATCCAAACCGCCTTTCAAGGCACCGCGGCGGCGTTTCAGGCGTCGCTGACCAACGAACCGCTGCTCATCCTCGCGGCGATTGTGACCGTGTACATCGTGCTGGGCATTCTTTACGAGAGCTACATTCACCCCATCACCATTCTCTCGACTCTTCCCTCGGCCGGGGTGGGCGCTTTGCTGGCGTTGATGCTGTGCGGCTCGGAACTGAACGTCGTGGCGTTGATCGGCATCATCCTGCTCATCGGCATCGTGAAAAAGAACGCGATTATGATGATCGATTTCGCGCTCGCGGCGGAACGGGAGGAGGGGAAGGGCACGGTCGAGGCCATTTACCAGGCGAGTCTGCTGCGGTTTCGGCCAATCATGATGACGACCATGGCGGCGCTATTGGGAGGATTGCCGCTGGCCTTGGGCAGCGGCACCGGTTCGGAACTGCGACGTCCCTTGGGCATTTCGATTGTGGGCGGCTTGCTCGTCAGCCAGGTGCTCACGCTTTATACCACGCCCGTCATTTACATTTTCTTCGATCGGTTCGCCAATCGGCGCTCCCGTGTCGTGGCTGGCGACGCTGGAGTTCAACCACAGGAGATGTGAACCTTTCGTCCCCATTTATTCGTCGTCCGGTGGCCACCACGCTGCTGACGGCGGCGGTGGCGTTGGCCGGGGCGGTGGCCTTCAAATTGCTGCCGGTGTCGCCGCTTCCACAGGTCGAGTTCCCTACGATCACGGTTCAAGCCGGTCTGCCCGGGGCTTCTCCCGAAACCATGGCCTCCTCGGTCGCCACGCCGCTGGAACGGCAATTCAGCCGTATCGCGGGCGTGGCGGAAATGACTTCGGTCAACTCGCTGGGTTCGACCACTGTAACCCTCCAATTCGACCTGAGCCGCAACATCGATGGCGCTGCCCGCGACGTGCAGGCCGCCATTAATGCCGCCCGCGCTTACCTTCCTTCCAACCTGCCCAGCAATCCAACCTACCGGAAGGTCAATCCCTCCGACGCGCCCGTTGTCATCATGGCGCTCACGTCGCAGGTCTATGATCGCGGCCAGATGTATGACGCCGCCTCGACAATCCTGCAGCAGCAGCTTTCGCAAATCGGTGGCGTCGGCCAGGTCATTGTTGGCGGCAGTTCGCTCCCGGGTGTGCGCGTGGAGATTAATCCTCCCCAACTGAACAGCTATGGCTTGAGTCTCCAGGATGTGGCCAACCAGTTAAGCCGGCAGAATGCCAACGTGCCCAAGGGAAGTCTTGCGGATGACGCGAGGACCGTGACGCTTGCGGCGAATGACCAATTGCTCAAGGCCAAGTATTACGCGCCATTGATCATCGGTTATCACAATGGCGCGGCGGTGAAGCTATCCGACGTCGCGAGTGTGCTGGACTCCGTCGAGAACGTTCGCGCGGCGGGGTTTGGCGACGGGAAGCCCGCCGTCATGTTGATTATTTTCAAGCAACCCCAGGCCAACATCATTGACACCGTTGACCGTATCTATCAGGCCCTGCCCGCCCTCAAGGCGTCCATTCCCTCGGGGATGGACGCGACCATTACGCTTGACCGCACCACCACCATCCGCGCCTCGGTCCGCGAAGTTGAATTTACTTTGGTCGTTTCGGTGCTGTTGGTGATCCTGGTAGTGTTTGTATTCCTGCGCAACGTCAGCGCCACGATCATCCCCAGCGTTGCCGTTCCCATCTCGATCATCGGCACGTTCGCGGTGATGTACCTGCTGAATTACAGCATCGATAATCTCTCGCTGATGGCGCTGACCATCTCGACTGGGTTCGTGGTCGATGATGCCATTGTCGTCATCGAAAACGTCACGCGCCATCTCGAGCAGGGTTTGACGCCCATGGAGGCGGCATTGCGGGGCGCGAGTGAAATCGGTTTTACGGTTTTGTCGATCAGCCTTTCACTGGTGACCGTCTTCCTGCCGATCCTGCTGATGGGCGGAATCGTGGGCCGCTTGTTCCGCGAATTTGCGGTGACGCTCTCGGTGGCCATCCTGGTGTCAATGGCGGTTTCGCTGACCACGACGCCGATGATGTGCTCGCGGCTGCTGCGGCCCGAGTCCGAGCGGAAGCACGGCCGGCTTTATCGCGCCATGGGCCGGGGATTTGACTGGTTGTCGGGCCGCTACGAACGCAGCCTGGCAGTCGTGCTCCGCCATCCGGCGATCACGCTGGCGAGTTTCCTCCTTACTTTCGTCCTCAATATTTTCCTGTTCATCATTGTGCCCAAAGGCTTTTTCCCCCAGCAGGACACGGGTACGCTCATTGGCAGCGCCCTGGGCGCGCAGGATACTTCCTTTCAGTCCATGGAAAAGGCCGTGGCTGGCTTCGTCCGCATCGTTCAATCCGATCCGGCGGTGGCTCACGTCGTCGCCTTCACCGGCGGGTCCACCGCGACGGATACCGGCCTGGTCTTCATCACCTTGAAACCGCTGAACGAACGCCACCTCAATGCCGCGCAAGTCCTCAACCGTTTGCGCCGTCCGCTGGCCAGCGTGCCGAACGCAACTCTTTACCTTCAAGCCAGCCAGGACTTGCGCATCGGCGGCCGCCAATCCGGCGCCCAATACCAATACACGGTTCAAAGCGACAACCTGCCCGACCTGGACAAATGGGGACCCATCCTGCTGCAAAAGCTAAAGCAATTGCCCGGTCTCACGGACGTGAACAGCGATCAACGCAACCAGGGTTTGGAGGCGTCGCTTGTCTATGACCGCTCGACCGCTTCCAGGTTGGGCCTCACGCCGCAACAAATTGACGGGACGCTTTATCTGGCGTTTGGACAGGCGCAGGTCTCAACCATGTACACGGAACTCAATCAGTACCACGTCGTCCTGGAAGCGGCTCCCGAGTACTGGCAAAGCCCGGAGGGACTGAACGACATCTATCTCCGGCCCACCAACCGCAACACCATTATCCCCTTGTGCGCTGTGACCCGCTATGAGCCTTCCACCGCACCCATTGCCGTCAATCACCAGAGCCAGTTCCCTTCAGTAACACTCTCCTTCAATCTGCGGGCCGGTGTGCCGTTGAGCCGGGCCGTCCAACTTATCCGGCAAATGGAACAGCGCATGGGGCTGCCCGCTACGATCCATGGAAGCTTCTCCGGCACTCTCCAGGCTTTTCAGGCGTCCCTCGCAACCGAACCGGTTCTGATCATCACCGCATTGCTGGCGGTTTATATCGTCCTGGGCATCCTCTACGAAAGTTTCATTCATCCAATCACGATTCTTTCGACGCTGCCCTCGGCCGGTGTCGGCGCTGTGCTGGCACTGATGCTCTGCGGCTTTGAACTGAGCATCGTGGCGATGATTGGCATCATCCTGCTCATTGGCATCGTCAAGAAGAACGCCATTCTGATGATCGATTTTGCGCTCGCCGCCGAGCGTCTTGAAGGCAGGAGCCCCAGGGACTCCATCTACGAAGCCTGCCGATTACGGTTTCGGCCAATTCTCATGACCACCATGGCGGCCATGTTCGGCGCATTGCCGCTGGTTCTGTTCCGGGGCATTGGTTCCGAATTGCGCCGGCCATTGGGCATTACCATCGTCGGCGGCTTGATGCTCAGCCAGGTGCTGACGCTTTATACTACACCGGTGATTTACCTTTACCTCGACCGCCTGCGATTGTGGCGGCAGCGGCGGCGGCGGGAGCGAAGAGGCTGAATGCGTTTAATGAAAGGCAATGGGAAAAGGAGCATGCCGCGGCGGGCAAGTCCGCTGCGGGTCGCAGACCCGGGCTTGTATCCCCGAAAGCACGCGCACGCGAAATCATTGAACTCCTCGTACAAAAGCCGGGATCCACGCCCTGGGTCAATGCCCGGATGCGTCCTCTTCTTTCTGATTTGTTTGGCGGCTCTGCTCGCGGGCTGTAATTTTGCTCCCAGATACTCCAGGCCGACTCTGCCAATTCCCGCGGCCTATAAAGAGTCGGCCACCAACAATCCCCAAGGCACAAATCTATGGCAGCCGGCGCAGCCTCGGGACGCGGTGTTGCGCGGGCGCTGGTGGGAAATGTTCGGTGACCCGGAACTCAATGCGCTCGAAATTCAAGCCAGCGCTTCCAACCAAACGATTGCGGTCGCGTGGGCGAACCTTCTTTCGGCGCGAGCCGTGGTCCGGGAATCGCGGGCGCAGTACTTTCCGACCGTCACCACCACTCCCGGGGTCGCGGAATCGCAACTTTCCTCCCGGGCCACTCAATTCGGTTTTGTTCCGGGCGGTTCCTCCACTACCAGAGCCCCTTTTACGACTTATTCTTTGCCATTCGACGCCACCTGGGTGCCGGATCTGTGGGGGCGCATTCGAAACACCGTCAAGGCCAACTCGTTCGAAGCCCAAGCCACTGCCGCCGACCTGGAAAACACGCGCCTGACCGTCCAAGCCGAAGTCGCTGTGGACTATTTCGAACTCCGCGCCCAGGACGAACTCGTGCAGGTGCTGAACGCCACGGCCACCGCCTACCAGGAGTCGCTCGCACTGACACAGGTCCGTTTCCAGACGGGCATCGCCTCGGAACAGGACGTGACCCAAGCCAGCACGCAACTCGACACGACCCTGGCGCAAGCGACCGGCCTGGCGATCCAGCGCGCCCAGTTCGAACACGCCATCGCAGTTTTGACGGGCCGGTCGCCTTCGACCTTTTCCATCGCCGTCGAGCCTCTGAAAACGAAGCCTCCCGACATTCCTTCGGGCGTTCCGTCGCAACTCCTGGAGCGACGCCCGGACATTGCCGCAGCGGAGCGGCGTGTTGCCGAAGCGAATGCCCAAATCGGCGTCGCCAAAGCGGCCTACTTTCCCACGCTCACGTTGACTGGTTCGGCGGGTTTTCAGAGCACTTCGCTGTCGGACCTGATTACGTGGCCCAGCGCAGTGTGGTCGGTGGGCTCGACCCTGGCCGAAACGATTTTTGATGCGGGCTTGCGTGGAGCCACGGTTGCGCAATTCCGGGCCGCGCATGAACGCACCGTCGCGCAATACCGCCAAACCGTCCTGACCGGTTTTCAACAGGTCGAGGACAACTTGGCCTCCATGCGCATCCTTGCGCGACAACTGCAACAACAGGAAACTGCCGTCACCTCGTCCGGGCGAAATCTCGCCCTGGCCACCGAACGATACACCTCCGGGATTGATAGTTACCTCAACGTCCTTACGGCTCAGACCACGTTGTTGGCCAATCGCCAAACGCTGGTCAGCCTTCGCCTCCAACAACTGACAGCGAGCGTCCAGCTCGTCGAGGCGCTGGGCGGAGGTTGGAATGTCGATCAGTTGCCCAAACGGTGACCCCGATCGGGATCTTCTTGTTGGGTGAACAACACCGAACCAAACCCCCTGTTGTCGGTGTGGGCACGGAGTGACGCGCGCCCTGCCAGGATGGCTTATCTTAAAGCCGTCCTGCATGTTCCGAAGCTCATTTTTTGGCATACGGTGTGCTGTTTTTAGCCCCATGAGACTCATGTCAAAAGCTTGGGTAGTCGTGGGTGTGTCCGCAGCCTTAATCATCGCTCCGCTTGCCTCCAAGGCCCAACCGTCGCCGGGGAGCGGCAGCGCCACAACGAACCGGCCTGCCCCAGCCGCAGCGGCAACTGCGCCGGGGACAACCGCACCCGCGCCAGACACGGAACTCAAAGTGCCCCAGGCGCCGGGCCGGCTTTACACGAACGTCGTCGGGATGCAATTGGTGCAAGTGGGAGATTTTTGGGCGGGAAAATTTGAGGTGACGCAGGCGGAATATGAAAAAGTGATGGGGTCGAATCCCAGCGCATTCGCCGGGGCCACCCGGCCCGTCGATAGCGTCAGCTACGCGGATGCGCTGGAGTTTTGCCAGCGGCTGACCGTAAAGGATATTGAGGGAACCAATTTGCCTCCTGGTTACGTGTACAACCTGCCGACGGAGGCGCAATGGGAATCGCTGGCGGGCGACGCCAGTCTGGATGACGCAGTCACGAGCCAGAAGGACCGGCGTTCGGGGACCGAACCGGTTGGGAGCCTGGGACCGAACAGCCTTGGTTTGTATGACACGCGCGGGAACGTGTTGGAATTTACGTTGAGCAGCGATCCGACCCTGGCCTACCGGGTGTTGCGCGGGGGGTCCTGGCAGGATTTTATCGAGATCAATTTGCGATTGGTTTTCCGCAATTATTCCCCGGTAGACGACCGGAAGAATACATACGGTTTCCGCTGCGTGCTGGAAAAGCAGTAGGCGGATAAATCCGGGTCCAAAGTCCAAGGTCCAAAGTTGGAAAGTGGTGCGTACGCACCGAAGGCCCGGTACGGAGTGCGACTACTTTACAATGAAGCATAGGGTAAAGAGTAGGATTAGGGACAGGGAGACGGCCACCGGCATACTTTGATTGCGGCGGCGGGGCGCTGTGGTAGAGTGGCGGGAATGGCAAAAGGTTTCGACCAGGCGGGAGTCGCGCCCGGTCCATTGCGATTATTATTTTGGGTCAACGCGCTGCAAACGTGGCGGCGGCTGACGTCCGTGTGCGCGCAGTCGCGGTTGCTGTCGGCCTTGATCGGTTCGTTTCTGGCGGGCTATTTGGTGCTTTCGTTCTGGCTGTTTTACCGGGGGTTGAGATTCGTGGCGGCTTTTCCGGGGCTGGGGACGGTGTTGACGGAACGCTTGTTGTATCTGCTGTTCGCCTTCCTGTTCGTGCTCCTGCTGCTGAGCAACCTGATCATCAGCTACACAAACCTCTTCCGGAACCGCGAGGCGAGTTTTCTGTTGTCCCTGCCGTTGCCGCCGCAAACCATCTTCCGCTGGAAGTTTTTTGAATCCACGCTGCTGGCGTCGTGGGCGTTTGTTTTCCTGATTGCGCCGTTGCTGGCGGCGTTTGGGATGATCCGCGAAGTGCCCTGGCATTTTTATCCGGTCACGTTGGTCCTCATCGGACTGTTCATTATTTTGCCGGGCGTAGGGGGTTCCTGGTGCGCGCTGAACCTGGCGCGGTACCTGGACCGGCGCGCATTTCAAATCGCCGCGCTGACGTTCGCCCTGGGCTTGGTGGCCTTGGTGGCTTTCTGGTGGAAGGCGCAACCGGCCTCGGACGAAATGCTGGAGACGCGCGTGCTGGCAGTGCTGGACCAGTTGTTGCAAAAGACGAAGTTCGCGCAGTTTCCGTTCCTGCCGAGTTACTGGCTCTCGACGAGCGTGCTGCAATGGGCCGAGGGCGTGTTGAACCTGGCGGGTTTTTTCATGTTGGTGCTGTTGAGCAACGTGGTGTTTTTCGGCTTCCTGTCGTTCACGCGGCTGGGGAAATTGTATTACGAGGCCGCGTCCCAGGTCCAAAGCCGGGCCAGTGTTTGGGGGCAATGGGAATGGTTTCGTTCATCGCGCCGCGAGCCGTGGACCTTCGCCTACGGAAAAGGCGGGGCGGAACGGATCGCCAACGGTCTGCTCGCCTGGGTGCAACCGGACACGCGGGCGCTGCTGGTGAAGGACGCGCGGATGTTCTGGCGGGACACAACTCAGTGGGGGCAATCCGTCCTGTTGTTTGGATTGCTGGCGGTGTACGTCATCAACCTCCGCCATTTCACGAGCCAGATCTCCAACTCATTCTGGCTCCAATTGGTTTCGTATCTGAACCTGGGCGCGTGCTCGTTGAACCTGGCGACGCTGACAACGCGGTTTGTTTATCCGCAATTTTCGCTGGAAGGCCGGCGGTTGTGGATCATCGGGATGGCGCCGATGGGCCTCGCGCGGGTGGTGAAGGCGAAGTATTGGCTGGCCAGTTGCACTTCGCTGATGGTGACCCTGAGCCTGATCGTGCTGTCCACTTATCTGCTCAAAATGTCCTGGGATCGGATCGCGTTTTTTGGATCGGTGATCGCGGTGATGACCTTCACCCTCAACGGGCTGGCGGCGGGCCTGGGAGTGTTATATCCCAACTTCAAGGAAGGCAATCCGAGCAAGATCGTCAGCGGTTTTGGCGGGACGTTTTGCCTGGTGTTGAGCTTCCTGTACATCCTCGGTTCGGTGTTGATGCTGGCCTTTGGCTCCGCGGAGATGCGCACCGAAGCTCCGTCGCAGGAACTGGCGCTGTTGAGCCTCATCGGATTTATCATGCTCTCATTTGTGCTGGGCTGGCTGCCGTTGAAACTGGGACTCAGGCGTCTGAACGGATTTGAGTTTTGACTGAACCCCGGCAAAGTTCACCGCACCCCTATCCTCTTCCTCGTCCAAAACGGGCGTCCCCAGGCGAATCACCCGGCCGGATCTGCCAGCTATAGGCTTTGACGTTGCCTTTCATCACACCACAACAGCTTGTGGTGGCGGGACTCTGATGCCACAAGGGAAAAACTAAATTGGTTTAATTT
>JAJPHR010000026.1 GCA_021325145.1 Verrucomicrobiota bacterium | reverse complement strand
CGGGTTTGAACGGGTCAAATCGAGCGCGGAGCCGCCTTCGTCGGGAAATTAAGGCAAGACAAGATGGCAGCCAGGGAACGCCCCGTCCCCGTTTTGTTTCGGGCCCGAAAGCATTGCGGGGACGCCCCGCCCTCTCCCCGCCTCGCTCCGGCGTGGTGGTTGTGCCGGGATGCATCCCATATGCCTGGGCGCAGATCGGCACTGTTCTTACCCAGAAAGGTAGGGACATCGCGCTGCGATGTCCCCGCCCGCGTTCCAGCGGGCGGAACGCGTTGCCGAAGCCGTGCGATCCGGATCGTTCGTTCCGTCGCCTGACGCTGCGCTCGGCGACGGGGACGGCGCAGCGCGCCATCCCTACCAAAGCCATGGTAACAGTGTGGAGATGCGTCCCATACGCATCCCGGCGGCTTAATCGGCTTGCGTTGGGAGCAGTGGGTGCGGATACTGGCGTTTTGCAAAATGCAACGAAGAAAATCCTGGTGACAGGGTCCAACGGCCTGATCGGGTCGGAGGTTTGCCTTTATTTTGGAGGGCGCGGGTTTGCGGTGCATGGAATCGATAACAACCAGCGGGCGGTGTTTTTCGGTCCGCAGGGGGACACGCGCTGGAACCAGCGGCGGCTGGAAAAGGAGCTGGCTGGCTTTCAGCATCACGAGGCGGATATGCGCGACCGCAACGGCATCGAAGCGGTGGTGAAGGAGGTCAAGCCGGGCTTGATCGTTCATACGGCCGCGCAGCCTTCGCATGACCGCGCGGCGGCCATCCCGTTCGATGATTTTGACACCAACGCGGTCGGGACGCTGAACCTGTTGGAAGCGGCGCGGCGGCATTGTCCGCAATCGCCGTTCATCCACATGTCCACGAACAAGGTGTATGGCGACGCGCCCAATCGCATCCGGCTGAAGGAATTGGCGAAGCGCTGGGATTACGACGATCCGCAGTTTGAACATGGGATTGCGGAGTCGTTTACGATCGATCAATCCAAGCATTCGCTGTTCGGCGCGTCGAAGCTGGCATCGGACATCCTGGTGCAGGAGTATGGGCGTTATTTCGACATGCCGACGTGCTGTTTGCGCGGGGGTTGCCTGACGGGGCCGCATCATTCCGGGGTTGAATTGCACGGGTTCCTGAGTTACCTCGTAAAATGCAACGTGGAAGGGCTGGAGTACAAAGTTTATGGATACAAGGGCAAGCAGGTCCGGGATAATATTCACTCGGAGGACGTGGCGGCGTTCATGTTTGAGTTCGCCAGGAACCCGCGATGCGGCGAGGTTTATAATTTAGGCGGCGGGAAGGACAATTCCTGCTCGATTTTCGAAGCCTTCGAGATGGTCGAAGGCTGCACTGGACGGTCCCAGAAATACACCTATGTTGACCAGAACCGGATCGGTGACCATATCTGTTATTATAGTGATCTGCGGAAGATGAAAGCGCATTATCCAGCGTGGTCGATCACCAAAAGTTTGCCACAAGTGGTGGCGGAGATTGTGGGATCGTGGCAGCAGCGGCTGGCGGGAACCTCAACAAAGGGCGGAGGAAAGCAGCCATGACTTCTCCTTATCGCCATTGGCGTTCAGCGTAATGAAGATCCTCATCACGGGAATTTGTGGATTTGTGGGGAGCACGGTGGCGGTGGAGCTGCTGGGGCGAAACCCGGGACTGGAAATCGTGGGGCTGGACAACCTGGTTCGGCCGGGCAGCGAATTGAACCGGCAGGGCTGGAAAAAGAGAGGGGTGCGGCTGTTTCACGCGGACATCCGCAATGCAAGCGATTTGGAAACTTTGCCGCCGGTGGATTGGGTGATCGATGCGGCGGCAAACCCGAGCGTCCTGGCGGGCGTGCAAGGCCAGACCAGCAGCCGCCAGTTGATCGAGCATAACCTGGTCGGCACCATCAACCTGCTGGAATTCTGCAAGCGCGTGCGCTCCGGTTTCCTGATGTTGAGCACGAGCCGGGTCTATTCGTTGCCGCGGCTGGCCCGATTGAAGATGGAAACCAAACGCAATGCTTTTGCCCCAATTTGCGAGGGGTACTCGGGCGCAGGCTTGACGCCCTGGGGTGTCACGGAAGACTTTTCGACCGAGCCGCCGCTTTCACTTTACGGCGCGAGCAAACTGGCTTCCGAGGTGCTGGGGCTGGAGTATGGCGCGGCGTTCGGCTTGCCGATCTACATCAACCGATGCGGCGTGCTGGCCGGCGCGGGACAATTCGGCAGGGCGGACCAGGGGATTTTTTCGTTTTGGATTCATGGCCACCGGCGCAAGCGCCCGCTCAAGTACATTGGTTTTGGCGGGACGGGTCATCAGGTGCGGGATTGCCTGCACCCGCGCGACCTGGTGTCGCTGTTGCTCAAGCAGATGAACGCGTCCGGCCGGCATGGCGGAGTGTTGAACGTAAGCGGCGGCGCGGACCATGCGGTGTCGCTGGCGCAACTGACAGATTGGTGCGCCGAACGCTTTGGCGCCCACGAAGTGGGCAAGGATTTTCACGAACGGCTCTATGATGTCCCCTGGCTGGTGCTGGCCACTGGAAAGGCGCAGCAGGTTTGGGACTGGCGGCCCGTCACGCCGCTGGAAGCCATTCTGGATGAAATCGCCCGGCACGCGGAGAGCCATCCGGACTGGCTGGATTTATCGAGCGATGCATGACCTTGCCGGCGTCCAATCCCGCTCCGCTGAAGTTGCTCTCAATCGTTCTGCCGGCGCGGGATGAGGAAGGGTGCATTTGTTCCACGGTGGAGCACCTGCATGTCGAATTGCGCATCCACGGTATCGCACATGAGATCGTAGTGGTCGATGACGGCAGCAGCGATCAGACCTGGAAAATGCTGACGGCGTTAAAGGAAAAGATTCCCGCGTTGGCGCCGGTGCAAAACCAGGGGCAACACGGGTTCGGGCGGGCAATCGTCCACGGATTGAACAGCATGAGGGGCGATGCGGTAGTGATCATGATGGCGGATGAGTCGGATGATTGCCGCGATGTGGTGCGCTATTGGAAGCTGCTGAACGAGGGGTATGATTGTGTTTTTGGCAGCCGATTTTTGAAGGGCGGCGGGGTGATCGATTATCCACGGGTCAAGCTGATGCTGAACCGGATGGCCAACTTTTTCATCAAAACGCTGTTCCACATCCGGTTGAACGACACGACCAATGCGTTCAAGGCGTACCGTAAAGACGTGATTGACGGTTGCCGGCCGTTGATTTCGCCGCATTTCAATATCACGGTGGAGTTGCCACTGAAGGCCATTGTGCGCGGGTTCAGTTGGACGGTGATCCCGATCACGTGGCGGAATCGCCGAACGGGCGAACCGAAGCTGAAGATCAAGGAGATGGGCAGCCGTTATCTGTTTATCTGCCTCTATGTGTGGCTGGAAAAATACTTCAGCCGGGGCGATTATCGGCGGGAAAAGAGCGTGCCCAACCCGGTCACAGAACCAGCTTCCAAGTGACTGGCCATCGGAAGCAAGCGCAAACCCGTGGGTTCAATGCGCGGGCGAGTCCAGTTACTTTTCAGCGCGGGTTTCTGTCTGCCCATGGCGCTCTTTCAACACCTGCCCAATTTTATCGGCCAGCTTGCGCGAGAAATCAATCGCGCCATCGTGGCGCAGATGCACGGTGTCCTCGAAAAGTTCGTCCGGATACTTCAGCCGGCTCCAGTCAATGACGACGGCATTGGGGAGAGCCTTCAACCGGTCTTGAAATGCTTCCAACTTGTCAGTGTTTTCGAAGCGCACATACCAGGAGGAATGACGAGGCGAATAAACCAGGAAAAAGAGCCGTTCCGGGTGGCGGGTGATGTGGGCGATCAGCCGGCGCTCCTGACTTTCATCCGGGAAGTAACCACAGCGCGTATGAAGTCAGATATCGACCAATTTGTCGAACGCCGCCCGATTGAAGGGCGGCGGGGTTGTGTCGTAGCTGTAGCCCTGAGCCGCTTTCCAGTTGGTCATCCGGCGGTTGTTGAGAAATTCGCGCACGTAAACGTCATACTGCCCAAAGTAACGCAAGCCGGGAATGAACTGCCACCAACCCAGAGCATGGAATTTTTGCATGGGCGGGCGGAACCGGGCGTCGGACAGCAGCGGGATGAACTTGGCCGGATCGCCGAGCTTATGGGTATCCTCGAACTCCGGCTCGATAATGATCGGTGTGGTTTTCGGCTTGGCCAGTTCGATCTGGAGCAGCACGTCCGTCACCTCAAAAGAACTGCCATCCATGCCATAATTGTAGAGGTTGGGCCCCAATACCACCGGGTCGTAGTTCCACCGGATTCTCGAAGTGCCGAACATGGGTATTTCGTCCAGGTTGGTCTGATACAAATGCAGGATGCGATTAGTGTCGTACATTGGCATCCGAAAGATAACCCCATAGGTCGCAACCAGATCAGCCACGACGCAACTGCCGGCGAAGATCAGGAATGCCAAAAGCCAGGATTTCCAGTTCACGGGATTAAAACTTTGCGTAAATGAAATGGGCTGCCCCGAGGCGTCCGAGAAAAACGATCAGCAATCCACAAAGGAGCACAAATTGCGGGGTGGTGCGATTAGAAGCCCTGCCCAGGGACCGGGCGACAGCGATCCACATGGCGATGGCCAGACAATCCACAGCAAAGAAGAAAGGGGTGGGAATGACTTCACTCAGGTGAAGGGACAATCGCCAGTGCGTCAGACGGCCATAAATGCGCATCGCTTGCGGCAGATTGGCCGCGCGAAACAATACCTGGGTGAGGACGAAAAATCCCAGGGTGTAGATCCTGCCAGCCCATTTGACCGACCATTCCGGAAACTGCTTCAGCCGTTTCTTCCGCCACGTTTTCGTGAGCGTTTCGACGGAAAGGGCGACGCCCTGGCTGACGCCGAAAAGCAAATACGTCCAAGTGGCTCCGTGCCAGATGCCACAAATGGCAAACGTGATTATCATGGCCAGAACCACTCCGGTCATCCCCAAGTTGCGAATCCGGATCAGCAATGGGGTATAGAGGTAATCGCGCAGCCAGAGCGCGAGGGTAATGTGCCAGCGCCGCCAGAACTCGGTCACGGAGGTGCTCACAAACGGGCGGTCAAAATTCGGGTCCAGCCGGATGCCCAAAAATTGCGCGCTGCCGATGGCAATGTCAATGTAGCCCGAGAAATCGGCATAGAGTTCCAACACATTCAGGCAGCAAGCCACCAGCGCCGGCAGCGCGCCCGTGCCAGTCTGGTCATTAAAAATGGTGGTGACATATTCATTGAGGCGGTTGGCGACGATGGTTTTCTTTAGGTAGCCAAAGGCAATCAACCGTAATCCGCTCAAACGGTCTTCGACTGTGGGAGAATGGCCGTCGAGCAATTGCGGCAGCAGGCGTCCAGCTCGCGGAATGGGCCCGGAAGAGATTTGGGGGAAGAACAGACCGAACAAGGTGAACCCAGCGAAACCGCAATCGAGCCGCCAGGTTTGCCGGTACGCGTCGGTAACACAGGCCAGCATCTGAAACGTGAAATAGGACAAACCCAGCGGAACCGCCAAACGGGTTACCACGCCGTCCGGGGGAGTCCATCCAAGCCGGCTCAAACCTTGAACGATTAAGCCCGAGGTGTACTTGAAGGTGATCAGGGTCGCGAGGTTGACGGCGACGGTGGCCCAAAAAAAACAGGCGCGCCGTTGTTCATTCGAGCTCCGGCTCAGGAACGAGGCTGCCCAATAATTCAGAGCGCACAGCCCCAGCATTAACACCAGATAGGAAACGCTGGAGCAGGCGTAGAAAATCAAACTGGCGGACAGCAAGACCGGCATTCGCCATCGAACGGGCAACTTCGCCTGAGCCACGGCGACGCAACCCAGGAACAACGCGAAGTAAACTGTGTCCAGTTGCATGACCGTTGGTTCAGGCCGGTTCGATCAATTCGATCATTTGTTGATGCGGAGTCACGAGAAACACGCACTGCCGTCCTTGGAACGCCTCCGAAGAGAAGCGGGTCAGTTCGTGGGCCCCCGCGGAAGTAAAGTTCCGAACACACTCCTCCAAATCCTGGCACAAATAACCGGCGTGGTAGTAGGAGACTCCCCGGCGTAGCATCCGGAGAAGAAAAGCGTTATCAGATTGCGGCTCGACGAACTCAATGAAAGTCCCGTTGCCCGACGAAAGAAAACACACGCGCACTTTCTGGCTGCTCACGAGCACGGGCTCGGAGGCCCCGGCAAAGCATCCTCCCGGGTAGGCGGCCAGGGCCGCCGGAATGTTTTCAACGAGGCATCCAATGTGGTGCAAGGTCAGCCGCATCACACTCCGCCCCGTTTGCTTCGAATCAATGCCGCCAATTGGCCAACATTCTCCAATCGCTGAATCTCCGCCGCCGTGAACTTCACGCGGAATTTTTTCTCGACGGCCACCATGATCAGGACATGCGTTATGGAATCCCAGCCTTCCACATCGTCGGCGGTGGTGGTTTCCGCAAGCGTAAGATCCTCATTGTCCAGCGAAGTCCTGAACACCTCCGTCAAATCCCGCCATAATTCATCACTCATAAATCTGTTTTGATCGTGCTGGCAAGGATGCCACTGCTCGTGGGATGCCTGGGCGGGTTGCAATTATAACTAAGAGACAAATTTCAGAAATTACGTTCGCCCCCTCCCTCAGGACAGGGAGAAAGCGCCGACCTGCCTGGTTAAATCGCACCTCGCCATTGCCTGCCCTGCATTTTTTGAATGCTTTCAAGTCCGTCAGTGTGACCTTTATTCTGCACATCTGTTTAGACACTCGCAACCTCTTCCACTTCGCCTTTTTCGATATGGACCGGGAAGTCAACATAATCGGAGACCTCGAGCACCCATAGGTTTTCACGTTCCCGCTTGAAACCCAGTTTGGCGTAGTGCTCCTTCACCATCCCGTTCTTTGCGGTGGGAAGGTATTCGCCGCGAATGCGTTTGATGCCGAAACTCCTCGCTTTTTCTACGATCGTGTTGAGAACCAACTGCTCCACGCCGCGGCCCAGCACACGGCAGCTCATCAACCATGTATCGATAAAAAGCGCCTCCTCCTGAATTTCGAGGATCACGACGGAAATCAAGCCGTTGTCTCCGAACCGGTCTTTCAGTTCGAAGGCAAGAGTCGCATGCGCCGCCGAGCTGGCGAGGAATTCGATCTGCTTTTCGGTGTAACGCACGGTGCGGAGGTTGAATTGGTTCGAACGCTGGGTAAGCTGGGCGACGCGCGGGAAGTTAAAGGGCAGGAATGGACGCACCACAGCCCGCATTTCCAGGCTCCGGAGAAATTCCTTCAGGTCAACAAATTTTTCACGCTCGGCGTGTCGCTTCGCCTCAACCTGGTACTCGTTCGTGCGTTGCGCATCCTGCGCGGTGTAGATCGGAGTTTCGAACAGGTTTAACCCGACCAAATAGGAGACATATTCGGAAGGATCCTCCGGTAATTCAGGCACCGTCATGGTCGGAAAGCTTTCGCGCACCAGATGCCGTTCCGCCGGGTTATCGTCTAAAAACACCATCGCGCCAAAGTCGATGTCGATGACACTTTTGATGCGCCGGATGTTGTTTGCCTTGTCCTCCCAGTTGGCGACGAAAACGGCGATGTCTTCCAACCGCAACACCATGTCCGGATGTTTCAGGAATGGCTCGCGGGCGTTCGCGTCGTCGTTCTTGCTGCACACCGCCAGCACAATGCCCCGGTCGCGCAACTGTTTGAGCCACGATTGAAAAGCGGTGAAGGCCGGTCCCAAGCCCAGCTCGCCGATCTGGATGCGGTCCAGCCCATCGTCGGCGACCACTCCGCCCCAGAGTGTGTTGTCCAAGTCCAAGATGACGCACTTGCGGAACATTCCCTTCCGCGCGGCCAGCATCTGGGCAACGTCCCGGGCCACCAGCGGCAGAATGCCCGGAGTTAGCGCAAACTTGGACGTGACGTAAAGTTTTGGGTCGAACAGCGCGGCGCGGCCCATGGCCGCTTGCAATGCCGCGAGGTCGTATACGTGAAAGTCGCTCGCTTCCTGGGCGAGCCGCATCAATTCCAGGTTGCACTGGCGAATTTGGCTTTGGAGGGACCATGCGACCTTGCTCCCGTAATTTCCGAATACTCCGTCGCCTGGGTCTGCCAGGTTGAAGAACAAGGTTTGATAGCCGCGTGCGGAAAGCGCCTCGTGCAAACGGCGTGCCCGTTCCCGAAATTCTTCAGCGAAACCACTTCGTTCGGCGACACTCAGCGTGCCAAATTTCCCAGCCATGCGCTCGGCGGCGAGATAAACGATCACCGTCTCTGGGCGAAAGGCGTGCAAAGCCGAGGCTGGGTCGAGAACGGCCATCTCAATTTGGTCGAACTCGCCTTCAAAAAGGTCCAAATGGAGCCCCAAGTGCCGCACATACCCTTTCAACGCCCCAGCAAGCAATTGCGAGGCTGTATCCGCCAATAGCGCGGCCTTGACAGCCGGAATTCCCTCGGTGCCTGGCTGCCGGGCGAGTTTCAATAAAGCGGCGATTTCAGGAATGGCGATCATGGACAGCTATGTCACGATAATTAAAGTCGGGGCCTGCCGTGACCGTCAAGGCTCTTTACTCGATCGGTGCGATTGACACGGCTCAGCCAATGTTCTACGCTTGGCTTCGTGCAGAACCAGACTGGATCCTCGGGGTCGCGTACGCCAGCGCCTGCCTCCATGAGCAAGGGCTTTTCTCTGATTCGCCGCCTGGGTCGCGCCTGCCTCTGGCATGATCCGGCTTTGTATCGCTGGTTCGGACGGCTGCGTCGGCGCGGGGACTGTCTCAACCTGGACTTTGATCTTTGGATCGACGGCTTTCCCGGTTCAGCCAATGCGCTCGCCACGATGGCCTTTCGGCAGGCGAATCCAACCGCACGGCTCGGTGGCCGCTGGCACACACCGCCGTTCATTCTCCACGCTTTGTTCAACTTCAAACCCGGCCTCCTGCTTGTGCGCCAGCCCGCCGATGCCGTTATCTCGCAGGCGATTCTTTCGAACGGTGACCTGGGCGATTGTCTGGATTACTACAATGATTTTCACCGCGTTTTGTCGCCGCACGCTTCCTGGCTTTTCGTGGTGACCTTCGAGGAAATCATGACACAATTCGCGACGGTCATCGAAGGATTCAACCTTCATTACCGGACGGCTTACGTCGCGCCGACGCAGAATCCGGCTGCTTTCCTTGCGGCGGGTGGTTCAACGCAGCCTCGGCCGGAAGCTTCCGGCAACGAGCTTCGCGTGGCCCGTCCGGCCGCGAATCCTTCCAGTTTGAAGCAGGAGCTTCGCCGGCGTTTGCACGAGAGCCGCGATCTCAGCCGCAAACTGGAACACGCGCGCCAGCTTTATTCCGCCTTCATTCCGAGCGGCCGTCGGACTCCCATTCCAAAATTGAACGTCAGCACGCGGCACCTGCCTTCGTTGGCTTAGATGGTGATTGTTCAGTGCCTCCCGGGTTGGCCCGTAGCGTGGAGCTTAATCGTACAGGTAGCGAAAGTGTTATTCGAAAGCGGCGCTTCACGCCGCACTCCAAGACCTGGCGGAGTTCGTAGCTGGTCACGTTGGCGCACCATTTGGGGAAGGGCCGCCACCGGGGCATTGCTGCCGACCGGAAGGAGTTGTAGGATTCCGGAGTATCGTACACGAGCTTAACACGAAATGACCAAGACACTTGCCAATACGAGCAAGGCCCAGGCGACGTTTCGGACGCCGAAGGGCGAATT
This sequence comes from Verrucomicrobiota bacterium, assembly GCA_021325145.1. Taxonomy (GTDB): domain Bacteria; phylum Verrucomicrobiota; class Verrucomicrobiia; order Limisphaerales; family Pedosphaeraceae; genus JAJPHR01. The sequence continues at coordinate 5,481 of JAJPHR010000026.1, read as the reverse complement.
GATTGTCGGGCCTGCGCCGGGCGTGGTGGGCACGCTTTCTTCATGGACAGAACCGCCGACCGGCGGTGAGCTTTGCGACATTGCGGAGGTTCGGCTGGATCAGGTGACAGATCAAGCGGACTGGCTCAACCGTTGCCAGGCGATCGAGGCCGGCGGAAGGCCGGTTATTTTGACCATCCGGCACAAGAATGAGGGCGGCAAATGGGACGGGCCGGAAGAGCATCGCCAGGAAATGCTGGAACTGGCGTTGGAGCAGCTTGCGGCGGTGGATGTGGAGTTCCGTAGCGGCATCGTTTCAGCAATCGCCCAACGGGCAAGGAAGCTAGGCAAGGTTTGCATCGCCTCCTATCACGATTTTGCGCGGACCCCGGCGCTCGCGGATCTCCGGGAGGTGGTTTCAAGCGCCCAGGAGGTTGCGTCGATCGTCAAGGTTTCCACCATGGTTAACGGCGAAGGAGACGTGGGAATTCTGCGCGAATTGCTTTCCGGAAATTGGCAGGTGCCGCTGTGCGTGATCGGGATGGGGGCATTGGGAACGCAAACGCGCATTTCATTTGCCACGCTGGGGTCCTGCCTGACCTACGGGTATGTGGACAAGTCCGCCGCGCCGGGACAGTTGCCGGCGGCCGAGTTGGTTCGGCAGTTGCGTTCGTTGCATCCGAGGTACGAGGAGGAGTTTCTGAAGCGGAAGCAGATGTTTGGGTTCGCGTAAGGCGCACCGACGGCGGGCAGAGGACTGCCCGCTCTACCCGAGATAGATTTCTCGCCCTTCTGCTGGAACTTGGGGGGATGATTAAGATTAAGTACCTAAAAGAAGAGATGGTGGGGTCGATGCCTACCCTTTTTTCCGTTGCGGGCGCGATTAGCTTTGGTTGTGAGAATGCGAAGAATCAAGGTCCTGTGGGAACTTCTGAGGGACACGACGAAACATTGGCAGGCTGATCACGCGCAACGCCTGGGCGCGGCGCTCGCGTACTATGCGGTGCTGGCGCTGCCTCCAATCCTGGTCATCCTCCTGTACATCGCCAGCTTGTTCTACAACGCGCATGCGGCCAGTTCGCAATTCTCGCATGCGTTTAACAGCGTCCTGGGGCCGAAGTCCGGGCAGTTTCTGCAAACGCTAACAGCCAGTCCACAGACGCACGGCAAGGGGCCGCTGGCGACGGGCGTGGCCGTGATCGCCCTGCTTTTCAGCGCCAGCGGGTTCTTTCTCGAATTGCAAAGCGCCTTGAACTCGGCCTGGGGCGTCGAACAACGCTCGGATGCGGGTTTGAAAGCGATCATCCTGAATCGGCTTGTGTCCTTTCTTGTGCTGGCGGGCATTGGGCTGGTGCTGGTGGCTTTCCTGCTGGCCACCGCCGGTCTGGCGGCGGTCCAGAAGGCGATGGGAAACAGCATCCCGGGCGGCCCCTGGGTTTGGCGTACCGTGGAATTCCTCGTTTCGTTCGGAGTGACCACCGCCCTGTTCGCGTTGATCTACAAACTGCTGCCCGATGTGAAGGTCCGTTGGCGCGATGTTTGGATTGGGGCAGCGGTAACCGCCTTGCTTTTCAATCTCGGCAAACTGCTGCTTGGGCTTTATTTCGCGCACAGTTCGATTGCGTCCGCTTACGGGGTCGCGGGCTCGCTCATCCTGATCCTGGTCTGGATTTACTATTCCGCGCAAATCTTTCTGTTTGGGGCTGAGTTTACCCAGGTCTATGCCAATCGTTTTGGGAGGCCAATCCTTCCGACCAAGCAGGCGGCCTGGAAGAGCGAGGGGGAATCCGCCACGGAAGACGTGCAGGAGGCCAGGCAGGGCAAAGCCGCCGCCGCCAGGAGTCCCGGCAAGGTGGAGGAACCGCAACCACAACCACAACCGCAACCTGCCAGTCGTTCCCACGATGCTGATACCGGCGCTCCCCCGGAAAAGGAGCCGCGACGGAAACTGCTGGACGAGATGGCAGAGCATATTCATTCCTGGCGCGGTTTGGTGCATCATAGGAATCGCTGACCGCGGCGTGGGGACAGCTTCATTCCCGCAATAACAACGACATTCCCAAATGATGGGAACGAGCCGTCCCCCACCCCGATTCGCTGTGCGAAATGCTGATCTGCAATTCTGCTTGAACGCCGCGGCGGGCTGCGGCAGATTCTCCATTGCCAGGGCCCATGGAATGTGGACTTACGAACCCCGCCAGGGCAGGAATGCAGCAACGGTAGTTTGCTCTGCATCCGCCGTGGTCACCCTGGCATCTTTGAATTCAGAATGCGGAGTGCGGAATGAGGGCGGACGCCCGGCCGCGCTCAGACCCGTTGCCCAGGCACAGATATGTCGTATCAAGTCATAGCGCGCAAATACCGGCCGCAACGCTTCTCGGATGTCGTTGGTCAGGAGCATGTCACCCAGACCTTGTCCAATGCGATCACCCAGGGCCGCATCGCCCACGCCTACCTGTTCGTCGGGCCGCGCGGGACCGGCAAGACCACCATTGCCCGCATTTTTGCCAAGTGCCTGAATTGCACCGGCGGACCCAAGGTGGATTTTCCCGATAGCGACCCGCGTTGCATCGAAATTACTGAAGGCCGTTCGCTCGATGTGCTGGAAATTGACGGCGCGAGCAACAATGGCGTCGAACAGGTCCGCGAGTTGCGCGAGACCTGTCAATACGTGCCCACGAGCGGCAAGTTCAAGATTTACATCATCGACGAAGTCCACATGCTCACCACGGCGGCGTTCAACGCGCTGTTGAAGACGCTCGAAGAACCGCCGGCGCACGTGAAGTTCATGTTCGCCACCACGGAAGCGGAGAAGGTGCTGCCCACGATCCTTTCGCGCTGCCAGCGCTTCGATTTGCGGCGAATCCCGGCCGCGCTCATCACCAAACACCTGGCGCATATTGCGAAACTGGAAAAGGTGAAGATCGATGCCGCGGCTTTGAACGCAATTGCCCGCGGCGCGGAGGGCGGCATGCGGGATGCCGAATCAACGCTGGACCAGTTGATCAGCTTTTGCGGCGATAAAATCGAGGAACCGGATGTGTTGTCGATGTTCGGCCTCACGGCGCAAAGCCAGATTCTGGAACTTGCCGCCGCGGTGCTGGCGGGCCAGGCGGAGCCGGCGTTGCGCGAACTCAACAGCCTCGCCCGGCGGGGCAAGGATCTGGGGCGTCTGATTTCCGACTTGCTCAATCATTTTCGCAATCTGCTGATCTTCCAGGTTTCGCGCGGTGATCTGGGAATGTTGGAAGTGTCCGAAGCCGAGGCCGCCTCGCTGGCCGAGCAATCGAAGGGCGTGGCTTCCGATGCGTTGACCCGCGTGATGGAGGTTTTCAGCGAGTGCGAAATGCGCCTGCGCGATGCCGCCTCGAAAAAAATTCTCATTGAAGTGGCGTTGCTCAAAGCCATCGAGGCGCGCAACGCCGTCAGCCTCGATAGCGTGCTGCAACAGCTTCAAAGCTTGCGCAACGGCGGCGATACTACCGGCACCGCGGCATCGGCTCCCGCCGCGACCCGTGCGCGAACTGCGCCCGCAGTGCCGGCGCCTGCCGCCGCTCCAAAGTCGCGCATGACCGAATACGCTCCGGAGCCGCCCGCCGTCGCTTCGCCTGTCATGGAGCGCGCGCCTTCAGCGGTGGGAGGCGGCTCTGATTTGGAGCAACTCTGGAGGAAGTTGGTGGATGCGGTTGGGCGCGCGAGTCCGTTTACGCGCACTTATCTGCTCGAAGCGCACCCGGTGAGCCTGGTGAAAAATCTCCTGACCATTGGCTTCGACCCTGAATTTGAGGATCACATCGGGTTGGTGGACAACGCGCGGAATCACACGTTGCTACAAACCAAACTCAGCGAGTTGGGCCATCCCGGCTTGCAAATCAAATTTGTCAAAGCCGAGCGGCCTGCGGGTTGGAATGCCGGTTCCGTTGAAGCCGCGCCTGAGCCTGTGGCGGCAAATGCAGCCAGTCCGGAAACGCCCGTCAAGGCTGGCCCGGAACGTCCCGCCGCGCCGGCTTCACGGCCCAAAACCACCACCACGATTAACAAGGACGACTTTAAAAACGATCCGCTCATCCAAAAGGCATTGGAAATCTTCAAGGGACAGATTATTGAAGTTCGCGCCTAAGCGTGTTAACGAATAGAGTTAATTATTGATTTATGTCCAGCATCGGCAAACTCATGAAGCAGGCTGCGCGCATGCAGCAGCAGATGGAACAGGTCCAAAGCCAACTGGCCGCCCGCACCGTCGAGGCCACCAGCGGCGGAGGCGCGGTCAAGGTCGTCGCCAAATGCGATGGCACCCTCGCCTCGATCAAGATCGATCCTCAAGCGCTGAATCCCGCGGATGCGCAATTGTTGGAGGACATGGTGATCACCGCGGCCAACCAGGCGCTGACCCAGGCGAAGGAAATCTCCAACACGGAAATGGGCAAGGTAACCGCGGGATTTAATTTGCCGGGGTTGACGTGACAAAACAGGCAGGAACGCACGAGGCAGCCAGCATGGAGTCCCGCCTTCAGGCGGCGGGGCAAGCGGAGGAACGGTGATCTTGAGAACTTCCGGGACGCCCGAGCGAGCGACGGCTCCAGCCATGCTCGACTGACACCGTATTGCTGCCTGACTGTTCACAAATCTTTGACTTTGAATCGTGGCCACTCTACCAGAACCAATTGCCAATCTGATCGCCACTCTGGCCAAGTTGCCCGGCATCGGGCCGCGCTCGGCTGAGCGCCTGGCGCTGCACCTCGTCCAGACGGAAAGTGGCGCGGTGCAACAATTGGCTGAGGCGCTGGTCCGCGCCCGCGAACGCATCCGCCCCTGCCCGACATGCGGCGCGCTCACGGACAGCGAACAGGTTCCTTGCGCGCTCTGCGCCGATCCACGCCGTGACGCCACCCTGGTCTGCCTGCTGGAGCGGCCGGTTGATATCATCAGCATCGAGAAATCCGGGACGTACCATGGGAAGTATCATGTGCTGGGTGGCAAGATTTCGCCCTTAAACGGAGTCGAACCCGAGGATTTGCGCATCGCGGAACTGGAGGAGCGATTGAAGCACGAACCCATCACCGAGATCGTCATTGCGCTGGGCACTGACGTGGAAGGGGACGCGACGAGCAGTTATTTGGCGAAACGTCTGGCGCGGCCCGGATTGAAAATCACGCGAATCGCGCACGGATTGCCGGCGGGGAGTGGTCTGGAGTTCGCGGATGAACTCACCCTGACACACGCCCTGGCTGGGCGCAGGGAGATGGATTAAGCCGTGACCATGCAGTTGGATCGGGGCGCGTGTGCTCCCCAAAACCAACCGCATGGTTCCGGCTAAGAGCCTACCTCGGTGGGGCGCGTCACTCCGTGCGCGCCGACGACGGGCAGAGGACTGCCCGCCCTACCGGGATGGGTTCTAAGCCGTAACCATGCAGTAGGATTTCATTTTAGGCGTTGTTTTTATCCGCTGAAGGCAGGTCGGTTTTCTACTGCATTGCAGTTGGGAAAGGGACTGAGGATTTT
>JAJPHR010000008.1 GCA_021325145.1 Verrucomicrobiota bacterium | reverse complement strand
CGGGCCCGAAACAAAACGGGGACGGGGCGTTCCCTGGCTGCCATCTTGTCTTGCCTTAATTTCCCGACGAAGGCGGCTCCGCGCTCGATTTGACCCGTTCAAACCCGTCCAAACCCGTTCAAACCCGGTTCGAAATCGCCCAAACCCGGTTTGAACCCGGGTCGCACCCGTAGTGGAGACGGTGCGCTGCGCTGTCTCCGTCACCGCTTGTCTCGCCGTAGCTTCCGGGCGAAGGCGGAGGCGTAGCGTCCGGCGACGGAACGAATCACCCGGACTGCCCGCCTCTGTCGGCGCATTCCGCACTTCGCATTCCGCACTCAATGGACTGTGGACTGGGTTCATTTCGGATTTCATTCCCGATTCTCTTCCGGATTTCTGATTTCGGAATTATCCAACATGCCGCGATCCTCGCGCACAGATGAGGGAACGTCTAACCACTATGACATATCGTGACGCATATGACATACTATGACGCAACCTTTTTCCTTTCACCCCTTCAGCCGCTCTCGGTCTTGTCGCGCCCGAACTCCTGAGCGGAGGAGAGCCTGCCTGGCCTGCCGGTTCGGATTTCGGATTTATCCATCATTCGCCCTCACAATCGCACGGCCATATCTCCCAGTCTAACAACTGTGCACGCTATGCAACGCCCCGCTCTTCTTCCACTCATGATCACGCAATTCCGAGATCGAGTTCGTAGGCCAGAACCGGCAATCTTCGCGGCTTGCCCGCCACCTTCCCGAGGGTCAACCTCACCCGCTTGGCGCCCATCCGCAGGTAAAAGCCTTCGGCGTTCGGGTCGGACTCGATCAGCAGTGTCTTGAATCCCAGGCCGCGCGCCTGTCCAACGGCGTGCAGAAATAGGTTGCGGCCCACGCCTTGTCCCATCGCCTCAGGCCGCACCCAAAGATGCAGGAGGTACAACTGGCCGCGCCTGACACCCAACGCATGGAAGCCGACGATGCGTCCATGAATCACAGCAGCGAAACTTTCATGACGGGCAAGGAACTTCGGTCGAATGGTGAGCAACTCCCGCCACTCTTCAATCCAAGGTTCGGGATAACCCCAATGCCTTTTGGCCGCGAATGCAATCGCAGTCAGCGTTGCGGCGTCTTCGGGCTGAGCGCGCTTGAAGTGCATCTGGTGCCTGACAGAGCGCATCGGGACGACGTGCCGGTTTGGTATCGCCATAATTTCTGCTTGCTTGCGCCGATCGTTTGCGCAAGGATTCCTGAAACGTCAAATTCGGCGTGCTTATGTCGGTCGAACTTGAACTCCAAAAGTTTCCGAAAGACATCAAACTGAAGGATGGTTTGAAATGCAAGTGCCGCCCCTTGCGCAAGGACGACGAGAAGGCGTTCCATCAGTTCTTCCAGGCGGTTCCCGAGCCCGAACGGATGTTCATCAAACATCGCGTCACTGACTCCGAGGTGATTCGCGATTGGTGCCGCAACATCGATTTGGGGCGCAATCTTCCGCTGCTCGTCATTGGCGATGGCAAAATCCTCGGCAGCGCCACTTTGCACCAACAGTTGGGCGGATGGAAGCGCCACATTGGCCGTGTCAGTGTCCTCGTGCTGGCCAGCTATCGCGGGCGGGGAATCGCCCGCGCCTTGCTCGCCGAAATCACGGACATTGCCCGAAATATCGGCTTGGAAAAACTTGAGGCGGAGTTCATCGGCGGGCAGGAGGCCGCCATCAAGATGTTCGCCCTGCTCGGCTACAGCAATTTGCTGCGGCTGCCCGACTACGTAAAGGACATGCAGGCCATTTCGCACGATTACGTCCTCATGGGCATCGATTTGCGAATCGATGAGGAATACGCGGGGATGGGATGACGAGGAATGACCAAGGCCGAATGTCGAATGGCCAAAGTCCTGAAGCATGAGCCGAGGTCGGCTGTTTGAGTTCGACCAGCGGCGTTCCACTTATGCGCGCTCCTGAGAATTGTCCGAATTGCGGAGCGGAGGTGCCCCCAAATGCGAAGGCGTGCCCGGAGTGCGGAGCGTGCGAGGAAACCGGATGGAATGAACGCGCGGAGAGCGATCATTTGGGCCTGCCGAATGACGAGTTCGATTACGATGATTTTGTCAAACGCGAGTTCGGCGAAGAAACCGCGAAACCGCGGGGCATTGCTTGGTTCTGGTGGGTGGCCGCCGCAATCGTCGCTGCGGTTTTTGCGGTGTTGCTGTTTCGTTAACCTGGCCCGCATGAGGGTTTTAGAAGTGTTGTTACCAGAGATGTTTGGTAACCTTCGCGTTCATGGTCATTAAGTTCTTCCCAATTATGACTGGTTGCCTGTTGCTCGCGCGCGCAGGGGCCGCGGGCGACTGGCCGCAATTTCTCGGGCCGACTCGGAACGCCGTGTACGCCGGACCCGAATTGGCCACGACCTGGCCAAAGGAGGGCCCGCCGGCAATTTGGCAAAAGCAAGTCGGCCATGGGTTCAGCGCGCCGGTTGTCGCGGGTGGAAAACTGATTTTGTTTCATCGTTTGGAGAACAAGGAAGTCGTCGAGAGCTTGGACGCGGCCACAGGCAAGGGAAACTGGCGTTTTGATTATCCCACCGCTTATGAGGATGATTTCGGATTTGATCCTGGCCCTCGCGCCACGCCCAGCGTTGCGGATGGACGGGTCTATACCTTCGGCGCCGAGGGGATGCTGCATTGCCTGGACCTGGCGAGCGGGAAAAAGATTTGGAGCGTGGACACCAAAAGGGAGTTTCAGGCCGCGAAGGGATTCTTCGGAATTGCGTGTTCGCCCCTGGTTGAAGGCGAGGCCGTGTTGTTGAACATCGGCGGCGCGGACGGAGCGGGAATAGTGGCGTTCGACAAATTGACCGGCAAGGTGCTTTGGAAGACTTCGCGCGACGCGGCAAGTTATTCGGCGCCGGTTGCCGCTACGATCAATGGCCAACGCTACGCATTGTTTCTAACGCGGGGAGCGTTCGTTGGCCTGGAACCCGCCACCGGGAAAGTGGACTTCGAGTATCCATTCCGACCGTCGATCTCCTCGTCCGTCACCGCTGCCACGCCGGTGGTGATGGATGACCTGGTGTTTATCTCCGCGAGTTATGGGGCAGGGGCGGCGGTTCTGCGCGTGAAAGACGGCCAGCCGCAAAAACTCTGGTCAGCAGATGACGTGCTCTCGAATCATTACGCGACCAGTGTTTGCCGTGATGGATTCCTCTACGGAGTGGATGGTCGGACCGATCCGGGCTTTCAGCCGACCCTGCGTTGCGTGGAACTGAAAACGGGGAAGGTTCGCTGGAAAGATGATTCGGTGGGGGCCGCGACCATTACCCTGGCCGGCAATCAGCTCTTGATCCTGACTGAGAGAGGCGAATTGATCCGTGCTGCCGCCACTCCCGACGGTTTCAAAACGAATGCGCGCGCCCAGATCCTTCCCACGCAAGTTCGCGCCTATCCCGCCCTGGCGGACGGATTCCTTTATGCGCGGAGCAAGGACAAACTGGTGTGTGTGAACCTGGGCCTGGCTGGGAAAAATGCCCAATGACCAAAACTCAAGCGCGAGGCTCCAACTCCGAAAGCTTTCGCTCCCTGTAGCGGCAGCCATCCTGGCTGCCAGTGAGCGCGGCTTCCAGCCGCGAGTTAATTAACGTCAAGCTTTCGGGGCTATTGTTTTCCACTAGTGGGTTCCTTCGGAAAAAAGCGTCTGGAGTCGGGATGCGCGCTGCGCGCTCCGCACTTTACTGACGCACCAGGGCTTTTGCACCTCGCCGCTTTACCCTTGAACCCACACGCGTTTTGTCTTAGACCTCAATCAAGCTGAATCAAGCTTTCAACATGGCTGAAATCGCTGCCTCTGAAATCGCGCTCCCGGAGCCAAAGCCCGCCGCGGCCACGCCGTCAACCCAGCGGCTCATGTCCGTCGATGCCCTGCGCGGCTTCGACATGTTCTGGATCATCGGGGCGGATTCGCTGGTTTATGCCCTGCATCGTTTGAGTGATAATCGCGCGACCACGTTGCTGGCGGATCAGTTGGAACATGCCGAGTGGGAAGGGTTTCACTTCTACGATCTTATTTTCCCGCTGTTCGTCTTTATCAGCGGCGTGTCCGTGGTTTTCTCGCTCACGCGGATCATTCAACAACATGGCCGTGCCGAGGCCCTCAAGCGGGTGATCCGCCGCAGCGCCCTCCTGTTCGTCGTGGCACTCATTTATTCCGGCGGAGTGAGCACGGCATGGCCAGACATCCGGCTGCTGGGCGTGCTGAACCGCATCGCGCTCTGTTACCTGTTCGGGGGAATCATTTTTTGTCTCGTGCCGTTGCGGGGCATGATTGCGATTGCGGTTTCGCTGTTGCTCGGTTACTGGGCGCTGATGACTTTTGTGCCGATTCGCGACATCCGCCTGGCGAAGTACCCGGACAAAGGCCATGTGCTCGCCGCCAACGACATCGAGCGATTGTACGCCGAACGGGGAACGCAGGATACCAACGCGATCTTTTACAGCACCACGAACTGGGTCACGGGAAAATACGACAAGGGTTACAATCTCGCGAACCATCTGGACTTCCAATACCTGCCCGGCAAGCGCTGGGATGTTTATTGGGACCCCGAAGGTTATCTCAGCACCATCCCGGCAATCGTCACCTGTCTGCTGGGTGTCTTTGCGGGACTGCTGCTGCGAAGCGGTCATTTCTGCGATAAATGGAAGGTGATCTATCTCCTCTCGTTTGGTGTGGCCGGTGTGCTGCTTGGCTTCTTGTGGGGGATGGAATTCCCCGTCGTCAAAAAAATATGGACTTCTTCCTTCGTGCTGGTGGCGGGCGGTTACAGCGCCATTTTACTGGGTACGTTCTACTATGTGGTGGATGTCCTCAAATTCCAGAAGTGGTGCCAACCCTTTGTTTGGATGGGCATGAATTCCATCACCATTTACATGACCAGGAATATAATCGGCGGTTTCAACAAACTGGCCGCGCGGCTGGTCGGTGGGGATGTCCAAACCTTCTTCGACAGCCACATCGCCGCCGGCCTGGGCGGGATGGTGCTGGCGATCACCGGGTTGCTGCTGGCGTTCTGGTTTGTGCATTTCCTTTACCGCCGGAAAATCTTCCTCCGGCTATAATTTTTATTCTTATAAATTCCACACTTTTTTCAGAACACTTTCGCAACTTCCCTGTCTGAGAAGTGTTCAGCATACAGGACGATTGCGCTTCCTCAGGCAATCGTGAGTGGAAAAGTGAATTTACATTGAACTCGTAATCGACGCACAAAGCTGTCTAACGCCCAGACTCAGATTCGAATGCCGCTTTTGCCCGCCATGCAGTGCTCTGCCGCGGGATGCCTGGGGAGGTGCCACAACCGTTGCGCCATACTGGCGCACATTGGGGAAATGTGGGGGAGGCCGTGGTTGCCAGCTATGCCAATAGCGGGAAACACGGGCCTCCCCTGTTTTGTCGAGTGAACCTAAGAAGCACCAAGCACCAAGCGCCAAGCACCAGAAAAGCTCCAAATCCCAACCACCAGCCGAGAATCCACCTGGGATTTGGAATTTGGTGTTTCCCTGGTGCTTGGCGCTTGGTGCTTGGATGTTTCCTCCTAACCTGTGTTTGCGCGCACAGCGCCGACTGGCCTCAATTCCTCGGTCCCGACGCCAATGGCACATCAACCGAAACCGGTTTGCTCCCATCCTGGCCGACGAATGGACCGCCCATGGTTTGGGACAAGAAAATCGGCGCCGGTTACGGAGCGCCATCCGTGCGTGGAAATCGATTGGTGCTGCATCATCGTATTGCGGACGAGGAGATTGTGGAGTGCTACGAGGCGGCCACGGGCAAGTCCTTGTGGCATTACGGGTATCCCAGCCACTACGTCGATCCTTACGGGTACAACAACGGGCCGCGCTGTACTCCGCTGCTCTCCTCGAACCGTTGCTACACCTTCGGTGCCGAGGGCAAATTGATCTGCCTGGAATTGGACACCGGCAAGCTGGCTTGGCAGCGCGACACGGGATTCGATTTCAACGTGCCCGAAGCCTTTTTCGGGGTCGGCAGCACGCCCATCCTCGAACAAGGTTTGTTGATTGTCATGGTCGGTGGCCAGCCGAATTCGGGCGTGGCGGCCTTTGATCCGGATACCGGCAAAACCGTTTGGCAGAGCGTGGGCAAGCAAAACTGGGAAGGCGTGCCGATGACCGGCTGGCCCGGCGAGCAAACCGTGCGCTGGAAGTCCCTGGAAAAGCAAGCCAGCTACTCGACGCCCGTAGCCGCCACGATTCACGGGAAGCGGCACATTCTTTGTCTGATGCGGCAGGGCCTGGTGTCGATCGACCCCAAAACCGGCGCGGTGAACTTCAGCTTTTGGTTTCGCTCGCGTGTGGATGAATCCGTGAACGCGATGAATCCGGTTGTGGTGGACGACCTTATTTTCATTTCTGCGGCATATTACAAGATTGGTTCAGTGCTATTGCGCGTGAAGCCGGACGGCCATGGCGTAGAAGAGGTGTGGCGAAGCCTGGCGCTGGAGCAGCATTGGGACACCCCGATTTATCACGATGGATTTTTGTATGCCTTCAGCGGGCGCAACGAGCCGGATGCCCGGTTCCGCTGTGTCGAATTCAAGACTGGCAGGCTGATGTGGGACCGCGACGAAAGCTGGCCGTTGCATGGCCGTGAAACACCTTCCGTGTATGGGCGCGGTTCCGCCATTATGGCCGATGGGAGGTTGATTGTGCTGGGCGAAGGCGGGTTGCTCGGGTTGTTCAATTTGAACCCCCGCCAACCGGAGGAGATTTGCCGCTGGCAGGTTCCGCAATTACATCATCCCTGCTGGGCCGCGCCGGTGCTCTCGCAAAAGCGGCTTTACTTGCGCAGCGAAGATCATTTGGTCTGCCTGAATGTTGCAAAGCCAGGTACCGATTGACTTTGGGGAGCCGAACTCAACGACCTACAACGGGACGGTCTCGGCCTGCCGCGCCGTGAAGCGACGCCAGCTTGTGTAACCGGCGCTGCGCGCCGACTGCATGGCTTCGGTGAAATTCAGGCCGACTTCGCCGGGTGCGTGCGCGTCGGATCCGAAAGTAATGGCCACGCCATGGTTTTGGGCGAGTTGGACGATGGCCTGATTCGGGTAAATCTCGCGACAATCCTTGCGCAGGCCGGCGGTGTTGAGTTCCATCGCCACATTATTCTTCGCCGCAGCCTTGACGAAGTGCTCGAAAAGCGGAGTGCAGTCGCGATCCGGGTAGATGCGAAATTTCTTCGGCAGGTCGGCGTGGCCGATGATGTCGAAGAGGCCGGATTCAGCGGCGCGGGTCAGCCAGTCGAAATAAATGGACCAGACTTCATAGGGATCGTGCTTCTTCCATTCGGCAAGCTGCAGCGGACTATCGATGGCCCAGGAGTGTGAAACGTAATGGACAGAGCCGATGAAATAATCCCAGGGATGCAGGCCCGCGAGTTTGCGAATCCATTCCTCCTGGCCGGGCAGGTAATCGACTTCCAGGGCGAGTTTGATCGTGAGCTGGGGATGGTCCTTTTGCGCCTGACGAACGCTGGCGACGTATTCATCCAGGTTGCGGAAGTACATGCGCCATTCGTCGAAATCGTCCTGCGGCATGGGCGAATGATCGGAGAAGCCGATTTCCTTAAACCCAAGCGCAACGGCGCGCGCGGCGTATTCGGTCGGCCACCCCGTTGCGTGCCGGCACAACGGCGTGTGCATGTGATAGTCAGCAGGCCACATATTAAACAACATACCCGGGATCGCGGATGGAAGACAGAGGATAGTGCGAAGGATCAAAAATCGTAGCAGCCGACGTGAGGAGACTCTGATTTTTTTCGAATACAGATTGGAGCCCCCTCACGTCGGCTGCCGCCAGTGGGTTGGTTAAGTTCGCCCTGAAGAAAGGGAAGAACATTTTTCTCTGTCTTGGCGGGTCCGCTTGAGGTAAAAACCCGGCGTGAAGATCCAAAAGCTAACCTCCGGCTCCGGCGCATCTCCCAAGACCGGCGACACCGTTACCGTGCATTACACCGGCTGGCTGACGGACGGCGCCAAATTCGACAGTTCGGTGGACCGCGCCGAACCTTTTTCCTTCGTGCTTGGAACGGGCCAGGTCATCCAGGGTTGGGACGAGGGAGTCGCAGCGATGAAAGTCGGCGACAAAGTTCGCCTGACCATCCCACCGGAAAAAGCCTACGGCGAGCAAGGATATCCCGGCGCGATCCCGCCAAACGCGACGCTAATCTTCGAAGTGGAGCTGCTGTCCATTGGGTGAAGCTCCAGAATGGAACATTCAAGGGGCTTTAATCCACCCACAACACGGGCTGCGTTATGGCGATGTTCCGTTGGACTTCCACGTTTTCGGGATCTGCGGGCAGTTTTTTCCATAGCTCGAGATAACGCGGTTCATTGAATGCGAGCCCCGCAAAGAGCAGGTGCGGTTGCCGCGCCGGCCAGTCGTCCCAGGCCTGGATGTCGGGCTTTTTCGGCCATTTCGATTTATCCACGAGAAACGGGTATAGGAACTCGACCGCCTTGCGAATGCCGCGCCCATCGGTGGTTTCAAACTTCCACAAGTCATCGTCCGATGTCGAAAGCACCTGGCATAGCGTTACCATGTTATCGAGTTGGAAAATGGAATAGCCGTAGGGCTTGGTGCGCGCCAGTTCGGCGGGAAAGCTGCCGTCCGGGGCCATTTGTTTCCCTACGAACACTTCCTTGAACTGCCGGCGGCATTGCGCCAGTTTCTCTTCGTCTCCAACAAATTCGGCAAACACGGCCAGTTGCAAGTGGAAGGCGACGGCGTGGTTATTTTTCGCGGCGGCTTCGTCGTGGCCGTTTTTGCTCGTGACCATCCAATTCGCGTAATCGCGAAACCACTGTTTCAAGCCCGACAGTACTTCCGGCGGCATCGCGGGCGATTTTGCCATGGCCTCGATCGCGCGCGGTACTTCGATTAGTTGCAGGGTGTCGATGATCCCGATGCCACGGCCCGGCGACACTCCGGGAATGGCTTGCGCATATTGCAGGTTCGGGTTCATGCGCGTCTCTGGATCGAGGAAGAACACCTTCAGCAACTCGACGGCCTTGGTCAGGTAACGATCATCGCGGGTGATCTTGTAAGCCGCGCCCAACGCAGCCACCGAGAGGTGCAACTCCTTCACCATCTGCCGGTGTTGGGTGAAATTGCCGGGATTTGATTGACCATCGCGCTGAATGTACGGCAGGCCGTTGGTCTTGGTTGGATCGGGCCACCAATAGTCGCCGTTGGAATAGAAATCGTGCGGCCCGCCCTCACTGAGCTTCGCGGTGAATTTGGTAATACTCACTGGCTCCTGCTTCAATGCCGCTTCCGCCGCCTTGAGAATCCGCGCCCGGTCGATGGTTGCTACATCCACCGTGACCTTCTCGCCCGCCTGTCCAGTCTGCGCGATGAGAGTAGTGGCTGCGAATATCGCGAGCGTGGTTACCTTGAAAAATCTTGTGTCCATTTTGAATCGACCTGTCTATTTGCCTCTGAGCTTGATCACCACCGCAGACGCAACGGGAACTTTTACATTGAATTGCCCGCCCTCGGCGGGACCGCCGAGCTTCGTCCAACTCCCATTCCAACTGCCGTCGTCCTTGATGCTCGCCCCGCCCAGCGTTATGCCGGTAGTTGCCGCAACATCACCCTGGGGCGCTGACAGAAAAATCTCCTCACCGCCGCCATAAGCCTGCCCTGGCATAATGGACACGTTTGCTTCGCGTGCACCCGCCCCGTGCTCTTTGTTGATCAACGTGACGAGCAAAGTCTTGTCCTGCGCGAGCACGGCATAAGCGGTCAGGTTGAGGTTGTCGGGATTCGATTCCATTTGGGCCGGTACGATCCGGCCATGGCTGCCCAGATCGAAAGTCTTAGTGCCGTAAGCGATTGGGCGCACGTTGTAACCTTCCGGCGAACTCACGAATGAAGCATACCAGCACGACCGGTTCGTTTCGCCCGAAGCCACGTTGTCCCCAGTATGAAAATTAATCCCGTTTGCCCCGTGCGCCGCCCACCAATGCAAGTAATCCAGCCCCCACAACGCCGAGGTGAACGTATCGCTCCCACCTTTCAAACCGCCGTTGAAGTAACTGTTCGCTTCTTCGAGCCGATACGACACACGATTCGAAATGGCGGCAGGCACAAACGAGTTGTAAAACTTTTCGTAATATTTGATCCAATCGGTCGAGAGCATCTTGTCGCGGCCGGCCACCACATTGGTAACCTTGAGCGCGCTCGCTCCGGGATAATCATGCTGGGTGATGAGAGCGAGCTTTCCCGACGGTCCCAGGTCTTTGGCCAGGTCACGCGCCCAGGCCGCTTTGCCCGGTGTCGTGCTCGGCCCGCAAAATCTGGCGTCCGGCGCGACAGCGTTGATGGCGGCCATGTATTTTTCCAATTGCTCGCGATAAATGTCATACTGTTTGGCAAATACGTTCGGCTCGTTGCCGACGGCGAAGCAAACGACGTCTGATTTGTAATGGTCCATCACATACTTGGCTACCTTCGCCGCGTCCTCGGGAGTGGAGTCTCGCAGGCGCAGCGTGAAAATGACTTTCACCCCAGCCCTCGTGGCGAAGGCGAACAGACTGTCGATGTCCGCGGGTTCCGGAACCTTCACCGTCGGCCGGTCCGCGGTGTTGCCGCCCACGCGCAACGTTTTGATCCCCAGCGTTTGAAACATCCGGATTAACGGCTGGTTGTCGGGGCTGAAATAATATTTTCCATTCCCACTCGGGAGCACCAGCGCCATTTCGTAACTCAAGCCGCTAAATCCTTCCGGCACCAACGCACCCGCATTCTTCGGGTCCAATACAACCGTTATTGGTGAGTCGGCCAAGGCGGTCGTTGCACTCCCACCGCACAGTGTCAGCAGCAAGAGGATCCCCGCCAGCGCGGTAATTGCTTTTCGGCCCCGCTTCAGAAGCCGCAATGCGAATAAGGCTTTTTCCAGGTTCATTGATAGATATTAATACTACGTTCATGCGGATCAAATCAAGTGGACTGTTCGCTTGCAGTCTGCCCCGCTGAACGCCACATTACCGGCCGAATGAGCAAAAGCTTTTACATCACGACTGCGATTGACTACATCAACGGCGAGCCCCATCTCGGGCACGCCTACGAGAAAGTCATCGCCGACATCATAGCGCGCGCGCGCCGCAGCATGGGGGTCGAGGTGTTCTTCCTGACCGGCGTCGATGAGCACGGCCAAAAAGTCCAACAGGCGGCCATTGCGGCAGGCAAGACCGCCCAAGCCTATTGCGACGAACTCGCCGCCGTCTATAAATCGCTGGCAAGCCGACTCCGCTTGACGATCGACGACTTTGTTCGCACGACGGAACCACGCCATAAGCAGGCTGTCCAAGCGATTCTAACGAAGCTCCATGCGGAAGGCTTTTTCTACAAGTCGAACTACGAAGGCTTTTACTCAGCCAGGGCGGAAACCTTCCTGACCGAAAAGGACCGGCTGCCGGACGGAACGTTTCCGCCGCACTACGGCGAGGTGGTTCGCCTGGTTGAGGAGAATTATTATTTCAGGCTTAAAGACCAGCAACAGTGGCTGATCGATTACATCGAGAAGAATCCCGGTTTCATTCAGCCGGATTATCGGCGAAACGAAGTGCTCGGTTTTCTTAGAAACAACACGCTGGAGGACCTGTGTTCGACGCGCCCGGCCAGCCGGCTGAATTGGGGCATCCCGGTGCCGTTCGATCGCGATTTTGTGACTTGGGTGTGGTTTGATGCGCTGGTCAACTACATCAGCGTTCCCGCTGCTCACGGCGACCCCGGGGTCACGTCGGCATTGGGCCTTGCGCCCTCACCCGACAGTGCGCCCTCGCTGTGGCCGGCCGACCTTCACGTGATTGGCAAGGACATTCTAAAATTTCATGCGGTCTATTGGCCGATCATGCTCAAGGCCATGGGGCTGCCACTGCCGAAACAAATTCTGGTCCACGGCTGGTGGCAGAAGGAAGGAGAAAAACTCAGTAAAAGCACTGGCAACGTGGTTGATCCCATTGCGGTCATCGACGAATGGGGTTTGGATGCTTTTCGTTTCTATGTCGTCCGGGAACTGGCCATTGGTCCGGACGGCAATTGGACGGACGCCGGCTTTCGCTCACGTTACGACTCCGAACTGGCCAACGGCCTGGGCAATCTCGTCAATCGTTCGCTGTCGATGCTGAAACGTTATCGCAATGGCATCATCCCGAAGCGTTCGGACGAATTGTCCGCCGAGGCAGCACGAATCGTGGCCGAGACTCGCGCACTCCTCGAACAAAATCAACTCCAGGCGGCGCTCCTCAGCATCTGGACGCTGGTGACCCACGCTAATCAATACGTTGACCGCACCGCGCCGTTTCGCCTGGCCAAGGATCCCGCCCAAAGCCAGCGCCTCGATGAAGTGCTTTATAATCTCGCGGAAGTGGGGCGCATCCTCGCCGTGTTGCTCTGGCCTTTCATCCCGGGGACCGCGGAGCGAATTTACAAGCAACTGGGGCTTGCTGAATCTCTGGAGAATTTTTCGCAGACCTCCTGGGGCGGGTTGACTCCCGGCCATGCCATTGGTGAGCCTGCGGCGCTGTTCCCACGCAAGGACGCGGCTCCATCATGAAAAGAAAGGTGGAATCGGTCCGTTGCCTCGCTGGCAGAGCGATGTGCGGCTTGTTCGCCTTCCTCCTTTTTTCAGCAACCCTGGCGGCGCAGACACTTCCCCTGCCGCCGCGCGCCACCAACGCTCCGGCCGGCCGCGAATTCGCGCAGTCCATCACCGAACTTGATCAAACCGGCCGCGAGCAGCGAATCTACGAACAAGTTGCGAGCGGAAACGTGCCGGACTTCCTGCGAAAGCTTGTTCCCATTAGCGTCGAGGCGGTGAGCGACGGCAAGACGAACCGGGCCACGTATTTCGTCACTCCGGATTACCTGGCGGTGGGTTCGGACGAGGATTATTTTCTGACGCCGCTTTCGCCCGGCATGGCCCAACAGATCGCCAACCTCCTTGGTTGCACTCTTCCGACGCGCAAAATGGTCGACGACATTTATTCCGCCGCCGCGGTCAAGCTCACCCCGTCGCCCATCGCGCCCAGCCCGGCGATGGCAACCATGCCGGTCTTCGTTCAACATAATTCCACCGTGCGTGAACAGCGCCGGGAACAACTGGCCGCGCATCCGCTCGGCGCTTTGGTGGCCGGCCACAAAAAGGACGTGGTCATCACGAAGAAGCTGCTCGCCAGTCCGGGCAAGGTCGTTATTTACGGTTGGCATAAACCCGATGGTAAACCGATTCAGCCGCTTTACACGGGCCACGCGGACTTTTACGCCGACTACAGCCACGGCATCCGCCTTGTGCAACTCCGGCTCACGCTCAATGGCGAATCGCGAACCGTTCCTGAGGTTCTCGCGGACGCGAATCTTGCTCCGCTCCTGAGCGATGAAGGACCGTTGGACAACATTCGGTACCCGCTCCACTCGCAATCAACGGCCGAACACCCCGCTTCACAATCCAGTACTCCGCGCACGAATACTTCGATCACGCTCGCTGATTTCCACAATGTTTCCTTCAGCGAACGCACGGCCACTTACACGCTTGATCCCGAAATCCGCGTCCACATAAACGCACCGGCAGATCTCGACCCGCGCAAGCCGCTGAAGCTCGTTATCTATACGCTGCCGAATGGAAATACCATCGAACAAACCGTCGGCAAAACGCCCGGCACAAACGATTGGCATTACGACATCCAGCACATCGGCGCGCAGACGCGCTTCGTACGCAACGAATTGAAGGATTGCAACCTGGTTGTCGCTTATCTCGAAGTCGGCGGCAAAAGCTGGCCTGCCTGGCGCAAGAAACATGCGGATATGGCCGGGCGGATACCCGAACTTGTGGATTCGATCAAGGCCATCTTTTCCCCGGCCGCCACCAACGTTCAAATCACACTCAGCGGCCACAGTGGCGGCGGCAGCTTCATCTTTGGTTATTTGAACTCGGTCGATCGCATCCCCAACCACATCGAACGCATCGCATTCCTCGACAGCAATTACGCCTACGACCAAGCGCAGGGTCACAAGGATAAGATTGCCAACTGGCTGCGCGCTTCCGACCAACATCGGCTGATCGTGCTCGCGTACAACGACGCGGTGGCCTTGCTGAACGGCACCAATTTTGTTTCCGCCACCGGCGGCACGTGGGGCCGAAGCCGCCAAATGATCGAGGACTTCGGCAAGGAATTTAAATTCAGCAGCCAGACCAACGCGGAATTGGAAACTTATACCGCACTCGACGGCAGGCTCTCTTTTTTTCTAAAGGAGAATCCGGAAAGGAAAATCCTTCACACCGTGCAGGTCGAACGCAACGGATTCATCCATTGCCTGCTGTTGGGAACGTCTGCCGAGAGCAAAGGCTACAGTTACTTCGGCGCACGCGCCTATACGATGTGGATTCAGCCGGAGTAGCCGCATGTCTCACTCGGCTCCTGCTCGCGCATGCGCGTGCAGCCGGATCCATTTGTCGACCCCGATATCCGGCGTGCCCGTGGCCACAAACTCCCGAAACTCATCCGCCGTGACGCCTGCCGCCACCAGGAATGACTGGTCCATCGGGCAACCGTAATGGTATTCGCCTTCCCATCCCAGCAGCGACGCCCGGCACTTATCCAGGCACCGCGCCCCGAGCGGAAAGCCCCCAAGCTTTTGCTCCGGCGACCGCGGTTCTTCCTTGCGCAAATCTTTTGCCCATCGTTTCACTTCTTCCAATCTTTCTTCCATAACTAAATGCTCCGATTTATGGTGAAGGTGCCTTCCTGAAAACATCCGATAAACCTAAGCTGTTTCCTCCCTTGCTCAACTGGGTTGTTTCTCCCCCTGGCAAAGCCTTTGATTCAAAGATAGCACAGGCGCAATCTGCCTGTGCCGGTCGGCGACTCGCCGACTGGAATGGAAAGGAACGGATTGATGGTCAAGCGCGAGTTATGGCCGAACGGCGATGGCATGGGAGCGCGGCATTTATGTCGCTTCAAGCTTCGCCCACAAATAGTGCGCAAAAAAATCCGACAGCGCTTGCCGGCAAACACGTTGAAGCAGCATGAACGCCGCGCTGGAAGCTCTGTAACGTTACGCTTGATGCAGAAATCTCAGCGCGTTCCTCCGCGCCAACGCCATGATGGAACCTTGCGGATTCACTCCGGGCGCGGTGCAAAGCAAACTCGCGTCCGCCAGAAAAAGATTTTTGAAGCCATGCACCCGGCCGAAGGAGTCAGCGGCGCAACGCTCCCGGTTTTCCCCCATGGGGCAGGACGAAAAGAGATGGATGGTCATTAAACTGGTCAGGCCCGCCGGCAGCGCGGCCGGTATCCGCGAGAGTTCGTCGGGAGAGGCAAACCAGGGACCATTCGTTATACTGGGGTAAATGGCTGTCGCGCCCGCTTCGAACAGCGCCTGCGACACCTTCCGCAAACCGTCCGCCAAATCCCGGCGGTCCGGTTCCGTCAGGCGGTAGCGCACGAGCGGATCGCGGAAGCCCGGCAGCGTCCGGACGGTGCCGCTGCCCTGGCCGGTGATCATGGCGTAATAGGTGGCCAGATGAGGCCATTCGTCGCCCAAATTGCGCACGCGGCCGGGATGGTCGAGCAGTCCCACGGCCAGGTAGGGCGGGTTGCTGATTGAACAGCCGAAACTCAAGCGCGGCGAAAATTCCTTCACTTGATGAACGGGGACTCCCATTTGTTCCGAATTTACCGCTTCCGGAAATCGGGCGACCACCTTGACGGTGGGATGCAGGCGCAACGAGTTGCCAATCTTCCGCGTGATGCCGCTACGCCGCAGCAAAGCGGGCGTTTGCACCGCGCCGCCGCAAATAAACAGCGTCTCGGCCTGAATGCGTATCCCGCCGGTGCCCGCGTGTTGCGCAGTGATTATCCACGTCGCGCCCTCCTGGCGGATGCGCTCCACGTGGGTTCGCGGCAGCAAGTGGCCACCGGCGCGCAAGAAGCGCGGCACAAACGTCTCCGTCATGGATTGCCGTCGGCCTTGTGCTCCCGTTTCGCTCGTGTGCCGAAACCAGCGCGGCACTTCGAGCGACTTCCAGCCCAACTGGCTTGCGCCCTCGTGCAACTTCAGCGAGGCCGCCGGCGCGGGACCGGGCAGAAGCGAAACCGACACGTCCTGCTCGCAGGCTTCGAAGTGCGGACGCAGGTCCTTCTCCGTCGCCGATTCGACCTGGAACTCCGTGCGCCACGTCTCCAAAATGCCGGGCGGTGTGCGATGGTAAAGGCCGCTGTTGATTTCGCTGCCGCCGCCGACGCACCGGCCTTCCACGTACGCAATCTTGTTTGCGCCCATGGCCACCGTTTGCCCGCCATGCCGGTATTTTTGGACCAATTCATCGCGGGTGAACGGCACGCACGAGTCCAGCGAAAGATAATCGCCTTCTTCGATCAACAGCACGTCGCGGCCCGCCTCGGCCAGCAAGCAGGCAGTGATCGCGCCGCCTGGCCCGGAGCCGACGACCACGATTTGGTGACGCAATTCCGCTGACGGCGTGCGGATTACTTGTGCGGACGTTTCCTCCGCCGCGGTTGTGGGGCTGCGATTCGCCCGGCTGTGAAGCGCCAGGGTGGTCAGGCTTTCGAAATATTTGATCAAATCCCGTTTGAAGCCCAACTTGGAAGCCTTCCAACTTTCGATCTGCCGCAAGCGGGCGTCCGGCGGAAGGCAATGAAATCGATGGCCGCTCCCGAGAACGCCCAGCCAGTCGAAACCGAGCGTCGCCGCCACCATGGGCGCGCGCAAGTAATCCGGCATGCGGGCATGTTGCGCCAGGACGAACTGGGTCAGGTCGTTGTACGGCGGCTGCAAGTCGCGGCGGCCTGGCTCGGCTTGCGCGTTTGCAATCGCGTAAACGAGCGCCGACACGGCGTCGTGAAATTGGGAATCGAACGGCATCGTCAAAGCACCGTGGCCAGCCAAAGCACCGCCACCGTGACTGCGCCGATCAAGTAGCTGACGCCGTCCTTCAGCGCGAAGACGATTGGGTCATCGTGCATCTTCCCGCGGTGCGCGATCATCCAGGCGCGGCTGATCCAGTACAACATCAACGGACAGACCAGCAGCAGCACTTTGGGCCGGTGATAGAGCGCTTGCACCTCATTGCTGTTGACGTAGAGCGCCATTACCAGCACCGCCAGGAAGCCATTGGCAATGCCGAGCATGGCGACCAAATCCAGATCGCCCGCAACATAGCCGCGGCCTTTGGACTGCTGCTTGTTCTGCTGGCGCAATCCGTGCAGCTCGGTGAATCGTTTCACCAAGGCGAGGCTGAGGAAAATAAACATCGAAAACGTCAGCAGCCAAAACGAATGAGATATTCCCGTCGCTTCGTGCCCCGCGATCAGCCGGATCGTGTAAAGTCCCGCCAGGCAAAACACATCCACCAGCGCCACTTGCTTGAAACGCCACGAATAGCTCGTCGTGAGCACAAGATACAAGGTCAACACCAGCGCGAACCGCGCGGGCAACCAGGCGGCCGTGAACACGCTCAGGGCGAGGCTGATGGCCACCAGCGCGAGGCCAACGGGGATCGGCGCGCGTCCGGCGGCGAACGGCCGCATCCGTTTCGCGGGATGGTGCCGGTCGGCTTCCAGATCCAGCAAATCGTTGAGCACATAGACGCCCGAGGCGCAGAAGCTGAACGCGACGAAAGCCAGAACGGCCGCCGTCACGTAATGAGGATCGGCGATGCGGTGCGAGGTCAACAGCGGCACGAAGATGATCAGGTTCTTGACCCACTGATGCGGGCGCAAGGCCGAGAGCAAAGCGGCGCCGCGCGCGGCGGTTCCGTTAAAAACGTGGCTGACCTTGGTCAACTTGCCGGCCCGTTGCGCGAGATGGCCCGAGGCGTTCACCACGATGGCCTGGCGGGACTCTTTCCAGACCGGCAGGTCAACGGTCGAATTGCCGGCATAGTCAAATCCCCCGGCGCCGAAGCGTTCGATGAGCCGGCGCACCTTGTTGCTCCCGCGAAGATTCGTGTCCCCATTGCTGGCGAGAACGTCGCTAAAAAGCCCCACATGCGAAGCCACCCGGCGGGCCAGCCGCTCGTCCGCCGCAGTCGCGAGGATCAGGCAACGGTCCTGCCGGTGTTCGGCGCGCAGAAATTCTACAAAACGTTGGTGATAGGGCAGGACGGCAACATCCAATTCCACGCGGGCGGCAATCTCCCGTTTCAAGCAGGCCCGCCCGCGCAAGAGCCACCAGGGCAGCGCGAACAGATACAGCGGATTCTGCTTGAGCAACTGCATCATGGATTCCCACAGGACATCCGTAAGAATCAACGTGCCATCGAGGTCCACGCAAAGCGGCACCAGGCTTTTTGAGGAACTGGTGACGGCGTCGGGCATGCTTTTTTGACTGGTCTGCAACTGGAATATCTTAACCAGCCCCGGCGAGGGCTGGCAAGCGTCGAGCGCTTGCCCATCGTGGTAGAGACGGTGCGCCGTCGCCCCTGCCGCGTTCAGCGGCGCAATCGCAGGATCTGGCCACCGGGATGGTGTCCGAATGCGCGCAGGTCAATTACCGTCCATTCCAAATGGAAAAAATGAGGTTTAATTTACTTTAATTTGCTTTAATTCGCAGCCGCGTGGTTTAATTCGCTCCTGTTCTAGCCGGAGGACGGGCGGCTGCTGTGGCCGTGCCGGGCTGGCGACGGCTGGTGCGGGAATGGCCGTTTCAGTTCTGCTTCGCGGTCCGTGCCAGCATCGGATCAAGCCACAATCCCCAATCGTTGCCGTTTCCGTCACCCGCATCCTCAACAATTAACTCCAATGTCTTCACACCGGTCACATCGATTGCGTAGCTGGGTTTGACTGATCGGCGAACGACGGGCGAACGAAAGGCCTCCTTGCCGTCGGTTTTGATGACAAAAACAACTGAGCCGTAGGGCTGTTGAAGCGTGTGCAATCCCGCTTCACCGCGCAAACTCTTCCATTTGCCACCCAGATCGTACACGTATCTCGACGGTGCGTGCGCGAAAAGCCCGGTCGCATAGATTTTTCCGGATTCCAACCAGGGCGCTTCAATCTGCTTGTTCTGCGGTATGCGGTTGGCCGCCGGTTTGGCCCAGCCCACCTTGGCAACTTCCGGTTGGGCATCGCCCAACGGCAGTTGAGTGACTTCGGGCGGCACGCGGGCGGGGATGGGCTTCGGCTCATCCTGCAAGGATGCCACCAGCTTTCGGGCGACCGTTTTTCCCAGTTCCGGGGCGCTGCTTTTCTCTATGCTGGCCAGCTCCAAACGCGCGACGCTCTTGTCCTCCTGGAGCACGGCTTTGATCAATGGCTCCAGCGCTTCGATCGTTTTGGCCTGCTCCAAATCCACCGTCCCATCCGGTGTCACTCCGAACGGAGCGTGGCTTTCCGAGATGGCGCCGTTCGCATGGCAGTATTCGATTCGCAAGTCCCCCAGCACACAAGATTTCAGGTCGCTTACCTCGAGGGCAAAACGCCCGTCCGCATCCGGCACGCTCGTGGCCGTGGGCGCGCGATAACCGCCATCATGCAACGAATCAAAGTACGCGATCACTCCGTAAACCGGCGGTGTGCCTTTTACGATGCCTTCCACGCGCAACCCTCCTTTGCGTCCCGCAGGATCGCTTCGCGATACGTTGGTTGAAAGGTGGAACTCGTTCGTTTCCACCCGCGGCGCGAGCGTCATGTCCAGGTCCGACTTGCTGAACAGCGGGCGCGCCGCGAGCTTCATGGCGCTGGCCATGGCCAGGAAGCTTCCGGAACCTTCGCCCCGCCGCTCGTCCCGATAGGTACGATTGCCAGCGCCCATCAGCGACGTTCCCCGCGGCTTTTCATCCCAGCGCTCGCCGCAGTGGGGCAGCGCAAAGGCGTGGCCCAGTTCGTGGGCGATGCCGCCGATGAAGATCGTGTTAAATTTTCCTAGCGACATGTTCCCGTATTCGTCGTCATTCAAGACCGGCTCTTTCCTGGGGAGGTCATCCAGATTTTGAATGATCGAATCCACGGCGTAGCACAGGCCATTCGTTTGGGTCCACATTCCGTAATACGGCGAATGGTGGCTGAAAACCCTTCGCTTTTCGTCCCACTTCGCCAGATTGCAAAAAATCAGGATTGTCTCGTCTTCAAATGAAATTCCAGCGGCTTTCAACACTGGCCGGCATTCGGCCATAACCTTGTCCGAGTCAGGCTTGGCATATTTGCTTTCCGGCTCCTTTCCTTTCACGAGATGGATGATCCACTTGCCCTCCGCATCCCGAGCCAGGTCGAAAGTCTCCGGCCCGAAACCCGCTTGTTTCATGCCGTCCCGATAGAATGCCCGGATGTCCTCCAGGATCGCCTCCAAACGCTCGCGATAACGCGGCTCCGGATCGCGATCGGAAGGCGTGAAATAAACCACATGCAACTTCTTCGGCTGGCCAGCCGGGCGCGTTCCGTGGTACGCGTCCAAAAGCTTCAAGACCAGCGGTCCTTGCTGAGATTCGGGAATCGGCTCGACCGCAAGCAAAGCCGGCGCAACACAGGTCAGGAACAGCCCAATAAAAACTGGAGAAATCTTCCGCATGCCAGGGCCTTATTGAGCGGGAAGGCCGGTGAGACGTCAAGCTTGGCGACGGAATGGGAGTCGAAACCTTGAGACGAGCTTAGAAACCATCCCGGTAGGGCGGGCAGTCCTCTGCCCGCCGTCGGCGCGCACGGAGTGACGCGCCCTGCTATGGGTATTGTCAAGGGAGCTGCTGGGTTATTTCTTTTCTTTCCT
>JAJPHR010000021.1 GCA_021325145.1 Verrucomicrobiota bacterium | reverse complement strand
TGATCGCCTGGGCCTTGGCCTTGGCCTTGGAGAGCGCCGGCAACAACATGGCGGCGAGGATGGCGATGATGGCGATGACGACCAGCAATTCAATGAGGGTGAAACCGCGACGGTCCTGCTTGCTAGCTGTATTCGATGTTTTCATTCAGTGCAAAACGTCCGGCAATGCCGGATCCTGGGCTCTGGGCTGGGAACTTATATATATCAACTGGCCTTTGTATGCAATCACTCATTTGGGTGATGGTACGGGCAGGGCGGGCGGGTGTATCTCGGCACCGTTATCATATTTGGCAGGGACGGCGCATTGCGCCGCCCGTCGCTTCGTCGGGGCATGGCACACCTGCTGCCATTCAACCCATGCGTTGGATGTCAATCCACCAGCTTATGGTGGACGGCATAGCGAATAATATCGGCGTTGCTTTTGAAGCTCATCTTTTCCATGATGCGGGTGCGATAGGTACTGATGGTCTTCACGCTCAAGGATAAGTCATAGCCGATTTCCTTGACGCTCTTGCCGGAAGCGATGAGGCGCAAGACCTGGTACTCGCGATCGGAAAGGGTTTCGTGTTCGGTTCGAGTGTTGAGGCCCGTGGCCAGGTTTTCTGCGAGGGCTGCGCTCACATACTTGCCCCCGGAGAGAACTTTCTTCACTGCGCCCACAACTTCTTCCGAGGCGGTGTTCTTGGTGAGATAACCGGCCGCGCCAGCTTTGAGCACACGCACCGCATACTGGTCCTCGGGGTGCATGCTTAGCACGAGCACCGCAACGTTCGGTTGTGCCTCCACCATCTGCTTGAGCACGTCCAGGCCGCTCTTGCCGGGCATGGTGATGTCCAGCAGCACGACGTCCCAGGGCTGCTTCCAGATTTGCTCAAGAGCCTGCGTGCCATTGTCCGCCTCGCCGAATCCGGCATCTGGAAAAGCATCCGCCAACAGTTGTTTCAAGCCCTGCCGGATGATCGCATGGTCGTCAACGATGAGGATGCGAATGATGCGCGCCGCCGGCTTGTGGGCGGGCGTCGGCGCGCTTCGCGTTGAGTCAGTTTTTGGAGTGTTCAATGGGTAGGTTCCTTTCTAGTTGACTGTGGTTGATGCAACCGGAGGGACTTCCTCGGTGTCGCTGGGGTCTGCTGCCGCAGCCGCATTTGACACCGGCACTTTCACGCGAACGGTGGTGCCTTTGCCCGTTCGCCCTTCAATTTCGACTTCCCCGCCGAGAATGACCGCGCGCTCACGCAAACCCAGCAGGCCGAGGGATTTGGCCCCCGCCTTCTCACTTTCCTTGATTCCGCAACCATTATCGCTCACCTCAAGCACAAAATGTGTTCCCGTCCGTTCGAGCAGCACTTCCACCCGGCTGGCCCGGGCATGGCGCGCCACATTGGTAAGGAGTTCCTGAAAAATGCGGAACAACGCAGTGGATCGCTCCGGATCAACGCGCGTTTCACCCAACTCAACGTCCAGGTGGCACTCTATCCCGGTGCGGTTTTGGTACTCGCGCGCCTGCCATTCAACCGCCGCCGGCAAGCCCAGGTCATCGAGCACGCCGGGTCTCAAGTCGGTGCACAGCTTTCTCATCAAGCCGGCCAGTTCGTCCAGGAGCGTCCCCATGGCCTTGATTTTGTCCAACAAAAGCTGGCGCAATGCCGGCCCGTCATCCGAGCCTTGCAGGCGATTGCGCATCCAGGCGAGGTCCATTTTGAAACCCGTCAATGACTGGCCGAGTTCATCGTGGATCTCCCGGGCGATGCGTTTCCGCTCCTCCTCGCGAACCGATTGCAAATGTGCCGCCAATGCCCGCAATTGTTCGCGCGATTTGCGCAGTTCCTCGCGCGCCTGGATTCGTTCCAGCGCGCCGCCGCAATAATCCGCCAAGGCCTGCAGGGTGCTCAGGTCCCTCCGCTCGTAAGCATTGTGCTGGTAGCTTTGAACTGACAGAAGGCCGATCACCTTCGAATGGTTCCGGATGGGCACGAACATCAATGATGCTGAAGGCCGCGCAACGTCCCCGAAAGGAATCGCGCCAGGCAGCATCGTCGCCTCTTTGTCACGCAATATCAATTCCGCGCCATGTTCGATGATCCGGCCGGCGGTCGGGCTCGGCTCCAGGCTCATATACGATGAAGGCACTTCCTGTCGCTGGCCGTTGAGGGTGTCCACGTTCAACACTGTAAACATGGTATTCGCCTCCGCGTCGTGGAGATCCAGCGAGAAAGCATCCCAGGTGAACAGCTCGTCTGCGATGTTCCCAATGAGATAAGCCGCCTCGCGTGGGTTGGTGACTGCGCTCAAGTTCTGTCCCAGCTTGGACAGGGCGGCCAGGCAGGTTTCCGCCCGCTTGCGTTCGGTGATGTCGCGCGCAATGCTCGACGCGCCCACCGCGCGTCCGTCTGCATCGCAGATGGGTGAAATCGTGACGGACACGTCGATGCGCCGGCCGTCCTTGCGCAACCGCACCGTCTCAAAGGCCGCGATTCGTTCCCCGCGCTTGAGCTTTTCCAGGATGACATCCTCCTCCTCCTGCCGGTCGGACGGCAGCAGCAGCCGCATGGAATGACCCAGCACCTCCGTCGCGCGGTAACCGAAAAGGCGCTCCGCGCCGGGATTCCAACTGGTAATCACTCCATCCAGCGCCTTGCCGATGATCGCATCGCCGGACGACTCGACAATGGCCGCCAGCCGCAAACAGGTTTCTTCCGCCCGATGCCGTTCGCGCCGTACCTGCCTCTCGCGCAATTCCCGCTCCACCGCGGGCACCAACCGGGCCAGATTGTTTTTTAAGATGTAATCCTGGGCGCCGGATTTCATGGCAGCCACTGCGATTTCCTCGCCAATGGCGCCGGAAACGATGATGAAAGGCAGGTCGAACCCGTGCTGTTGCACGATGCGCAAAGCCACCAACGCGTTAAACTGGGGCAAAGAGTAATCCGCAACGATCAGGTCCCACTCGCGAGAGGTCAGTGCCGCGCTGAACGCAGCCTCATCTTCCACCCGTTCCGCCGCTGGTTCGAACCCTCCGCGGCGCAGCTCCCGCAAAACAAACAAGGCATCGTCCTCGGAATCCTCGACCATTAAAACGCGTAGCGGGTTGTTCATGGATTCAAACCGTTCGGGCGCATGCAGCGGCATGGTCGGGAAGGAGCTTGGGAAACAGCCGTTCGAGCAGCGGCACCAGGGAAGCCCCGAACTCTGACTTGGTGATGAAGTAGTCCGCACCCGCCGCCTTGGCAAAGGACTGGATCTCGGGCGCATCGTAGAGGGTCAGCATCACTACCTGGGGTGGTTGCGGAAACGCCTTGATCCGCCGGGTCGCTTCGAGTCCGTTCAAGCCCGGCATCGAGAGATCCATCAGAACGATATCGGGCGCGAGTTCGCGGGCTTTTTCAATCGCCTCCTGGCCGGAATGGACGGAACCGACCACCCGAATTCCGGCGTGATCCATAAGAAAGCGGCCCGCAACTTCCAGAAATTCCGGATTGTCATCGGCCAACAGAATCTTCAGCTCGCTCATGCCATCGCGCGATTCCCGAGGCAACGGTTCGTTTTCTAAATGATGTTCGCTTGGAGTCAGAGGGAGTACTACCACGAATCGACAGCTTGGGAGTATCAGGGAAATCCTGAGGCTGGATGGCGAAAAACCTTAGACGTCAGGGCGGTACCAAGCCCATCCGCATTGCCTGACGGACCAGGCCGGGAATGTCATGGATATTCAAGCGATCCATCAACTGTGTGCGGTGTGTTTCGACGGTTTTAATGCTTACATTGAGCACGAAAGCGATTTCCTTGGTGCTTTTTCCCTCGGCGATGAGTTGCAAAATCTCCCGCTGCCGCGGGGTCAGTTGTTCCCCGGGGTTTCGTTGGTTGCTGGTCCGCCCCAGGTAATCTTCGATCACCCGCCGGGAAATGGCCGGACTCAAATAAGTATCCCCGCGCGCCACAGCTTGGATGGCCAGTTCGAGTTCTGCGGTCGCGGCGTCCTTGAGCAGGTAGCCCGCCGCGCCAGCCCGCAGAGTCTGCACCACATACTCCTCGTTCGCATGCATCGAAAGGATGATGACGCGCACCCGGGGAAACTCTTTGATGATCCGCGCCGTGGCTTCCAGGCCGTTCAACCCGGCCATTGCAATATCCATCAATACAATGTTCGGCGCATGCGCCTTCACCGACTCAAACGCTTCACGGCCGTCAGATGCTTCCCCCACCACTTCCACCCCCACAATCTTTTCCAGCAACGACCGGATGCCCGCGCGCATCAAGTTGTGGTCGTCCGCCAGCAGAATACGAATGCTCATGGCTTCTCGACCAGTTCAGGGGATTCAGGATGCGGCGGTGCCGCTTCCGCCAGCGGAAACCAGGCATGCACCTCCGTCCCATGACGCAGCGTGGATTTTAACTCGATCCTCCCGCCGATCAGCGAAGCTCTTTCTTCCATCCCCAGCAATCCCAATCTCGAGCCCGGTTCCGCGCGCCGATGCAATTGCGCCGGGTCGAACCCGACCCCGTCGTCGCATACCGCCAGATGCAGGGCCGCACCGTCGATTTCCAACTGCACCAGGACTTTCGAAGCCCGGGCGTGCCGCACGACGTTGGTCAGCGCTTCCTGCGCGACGCGAAAGCATGCTGTCTCGACCGCCGTTTCCACGCGCTCGGCCAGGTCTCCACCGGCGAATTGAATACGCAACCCCGCGCGCTGCCCCTGCTGGTCGGCATACCATCGCAACGCCGCGCACAAGCCCAGGTCGTCCAGCATCGAGGGCCGTAAATCCAGCGAAAGGTCGCGCACCTGCCTGAGAATGCGGTCCACAATGCGGATGCTATCGACCAGGCGCGGGACAAAAGCCGCCGCGTCGTCCAACCGCTGCACCGTCTGCAAGTTGATCTTGAGCGCGGTGAGCGCCTGGCCAATTTCATCGTGCAACTCGCGGGCCAGATGACGGCGTTCCGTCTCTTGTAATTCGAGCAGCCGGCGCGAGAGCGTTTGCAGCGCCTCCTCCATACGCTTGCGAACGCCGACTTCCTCCTCCATTTGGTTCTTCTGGGTTTCAATTTCGCGGAACAGCATGTCGTTGACAATGGCGACGGCAATATGGTTGGCGACAATTTGCAGATGCTCCAAATCCGTTTCCGGGAGCGGGTCCAATTGAACGCGCGAATAAATCCCGAGAATGCCAACCACCCGATCCTGCACGAGCAGGGGCGCGCCGGCATACGAAATATAACGATGTTCCTCGGGCAATTGGTTCCGGCACAGGGCCGAGGAGTCATGTGCGCGCACGTCCGCCATAAACATGGCTTTGCGCGCTGACATCATCTCCCTGGCTATGCCCAGGCCGACCGGCAGCCGCGGTTGAAGTTGGCCTTCCGGAATGCCCGCGCTCGCGAGCAAAATAAGATCTTCTCCTTCCAAAATGCGGATCACGCAAGCATCGACTCCGAAGGCCTTCCGCACGTGCTCCGCAAGCTTTCGGCCTTCTTCCTGCAGCGGCCTTGCGCCCACGACTGCGCCCGTGACCCGCGCCAGCAGCGCCAGCCGCTCCTGGCTTTGCCGCAGCGCTCGTTCGACCTGCTTCAATTCCGTTATGTCGGCGGACACGCCGCAAATCGCGTTGCATTTTCCATCCACGTCCAGCAGCGGAAATTTGATGGACAATACCGTGCGGACGTCATTTTCCCGGGGGATTTGAAGTTCGGTCGTTACCGCCCCGCCTGCCTCCAATGCTTTCTGGTCGGTAATCCTGAAAATGTCGCTCACCGGCTTTGGAAAGAGTTCCGTGTCAGTCCTGCCCAGCGCCTTCTCCCGGGTCTGATTGTGGCTGATCTCGCATTGCCGGTTAAACTCGATGTAACGCCCGCGGAGGTCTTTGGCGAAAATTCTCAGGGGCGAATGATCCAGGATGGCCCGTAACCGGCTTTCGCTTAATTGGAGCGCCTGTTCCGTGCGCCTGCGTTGGACCAGCAGCCCGGCAGTGACCCAGAGCGCGCCAATGCCCACCAACCGATCCAGCGCCAGCAACCGCCAGGGCAGCAAGAAGGGAGAACAAGCAAAGCCCACGACCAAAAGCACGCTGCAAATCCCAGTGAAGATGAACGGGTACGAAGCCGCTCGAACCCGGACCGTCAACAATAGTGGAAACAAGTAGAATCCCCATTCACCCACGCCTGATGGGAGCTTCAGGTCGAGGACAAAAAACGCACCCGCAATGACGAGCGTCACAACAATCATGACATAAACGATCTTCGATCTTTTATACCAGTCTGGACTGGCGGAGTCCAAGACTGGATTTCTGGAACCGACGTGGGCATCTGGCGGGTATAATTAGCAACGCATTCAACCAGTGCGGGAGCCCATTGAATGCTTGACGCAAAGCACAGTTGTGTTTGGATAGCGGCGATGAAAACGAAATTTTTCGCATTGTCCGCCCTGGCTGGACTCGCGGGGCTTTTTTCCGGTTGCGTCAGTACAGTCGATGGCCGCTCGCACGCGGGTGTGCCGTTTATCAAAGACAGTGTTGAAGGCCGTTATGATCGCACTGTTCCGCAGATATTCGAGGCCGCCAAAACCGTGCTTGCTCACGACGGCGTCCTGACCGCTGAGAACCGTATCAACAACTCCGTGGAAGCCAAGGTGGACCAGGCTTCGGTCTTTGTCCGGGTCGATGAAATCGATCCCGCCAAACCAGTCTCCGCTGTCACCGTCCAGGTACGGACCAAAGCAGGCGCAACGGACATCGATCTCGCCCATCAGATTGAGAAGGAAATTGCCCTGGCGTTGGTGCGCTGAACTGCGGGGAATTTTGCGCGTTTCCGCCGCTTGAAGGTTGGACGCTCGGCCCTGCTTCAAGGGCCTTCCGCCGTTTTCGCTCTTCCCTTCAACCCGATGTTCTGCTCGTAGACGCCGAGCTTCACGGCCTGGTTCTGGTTTTTTCTGGCCTTGATCTCAATATTCAACACATCCAGCCGCCGTTTCGCGTTCTCGGCGGCCGCGACGCCCGGATCCAGATTGATGATGCGTCGAAGAGTCCCGCGAATTTTGTCCGGCTCCGCCCCATGTTGCACCTGCAAATCGGCGAGAAGATTCAACCATTTTACCACCTGCTTGGCGGGTTGACGGGGCTGTCGGATGAGTTGTTCAAGTTGATCTTCCGCCAGGTCCATCCGTTGATAATGATTGGCGTAAAGCGTCGCCAAATGCTCGCGAACATGCCCGTCCAAAGGATGTTGTTCGAGATGCTTCACGTATTGCGCCACCATCAATCCCGGGTCCGCCTCGCCCGGCTTGAGCGAAGCTTGTTCGCGCAGCAAGCCGAGGTTGTCCACGCCTTTCTCGACCGTGACGCGACGCCGCTCCAGCGGCGCCAGCAACGTTTCCGTATCGGCCAGCCGCCCGATGCGTTGCGCCGCCTGCAATGACATTTCCGTATCCGGCAGCAATTCGATAATCCGCTCCAACGACCGTCGTGCCGCGTCGCGATCCTTCATCATCTCCAGATGCCAGTCCGCCAGGCGATTCAACGCGTAGGCGATGTTCAGCGGCGCATGCCCCGGCTGATTGCAAAACCGCTCCATCGTTACTTCAGCTCCCGGCAAGTCATTGAGGTTCTCGGCCTGCAACTCCGCCAGCAACATCATGCCTTGAAAATCCATCGGGAACCTCGCCAGTTGCCGCCGAACTTCCATCAGCGCCTCCTGATATTTCCCCTTGGCCCGCAACGCCTGGAACGCCGAATAAAACGGCTGCGGATCAACCTCCTGATCCCCGCCATCGTAAAGACTGCCAAATGCCCGGCCCACCACGTCTACAATGACCGGCACCCAAACCACCGCCAGCACCGTCCCGCAGAGCCAGGCCACCAACAGTCCACTTGCCAGCTCCAAACCACTGGCCGCATGCACGTACCAAAACAGCCAACCCACCACCGCCCCGGTAAAGATCATCCGGAACAACAACAAACTCGGATCACGACTCTTCTTCAACAACAGCCAGACAAACCATCCGAACAACACCGCTCCCGCCCCCAGAAGCGCCACTTCACGCGCAATGGCATACCCCCGGCTCATAATGACGCCAAGGCCACGCGAAACCTTCCGCCCATCCAATTCAATCCAATCCGGTTGTTCATGCTCTCCCTAATGGACAACGCCAAGCCTAATTCCTCACTCCGCTCAGATCCAAAACAACCTCCGGCGTTCACATCGCGTCGATTTTGTCACCGCATAGTT
Source organism: Verrucomicrobiota bacterium (assembly GCA_021325145.1). Lineage (GTDB taxonomy): Bacteria > Verrucomicrobiota > Verrucomicrobiia > Limisphaerales > Pedosphaeraceae > JAJPHR01. Next base: position 4,043 of record JAJPHR010000021.1, on the reverse strand, counting down.
CAGCATAGCTCAGCATAGCGTACGACCCGCGGGGTTTAAACAGCTTGGAACAACCGTAAAACTACTGAACACGCATTCGCAACTTGCTCATGGCCAATCACTTACACAGCGCCCCCACTTTCCTCTGGACAAACCCTCGAAACTTTCTCATACCAGTGGTGTCATGCATAGTGGGAGGGGGCTTCTTCCGAGTGGAACTAGCCTCCTCCAATCGATCCCAATTCGAATCCGGGGAACACAGCGCCTTGAATTTTTTCCGCAGAAATAGCCAAATTCCCGAACCCCAAGTCGGATCCAACCAACCCGCGCGGCGTCCGCTCAACTACTGGATTCTCCTTTTGTTCCTGGCAACCGCCGGTTGCGCCACGCACCAACCGAAATCCACCTTTGTGGTTGCCGGCGAAAACCAAACCGCGCTCAGCGACGTCACCGTTCTCGCCGATCCCACCTTTACCGCCCCAACCCTCAACCTCGCGCTCGACCAGGTCAACCGTCCCAAAGCTCCCGTCGTTGGCACCCTCGCGAAGCCCGCCACCTCCGCTCTTCAAGCCCTGCCCAGCCTCCAAAAAATCGCCCGTCGCCCCATCGTTGCCGTGACCGAATATCAGAACTGGCTCTGGTTCGCCACCGACGTCACCCGCGACGAAAACACCAAAGCCGTGAACACCTTCATCAGCGGTTACGCCCTTCAGAAGGGCGGCGTCAAAGTGTTGAAATGGAATGTCGGGTAGAATTGCGCGGTCTTTCCGGTTAAGCGCGCAGCCTTGCAAGCCCTGAATTCTGAAATAACGGGATTATTTTTGTCGGTTTCCCGCGTTCGCATCGTGCTCGTCCTCGTCGTCGTCCTCGGTCCTTCCCGGAACAAAGACCCGAGAACGAAGGAAGCCCCGGGTCCGCTGTGATCTTAAGTGCCTCGGCGAAGTTTACTCAACTCCACGCACTCGACTCACTCGTTAATACCGCCGTGCTGATACGAGTTCCACTGATCCACAATCGACTCCAACACAGCCGAAGCGTTGGTCGCCCCTTTCACAATCTGCCGAATGACGCGATCCTCCCCTGGAAGGGCAGCCTCGTTGGGAACGACCAGGCCGGAATTCTCGTCCAGAAACGGTCCTTGGGCCGGGCTATGATCATCGGGCTTCATCGAACACAAGGCTACCCCAGCGGCCCCTCGTTGTCTCTACGGTAAATACCCCGCGACGCGTGAAGAATTGACATTACCCGCCGCACAACCCACGTTACCGCAGCGAACCTGGTTTCCGCTTTGAACTCGACCATGCAATCATTGACCGCCGTCCGCCGCGACGGCTTCCCGTGTGTCGAACGCGGTCAGGCGCTGAGCTTTCCCAGCCATTTCCTCTGGGGCGCGGCCACCGCCGCGACCCAGATCGAGGGCCACGTCTCCAACGAATGGACGGACGTCGTGGCGCGCGATGGCAACACCTGCCGGCTCGCCTGCGACAGCTATCATCGTTACCCGGAAGACGTCGAGTGGCTCGTCAAACTCGGCGTCAAGGCCTACCGCGTCGGCATCGAATGGTCCCGACTTCAATCCCATCCCGGCGCGCCGCTTAACCAGAAGGAACTCGACCGTTACCGCGATCTCCTCGAGCGGCTTAAACAGGCCGGCATCGAGCCCATGGTCGTCCTGCACCACTTTTCCAATCCGCCCTGGATCACCGCGTCCGGCGGCTGGCTCAACTACGCCACCGTCGGCGCTTTCGCGGATTACGCCGGCAAACTCGTCGCCGCCTTGCGCGATCGCGTCCGGCTTTGGAACACCTTCAACGAACCCGACACCTATGCGAGCAACACCTACCTGCTCGGTGAATTTCCCCCTTCCTCAAATGGCGGTTCCATTCGTTCCGTACCGTGATCGCGAACATGGGCGAAGCCCACGACCGCGTGTGCCGGATCATTCGTCGCGAAGGCAGCGATGTCGGCCCCGTGGAAGTCGGCTTTTCCAAGAACTGGACTTTCTTCCACCCCTTTCGAAAAACCGCGCCCTGGGACCATTGCCTCGCGGGGCTGTGTCATTCCATTTTCAATCCGTACGTCCTCGGGGCCTTCCTCGGCGGACGCCGCCAGGACTCATCCACGTTTCTCGGGCTCAATTACTACGGCCGCGTCCGCTTCGCGAACGGTCGCGCGCTGGTCCCCGTAAACGGCTTCTGTCCCACCCGATTGGCCAAAATGGGCGTCGTTTGCGACGATATGTTCGAACGCCACCCCACTGGCATGGAACTGGCCCTGAAACGATTGCATCAACGCTACCGCCTGCCCATCTATCTGACCGAACACGGTTCGGCTTCCGGCAACGATGAGTTTCGCGCCCGCGACCTCAAGGAAAACCTGGTCGCGTTGCATCGCGCCATCGCCCACGGTGTCGATGTGCGCGGATTTTTCTACTGGTCGTTGCTGGACAATTTCGAATGGCAATTCGGCTACGCCAAAAAATTCGGCCTCGTGGCCGTGGATTTCGCCGATGAAAAACTGCCTCGCAAAATGAAACCCCTTGGTCACACCTACCAAAAGCTCTGCCACGAAAACACGCTGCATTGGTGATTTATCATGGCGGTGGGAACGTCCCCGTCCATCCCGTCCACCCGCCTTCAAGAGAACGCCCCTTACTGATCAATCATCTCAATCCGATGCTGATGCCGTCCGCCTTCGAAGGGCGTTTCCAGCCAAGTCTTCACAATCTCCAGCGCCGTTTCGGGTGGCATCATCCGCTGGCCGAGCGAAATCATATTGGCGTCGTTATGCTGGCGTCCCAGCCGGGCGGACTCCACATTCCAGCAAACAGCGCAACGAATGCCCTTGACCCGGTTGGCCACAATGGCTTCCCCATTGCCAGAGCCGCCGAGCACAATTCCCCGCTCGCATTCGCCGCGCGCGACCGCTTCAGCCGTCGGGCGGATGAACACCGGATAATCATCCATCTCCTCCGAATGCGTCCCAAAATCCCGGACCTCGTGCCCGAGCTTCTGGAGAAATTGCCTGATCATTTCCTTGTACCGGAAACCCGCATGATCGCTGCCAATGCCTATTTTCATAGTGGAGTCACGGATAATTCCAACGGCTTATCATCGCACTTTCAATGAGGATGCGCCAGCAGGGATTCAGATGAGCTTCGTTATCAGAAGCTGCGGCCGCACGAGGAACAGGAAAAAATCGTCAAGCCAATGGATCAATGACCTGCAATCCTGCTGGCTCGAAATGCCGTTTGTTGTGCGTCGCGAGAATGTGTCCATGAAAAAGAGCCGTTGCCGCGATCAAAGAATCCTCGCACGTCATCGTGCGATTTCTTCGCTTGAGATCGGCCAGTAATTCCTTCCAGCGCACCAACACCGGTTCGGTCAGTTCCTCCGTTGCGGGAACAAATTTGCGCCGCGTCTCGGCAAGCCAGGCGGCGAGACCGGGTCGGTGCGTGGCTGGTGCCTGATCAAGTCCAAACTGCAGTTCGGCAAAGGAGACGACACTCAGGAAAATCTCCGCCTCGTTCCCACGCACCCAGGCGGCCAGCTTCGGCGGCACTCGCCGCCGTTCGAGCAACGACAGCAAATCCGTGTCGACCAGGAAACTCATTTGAAAGGCAATTTGTGGCGCTCCGGCGGTTCAATCGGTTTCGGGCAACGGGCAAATTGCCGAAGCAGCCCCACCGCTCCACGTCGTTTGATCGCCTTGGGTGTCAGGATGATGCTTTTCTTGTTGTCGTGCGCCGGACGAACTTCAACCACACCTCCCTGTGACAGGCCCGAGGCGTCCCGCCACCATTTGGGCAACGTGCCTTGACCTACTTTGGAAACCGTCATTGTGTCCAAGTCTTTCACTGTTTTAAGGATTCCTTAAACGAGCCGCGTTGTCAACGCGCTTTTGCCGAAGCGCGTCCACCTTTATCGATCTTCCGCCTGATCTCATTAATACACCTTCTTTAGAACCTATCCCGGTAGGGCGGGCAGTCCTCTGCCCGCCGTCGGCGCGCACGGAGTGACGCGCCCTGCTATGGGTATTGTCAAGGGAGCTGCTGGGTTATTTCT